>JAXGOK010000136.1:0-3945 GCA_040767545.1 Aggregatilineaceae bacterium | reverse complement strand
TAATTCAATTCGTGTATTTCGTGTTAAGCCATTAGCACCCGCAACGCCCGCAAGGTCACCCACTTGTTGGGCTGGCGCTTCTCCCCGTAGCGCCCCCAGGTCTTATCGGCGTAGTTATACTCCAGCGCCCAGCGCCCCTCCCCGTCCCGCTTCGACGCGATGTACGCCAGCAGCGGCTGCACGCGCGGGTCATCCGCGCAGCCCAGCCCCGTCAGCGCCTCCGCCACCTGCAGCAGGTCAGTGTTGTAGAACACAGGGAAGCCGAACTTCCACCAGTTGCCGCTGGGTTTGTAAGCGGGGTCGCCGGGCACCAGGTTGCCGTAAGTCTTCAGCGGCGTCTTCTCAGGGTTGATGTAACGGTGACCGGGCCAGGCCGCCGTGGTGAGCTCCACGCTGAAGAAGAAGTCCAGCCCGCGCTCGATCGCCCGCTGGATGAGCGGGGTGCGGCGGTGGGCGGGCAGCGCCGCGAAGGCCAGCATCACCTTGGTGCCGCCCCAGGCGCAGGGGTAGCCGTAGTTCGCCCCGCACGCGAAGTCCGGCCCGCACTTGAAGGCGTAGTAGCGCAGCGGCGCGTCCTTCTGCTCTTTGGGCGCCATCCCCTCGCCGGTCACGCTGCGCGCCATCCACTCAAAGGCGGTGCCAATGCGCGGGTCATCATAACCCATGTCCAGCAGCGCGCGCAGCAGGTTGCCCTGCAGGCAGTCAATGGCCGAGCCTGGCGCTGCCGTGGAGGTCGAAGAGAATTGCCCGCCGGGGTTGAAAGAGGCATCCAGCAGGTAACGGCAGCCTTTCGCCACGCGTTCATCGGCCGCGACAGACGCTCCCAGCTGCCCCAGCAGGATCAGCGCCCACACCGTGGAACGGTACTTGGGGCTGTAACCGGGGCCCGGTTTCGACCACCAGCCCTCCGGGTGCATGTGATCGAGAATATGCGCGATCGGTCCGCGGGTGTGCGCCTCAGCGCGGGCGGCGGGCAGCTCCGGGTCATCCGCGGGCAATTTCAGCAGGTCGCGCAGCGCCAGGTAGCGCACCCCCGCGTCAGCCGGGTCAAGCAGCCAGTTCAGCACGTTAACATCGTCAGACATGTGCACCTCCATCAGAATGGGCATATCCATTATTGCATAAAAGCATGCAAACGCTCTTCCGGTTTTTGTGTATCATTAACACATCACAATTCACACATGGAGCACCCGTATGTTCAAAAGCCTGCTCAACCTGTTCAAACGCCCGTCGGAAGCGAAGACCGCTGAGGAGAGAGGCGCCTCGGCTGACAACATCCGCAAATACGCCAAGGTCACCTTCATCACCCCGGCGCGCCAGCGCAACGAGAAACGCGTCACCTTCAGCGCCATGGACATTCATCGCGGATTGAACCCGCCTACCGCTTACCCGCTCATTTGCAACGCCATCGACGCCAAAAAGTTCGCCGATTTCGCCCGGGTGGAGCTCGTCAAACGCGAGGGTGTCAAACAGGGCGCCTCCGCCAAATGGACCTTCAAGGTGCTGTGAGAGTACCGCCCGTCACGGGTATAATAAGCCAATCCAAACCCCGAAAGGCAAAAGTATGCCCGGATTGACCCCCGGCCGCCGCTGGCAGGCCGCTTACCGACCCTTCAAGAACACCTCCCCCGCCGAAAAGCTCGAGGCAGGCATCGAGCGCGCGCTCAAAGGCGCCATCTGGGGCTGCCGCATGTGCGGCAACTGCCTGCTGCAGGAGACCGCCTTCATCTGCCCGATGGAATGCCCCAAGGGGCTGCGCAACGGCCCCTGCGGCGGCTCCACCCCCGAACACTGCTACGTGGATGCCACCCGCCCATGCATCTGGTTCAAGATCTATGAGCGCGCCGAGAAGATGGGACGCCTCGACCGGTTGATGGAGGTGCTGCCCCCGCTGGATTGGGACAAGACCGGCACCTCAGCCTTCGCCGACCTGCGCCATAACCTGAAAGCGCACGGCGGTCTGCCCGCCGTGTGGCGCCTGATCACCGCCCGACCCGAGGAACGCCAGCGCAAATGGGAGCGCTTCTTCTACGAGGTGCGCCAGCCCGACTGGTGGCAGGGCGACGCGCTGCCGCACCCCGCTCCGCCGCACGAACCCGTTTCCCGCCTGGAGCGCGTGCTCAGCCAGGGCGGTTTCGCCATCACCGCCGAGATCTCGCCGCCGGTCACCGCTGATCCGGTCGAAGCGGTGAAGAAGATCCTCATGCTGAAGGAGTACGTGGACGCGGTAAACTTCACCGACAGCCCCTCCGCCACCCCGCGCATGTCCTCGCTGGCGTGCGCGCTGATCGCGCTGCAGAACGGCGTGGAGCCGGTGCTGCAGGTGGCGGCCCGAGACCGTACGCGCATGGGGCTGCAGGGAGAGGTGCTGGGCGCCGCCGCGCTGGGCATCCGCAACATCCTGTGCCTCACCGGCGATCATCCGCGCACGGGGCCGCCGCCTAACGGCCGCATGGACATCTGGGACCTGGACGCGATCCAAATGCTGTGGATCATGCGCCAGATGCGCGACGAGGGGCGTTTCCTCGACTGCCGCGAGATCAAGTGCGTACCGCAGGTCCACCTCGGCGCGGCCGGCTCACCCAATTCATCCACCCCGCTCATCCAGGCGATCCGCGAGGAGAAGAAGGTCAACGCCGGCGCGCAGTTCCTGCAGACCAACCTGATCTTCGACTACGAGCATTTTGTCGATTACCTGGAAGCCCTGGAACGCCGCGAAGTCACCACCCGCGCACCGCTGCTGGCGGGGATTTCTCCGATCCGCAGCGTGAAAGCCGCGCGCTTCATGAACAATATCCCCGGCGTGCGCGTGCCCGAAGCCTACATCAAACGCATGGAGGACTCGGCCGACCCGAAAGAGGAATCGGTGCAGATGACGCTGGAGCTGATCGACAAGATCAAGCGCCTGCCCGGTGTGCGCGGTATGCACTTCATGTCGGTCACCTGGGAGTCCATCGTGCCGCGGCTGATCAGGGAAAGCGGGTTGGGGAGATCAGTGAGTAGTGAGTAGAGAATAGAGAGTGGTCAATGGTCATCAGTAAAGGATGACCATTTTTATAGTTTAGCGAGCTGTTCAAGGGTAAGGTGGGTCAGGTCCGGCACGATGAGATCGGCCAGTCGCAGCGCTTCAGGCGGGTTGGTGGTGAGCACGGCAACACAGCGCATACCACCGCTTTTAGCCGCTGCCACGCCGGGCACGGCGTCCTCGATCACCAGGCAGTCAGCCGGCTCAACGCCCAACTGGCGCGCCGCCAGCAGGAACACCGCCGGGTCGGGCTTGCCGGGCAGGTCTGCCCCCGAGGCCACCGCGGCAAAGAAACGCCGGATACTCAGCTCGTCCAGATGCACATCAATGTTCTCCCGCGGCGCTGAGGAAGCCACCGCCTGCGGAAGACCCAGCGCACTGAAGCGCTCCAGCCAATCAGCGGCTCCGGGCAGCAGGCGCGAGTTACCCCGCACGCTTTCCCTGAAGTAGACTTCCTTGCGGTCCGAGACCGTACGGAACTCCTCTTCCGGCAGGTCAACCCCCAGCAGCGTCTGCAGGATGGAACGGTTGT
This sequence comes from Aggregatilineaceae bacterium, assembly GCA_040767545.1. Lineage (GTDB taxonomy): Bacteria > Chloroflexota > Anaerolineae > Aggregatilineales > Aggregatilineaceae > UBA2029. The sequence continues at coordinate 388 of JAXGOK010000136.1, read as the reverse complement.
TCATGCCGAAGGTGCGGCGGAAATCAGCCAGCGTGAAGGGATGCGCCAGTTCCGCGAAGATGCGCGACCAGGCGTGGAAATGCGCATCAAAGGAATCGACGAGCACGCCGTCCATGTCCCACAGGACCGCTTTGAAAGGGAGTGAGTGTGTCATGCGGGCAATTATACCCGCGCCTGCCGCCCCGCTGCGGATGGAATGCACTGTAGAGATTGGCAGTCAGTTTAAATTGCGGAATTTACCGACCACACCTAAAATTAAATCTGATGTGGACTTTATGTTCGCAATTGAACAGGTTTATGGTTCATAACAGGCAAGTAAAATCCAAAAGGAGATCCTGATGAAACAAACAATGTTCAAGCTTTTTTCGCTAGCGGTAATTTTTGCCTT
>JAXGOK010000135.1:0-1840 GCA_040767545.1 Aggregatilineaceae bacterium | reverse complement strand
TTGCAGCCAGGCCCGCATGACGTTCGCACCGCCTTCGTCAATCTTGGACAGTGGGCCGCGCTTGGGCGGCGAGAAGCCCATCAGGAAGTCGGCGATGAACTCGGCGATGAGGATGACGGCGGGGAAGATATAGGTGTTGGCCGCCCACAGGATGCCCTGCGCCAGCGCCCCGAAGGCATAGCCGGCCCGTTTGGCGAACTCCGCCGGGTCGAGCGCCTTGCTCACCGGCTCGACCAGGTACTTCTTGAGCAGGCCGGCAATCGGCCCCAGGATCTTCGAGACCGTCTCCAGGACCCAGTTCCAGGCCCGCCCGAACAGCCGGATGGCGCCCACCAGCACTACCAGCCAGCGGTGAATGAGCTGCGCGGCGGGCTGGAAGACTCCGCTGATGATGCCGGTCGTGCGCTCCCAGGCCGCCGTCAGCGGGCCGAACAGCGCGTTGGCCAGCTCGTAGATCACCGGGATGACCAGGTTCTGCAGCGGCCAGGCGACGGCGCTCACGAACGTCTGGCCGATGGCCAGAATGTAGTTGAAGATGGGCTGCACCGAGACGGCCAGCTTGTCCAGCGTGTTGGTGATGGTCGTCCGGATGATGGCGATGCGCTCGCTGGCTTGCAGCGCGCCGCGGCCATACGTCTCGACCGCGACCCGCCCGGCGTCCAGCGTGGCGTTGAGCAGGGCGATTTGCTTCTCTTCGGCCGTCAGCGCCCCGACCGCCTTGCCCAGGCTCTGAGCGAACCGCTCGTTGGCGTCGCTGACCTTCAGCACCAGCCCGGTGTTGTCAATCAGGAGCGGCGTCCCGCGCTTGACGCCCATCACGAGCGAGTCGAACAGGTAGTTCACGTCCTGCCCGGTGGCGCGCGCCTGCGCGCGGGCGATGTCCATCAGGCCGGCCAGCCCCTTGCCCGGGCCGAGCGCTTGCGCCAGCCCCTCGCTCGCCCCGGCCAGCGCCAGGTTGGCCGTGCGCATCAGCTGCAGGTCGGCGATGGTCCCGCGCGACGCTTCGCGCAGGTCGCCCAGCAGCGTCTGGCTGTAGATGCCGGCCCGCTGGGTCGCCACGTCGAAGGCCTGGATCACGCCCGGCATGGCCGCCCCGCGCAGCCCCAGCCCCAGCAGCGCCGCGCCAAACGCCACGACGCCGGCGGTGGCCAGCGACAATCCGCCCACAGCCCCGCCAATGGATCCGGCGAACTGGCTGAGGCCGGCCACCGAGGCCTGCAGTTGCGGCGGCAGGAAGCCCAGGCGACCGGTTAGCTCACCGATGCCCTTCGTGAACGTGCTCAGGCGCTCGTTGACATCCTTGGGCACCAGGTCTTTGACGGTCTTGCCGCGCAGCTCGGCCAGCGTGTCGCCGACGCGCACGCGCAGCTTCGACATGCGCGCGAACGTCGCCTCCACGCGCTCGGTGGCTTTGTTCACCGCCTCCGTGCTGCGGATGAACTGCTGGGTGCCCTTCGCCTGGAATTCCAGGCCGGTTTTCCTTAAGGCCATGATCCGTCTCGCTGCATCGCGTCCAGTGCCTGCGCGATGCGGTAGCTCTCCAACACCCACGCCTTGCAGTCCGCCGCCGCCGTCGGGTCCGACCAGCGGAAGTTGCCCGGCAGCGCCAGGAAGTCATCCCACGCATAGCCGGCCCACACTGCCGCCAGCCGCCACTCCAGCAGCGACGTGATGGTGTACTGCAGCGCCTTACCCTTCGCCCGCTTCCGCTGCCGCGCTGCCTGCCGGCTCAGCCACCGCTCCAGGTCCAGCCACGCCCCCGGTCCCTCGCGCCACTGCGCTTTGAAACATCTCACGGGCTTCGGCCTGGCCCGCCTCCGTCGGCATGGTCAGCGACAGC
>JAXGOK010000134.1:0-1001 GCA_040767545.1 Aggregatilineaceae bacterium | reverse complement strand
AGGCGTACCGACGGCCGCCGCCAGTGAACTGCACAGCCTGTACCCGGTGCGGCGTTTGCCCGACGTGGTGGGATGTAGACTGGCTCTCGCGCTCAGAAGCGTTGAGCTGGTCTCCGGGGGGTGGCGTCATGGGGAAGTGAGCCGAAAGTCTCCTGTGGTGTGGCAGGGGCGTCTGCGTTCTGTGGGGAGATCCGCCATGAAGATCAAGCAACTGCCGGGTCGGCAGCGGGTCCGCAAGGGGCTGCTGCTCCTGTCGTTCCTGCTCTTTCCGGTCACGCTCTACTACTTCTCGCCCGCCCTGATCCTGCAGGGGGCGTCCGAAGGCGTGATCAATGGCTCGTTCCTGGTGTTCACGGCGATGTTCGTGGCGTCGCTCTTCCTGGGGCGCGCGTGGTGCGGCTGGGTCTGTCCGGCGGGGGCGCTGCAGGAGCTCGCGATGCCGGTCAACGCCCGGCGGCTGCCGCGCGGCAAGGTCGACTGGATCAAGTGGGCGATCTGGATTCCCTGGATCGCCCTGATCGCGGTGTTGGCGATCGGGGCGGGGGGCTACCGGTCGGTCGATCCTTTCTACCAGATCGAGGGTGGGCTGACGCTGGCGATCCCTGCCGGCGACGGGCCGGCCTGGTGGATGATTTACTTCATCATCCTCCTGCTCTTCGCCGGACTGGCGGTGGCCTTCGGGCGCCGGGCGGGCTGCCGCACGGTCTGCTGGATGGCGCCGTTCATGATCCTGGGGCGCTGGCTGCGCAACCGGGCCGGCTGGCCCGCGCTGCGGCTTGCGGCGGCGCCCGACCGCTGCACCGATTGCTTGACGTGCACGCGCGAGTGCCCGATGAGCCTCGACGTCCACGCGATGGTCAAGCGCGCCGCGATGGAGGACGCCGAGTGCATCCTCTGCGGCGCCTGTGTCGATGGCTGCCCGCAGCAGGCGATCACCTACGTCTTCCGCGCGGGCAAGGGCGCAGGTGAGGGGGCGGCGCAGCGCTGAAGGCCCTGGGGCA
>JAXGOK010000133.1:0-1002 GCA_040767545.1 Aggregatilineaceae bacterium | reverse complement strand
GCGCTCTCTGTGCCTCTGCAGTTCAAGCATTTCGCCCCATCGTGAGATGCACCCCCGCCTCGCGCGCTGGCGGCACACCCAAGCCCTGCTATACTCACGGTGCGGGGATGTGATGTATGGGTCGCCGGAAGGCTGGCCGCAGGGAGCAGAAACACGATGGATGGTTTTAGGGAGTGTGGCTGCGCATGTCACGCAAACGGTACTTTAGAACTGAGCACGACGCTGGCGACCACAAGGTGACCCGCTATCAAGAATTCAGGGGCGAATTATGCACGCGCCAGATTGAGGTCAGCCAGGGACGCTGGCGCTTCGCCTGGCAATCGCCCGATCTGCGCAATCCGCTGATCGCTGATGTGCCGCTGAGCACACTGGCGCTCACCGAGGCCAGCGCCATCACGCGCCAGGCATTTGACGACGCCTGGGCGACGGCGCAGGCACGCGGTCGCCATACGCTGATCGCCGCCATGCCCTGGGAGGATGGCGCCTGCTGCGCGCAGGCGGTGCGCGTCGGGCGCACGGTGATGGTCGCCGGGATAAGCGCCACCGACGATCACGGGCAGGTGGTCGGCCTGGGCGACGCTTACGCGCAGACCGTCTTCATCCTGCAGCGGATCGAGCGCGCGCTGCACCAGGTAGGCGCTGCGCCCGAAGACATCGTGCGCGCGCGCGTCTTCGTGACTGCCACTGCCTCGCTGCCAGACGTTAGGCGCGCGCACGCCGAGTTCTTCGCCGGTATCCGGCCCGTCACTACGCTGGCCGTCGTACAGTCTCTTGCTATGCCGGGCCTGTTGGTCACCATCGAAGCGGACGCGCTGATCGCCAGCGCCGACTGACTCGCCTGCCCGGAGGTGTACCACGCCAGCTCTAGAGGATGAAGCCAACTTCAGCCCGCACTGCCTGGGTCTTGAGTCAGGAGGCGTGAGTCAGAAGGGTCGTTCTGGGTTCCAGACCCAGGAGGCCATTTGAGAAGTCCTGATGTGCGGGGTTACCTCACCCCTAAAT
>JAXGOK010000132.1:0-1019 GCA_040767545.1 Aggregatilineaceae bacterium | reverse complement strand
GATCACTGACCACCAACAACCAGGAACCACGCCCTACTTCGGCTTAGGCATCCGGTACCCCAGGCGGCGCAGCGCGTTCTCGTCGCGCCGCCAATTCTTCATCACCTTGACCCACAGCTCCAGATAGACGCGCGTGCCGAGCAAGCCCTCGATTTCCTCGCGCGCCTGCTGGCTGATCGTCTTGAGCATCCGCCCGCCCTTGCCAATCAGAATGCCCTTGTGCGACTCGCGCTCGACGTAGATCACGGCGTGAATGTAGGTGAGGTCGTCGCTGCGCTGCTTGAATTCCTCGACCTGCGTGGCAACGCCATGCGGCACTTCCTCGTCCAGGTTGAGCAGCGCCTTCTCGCGGATGATCTCGGCGACGATGTCGCGCATGGCCACATCCGAAAGCTGATCCTGCGGGTAATAGCGCGGGCCACGCGGCAGCTTCTTGACGAGCCGTGCCATCAGGTCGGGCAGCCCCGCGCTGCTTGTGGCGATGGTCGTCACCCAGTCGGCGAGGGGAACCAGCGCGCTGTGCTCGTCTACGCGCGCCTTCAGTGCGTCCGGCCCGGCAGCGAGATCGGCCTTGTTGAGCACAAGCAGCGTCGCCGCGCCCGCCCCGGCCTGCTCGATCAGCTCGGCGATGCGCCGATCTTCGGCAGTGGGCGGGACGCTGACATCCACGACGAACAGGATCACGTCCGCGTCGCGCAGCGCGTCAACGGCCACCTCGACCATGAACGTGCCCAGCGGCGTGCGCGGATCGTGAATGCCCGGCGTGTCCACGAAGACGATCTGCTTGTCCGGCTCGGTGAGAATGCCCAACTGGCGCAGGCGAGTAGTCTGCGGCTTGGGGCTGACGATGGCAATCTTCTCGCCCAGGATGGCGTTCATCAGCGTGGACTTGCCCACGTTGGGCCGTCCGATCACGGCGACGAAGCCGCTCCTGTGATCCTCCGGCAGTTCTTCGGGCGTGGGAACCTGGGCGAGCGTGTCGTCGAAGTCTTGGGTCATAGCAGTTCCTTAGGTACGAT
>JAXGOK010000131.1:0-1036 GCA_040767545.1 Aggregatilineaceae bacterium | reverse complement strand
GACCGAGATTGACCGGGGCCGCCGCCAGATGGACGTGCTGCGCGCCATGTGGCAGCAGATGCGGAGCATGGGCTTGCTGGCGCAGATCGAGCAGTTGTGGCCGCTGGTCACCGGCTGGGTGGATACCGACCTCAGCCTGACCGACGTGCTGGCCCTGGTTCCGCTGGCGACGACGCTCGATCCGGCGGACATTGCGCGCTACAGCGGGAGCGCGGGCGTGCACTACGAGCGCGTTTACACGCCGGACGATGGGCGCGAGGTGTTCGTGCCCGTGCGCGATAACCTGCTGCCCATGCTGGAGGACTTCCTCACCCCGCCGACGGAAAACCGCCTGAGCCGCGCCCGTTTCAGCGTGGAGATCGCCGATGCCTCCTGGTACGCGGAGGGCTGGACGGACGTGGCGGCCAATCGCCTGGCCTGGGAAGGGTACGCGGCGCGGGCGCTGGACGGCGTGGCTCCCGTGCAGCGCGAGCTGACCGTCCTCTTCGACTACACCGGGCTGAGCAAGGGCAGTCCGCTGGCCGACCTGCAGCGCCTGCTGCGCGTGGGGCCTGCCCAGGTCATTCGCCAGCCAGACCCCAACCGGACGGTGGATTTCCGCGTGGAGATCGGCACCGACTATTATGCATGCGTCTATGGCAACGCTGAAGACTCGCTGCCGACGGTTGACGCGGGCCTGGCCGGGATTCCGCCGGACGTGCGCGACGCGGCGGATTGCTGGCTGCGCTTCAGCGCGCAGGTCAACGTGCGCGAGGGGCCGGGCCTCGACTACTCGCCCGTTGACGTGGCTACGCCCAACGATTTCTTCCCCGTGACCGGGCGCACCGCCGACGGGACGTGGTGGCAGGTCAGCGCGGACGGGGTGCCGGCCTGGGTGTCTGCGGAGATCACGACGGCGCGCGCGGTCGGGGAGTGCGACGCCGTGCCGGTGGTGGAGTGAAGGTTGTTGGTGGTTGGTTGTTGGTTCTTGGTGGTCAGTGGTCAGTTGTCGGTGATCAGTTGTCTGTAGAGGCGGGTTTGATGCACTTTAGGAAAC
>JAXGOK010000130.1:0-1068 GCA_040767545.1 Aggregatilineaceae bacterium | reverse complement strand
AAAACGTGCGCTCGGCGCAGCTTGAAATTGACCAGATCAAGAAGAAGATCGTGGACTCCTCGCTGTACGCGCCCATTGACGGGGTGATTCTGGATGTCTACATCGCGCCGGGGGACAACGCGCAAGCCTACGCTACTGTGATTGTGATCGCCTTGCCCGAACCCAAAGAAGTCATCGCCAGCCTGGCTATCTCCGACGCCAACCGGCTGAGCACGGGCATGACCGGCGCGTGCCAGGTGATGAACCGGCCAGAGACGGCGTTCGGCTGCATCGTGCGCTCCATCCCGCTCAGCAGCAAGGACGCCGACCAGACGACGCGGGTAGCTGCCTCACTGGTGGGCGTGGCGGATAACCAGCTTATCGAGGTGCAGATGCCGCTGGAAGTGCGCGAGGATGTGCTGTGGCTGCCGCCCAGCGTGCTGCGCACCTTCCAGAATCGCACCTTCGTGGTGCTGGACACGCCCGACGGCCCGCGTACAGTGGACGTGCAGCTTGGCCTGCAAACCGACGAGCGCGTGGAGATCGTCAGCGGCGTGAGCGAAGGCGACGTGGTGATCGCGCCGTAACGCAGGAACCTAAGGAGCGTGGCCCATGTCTCGTCAGAATGGCAGCAACAATACAAACGGCAGCGGCAGGCCCTACATTGACTGCAAGAACGTGGTGAAAGCCTACGCGGTGGGCGGTCACGAGATCGTGGCGCTGCGCGGGATTGACTTCACCATGCGGCGCGGTGAGATGGTCGCCATCGTCGGGCCGAGCGGCGCGGGCAAAAGCTCGCTGCTCAATCTGCTCGGCGGGCTGGACACGCCTACAGCGGGCCAACTGAGCGTCGGCGACCTGAGCCTGCTGGACCTGCAAGGGCGTGCGCTGGCCGACTTCCGGCTGCGCCAGGTGGGGTTTTTGTGGCAGCAGGTGGGGCGCAACCTGCTCGCCCACCGCTCCGCGCTGCGCAATGTCACCCTGCCGATGATGCTGGCTGGCCTGGGGAAGCGCGAGCGCGTGAGCCGCGCCAAGGAACTGTTAGAGGCGGTGGGCATGACAGACCATGCCCACAAGCACCCGGCCCAG
>JAXGOK010000129.1:0-1120 GCA_040767545.1 Aggregatilineaceae bacterium | reverse complement strand
TCGCCTATCTCGCCTCCCCAACCGTTCGATGCTATGATCGGGGGCGTCTGGCGAAGGCGAGAGGACGATGCGCTTATCTCGGAGCAATCTCAAGCGTCGCAGGCGGTCGTTTGGCGCGCGCAGGGCGGGGGGCGCCAACTGGTTTGTGCGGTTCGTGGCGCTGGCCGCGCTCATCCTGGTCTGCTTCCTGCTCTACGTGCTCCTCAAACCGCTGCTGTTCGGCGAAGAGCGCGAGACGCAGGTCATGCCCTACGGCTGGGCCGAGGCCACCGAGACGGCAGAAGCTCCCGTGCCGGTCACGCTGGCCGTCCCGCCGCCGCTGCCTACCTCGCTGCCCACCGTGACGCCGACCGTCCCGCCCACATTCGCCCCGCCGGTTGCGCCGAGCGACGGGCAGGGTGGCGCGGAAGTCTGCGCGCTGACCGTGCGCCTGGCCGGGGTGGAGGTGCGCACCGGGCCGGGCGAGGATTACTCGGTGGTGGGGACGCTGACGACCGGCCAGACGGTGAGCGCCGATGGCTGGGCGACCGGCGCTGACGGGTACACCTGGTGGCGCTTGGGCGCGAGCGGGTGGGCGCGCGGCGATGCCTTCCTTGACGCGCTCAACCCGAATCCGCCCGATGTCTGCCTGACGCTGGCCATGATTGGCACGCTGCCGCCCACACCCGGCCCGGCGGGGAGCGCGTTCACGGCCACGCCCCCGCTGAGCATCGGCGGCGGAACCTGCACGCTGACCGTGCGCTGGACAGAGGCGAATATCCGCGCCGGGCCGGGCACGTCCTTCGGGATCACCGGCAAGCTGGTGCTCGGTCAGACGGTGACCGCCGATGGCTGGGCGACCGGCGCGGAGGGGTTCACCTGGTGGCACTTGGTGGGCGGGGGCTGGGCGCGCGGCGACGTTTTCCTGGACGCGGTCAATCCCCAGGTTCCGGCGGAGTGCGCGGCGCTGCCGTTCGCAGGGTAGAAAGAGAATGCGGTTTGCGGATTGCGAAATTCGAATTGGAAAACTCTTCGCTACGCGCGGCGAGGCGCGTAAGCGCCGAGCGGGGGTGAGGTAGGGGGAGGCTTCCGAAGTCTCGCAGGCTTCGGAAGCCTGAAATCCTATACGCGGTGAGGAGCG
>JAXGOK010000128.1:0-1149 GCA_040767545.1 Aggregatilineaceae bacterium | reverse complement strand
CTGTACCTGGGCGGCGACGTTGGTCGGGAAGCCCCCCGGCTGCGGCGTGGGCGTAGACAGGGCAGGCGACGCGGTGGCCAAGGGCGCTGGCGTCGCGCTGGGGGCCGGGGCGACGGCTGCCGTCTCGGTCGCAGTCGCCGTCAGCGACGCGTCGGGCGTCTCCGGCTGGGGCGTTTCCGGCGTCGGTGAGATGACGATGTAAATCTGGGTGGGCGGCGGCTCGTCGCCGCACGCCGCCAGGGCCAGCCCGGCGACGAGCAGGCTCAGCAGGATCAACGTGGTACGCATGGCATTCTCCACGATAGGCATCTGGTGGAACAACGGGGCCATTGTAGCAGAGTGGCGCACGAGCGCAAAGAAGCCCGCCCCGATCATCGGCCAGCCGTCAGCCAGGAGACGGGCAATCAGTGCGGGGGATCGTCGCTGGCGCCTTCTTCGATGATGATCGCCTGGTACGTCTCCACCTGCAAGCGCGGGTCGCGCCAGGCATCGGGGTCGGCGCCCATTTTCTGCGCCAGCAGCGTCAGGAACAGGCGCGGGTCGGGGTAACTCTCCCACACCTGGGGCAGGAAGGTCGCTCGGCGGCGGTCGAGGCGCAGCGTGACGCCGTCCACGCCGGGGCGCAGCTTACGCAGCAAATCGTCAGGGCCGGCAAACTCGAGGGGCTGCGAGGGGGTGAGCACGCTGATTTCCACGTGCAGGCCGGGCAATTCATGGGCCTGGACAGGGACGAAGCGCGGGTCGTAGAAAGCCGTCTGCACGGTCATGGCGACCACTTCTTCGGCCAGCGGACGGCGGGCGACCAGCGTCCCCGTGCAGCCGCGCAGCGCGCCATCGTCGCGGCGGCGCAAGGTGACGAAGCAGGCGCGTTCCTGGGCCAGCGGGGGCGGCAGCGCGTCCAGGTTTACGTCGGGCAGGTCTTCCCCGGCGGTGATGCGTGCCAGCGTCTCGCGGGCCAGCGCCAGCAACAGGCGTTGCTCCTCGCGCGTGTATGCGTCAGCCATAAGACCCCCTGAGTGGTAATCGTTAGCTCCAGTATAACGCGAAATGGGCAGCGCTGATGCTACATGAGTAGTTGGCTGAGCGCGGGCCTGGGGTGCAACGAATGCGCCTGGACGCTCCCCTCAGCCTGTGCAGCAGCACACAACC
>JAXGOK010000127.1:0-1210 GCA_040767545.1 Aggregatilineaceae bacterium | reverse complement strand
CCTCTTTCTGCGCGCGCCCCCCGCCCTCACGCCCAGCCGAGCAAGCGCGCGGCGGTCGCCAGGGTGAAGGTCACGGCGAAGCCCAGCACTACCGGCAGGATCGTCGCCACCGCCGTCCACTTGAGGCTGCGCGTCTCGTGGTAGATGGTCAGGATGGTCGTGCTGCACGGGTTGTGGATCAGGCTGAAGAGCATCAGGTTGATCGCCGTCAGCGTCGTCCAGCCGCCCGCGTGCAGAATGTTGCGGATGGCATCCCCCGACTCCAGCTCGAACATGACTCCCGCGCCCTCGCCCACACCGGACAGCCGCGCCGTCAGCACGGTCAGCATGAGGATGGTGGGGATGATGATCTCGTTGGCGGGGATGGCGACGATGTAGGCCACCAGGATCACGCCGTTCAGCCCCAGCAGCCAGCCGAAGCCATCCAGCAGGCTCACCAGGTGCTCGGCTACACTTCCCCCGCCGACGTGCACATTGGAGATCGTCCAGATGACCACGCCCGCCGGGACAGCCATCGTCACCGCGCGCCAGAGCACGATCAGCGTGCGATCAATGACCGATGTGTAGAGCGTCTGCCAGAGGCGCGGCGGGCGGTAGGGCGGCAATTCCAGGCTGAAGACGGACGCCTCGCCCTTGAGCATCGTCCGCGAGAGAAACCACGACACCGCAAACGTCAGCAGCACACCCAGCACGGCAATGCCCACCACCGCCGCCGCCGAGACCAGCCCGGCCAGCGCCGCCGGCACGGCGCTGCCGATGAAGATCGTCGAGACCATGATCAGCGTCGGCCAGCGTCCGTTGCAGACGGCGAAGTTGTTGGTGATGATGGCGATCAGGCGCTCGCGCGGGCTGTCAATCACCCGCGTGGCAACCACGCCCGCCGCGTTGCAGCCGAAGCCCATCGTCATCGAGAGGGCCTGCTTGCCGTGCGCGCCCGCCCGGCTGAACAGACGATCCAGGTTGAAAGCCACGCGCGGCAGATAGCCGAAGTCTTCCAGCAGCGTGAACAGGGGGAAGAAGATGGCCATCGGCGGCAGCATGACGCTGACCACCCATGCTCCGGCCAGGTACGCCCCGTCAAACAGCACGCCGCTCAGCCACCAGGGGAAGCCGAGCGCGCTCGCGCCGTCTTTGAGGGCGGGGTGAACCGTGTCCAGCAGCAGTGTTGCCAGCAGGCCGGAAGGCACATTCGCGCCCTGGATGGTGATCC
>JAXGOK010000126.1:0-1219 GCA_040767545.1 Aggregatilineaceae bacterium | reverse complement strand
GCCGGAACTCACAGGCCAGCGGAGACTCCCCGCTGGCGACCTGGCAGGCAGCAGGGTTGGCCCACATGGACACTAGCACGGCGTGAGCGTTGAAGCCGTTATGCGTCGCCTCGCTGTCATAGGCCAGCGACGCGCCAAAGTAATCAATCGCGGGTTGGAGATTGGCGTAGCTGCCCAGGTTGTATTCGCCCCAGGCGAACGAGTTGAGGAAGTACCAGTGCTCCGACGAGCAGTCGCCCACCTTCGCCACGACGTTGGGATTGTTGCCCATAGCGCGCCCCGCCAGGTATATCTGCCGCGCGCGGCTGGTCGCCCGGCCCACCACCGGATAGGCAGCCAGGTTAATCCCCGTCACGCTCGCCGCGTCGAAGGGGCGCATCTCGATTTTGCGCTCTCCGGCGTATTCAACGGCGGGCGCTGCCGCAGGTGGCGCAGCAGCCACGATCTCGCCGCTGACCGGCAAGCTGGCCGCGCTGACCCCGCTGAAGGTGAGATACTGGTCAGCCAGCCAGCCGCGAGCGCTGCCATCAGCCGTGTGAGCGAGCACCCACGAAGCATCGTCACTGCGCGCTTCGAGCACCAGCGGCGTACCGCCAGGCAGTTGGGCCAGGACGCTGTGCTGCGTCCCTGGCCCGCTGCGCACGTTCATTTGATAGCGGGTAGTGGCTGTTCCTCCGCCCGCTGCCGGAGCTTCCGGCGCGCTCTCTGCCGGGGCAGCCGCGGGCGCAGGGCCAGGGAGAATCTCCTCGCTGAGCGGCAGACGGATCGCGCTGACTCCCGGCGAAAAGGCGAGGTAGAGGCTGGCCATCCAGCCGCGCTGCGCGCCGTCCAGGGTGCGGCCCAGCACCCAGGAAGCGTCGGCGTTGCGCGCTTCGAGCAGCAGCGGCGTACCGCCGGGCAGCGTGACCAGCATGGCGTAATCAGTGTCCGGCCCGGTGCGCATATGGAGCGAGTAAGTGGTCGTTGCGTCGCCGCCCTGGGCGGCTGCCGGTGCCCCGATGAGCGCCAGCGCGAAGGCGGCGGCCAGCGCCAGGAACGTTATTCTACGAAGCATAGTGCACCTCCTTACGCCCGGCGATTCCGTGTCTGAACACACGGCAGTCCGGTGAAAGTCCGGGCCTGTTCTCACTGTACCTGATGTGGAGCGCGGTGTAAATAAGCGCTCAGCTATCGGCGGTCAGCCGTCAGCGAGAGGCGGGTAGGGGGCCGTTCTGCAAAA
>JAXGOK010000125.1:0-1272 GCA_040767545.1 Aggregatilineaceae bacterium | reverse complement strand
TCCAGCCTAGAGCGGAGAATCGGGCCGATCCCCCACGCCAGGAAGTCCCCGACGGACGCGCCCGGCGGGTAGCGCACCAGCTCGTTATAGCTGCGCATCCAGACCGTGTCCGTGCCGCCGAGCGGCAGCGGCACACCGAGCACGTCCAGATTGCGCGCGAACCAGGGCAGCATGACGATCCCGTAAGCCAGCAACCCCACGCCCGCCGCGCGCAGCCCGTCCGTCCATCGTCGCCCGGATGGCCAGAGGGCGATCACGACCAGCACCAGGATCAACAGCACACCATCGGCACGAGTCAGGTGCGCCAGCCCGCCCAGCACCCCGCTGAGCGCATACCAGCGCAGTTGTCGCCCTTCTGCGGCGCGTCCCAGCGCCACTAACGCCAGCGCCCCCACCAGGCCGAACAGCGCGAACGTGTCAGTCGTCGCCCAGTAGGGAATGTAGAACCCGCTGAACATGACCAGCAGCGCAGCAACCCAGGCAGTGCGCCGCCTCGTGCCGAGCCGCTCGCCCAGCCAGAACGCAATCAGCACCAGCCCCGCATAGCACAGCACGGACGGCACCTGCGCCGCACGAAAGGTCGCGCCGCCGATAACCATGCTCGCCGCCGCGATTACCGACTCCAGCGGCATCCAGTAGGTGTGGCTGGGGCCGGGCAGCCGGTCGGGAGCATTAAAGTACGTCCACAGGTACGGATCGCTCAGACCATGCCCCTCGGCCAGGCGCTTGGCCGCGTTGAAGTAATAGTAGGCGTCGGTGTAGCCGGGCTGCTCCAGCAGCAGTGCCAGCAGCGTCCCCCAGGCCAGGGCCAGCACGCCCAACAGCACATACGCCCGTCGCCCGGCGATCATACCGCCTCCCTGGGGAGCAGCACGGAGTCCGCCGCCCACCACTGCCGCCGGGTGAGCCACAGCAGCGCCAGCATTCCGAACGGCACCGGCAGGTACAGCGTGGGATGCTCGAACTCGCCCTCGACGGTGAGCACAAAGTGCACCCAGGGGATGACCAGCAGCGCCAGCAGAATTGCCGCAGACAGGCGTGCCCCGTTCCGCTGGCGGCGCGTCAGGCCGCGCAGGTAGAACAGCAGCGGGATGGTGAATACCACGAAGTGCGGCGTCGCCGTGCGCACCGCCGACAGATGGGTGACGGTCAGCGTGAGCATCACCGTCCAGTCCAGGCGCTCGCCCCGCCCGCGCCACAGCACCATCGCCCACGCCCAGGCCAGCAACGCCCACAGCGCAACGTTGGCCGCCCACTCGGCGAGCGCGCCTA
>JAXGOK010000124.1:0-1381 GCA_040767545.1 Aggregatilineaceae bacterium | reverse complement strand
GGGGCGGTGAGGCAAACCGGCTGATACACAGCGGATTGCGATGCGATTGCCTTGCCTGGATTTCCGCCCCAAAGGGCGCACTGCCGCCCGGTGCGCCCTACTCAATCCCCGGCAAGCTAGGTGCCAGCAGCGCGGCCATGACCGGGTCGGCCCAGGGGTCGCAGTCAGCGGGCACAACCCGCGACGCGATCTCCGCCAGCGGCTCGGACGGGTTGAGCGCGTTCCAGGCCAGGCGCGAAAGCTCGCCGATGACCGGCGCAGACAGCTCGAACTCCAGCCAGTCGCGCCCGTACAGCGCCACCACGAGCACATAGGCGCTCTCCGGCCCGATGATCAGCCCGGCGTCGCCGTGCGTGTCGCCGATCCAGCCGTGCTTGTGCAGCACGCGCGCGCTGGACGGCACGCCCGCCTCCAGGAAGACGCCGACGGCGTTAGCGTCCAGGGCGGTGAGCATCTGCCGGCACTCCTGCACGGTGAAAGCATCCGGGAAGTGCTCCAGCAGCAGCCCGCCCTCACCCTGCGCGCACTGGTAAATGCTCGCCAGCAGCCAGCCGAGGTCGGCGGGCACGATCTGGTTGGTGGGGTCGGGGAGCGTCCGGCTCTGATCCGCGCCGGTTGTGATCGTCCCTACCTCGATCACCGGCTCGCCCTCGCGAACGGTGTAGGGGCGCAGGATGAACGTCCCGCCCAGCCCCAACTGCTGCATGGTCGCCGTGACGCGCCCCGCGCCACGCAGCGCGTCGCCGTCGCCAATCTGCGCGAGCAGCTCGTTGGTGGTCAGGTTCTCGCTGCACATCATCGTGTCGGCGACCAGGAAGGCATCATCGCGGCTCAGCGGCCCGTCGTGCGCCAGAAAATACGTCACCAGGATCGGGATTTTGGTCAGGCTCATGCCGCCGTAGGCCACGCCACCATTGAGGGTGAAGGTGTCGCCCGTGCGCAGGTCGAGCAGGAAGACAGAGGCGATCCGATCGCCGGTAGGACCGAAGCCCTGCGTCAGCAGGTACTCGTGCATGGCCACTCCCAGCGTATCGGCCAGATGGCCCGCCGCGACAGGCGCATCGTCCCAGGGAGCGCCGCTGACGACGACTGTCTGCGGCGTGGGCGTCAGCGTCGGGTAGTTGAAGACAGTGGCCTCGGTAACCGGCACGCTGCTCAGGTCACCGCTGATCTCCACAACCTCGCTGAAAAGCCACCCGCTGCCCGTCGGCGACTCCGGCAGGGCGACACGCAGCCAGGGTACCAGCGCGTGCCGCTCGATGACGCGGAAGCTGGTGCCCTCCGCCACGCGCACGATGACCGGATAGCTGAGATCGGGGCCGAAGCGCAGGTTGGCCTCGCCGAGCGTGGTGGCGAGCGGCCCACTGAGCGTGGGCGTGAG
>JAXGOK010000123.1:0-1396 GCA_040767545.1 Aggregatilineaceae bacterium | reverse complement strand
ACCTCAGCAGCCGCCCGCCGCCTCGGTGACGACGATGTAACCCTGGATGGTCTCGGCGACCATCTGCTCGCCAATCGTCGCCGTGACGTTGACGTAGATCGTGTGCAGGCCGGGCGGCAGGCCGGTCGTGTCGGCATAGACCTGCACGCGGTCGCCATTGGTCACGCGCGGCGGGTAGACTTCGAGCGCCGGGCCGTCCGGCGGGCTGACCCCTTCCACCTCCGCGCTGAACGAGCCGGGATAGCCGCTATTGACCACTTCGAACTCGCCCACCAGCACGGAGCCGGGGCAGTACAGGCTCGTCTCGGCGGTCATGTCGTGCGCGTAGATGGTCAGGCGCGGCAGGTAGTCGCTGGTGCGGCGGGGCATGTTCGCCACGCGCTGGAAGACGGGCAGCGGCGACCCATCGGCGCGCAGCAGGCCGAACCAGCGCATGTGGCTGCACAGCGGGGTGATGTCCGGCGGATAGAGCGCCCAGTTGAGGTTCCACAGGAACATCGGCCCGGCCCAGGGCCAGTAGCGGTCGGCCCAGTCGAAGGCGCGCACCGTGTAATCGGCCTGCGTCTGCCCGGAGACGCGCAGCCAGGCGAATCCGGCGAAGTTCGGGTCGCTGTCAGAGCAGGTCACGCCGTCCTCAGCCGGGTCGCGCAGCCAGCCGAACTCGGTCATCCAGATTTGCTTGTCGAAGATGCCGCGCTCCTCAAACAGCGCGCGGATCAGCTCAACGCGGCGGAAGGTGAGCGTGTTGTAGCCTGGCTCGGCTTCCGGCGGCTGGTTGTAGCCGTAGGGGTGGTAGCCAAAGGCGTCGAACCACTGCGCCGCGCCGTTGTCGAGCATCTCGGCAGCGTAGTCAATGTCGCTGATCGCGCCCCGGTCGCCGGTGGTGACGGTGGGGGCCAGCCCGCCCGACACGACGATGATCTGCGGCGCGACGGCCTTGATCTGCGTGTAGGCCACGCGCAACATCTGCGTGTATTCCCAGGCGTTGGGGCCGTGCGGCCATTCCAGGGCCAGGTTCGGCTCGTTGTGCACTTCGATGGCGTCCACGCCCAGCGCGGCCAGCTCTGCCGCGCGCTGGCGCACGCTCATGCGGAAGGCTTCCCAGTTGGACGGCCAGGGCAAGTCCATGCGAAAGAGGACGCGCTTGTTGCTGAAGGCGGCAACCTGCCCCACTTCGTAGACCTTGACCCAGTCCATGCGCAGTTGATCCACCAGGACGGGGTTGGCGCTGGTGTGTGGGCCAATGTGGACACCATAACCGAGGTGCGGCGGCGGCAGGGCGGTGCGGCTTTGCGCGGCAGCGGGCAGTGTGGCGCTCAGGGCGCAGGCGATCAGCAGGACGTAGATCAGCAATGGGCGTCGCATGGGGGCCATTATAGTACACAACTGGCGGTTG
>JAXGOK010000122.1:0-1467 GCA_040767545.1 Aggregatilineaceae bacterium | reverse complement strand
CGGCCTCTCAAGGATTCCGCCCCATCGTGAAAGGCACCCTTTGAGGCGGACGCTATTCGTTCGCCGCCAGACCCCATGCTATAATCGCTTCCCTAGGACGGGATGCGCCGGCGCCGCGCTCACTCCCCGGTGAGGAGCGGGCAGCCACCAGGCGCGCGCTTTTTAAAGGATGTTACCGCTATGGATTTTGCTCTGAACGAAGAACAGATCATGGCTCGTGACATGGTGCGCGAGCTGGCCCGCGACAAGATTTACCCCACCCTGAAGGAATGGGACCGCAAGCACCAGCCACACCCGGACGTGCTGCCGCTGCTGGGCGAGAACGGCGTGCTGGGCATCAACATCCCCGTCCGCTACGGCGGGCAGGGCTTCGATTACATTACCCTGGCGCTGGCCTGCGAGGAACTGGAGCGCATTGACGCCAGCCTGCGCGTGATCATGTCGGTGCACGCGGGCCTCAACAGTCTGGCCTTGCTGCAATGGGCCACCGAGGAGCAGAAGCAGCGCTTCCTCGTCCCGCAGGCGCGCGGCGAGAAATACGCCGGATACGCGCTGACCGAGGCCGACGCAGGCAGTGATCCGGTCAACCTGCGCAGCACCGCCCGCCGCGAAGGGGACGTGTACATCCTCAACGGCGAGAAGATGTGGATCAGCCTGACGGCGCTGGCCGACAACTTCATCGTCTTCGCCAAGACCGATCCGCACGCCGAGCCGCGCCACAAGGGGATCACCGCCTTCATCATCACCAGAGACATGAAGGGCGTCAGCACCTACGACGAGAAGCACAAGCTCGGCGTGCGCGCCGGCTCGACGGGCGCCATCGTCATGCAGGATGTCGAGGTGCCCCTCGAAAACCGGCTGGGCGAGGAAGGCGAGGGCTTCTACATCGCCATGAGCTGCCTCGACAACGGGCGTTACACCGTCGCCGCCGGAGCGACCGGCTGCATCCGCGCCTGCCTGGAAGACAGCATCAAATACTCCAAAGAGCGTTACACCTTCGGCGTGCCCATCGCCCAGCACCAGCTTATCAAGCAGAAGCTGGCCTTCATGCAGCAGTGGTACGACGCCGCCTGGCTGCTGGTCATGCGCGCTGGCTGGCTGAAGAACCAGGGCCAGCGCAACACGCGCGAGACAGCCATCGCCAAGTGGTTCGCCACCGATATGAGCGTCAAGGCGGCGCTGGAAGCGGTGCAGTTGCACGGCGCTTACGGCTTCAGCGACGAGTACGATGTCGAGCGCTACCTGCGCAACGCCAAGGGAGCCGTGATCTACGAAGGCTCCAGTGAGATTCAGCAGCTCATCCAGGCCGACTACGCGCTGGGCTACCGGCGCGACCGCCCGCTGCGCTGCGAGTTGATGCCCTACGACGCCGAGACCTGGCAGAGCGAGGGGTAATTTCATCAGCGCAGAGATGCAGAAGAGACGGTTCTTGGTGATTGGCAAGAGACCATCTGAGAAGTTGTTTCC
>JAXGOK010000121.1:0-1477 GCA_040767545.1 Aggregatilineaceae bacterium | reverse complement strand
TGCTGCGCCCTGCCTGGCCGCGCCCGCCGACCCCGCCAGTTGACGACCACCACGCCAGCCAGGATCATCGCTGCGCCGACGACGATCTTCCAGTCCACCGCCTCGTCGAGGAACAGCGCGCCCAGCGTCACACCGACGGGCGGCATCATGTAAGTGACCAGCGTGGTACGCGTCGCGCCCCAGGTGGAGATCAGCGTGTAGAACAGGAAGTAGGCCAGCACCGTGTTGACCAGGGCCAGCGTCACCACGGCCAGCACGTCCTGCGCGCCCAGGTCAGCGGCGGCGGGCAGCGGCGCGGCGGCCAGCGTGACCGCGATGATCAGCACGCCGCCGATGATCAGCGAGCCGCCAGCAATAGTGTAGGGGTCTACGCCGCGCAGGTAGCGGCGGATGACGACCGCGGACGTCGCGTAGCAGGCCGACGCAGCCAGCACCGCCACCTGGCCCGCCAGCGGATTGGGACTGCTGGAGTCGGCACTGCGGCTGGCTAGCAGGGCTACGCCAGCGAAGCCCAGCGCCAGGCCCAACACCTTCTGCGGGGTGATGCGCTCGTCGGGCAGGCCCACATGGGCGATGACCAGCGTGAAGAGCGGCACGGTCGCGTTGAGCACCGTTGCCAGGCCGCTGTCAATGTCCTGCTCGCCCCAGGTGATCAGCGTGAAGGGCACGGCGGTGTTCGCCACGCCGACGAAGAGCAGGGCCGCGCGCTCGCGCGGAGAGACCGGCCAGCGCCGCCCGGTGATGCGCAGGAAGACGGCCATGAACGCTGCCGCCAGCCCCAGCCGCACCGACACCAGCGGCAGCGGGCCGAAGGCATCCACCGCCACCTTGATCAGCAGGAACGACGATCCCCAGATGAGGCCCAGCCCCACAAACAGCAGCCAGTTACGCATCGTGCGCCCCCTAGGAAACAGCGATCAGCGGTCAGTGGCCAGCGATCAGACAGAACGGCGCGAGCGGCCTTTGCCGCCCGCAGATTCCAACGAGAAAAAATGAACGTCCTGCCCGGTAACAGAGCGTGAATTGCGCCCCCTGGCGCGCCCGCAGGTCAGCGCTGCGGCGACGCTTCCTCGATGGTGATGTCGGGGAAGAACTGGCGCACCGTCCCGGCAATCCAGCCGTGCAGCGTGTTCAGCGAGAGCGGGCAGCCCTCGCAGGCCCCGCCTAGCTCGACGCGGGCCACCTTGCCATCGAAGGACACCAGGCGGCACCACCCGCCGTGATAATACTCGATGTATGAGGACAGGTTCTCGATCAAGCTCTGCAAACGCTGCTCGACCGGCGCATCGGCGCTCGCCCCGTTGTCAATCGTCTCCGCCATTACCGTCCCTCCTGCGTCACTCGTAAGTCCTGCCTGATCTTAAACGATTGCGGCGGCGGCGGCAATGCGTGTGTTCGGGGGGGCATCTCACGATAGGAGCGAAATACTTGAACCGCAGAAGTAAACTCAGCTAAGGAATTGAAGAAGCGAGCTGCC
>JAXGOK010000120.1:0-1521 GCA_040767545.1 Aggregatilineaceae bacterium | reverse complement strand
CTGGCCGCCTTTGCGCCGGGGTGCGAGCGCTGGCCCCGTCCGGCTCCCCTCGTACCGGACGCGCCGCCGCGCGCCGGGCTGCGCCGCGCGCTGGCCGCCAGCGGGCGCGAGATCGCTCTGCTGGGCCGCTATCTGCTGATCGCGGCGCTGCTGGCGGCGGGTGTCCGCATGATCCTCGCGCCGGGCGACTTCGAGTCGCTGGCGGAGGGGCGGGCTGGCGCGGTGCTGGCCCTGGGAGCGCGCGCCTTCGCGCTGCCGACCGGCACCCCGGCGGACGCCTTCGCCGCGCGCGACCTGACCGGGACGTTCGCGCGTGGGGCCGTGCTGGCGTTCCTGGCTGGCGGGGCCATGCTCGACCTGACCGGCACCGTCCTGCTGCTCAGCATCCTGCGACGGCGGGCTGTCTTCGCCCTGCTCGCGCTGACTCTGCTGATCAGCGGGCTGGCCGGGGTGATTGTTGGCGCGGACGAGGCCGAGCAGCCCCGCGCCCGTGCCCTCCGCGCCGTCTTCCTCAGCCCGGCAGACGCCTACCCACGCAACGTGGTCGTGGCCGACCTGGAAACGGGGGCCGTCACCCCGCTGACCGATGCCGCGCACGGCGTCGAGGACTTCGCGCCCAGCCCGGACGGGGCGCAAATCGCCTATACGCAGAACAACGACGACGGCACGGCGGACATCTGGGTCGTGGATGTAGCGAGTGGAAAGGCACGCCCGCTGACGGGCTGCGTGCGCGCGCTGTGCACGGCTCCCGCCTGGCACCCCGACGGGACGCGCATCGCCTACCAGCGCCAGGAGTTCAGCGCCACGCCCGGCGACGCTGCCCGCGCCACGCGCGCCTGGGTAGTGGACGTGAGCACGGCGCAGAGCGCGCTGCTCTTCGCCGACGCGCAGCTTCTCGGCGCAGACCCAGCCTGGTCACCGGACGGGCGGCGCATCGCCGTCTACGACGCGCGGGCGGGCGGCATCCGCGTGCACAATCTGCTGGACGGCTCCTCTGTGCTGCTGGGCAGCGAGCCGGGCGAGACTGGACTCTTCGCGCCGGACGGGGAGCGCCTGGTTTATCCGGTGCTGGTACGTGGGGCGCTGGGCCAGGAATTCTACGCGCACCTGATGCTGGCCGACCTGTCCGCGCAGACGGAAGTCTCCTTGAGCGGGGAGCCGGACGCGCCGCTAGATGACGGCTTCGCGGCGTGGTCGCCGGACGGGACGCGGCTGGTCGTGGCGCGGCGCTACCTGGACGAACGCTACACACCGGGGAAGCAGCTTTACACGCTGGACGTGGCAACGGGGGAGGCCACGCCGTTGCTGGTGGACGCCGCTTACACACACGCTGCGCCGCAATGGGACGCGACGGGGCGCTTCGTGCTCTACCAACGCTTCGCCCTGGCCGAGGCGGACGCGCAGCCGGAGGTGTGGGTGCTGGATACGCACACGGGCGAGGCGCGACTGCTGGCGCAGAATGCGTTTCTCCCGGCGTGGCTCCCATAGGGAGTGAGGGCACAGAGGCGCGCAGCTACGGCC
>JAXGOK010000119.1:0-1624 GCA_040767545.1 Aggregatilineaceae bacterium | reverse complement strand
CAATTCTCTCACCCCTCGCTCTCGGTCTCAATCTCCTCGATGGCCTCGTAGGGCGTGCGCCCGCCGTAGACCACTTTCATCAGGCCGGGGAAGTAGCGATCCATCGTGGTCACTGCCGGATAGATCGCGTTGCGGATCAGCGCGGGGGTGAGCTTCTCGTCTTCAAAGTCCAGGCCGGTCTTGTAGCGCACTTCGCCGTCCTGGTAATCCAGCTCGAAGTTGCCGATGCGCAGCCCGAAGTTGGCACGGGTGATGAACTCGGCCACTGCCGGGTACAGCTCGCCGGGGACGTGCACGGCGGCGACAGCGTAGAAAAGGAACTGCTCCAGGTGGACAATCACCTGGGCAAAGCAGCGATACTCCCCGTTCTGCCCGCTGAAGAAGGTGCGGTAGACGGTGCGCCCTTCCACGCGCTGCGGGTGCCACCCGTCCTGACGCAGGAACTCGCCCAACGTCTCGAAGGCAGCCAGCCCATTCGGGTTCGACGACTGGGGATCGTGGCTCTGCTCCGGCTCTTTGCCAAACGGTGCGTCGCCGTTCATCAGTCCTCCACCGGCTCCACAAGCGGGACGCCGGCCCGCCGCCAGGCCTCGGCGATCTCCCCGGCGGTCGGTGCGCTGGCGAACCCGGCGCGCGTCACCGACTGCGCGCCCAGGTACGAGGCCAGGGCAATAGCGCGATCCATGTCGCCCAACTGGTGCAGGGCGATATGCAGCGCGACGGCGAAGACATCCCCCGCGCCGGTTGGACTCACCTGCGTCACGGGCACGGCGGCGTAGTCGCAGGGCACGCCATTGCGGTAGTAGGTGCCACCGCGCTCGGCGCGCGTCACAACGACCAGCGGCCCCATTTCCGCAAAGACCCCCTCTAGCTCTGGCGCGTGACGGATGTCTTCTTCGCTGAGCACGGTCAGCGCAGCGTGCGACAACACCTGCTGTGCGCTAGTCCAGGGCGTAGCCGTCACCAGTCCGTCCGGCTCGCGCTGGCGCATGAAGCCCTGCGGCGTCACGCAGATCGGGCGGTCGCCGAAGGCGGTGACGAAGGCCGGGTCTACTTCATAGGCGATGGGAGCCAGGTGCACCAGGCGTGCCTGATGCCAGGCCGGGGGCAGCATGTCCGGGGTGAGCGTCAGCGCGCGATGATGCAGATATTGCGTGCGCCCGGCGGGGTCATAGCGGTTCTCAAAGGTAGTGGTGTGCTCCGCTGGCACGCTGACCACTTCCACGCCGGGCGGTAGATCACGCAGCAGCGGCTCGTCGGGCCGGGTGCTGGTCAGGATGGCGACGCGCAGCCCAAAGGCGGCAGCGGTGTGTGCCCCGTAGGAGACAGTTCCGCCCAGGCGCGGGCCTTCGGGCGTGATGTCGTGGGCGATGTGGCCGATGAGCAGGTAGTCGGGAATGGGATGGGCAGTGTTGGGCATGATCCTCTGGCTTTCGAATCTCTTCTGGGCAGCGGGTGGCTGGCACAGCCAGCCAAGCGCATGTCACGCTGGGGACGAGATTCTTGAACCGCAGAGAATGCAGAGGTTGCTGGCTACTGGCAGAGCGCGTATGAAACGTAACTGCTTCGACCAATCACCAAGAACCAACCACCAAAAACCGTCTCATGGCTCTTCTCTGCGCCT
>JAXGOK010000118.1:0-1653 GCA_040767545.1 Aggregatilineaceae bacterium | reverse complement strand
AACGCGGTGGACTGCCTGCTGCTGGCGGCGGTGACACCTGAAGCGGCGGGCCAGGTGTACAACGTGATGGACGAGCCGCAGATCGCCGTGCGCGACATGACGGCCCTCCGCCGCCGGATCACGCAGGAGCGGGCGCGCATCGTGCCGCTGCCGCCCGTCGCACTGGATGGCCTCGCGCGGTTGTTGGAGTGGCGCAGCGCGCGCCATGACTCTCTCACGCCGCCGGGCCTGTCGCGCTTCGTGGTGCGCAGCGCCTGCCGCGACGTGCGCTACGACACGAGCAAGGCGCACCAGCAGCTGGGCTGGCAGCCGGAGGTTTCGCTGGACGAGGGCCTGCGCAGGACGCTGGCAAGTTCCGCTGAGTGAGGCGGCAATGGACGAGTCTGCTGGGCTACGCGTGCTGATGCTGCTGGAGAACTGCCCTTATCCGCAGGATGTGCGCGTGCGCCATGAGGCGGAGGCGCTGGCCGCCGCCGGTCACCGCGTGACGGTGATCGGCCCGGCGGCGCAGGGCCAGCCGCGCCGCGAGGTGGTCAATGGCGTGCGCGTCTACCGCTTCCCAGCGGCCAGTGCCAGGGGCGGACTCGTAGGCTACCTGTGGGAATACGGCTGGTCGCTGGTGTTGATCGGCGTGCTGTCGGTGGTGGTCGCTGTGCGCGAAGGGTTTGATGTCGTTCACGCCCACAACCCGCCCGACTTGCTGGCCTTGATCGCGGGCTTCTGGCGGCTGCTGGGCCGGCGCTTCGTGTACGACCAGCACGATCTCTGCCCGGAGATGTACGACGCGCGCTACGGGGCAGGAGCCAGGCCCAGCGTCCGCCGTATGCTGGGTATCAGCGAGCGCCTGGCCTATCGCCTGGCTGACCGGGTGATCGTCACCAACGAGTCTTACCGGGCGGTGGCCCTGGCGCGAGGCCGCGTGCCGCCGGAGCGCATCACCATCGTGCGCAACGGCCCCGACCCGGATCGCTGGCGGCCCGTGCCGCCCGATCCCGGCGAGCGCCGTGACGGGAAGACGCTGATCGGCTACGCGGGCGTGCTGGGCGCTCAGGACGGCGGTGACGCGCTGCTGCGCGCTCTGGCGCACCTGGTCTTCGACCTGGGCCGGACAGATTTTCGCTGTGTGATCATCGGCGACGGCGACGCGCTGCCCGGCTTGCGGGCGCTGGCGGATCAGCGGGGCCTTGCGCCTTACGTTGAGTTCGCGGGGTGGCTCTCCGGCGACGCGCTGCTGCGTCGCCTGGCCGCGCTGGACATTGGCGTCGAGCCTGCGCCGTGCAACCCCTATACGGATCGCTCAACCATGATCAAGGTCATGGAGTATATGGCGCTGGCCAAGCCGGTGGTCGCCTTCGACCTGACCGAGCACCGTGTCAGCGCGGGGGACGCGGCGGCCTATGCCCGCCCCGGCGATGAACTGGACTTCGCCCGCCAGATTGCCGCGCTGATGGACGATCCGCCCCGCCGTCAGCGCATGGGCGCAGTGGGGCGGGCGCGCGTTGAGGCGAGCCTGGCCTGGCCGCACCAGCGGGAGCACCTGCTGGCGCTCTATGCGGAACTGGCGTGCGGGTCTACCTCGCCCCCCACACGCGGAGAGGGGGCTTAGCCGCCAGATGATCGCGCTCTCCATGCATAGAAAGCGGGCGGCGAGGC
>JAXGOK010000117.1:0-1667 GCA_040767545.1 Aggregatilineaceae bacterium | reverse complement strand
CCCCTACAAACCCGTGTGTCGCCGAACGAAGTGAAATGCACCGCTGCCGCACAACAGGTACAATGAACGTGTCTTGCGTATCTACACACACAAGGAGATTTCCCCGATGACCGCAGGCATTGGCCGCCAGTTCATGCTGGAGACACAGTACCGCCACATGG
Source organism: Aggregatilineaceae bacterium (assembly GCA_040767545.1). GTDB lineage: Bacteria > Chloroflexota > Anaerolineae > Aggregatilineales > Aggregatilineaceae > UBA2029. The sequence goes on along the minus strand of JAXGOK010000117.1, from coordinate 1,506 downwards.
GGCCGTCCGCCCAGTCGCAGGGGCTGCCGCAGCCGCCGCTGGAATTGCCCTACGACGTGACGCAGCGCCCGGTTGATCTGCCCGCGCCGGACGCGCTGGCCCTGCAACCGCTCGACTTGCGCGACCTGATCGCCCGCCGCGAGACGCTGCGCAACTACGCGCCCGCCGCGATCAGCCTGGAGGAGCTGTCGCTGCTGCTGTGGTGCACACAGGGCGTCAAGGGCCATCGCGGTTCCTACGCGACGCTGCGCACGGTGCCGTCAGCGGGGGCGCGCCACGCCTTCGAGACGCTGCTGCTGGCCAACCAGGTGGACGGCCTGGAGCCGGGCGTCTACCGCTACCTGGCCAGCGTGCACAGGCTGTTGCGCCTGCCGCTGGAGGGCGACATGAACGCCGCGCTGACCAAAGCGTGCCTCAACCAGGAGCAGGTCGCGCGCAGCGCCGTCACCTTCTTCTGGATCGCCGTCGCCGAGCGCATGGCCTGGCGCTATGGCGAGCGCGGCTACCGCTACCTGCTGCTCGACGCGGGCCACGTCTGCCAGAACCTCTACCTGGTGGCGGAGGCGCTCGGTTGCGGGGTGTGCGCCATCGGCGCCTTCGACGACGAGGCGCTGAGCGCCGCGCTCGACCTGGACGGTGAGGCGCAGTTCGCCGTCTACGCGGCGAGCCTGGGGCGGCGGGGATAGGGCGAGTCGCCGTCGGGCGGGCGGCGGGCAGGGGTGAGGAAGCGGGCGGGCGCTTGCTGCTATAATCGGGCTGTTGGAGAGTCGCCTGACAGGTGGGGAGGGACGCTCTCATGCGCGTCGGATACTCGCGTGCTGCCCGGTCGTTCGCACTGCTTGCGCTCGCTGCGCTGCTGGTGAGCGCGTCAGCGCTCGCCGCCCTCGCGCAGGGGGACGGCACGCCCTCGCCCCTCCCGCCGACGCCCACCTATCCCTTTCACGGCACGTACACCCCGCCCGCCCAGCCGCCGCCGCTGCCCGTCCCGCCGCCGGTTGCGCCGCTTAACGTAGACGATGACGCTGTCGAGACGATCCTGCTGCTGGGCAGCGACTCGCCCGACAACTACTATCGCCGCACCGACGTGATGATCCTGGTCGCCATCCACAAGGACGCCGGGACGGTCGCCCTGTGGCACATCCCGCGCGACCTGTGGGTGTATATCCCCAACCACACGATGGATCGCATCAACACTGCCTACGCCTGGGGCGCGTCCAACGGCTATCCAGGCGGTGGCTTCGGGCTGCTCCAAGACCTCTTCCGCTACAACCTGGGCATCGAGCTAGACCACTACGCGCGGGTCAATTTCACCGGCTTCCAGGAGATCATCGAGAGGCTGGGCGGGCTGGTGATCAGCGTGGACTGCGCGCTGACCGACTGGCGGCTCAAAGACCCGGCGCTCGATCCCGGCCTGGAGGAGAGTTGGGAGGAGTACACGCTGGGCATCGGCCATTACCGCCTCGATCCCTACATGGCGCTGTGGTACGTGCGCAGCCGCAAGACGAC
>JAXGOK010000116.1:0-1678 GCA_040767545.1 Aggregatilineaceae bacterium | reverse complement strand
GAAGTCTCTTTCTTGTCCAGCGCCCCCTGCGCCTCCTTGCCTCACATTTGCAACACCCGTCAGGGTTGTGCATAATCCTGCTTGTAGTTGGGGGACACAGGTGGGGCAGGAGCGCCCGCCATACAACACAGGAACTATGCTGAGCGGGCCAGCGCCCGAACGCGGTGACCGCTTCGGCGGCCCCGCTCAGGGATGACCGTCCGGCGCTCCGGGGGAAGCAGACATGAACGAGCCGATAGAAATCCCGCTCGACGAAGAATGGCCTTTGGACGACGACGCGGACGTGTGCGAACGGGTGCTGAGCGCGCCCGATGCGGCGCTGCGCGAGTTGTTGCGCGCGCCGGTTCACCCCGCCGAGTTGGACATCCCCTCCAGTCTGGTGGTTGATATTCTGCTGCGCATGATGTTCAGCGAGGGCGAGGTCTCGCTGCGTCACTTCGGCGAGGTGACGTGCCTGGAACTGACGCTGCTCGACCACATCCTGATCAAGCTGCAAGAGGAGCATATCGTCGAGGTGGTCAGCGCGGGCGGTGTGGGACGCTTGGGGTACGCCTACAGCCTGTCCGACGCTGGCACCAAACGCGCGCGGGATGCCCTGGATCGCAGCCAGTACATCGGCCCTGTGCCGGTGCCCGTCGAGAAGTACACGCAGATGATCCTGCTGCAAACGCAGGGCAGCCTGAACATTTCCCCGCAGCACGTCCGGCAAGCCCTGGCTCACCTGGTGCTGCCGCACGACTTTCACCGGCGCATTGGCCCGGCCCTCAGCGTGGGGACTTCCATGTTCCTCTACGGGCCGCCCGGCAACGGCAAGACGGACATCGCCCAGTCTATCGCCCGCTTGATCTCCGGCACTGAGCCGATCTGGGTGCCCTATGCCATCACCGTCGGCGGTCACGTCGTCAGCGTCTACGATCCGCTGGTCTTCAAGGAAGTCCGGCTGACCAAAGACGACCTGCGCGCGTTCAAGGCGGATACCGACAGCCAGGTTGACCGGCGCTACGGTTTCTTTCAGCGCCCGACGGTGATCGTCGGCGGCGAGCTAACAATGGCCGCGCTCGACCTGCGCTTCGACCCCGTCGCCAAGTTCTACGAAGCCCCGCTACAGCTCAAAGCCAATGGCGGCATGTTTCTGATTGACGACTTCGGGCGGCAGATGATCTCGCCTTCCGAGCTGCTCAACCGCTGGGTGGTGCCCCTCGAATCGCACGTGGACTACCTGCGCCTGCAAACGGGGCAGACTATCGCCATTCCCTTCCAGCAGCTCATCGTCTTCAGCACCAACATCGAGCCGCGCCACCTGGTGGACGATGCCTTTCTGCGCCGCATCCAGATGAAGGTGAAGGTAGACAAGCCAGACGAGCGCTCCTTCACGCACATCTTCGCCCTGTACGCACAACGCCTGGGCGTGCCGCTGGACAAGGAAGGATTCCTCTACCTGCTCCAGAAATGGTACCGCGAGCCGAACCGGCCCATGCAGGCCGTCCACCCGCGTGACATTCTCAAGATCGTGGTGGCGATGGCTGACTACGAGGGCGTTCCCCCGCGCATGACGCCCGACGCCATTGACGCGGCGTGCGAGAGCTACTTCGTGGACACGATTGACAACGGCGCTTCCCTCGCTCCCCAGACCACGAAGACAGGCCCGCGCCTGACCCCCCTGCCGCGCTGAGCGTAG
>JAXGOK010000115.1:0-1745 GCA_040767545.1 Aggregatilineaceae bacterium | reverse complement strand
CTCTTGTTCTATGGTCGCAGATTTGCCGCCAACCCCCTGCTGCGGGCACAATAGAGATACGCCGCAACGAAGCGCACACCCCCGCTGGGCGGTGCAGGGAAGGAGGCGGCCATGCCGGGCGACGTATTCATCTCCTATGCACGCGAAGACAAGGCATTCGTGCGCCGGTTGCACCAGGCGCTGACCGCCCAGGGTCGTGACGCCTGGGTGGACTGGGAGGACATCCCCCTCTCGGCAGACTGGTGGCGCGAGATCTGCCTCGGCATCGAGGGGGCCAACGCCTTCGTCTTCGTCATCAGCCCGGACTCGGCGCGCTCGGTGACCTGCTTCAAGGAAATTGACTATGCCACCGAGCACTACAAGCGCATCATGCCCGTGTTGCGCCGCGAGATCACCGACGAAGCCGACGAGAAGCGGCTGCATCCCACCGTCAACGCCCACAACTGGATCTTCATCCGCGATGAAGACGATTTCGACGCCGCGTTCGCCGCTCTGGTCGAGGCGCTGGATACCGACCTGGCCTACACGCGCGAGCACACGCGCCTGCTGGTGCGCGCCCGCAACTGGGAGGATCGCCAGCACGACCGCAGCTTGCTGCTGAGCGGCAACGCCCTCAAAGATGCCGAGGCTTGGCTGGCCCAGGGCTTGGCCAAAGAGCGCAACAAGCCCACTCCCCTGCACATCGAGTACATCGCGCGCAGCCGCCACACCCAAAAACGCCGCCAGCAGCGCAACGCCATCATCAGCGCAGTGGTCGGCGTGATCGTCGCCCTGCTGGTGCTGTCGCTGATCCTGTTCGTGCGCGCCGAGGACGCCCGCCAGCAGGCCGACGCCAACGCCGAGGAAGCTGTCCAGGCCCGGCTGGCCGCTGAAGACGCGCGCAATACCTCGCAGGCCATTGGCCTGGCCGCGCAGGCTCAGCTTGAGCTGTTCGGCGCATACCCGGAGCGCGGCGTGCTGCTGGCCCTTGAAGCCCTGGACAGGCTGCCCTACATCTGGCAGGCCGACCGCGCGCTTGGAACGGCGGTGCAGGCGAGCCGGGCGCGGCGCATCCTGGGGGCGCACAGCGGGGCGGTGCTGCGCGCAGTCTGGTCGCCGGACGGGGCGCAGATCGCCACCGCCAGCGCCGATAACAGCGTCGCCCTGTGGGAGGCGGCAAGCAGCCCGCAGCCTGCTAGAAGGCTGGTTGGGCACACGGGGTCTGTCTCCAGCGTGACCTGGTCGCCGGACGGCGCGCGCATCGCCACTGCCAGTTGGGATCGCACCGCCCGCATCTGGAACGCAGCGACGGGCGACCCGCTGCTCGCGCTGGTGGGGCATACGGACTGGGTGACCGACGTGGCCTGGTCGCCGGACGGCAGGCGAATCGCCACCGCCAGCGCCGACAGCACGGTGCGCCTGTGGGACGCGATCATCGGCTCGCCGCTGCAAACCCTGAGCGGGCACACTGCCTGGGTGAGCAGCGTCGCCTGGTCGCCGGATGGGACGCAGATCGCCAGCGCGGGCCATGACAACACCGTGCGCCTGTGGGACGCCGCCAGCGGCGAGATGCTCGTCGTGCTTGAAGGGCACAGCGCCGCCGTCAACCGCGTCGTCTGGTCGCCGGACGGGACGCGCCTCGCCAGCGCCAGCGCCGACGAGACGGCCATCATCTGGGACGGGGTGACGGGCGCGCCGATCACTGTCCTGGCCGGGCACATCAACGCCGTGACCAGCGTCGCCTGGTCGCCGGACGGGACGCAGAT
>JAXGOK010000114.1:0-1764 GCA_040767545.1 Aggregatilineaceae bacterium | reverse complement strand
GCGATTGCCCTGTTGCCAGGGGGAATCTGTTGGTGGCGGAGAGATTCTTCTGAGTCGCAGGGGCGCAAAGCGTGCGGAGGAAACGCAAAGAGGCCTATTCTTCTCTCTCCTCTGCGTTCTCTGCGTCTATGCTGTGATGTTTTGCTCGCTGCATGATTGGTGCGTCGAGACACGTCCAGGCTGCTGAGCACAGCAGAAAAGGAGCGTCATATGACATTCCGTGTGCTGGTCACCGCGCGGTCGTTCTGTAAGACGGACGGGCCGCACCACGAGTATCTGAGCAAAAGTGGCTGCGCCGTTGATCTGCGCCCGCCCGATCATCCGCTGGGCGCGGCGGAGCTGGCCGCGCTCATTCCCGGCTACGATGGGGTGATCCTGGGGCTGGATGTCTGCGATGCCTCGGTCATCGCCGCCGCTGACCGGCTGCGCGTCATCTCGCGCTATGGGGCGGGCTATGACAAGGTGGATTTGGAGGCGACGACCGCGCGAGGTATCGCCGTGACCACCACGCCCGGCGCCAACCGCGTCGCCGTCGCCGAGCTAGCGATCGGGCTGATCTTCAGCCTGGCCCGGCGCATTCCCCAGGTAGCCGCTAACGCCCGTCAGGGCGTCTGGGCGCGGGCGCAGGGCTGGGAGCTAACCGGCAAGACGCTGGGCCTGATCGGGCTGGGGGCGATTGGCCGCGAGGTGGCCCTGCGCGCCGCTGCGCTGGGGATGCACGTGGTGGCCCACGACCCATACGTGAAGGGCCAAGTGGAGGGCGTCCGCCTGGTGGACCTCGACACGCTGCTGAAGCAGGCGCACATTGTCTCGCTGCACTGCGCGGTGACGCCCGAAACGGAGAGCCTGATCAACGCCGAGCGCCTTGCCCAGATGCGCGACGGGGCCACCCTGATCAACACGGCGCGCGGCGAGCTGGTGGACGAGGCCGCGCTGCACGAGGCGCTCGTCTCCGGCAAGCTGGCTGGCGCGGCGAGCGATGTCTTCCGCCACGAGCCGCCCACAGGTAGCCCGCTGCTGGCGCTGGACAACTTCATCGCCACGCTGCACATGGGCAGCACCACCGCCGAGTCCGTCGCGCGCATGGCCTTCATGTCCGCGCAAAACCTGGTCGCCGTGCTGAACGGCGAGCCATGCGAGTTTGTTCTGAATCCCACCGCCCTGAAATGAGGAAGTGCACATGACCATCTACATGACTCCCTACACTCATCTGGTCAACCTGCAAGACGGCACGATCCCCACTGCTCCGCTGGTGCAACAGCGCCGCCTGTCCGACATGCGCGGGCTGTTCGCCGACCCCGCTGCCGAATACGCGCTGATGGGGGCCAACCCCCTGATCTATGAGGTCTACGAGGCAGCGCAGAACCCGAAGGAAACGGGTCACCTGCTCTACTCGACGACGGTGATCCATCCTGGCAAAGTCGGCGACGAGTATTTCATGACCAAGGGGCACTATCACACCAAAGACGAATGCGCCGAGCTATATTTCGGGCTGCTCGGCGAGGGCTATCTGCTGCTACAGACGCCGGAGGGCGAGGTGAGCTTGCAGCGCGTTGTGCCCGGCACGGCGGCCTATGTCCCGCCTTACTGGGGGCACCGCACGATCAATACGGGGGCGGAGAATTTCATCTTCCTGGCCGTCTACCCGGCGGACGCGGGGCACGACTACAGGACCATCGCTGAGCGTGGCTTCGCCTCGATCCTGGTTGAGCGTGACGGCGCGCCGACGCTGGTGCCCAACCCGCGCTACGGGTAGCCAACCGT
>JAXGOK010000113.1:0-1876 GCA_040767545.1 Aggregatilineaceae bacterium | reverse complement strand
CCTCGGCCTGCGCGACCATCTTCTCGATCTCGCCCAGCCCCTCCTGCCAGAAATGCGGATCGGTCAAGTCCACGCCCAGCGGGGCCAGCGTCTTCTCCGGCCAGTTCGAGCCGCCCGCGCGCAGCACGTCCAGGTAACGCGGCGCGAACGATTCCCCTTCCTGGCGGTAGCGGGCAAAGAGCGCCAGCACCAGCAGCTCGCCGAACGCGTAGGCGTAGACATAGCCCGGCACCTGCAAGAAGTGCGGAATGTAGCTCCACCACAGCCCGTAATTGCCGGTCATCTCCACGCTGTCGCCGAACATGGCCTGCTGCGTCTCCATCCAGATCGCGCCCAGGCGCTCGCTGGTCAGCTCGCCCTCTTCGCGGCGGGCCGTGTGCATCCCGTGCTCGAAGCGGTTCATCGAAATCTGGCGGAAGATGGTGGAGAAGCAGTCTTCGATCTTCTGGGCGAGCATGGCCAGCCGCACAGCGGGGTCTGCCTCGTTAGCCATGAAGTCGCTGAAGACGAGCATCTCGCCAAAGGTCGAGGCCATCTCGGCGGTGGTCAGCGGCGTGTGCTGCTGGAGCATCCCTTGCTCGCGCGCCAAGTACTGGTGGACGCCATGCCCTAGCTCGTGGGCCAGGGTCATCACGTCGCGGACGTTGCCGGTGAAGTTCATGAAGACGTAGGGATGCGCGGACGGCACAACCGAGGCGCTGTAGGCCCCGCTGCGCTTGCCGGGGTAAGGCGGCGCGTCAATCCACGACCTGTCGAAGAACTGCCCGGCGACCTCAGCCATCTGCGGGTGGAACCGCCCATAGGCGCGCAGCACTATCTCGCGGGCCTGCGTCCACTGGTAGCGCCCCTCGGCGGCGGGCAGCGGCGCGTAACGGTCGTAGTCGTAGAGCGTGTCCACGCCCAGCAACGCCCGCTTGAGATGGTAGTAGCGGGCGACGATGTCATAGCGCGCCGTCACCGCGCCGATCAGCGCCTCAACCACGTCATCGCTGACCTCGTTATCCAGGTTGCGCGACGAAATCCAGTTGGGGTAGCGGCGCAGCCGGTCGTCGGAGGCTTTGTCGGCGGCCAGCGTGTTGAAGATGAAGGTCAGCGTGGGCAGTTGCCCGCGCAGTACGTCGGTGAAAGCCTGGGCCGCGCGCTGGCGAAGCGCACGGTCCGGCTCGTGCAGCTTGGCCAGGATCGCCGCCTGCGTCAGTTCTTCGCCGTCGAAGGGATAGCGCGTGTTGCCCATTAGCTCGGAGAAGAAGCGGCCCCACGCGCTGCGCCCGGTGACGGACTTCTCCGCCAGGATTTTCTCCTCCGGCTCGCTGAGGCGGTGCGGCTGGTAGCGGCGGGTCGTCTCCAGCCAGTGCTGGTAGTGGGCCAGCACAGGGTGCGTCAGCATGGCCTGGGCGAACTCGTCCGGCGCGTTGACCCACTCTAGCTCGAAGAAGACGAGCTTCTGCTGAAGCTGCGCTTCCCATTCCGTCAGGCGTTGCAGCAGCGCGCCATAGCGGGCGTTGGCCGCGTCCGTCGTCCAGGTCAGGTAAGCGAACGCGCCGAGCTTGTTGGCCGCCTCGACAATGGCTTCATAGGCGCTCACTGCCGCGTGCAGCCCCTCGGCGTCGAGCGCGGCGACCTTGCCCCGGTAAGTGGCGGCGAAATCGTCGGCGAGCGCGTCGGCCCGCACGATGTCTTGCTCGATCTGCGGGTCGTCCACCCCGGCATAGAGATCGCTCAAGTCCCACAGTACTTCTTCGGCTCCGGTACGTTTATCGTTGGCTTCGGCTGCCATAGCTTTCTCCCAAAAGGCTGTGCAGGCACCAGGTTCGCAATATGCCAAGCATAACAAGAGTCGCGGCCCGCCTCCAAACCGGAAGTCTGGCGGCGAGGC
>JAXGOK010000112.1:0-1886 GCA_040767545.1 Aggregatilineaceae bacterium | reverse complement strand
GTACACTTTGCCGGGGAGGGGCCAGGGGAGGGGCCATACGCCCCTATACGGACACCCGCCGATCAACGGTAGGGGAGGGGCGTTCCCGCCCCGATAAGACTCGCGCCAATAGATGATGACCAGACAAGGCACTGCCCCATGACCTTCCTCGGTGAGCTTCGCGTCCAGGCCCGGCAGGAAAACCTGCGCCTCATCGCGCACTTTGTGCACGGCATCGGGCAGCGCCTCACGCTGTCCGACAAGGCGCTTTTTGACCTGGAGCTGGCCGTCGAAGAGGCCGCGACCAACATCATTCACCACGCCTATCCGGGCGAGCGCAAGGGCCACCTGCTGATCTCGGCCAGCGAAGCAGGCGACTTCGTCCAGGTCACGCTGACTGATTGGGGTGTCCCCCTGGACCCGGCGAAGGTCAAGCCGTTCGACATCAACGCGCCGGTTGAGGCGCGCATCAGGGGGGGCATGGGCCTGCACTTCATTCACGCGCTGATGGACTCGGTGGAGCGCACCACCAGCGCCGAGCCAGGCCAGCCCAACACGCTCAAGCTGGTCAAGCTGATCGAGCGAGCCGAAACCGGGGGGTCGGCGATGAGTCCCGTGCAAGAGCTTAACGCCATGCGCTCGGTCAGCGAGGTGATGACCTCGAACATCAAGCTCGACGATCTGCTCAACCTGATCCTCAGCAAGCTGGTCACGACCATCAACGCCGAGCGCGGCACGATCTACCTGGCGGACGAGGAGCGCGGCGAGCTATGGTCGCGCGTGCTGCTCCAAGAAGCTGGCCCGCTGTCCGAGATTCGCCTCAAGATCGGGGAGGGGATCGCCGGGCACGTCGCGGCGACCGGCACGGTGCTCAACATCCCCGACGCCTACGCCGACCGGCGCTTCAACCCGCAGTTTGACAGGACTTCCGGCTTCCATACGCGCTCGATCCTCACCGCGCCGATGATCAACCCCCAGCAGAAGGTGATCGGCGTGGTGCAGCTTCTGAACAAGAAAGACGGCACTTTTACCTTCCGCGATGAGCGCCTGCTGACGGCGATGGCCGCGCAGGCGGCGATCAGCATTGAGAACGCGCGGCTCTACCAGCAGGAGATTCAGCAGCAGCTTATCAACCGCGAGCTGGAGACGGCCCACTCCATCCAGGAGAGCTTCCTGCCTGACCGCATCCCCGCGCTGGCCGGGTGGGATATCGGGGCGCTGTGGTGCCCCATTCGCAGCGTGGCCGGTGACTTCTACGATTTCTACGCGCTGTCTGGCGGGCGGGTGGGGATCGTGATCGCCGATGTCTCCGGCAAGGGCATCCCGGCGGCGCTGTTCATGGCGCTGAGCGTGACCGTGCTGCGCTATGGCATGAGCATCAACCTGCCGCCCCATGAAGTGCTGCGCCACGCCAACGAGATGATCATCTCCGAGCAGCGCTCGCGCATGTTCGCCACCACGTTTGTCGGCTACCTGGACCCGGCCAGTGGCGAGATGCGGTTTGCCTGCGGGGGCCATAACCCGCCGCTGTGGTACCACGCTGCGACCGGCACGGTGGACTACGTTACGGCGCAGGGGGTGGCCGTCGGCATCTTCAAAGAGGCTGAGTTCGCCCTCGACCGGCTGCGCATGGAGCCGGGCGATATCTTCGTCCTGTATACCGACGGCATCACCGAGGTGCTCAACAGCGAAGAAGAGGAGTTCGGCGAAGACCGGCTGGAGGCGCTCATCCGCCAGCATACCGCGCTCTCGGCGCAGGAATTGGCCGACCGCATTCTGGAGACGATCAACGACTTCGCCGCCGAGCAGGAGCTTTCCGACGACGCCACGCTGGTCATTGTCAAGCGGGCGGGGGATGATCAGTAGGTGGTTGTTGGTTTTTGGTGATTGGTGGTTGGTGGTTGATG
>JAXGOK010000111.1:0-1910 GCA_040767545.1 Aggregatilineaceae bacterium | reverse complement strand
CTGAAAACTGATCACCGATCACCCACAAGCACAAACACGGAGCGTCTGTCATGGGCTTCATCATGGACGGCCTCGACGCCGAGGACTACGACCGCCAGTACAGCGACCGCCAGCTTGTCGCGCGCATCCTGCGCTACTTCCGCCCGCAGGCAGGGCGCATGATCGCGGTTGCCGTCACCATTGTGCTCACCTCGCTGACCCAGACGGGCCTGCCGATCTTCATCTCGTGGAGCATTGACCGCCTGCAGGAGGACACCAGCACGCGCACGCTGCTGTTCATCACCGCCGTGACCATCGTCCTGGGCAGCCTGGGCTGGGCCTTCAACGCCGTGCGCCGCGCTCTGTCCTCACAGGCCATTGGCAATGTGGTGCTCGACCTGCGCGAAGACGCCTTCGACGCGGTGCTCAGGCGCGACCTGTCCTTCTATGACCAGTACCCGTCCGGCAAGATCGTCAGCCGCGTCACCTCGGATACACAGGCATTCTCGCAAGTCGTGGCCCTGAGCACTGAGCTACTGAGCCAGGTGTTGCTCGTCGTGCTGCTGATCGGCTACCTGTTCAGCGTGAACGCCCGCCTGACGCTCGTCCTGCTGGCGGTTGCACCGGTGGTGGTCGGCGTGGCGCTTGGCTTCCGCACCATCGCCCGGCGCACGGTGACCCAGTCACGGCGCGTGCTGGCCGAGGTCAGCGCGCACATTCAGGAAACAGTCAGCGGCATCGGCGTAGCCAAGTCCTTCCGCCAGGAGCACACCATCTACGACGAGTTTCTGGATGTCAACGCCCAGTCGTACCGCATCAACCTGCGCACCGGCTACGTGTTCGTCTCGATCTTCCCGCTGCTGAGCATCATCTCGGCCATCGGCACGGCGGCGATTGTCTACTTTGCCGGACTGTCGGCCAGGGGCGGGTCGCTGAGCACCGGCGACTGGTACCTGTTCGTGCAGGGCATGGCCATGTTCTGGTACCCGTTGACCAGCATCGCCTCGTTCTGGAGCCAGTTCCAGCTTGGGCTGGCCGCCGGAGAGCGCGTCTTCGCCCTGATTGACGCCGAGCCGAAGGTCGCGCAGACGGGGAACGAGCCGCTGCCAGCTATGCGCGGCGAGATCCGCTTTGAGGGCGTGGACTTCGCCTACAACGAGAATGAGCCGGTGCTGCATGACTTCTCGCTGAGCATTCACGCCGGCGAGACGCTGGCCCTGGTCGGGCATACCGGCTCCGGCAAGTCGAGCATCGCCCGGCTGATCGCGCGCTTCTACGAATTCCAGGGCGGGCGCATCCTGGTGGATGGGCACGACATCCGCCGCCTGAGCCTGGACGATTACCGCGATCACCTGGGCATCGTCACCCAGATGCCGTTCCTCTTCGACGGCACGGTGCTGGACAACATCCGCTATGGGCGGCAGGACGCCAGCGACGAAGAGGCTCTGCGCGCCGCGCAGCAGGTCGCTGGCGGCGACTGGGTGGACGTGCTGCCCAACGGCCTGCACACCGAAGTTGGCGAGCGCGGGGCGAGTCTCTCAATGGGGCAGCGCCAGTTGGTGGCCCTGGCCCGCGTCCTGCTGCAGAACCCGTCCATCTTCATCCTGGACGAGGCGACGGCCAGCGTAGACCCGCTAACCGAGGCACTGATCCAGGAGGGATTGGAGGCGGTGCTGGCTAACCGCACCTCCATCGTCATCGCGCACCGTCTCTCGACGATCCGCAACGCCGACCGCATCATTGTGCTGCGCGAGGGGACGATCATTGAGGAGGGGGATCACGAGGCGCTGCTGGCCCAGGGCGGGCACTACGCCGAGCTATACAACACCTACTTCCGCCACCAGAGCCTGGAGTACATCGAGCGGGCGGGCGAATTGCTCGCGGCGAAGTGAGAGTACGCGTATTGGGGGCGTGCCCAAATACAAGACTTC
>JAXGOK010000110.1:0-1983 GCA_040767545.1 Aggregatilineaceae bacterium | reverse complement strand
AGGTCGCCACAGTGATCCCTTACTTCGAGCGCTTCATGGTCCGCTTCCCGACGATCAGCGCCCTGGCCGCCGCCCCGCTCGATGACGTGCTTAAGCTGTGGGAGGGACTGGGCTACTACAGCCGGGCGCGCAACCTGCACCGCACCGCGCAGATTGTCGTCGCCGAGCACGGCGGGCAGTTACCATCCGGCCTCGCCGCCCTGCGGCGGCTGCCCGGCATCGGGCGCTACACCGCCGGAGCCGTCGCCAGCCTCGCCTTCGGTGCCGACACGCCCATCCTTGACGGCAACGTGACCCGCATCCTGACCCGCCTGTTCGATCTGCCCGACGACGTAAGCCAGAGCGCCGTGCAGAGCAAGCTCTGGGCGCTGGCCGGGCAGTTGATCCCCACCGGACGCGCGGGAGCGTGGAACGAAGGGCTGATGGAGTTAGGGCGGCGCATCTGCACGCCGAGTTCTCCCCAATGCGCGATCTGCCCGCTGGCCAATTACTGCGCTGCGCGCGCGCACGGCACCCAGCAGGAGCGCCCCGTCAAGCGCCGCCGCGTGCGAACGCCGCATTTTGACGTGACCGCAGCCGTCACCCGCCGCGACGATGGTCGCCTGTTGATCGCCCAGCGCCCTCTCGACGGGATGCTCGGCGGGCTGTGGGAGTTCCCCGGCGGCAAGCGCGAGCCGGGCGAGTCGCTGCGCGACTGCCTGCGCCGCGAGCTACGCGAAGAACTGGGCATCGAGGTCGAGGTCGGCGAGCAGATCGGCACCGTCCGCCACGCCTACACCCACTTTCGCATCACGCTCTACGCCTTTGCCTGCCGCATCATCACCGGCGAGCCTGCCGCCATCGAATGCGCGGCCTGGGCCTGGGTAACGCCCGACGAGCTAGACCACTACGCCTTCCCCGTCACCGACCAGAAGATCATCACCATGCTGTGCGACGGCGGTGGGCAGCTTGGCCTCGACTTGGCCTAGGAAGCCTGGGATCAGCGACGGCATTGTGCTATGCTCGGACGTAGTGGCGGATGAAGTTGGAGAAAAGGGCAGGAACAGCGATGCGCAAGGACATCATGAGTCGGCGGGACGAAGAGCGCGAGATGAAGGATGCAGGGCGACTCCCACCCGGCCAGGCCCTCACCCAGAAGTTCCCCGTGCTACACTACGGCCCTGTCGCCCAGATTGACGTGAGCACGTGGACGCTGTCCGTCTTCGGCGAAGTCGAGCGCCAGATGCGCTGGAACTGGGACGAGTTCCGCCAGATTCCCACGACGACGATCACCACCGACATCCACTGTGTGACTGGCTGGAGCAAATTCGACACCACGTGGGAAGGGCCGCTCTTCCGCGACTTCATCCAGCTTTTCGGCATCAAGCCCGCCGCGAAGTACGTCATCGCCCACGCAGCGCACGGCTTCACCGCCAATCTCCCGCTCGAAGCCATGCTCGAAGACAACGTCCTGCTGGCCTGGAAGTACAACGGGGACTTCTTGACGCCGGAGCATGGCTTCCCAGTGCGCACGGTCGTGCCGCAGCGCTACTTCTGGAAGAGCGCCAAGTGGCTGCTCAAGCTGGAGTTCAGCCCGGTGGACAAGCCAGGTTTCTGGGAGCAGGCGGGCTACCACAACGACGGCGATCCCTGGAAGTAAGAGCGTTACCAGCGCCGGCGCTCTCTCTGAGCGTGACTGCCGCATCCGGCAGCGAGAGCCTTAGGTCGCGCCCTCACACATCAGCTTGGTGTCGCAGGAGCAAAGGCGACCAGGCGCAATCCACCCGCCCCACCACTCTGGCAGGCTCAGCGGCAGGTGGCGTCTTCGCGGATGCCCAGGTCGAACATTTCCGAGATGACCGGAATATCGTCCCACCAGCACTTGGCGTCAATGATGATGCCGCCGATCACCGACGTGACGATGCACAGCACGAGGAAGCACCCACAGCCCAGCACGACCCACCGTCCCGCGCCGCCGCCCTCGTAGGGTTCTTCCTGGTACTG
>JAXGOK010000109.1:0-2016 GCA_040767545.1 Aggregatilineaceae bacterium | reverse complement strand
TCGAAACCCTCCCCACACACGGGGCGTAGCAGAGCAGCGCCCCCACGTGCGGCGCGCGGTGAGTTCGCCAACGGCACCGCTTCGCCATTGCACCCGGCCCGGCGCTGAGTATAGTTGTAGCCGCACGCACAACAGCGGAGAGACGACCTTGCCAACCGCACCACTCCCCCTCGGCACCGAGGGAGACCCCGCCCCCTGCAAAGAGGCCACCACCCGCGAAATCTCGCCCGCAGTGGCGGATCACCGGAGCGCCGCGAGTTCGGCGCGTTGGGCACGGCACTGCGCCGCGCTGGAGCGCAGCGCATGAACCGGCTGGCCCTCATGCGGACGCTCTTCGCCGCCGCCGCCCGTCACCATGAGGATGTCGCGGCGGCTCTCGCCCCGCTTCACGCGGATTTTGCCGCCTACGCCGCGCCGCACCCCACCGACCGCGCGCTCGACCTGGGCAGTGGCGCGGGAGGCGTCGCCCGCCTGATCGCGCCCCGCGTCCGGTTCACGGCAGCGCTGGACTTTGCGCCGGACGCGCTGGCCCTGGCTCGGCAGACTGTGCCCGGCAGCGCCGCCTTCGTCTGCGGGGACATCGAGCGGCTGCCGTTCGCCGCGAGCGCGTTCACCCTGCTGACCGCTTCCTTCGCCCTGCACGCCACCCTGCCCGCGCACAGCCTGCCCGCGCTGCGCTGCGCCCTGGCCCCAGGCGGGCGGCTCGTCATCCAGGAATGGGGGCCAGCGGACGCGCTGCACCTGGCCGTTGACGACCTGCTGGCCGGGCACGCGAGCGACTCACCGCCCCCAGGGCTGTCCGCGCTGCGCACAGCCCTGGCAAGCCTGCCGCTGCTGTGGAGCGATATGCTGCAAGATGTCGAGGATTACCGGGAATGGCTCGCCGAGTATGGGTTTGGCGTGGAGCACGCCGGGGAGGGCGCGCCGGTGACAGTGCGCATTCCGTCGCCGGATGCTTACCTGCGCTTCCTGCTGGCCCGCCCCGACCGCCGCGCCGAGCTTGACGGCATGGACGCCGGGCAGCGCGCCGCCTTCCTCGCTGCCGCGCGCGAGCGAGTTGCCGCTGCCGCTGAGCCGGACGGGGCGCTGCGCTGGACGCCTATTCTGCTGCGCGTCACCGCCCGGCGACTATGAGGAATAGACTGCAATCAGCCCGGAGATCAGCCCCAGGGCCAGCGTGACCAGCAGCAGCACCGCGTAGAGGTCGGACAGAAAATCGGTCGGACGCCAGAGCAGGTACGCGCCGAACACCGTGAAGAAGGCGAACGCCGCGAACGCGACACGGTACGCCCACCGCTCCCGCGTGGAAATCCCATCAGCCTGTTGCTCGCATTTGCCGGTCATGGCACCCCGCTCTGCTCAGATGCAATCCGATTCAGCGGGCAAGTCCGCGCCCGCCCACGCGCCAGTATAGCGCACCCACGCCAGGCGATCCATGCCGAACCGGAATCACGGTTTACGAACGATCTGCTGCCAGGAGAAGCTCGAAAACGCTCGCCGAAGGTCTCCCCCTGATCCCCCCTCCGCCGAGCCAGAGGGGAGCTACGGCTGGTCGCTCTTCCCTTCTCCTAGCTTGGCGGGGGGATGGGTGCCTGCCGACAACCACCCGGCAAGTCGTTCCTGGCCCTGACCTCGCCCTCACTTCTCCCGCGCCGCCAGGTAGTCCGTGACCCGCGCCAGCAGCGCGCGCATGTATGCCGTCAGCGCCGGGATCGACTCGGCAGCTTCCAGCGAGATCGCCTCCAGGCGGGGGTCGCCCGCGATCACCCGCGCCCACCCTTCGACCGCACCGAGCGGCCCGCGTAGCTCGCCTACCACAATCTCCAGCAGCTCGTGCGGCTCCAGCGAGGCCGGGAACTCCGGCAAGGCGGGCACGTCGCTGGCAGGTGTGTCCCTCCGCTCATCGTCAGCCATGCGCCCTGTCTCCTTTCGCGGCCCTCTGCATTTCTCCGCCAGTGTAGTGCGCTGCTGGCAGGACGGCAAGCAGTCGTGCGACAATCTGTTCAACGCGCCGCA
>JAXGOK010000108.1:0-2020 GCA_040767545.1 Aggregatilineaceae bacterium | reverse complement strand
GACGGCCCCAGCAGCGCCACAAACTCGCCTTCGTCAATGGTCAGGCTGACGTTGTCCACCGCCGTAAAACGACGGTCGCCGCGCCCATACTTCTGGGTGATACCCTGCAATTCGAGGAGGTGCGCCATCGCTTGTTACTCCATGCGAAACTGTTCTTCGGCCCGGCGATAGAGCCGCCGCCAGAACAGGCGGTTGATCAAGACCACCGTCAGGATCATGCTCAGCGTGGCCGCCAGCAGCAGGTGAAAATCGCCGCTCGCCGTCGCCGAGGCGATGAGTGCTCCCACGCCCGTCACCTGGTGCGTCTTGCCGCCCAGTTGGAAGTACTCGGCCACAACGCTGGCGTTCCACGCGCCGCCGCTGGCCGTGATCGCGCCGGTGATGACGTAGGGGAACAGCGCCGGCAAGATAAGCGTGCGCCAGCGCTCGCGCCGGCCCAGGTTGAGTAAGGTGCTGGTGAACTTCAAGTCCTCCGGGATGGCCGCTGCACCGGCAATGACATTGAACAGCAAGTACCATTGGGTGCCCATCAACATCAGCAAGACGGCGGCGAGATTCAGCCCACCGGGCAGGCCGAGCATCACCAGCAGCAGCACGGGGAACAATGCTGTCGCTGGAATGGAAGCGGCGATCTGCACGAGCGGCTGGAGCACGGCTGCGATGCGGGGATTGGTGCCAATGAGCACACCGACCGGGATCGTCCAGACCAGCGCGATCACGAGGGCGATCAACACGCGCAGCAACGTGACCGCCAGGCCCGCCACGATCTCGCTCCATTGGGCAGCGGGCACCTGCAATAGCATCTCCCCGGCCTGCTCCAGCCCATAGGCCACCCCCACTCCCGCCAGCAGCAGGAGGGCATAGCCGACCCAGGGCCGCCTGGCCCGGCCCTCAAGCGCTGCTGCATCTCGCCCGCTGTTCGGGCGAATCAGCCTGGCATCCAGGCGCTCAAGGAACGGCTGGCGAAGATGCTGATCCAGCCAGCGGGTCACATAGGCTCGCTGGAGCACACTGTAGAACCACGAAGTGGGCGGGTTGTCGTCCTCCACCATCTCCAGGGTGAACCGGTTAGACCACGCCAGCAGGGGCCGCCACACAAACTGATCGAGCAGGACGATGACCAGCACCAACGTGCCGATGCCCCAGGCAATTGCACCGTAATCTTCCTGGCTGGCTGCCTCATGCAGATAGGCTCCCAGGCCCAGCAGACGAAAGTCGCGATCGCCAACGGTGAAGATTTCCGCGGCCATCAGGAAGAACCACCCACCGGCCCAGCTCATCATGCTGTTCCAGATCAGGCCAATGGTGGCGAAGGGCAGCTCCACCGCCCGGAAGCGCATCCAGGTATTGAAGCGGAAGATGGCCGAGGCTTCGTTCACTTCGCCGGGGATGGTGGTGAGCGCCTGATACCAGACGAACACCAGGTTCCAGGCCTGGCTGGTAAAAATGAGCACGATCGAAGCCAGCTCAGCAGCCACCGTCTGCGGCAGCACGGCGCTCAGGCCCAGCAATACCACCGGCAAGAACGACAGGATCGGCACGCTCTGCAAGACATCCAGCAACGGCAGCAGGAACCGCTCGGCCCGGCGACTATAGGCTGCCGCCCGGCCATAGGCCAGAGCGAAGACCAGCGACAGGGCGTAGGCCGCTGCCATGCGCCCTATCGAGCGGATGGCGTAGTAGGGCAAGACTTCGGGCTTGAGCGAAATGGACGGGCCAGCAATAGCAGCGGGGGCGTTAAGTGACAGACGCACCCCCGTGTAGATGAGCACGACGACGATGGCAATCACCACCACGTCGGCCCAGCCAAAGGTGCGCTGAGCAGGCTGCTGAATCTTGAAAATGCCGGTGAAGATATTCATAGCGGCCTTCCAGAGCGTCGCATTGCTCAAGGGAGCTATGTGGCGCTCCCTTTCCGGGGAGCGCGCCCATTGTACACGACAAGGGGATGGCAGACAAACAGCACGGAGCGCGGCGGGCGTGCAACAGGCAGTAGGAGCGTTGCTCTGCTACGCCCGTA
>JAXGOK010000107.1:0-2166 GCA_040767545.1 Aggregatilineaceae bacterium | reverse complement strand
CTCTGCTGCGCGCCCGTAGGGGCGTATTGCGATACTCCCCTACGGCGTCAGGCGATTCACTGACGACCTTTGCACGCACCCTCGGTTGGTGCCGCTCACGTCCCACTGTACGCCGAATGCAGCCGGGCGACAACTGACAAGCGGCCACTGTTCGCCGCTCACCCATCATCAATCGTGCCGCACGTACAGCAGCAGTACGGCCAGCGCCAGCGCGTTGCCCAGCACCGCGACCGAGCAGTTAGCCAGCAGGCCGATTTCGAACAGCACCGGCCCGCTCAGCGCGCCGAGCATACGGCCAGTGGAGAAGGCCATCCCGTTACCTGCCATCAGCGTGGCGCGCGCGTCCGGTATTAGCTCGCTCAGCAGGGGGATGACGCTGACGATGCCGAACTCGAAGCTGAGGTAGAACAGGAACAACCCCAGCAGCGCCGTCTCGACGCGGAAATCCAGGATCGGCAGCAGCAGCAAGGCGATGATGTTCACGACGACGCCTGCGGCCACTGCCCGCCGCTTGCCGATGCGGTCTACGAATCCGGCGACCGCACCCTCTCCGGTCAGTTCGGCCAGACCGATGACAATGGCCGTCGCGCCCAGCGCCGTCACCCTGAGGGCGAAGGCGTCTTCCATCCACGCGCCGTAGATGATGCTGATCAGCTCGTTGCTGGCGCTGAGCAGGAAATCCACGAGCAGGATGGCCAGCGCCGTGCGGTGACCCAGGATCAGGCGAATACCTTCGCGCAGGGTGGGCCGGTAGCCGGTGCCCATCGGGTCCTGGGGGATGATGCGCCACAGCACGGCCAGCGCCAGCAGCGCCGCCCCGCCCAGCAGCGGGTAAGGTGTCTGCCAGGCTCCGGTGCGCGCGATTAGCCAGCCGAGGACAGGGATGCAGACCAGGAACGCACCCGACCAGCTTACCTCGGTCACGGCGATGGCCAGGCCGCGCTGCGTGTAGCGCACGCGGTCGCCGATGTAGGCTTGCATGGCTGGGTCGAAGATATGCTTGCCGACTCCGGCCAGCACCAGCGCGGCGAATAGCGCCGGGTACGTCGGCCAGATCGTCACCAGCAACATACTTGCGGCGAAAATCGTGATCCCGGCCAGCATGGATCGCCGCCGACCGTGCCGGTCGGCCAGCGCGCCAAACAGGGGGCTGACCAGCCCCAGCCCTGCGCGCGCGCTGATGCCCAGGGCGACCGTCTCCAGGTCTACGCCCAGCCCACGCGCGAACGTGGGCAGAAACGGGTAGATCATGCGGTGGGCGGTGTTAAGCACGGTGCGGGCCAGCGTGATCAGGATAATCTGGTCGCGCAGGCGCACGCCTGTCTCGTTGGGGTAGGTGGATTGCACTTCGGCGCTCATGGGATTGACCACTGGGGAATAGTTGTCCCGCCCGGTGTTGGGTAGGGGTTGGGCTTGCCGCGCATGTCGCCGAAGCCGCGCGCCACCATCCAGGCGCAGAGCACCGGGCCGCCGTGCCCGTCCGCCAGGGGGACGCCGCCGGCCTGCGGCAGGCCGTTGTAGCCGCGCAGGTAGCCGAACGTGCCGTCAAGCTGGGCGCGCGCCGCCTCGGAAAGCTCCACATCGCCGATGGCGATGGCGTGAATGTGGATCGGCGAGCCGGGGTGCAGCTCGTCGGCTTCGCGCAGCCAGGCGGCAAACCCAGCGGCGCGCAGCGCGGCGATCATCGGCGCGATCTCCGCTTCGAGCACCGACCAGTCCGCGCGGCTGCGCACGGACAGGTCTACCGCGCCGCCGCCGTCGTGCGTGCCGAAGCTGGCCGCGACGCTCCCAGCGTTGTAGCTGCCTTGAGTCAGCGCCAACCGGAAGTCAACCGTGCCGCCGCCCGCCGCGTAGAGCGCCTGGGCGTGGTCGAGCATAGCCAGCGTGCGCGCGTTGAGCAGCGCCCCGTTAACCCACAGTCGGCTGTAGTCGTCGGGCGGCTCCCAGCAGCCCGCTGCCTCGACGAACGGGGTAGGCATGAGGACGGGCGCGCCCGCCCACGCGGTCGCCCACCAGGTCGCCGCCAGCAGTATGGTCGTCATTCCACCCAATAGCACACGTCGTGTCATCAATCCTGATCCCAGTAATCCACCGTTGATTAGGTAGGGCGTTGCTGTAGCTGCGCCCTGGTGTGGGCGAAATGCCCCTCCCCCTGGCCCCCTCCCT
>JAXGOK010000106.1:0-2181 GCA_040767545.1 Aggregatilineaceae bacterium | reverse complement strand
GATGGGGGTGAGGTCAGGGCGCGGCGGAGCGACTCTCCTGCGCGCGCGTACCCGTGCGCCAGCGGCGAATGAGCAGGGCGAACATGATCACGTCAATCATCGTGTGCGCGGCGATGGGTGCCCACAGCGCGCCGCGCCACAGCGCCAGCGCGCCGAGCAGCATCCCGGCGACCCCCGCATAGACGAAGTAGGCGAGCGTCACCGCGTGCAGCGCGCCAAACACAAGCGACGTGACCAGCAGGCCCAAGGTCGGCTGCAACGCCCCGCGAAACAGAATTTCCTCCGGCACGCCCGCCAGCAGCCCGAAGATGACCGCGTGGTGAGGGCGCAGGGCGGCCATGTCCAGCAAGGCGACGAGGCGGCGCTCAATGCGTCGCAGGGCAGGGACGCGCCCGAAGAGTCCCCAGGCCGCCGCCGCGAACCCGGCCCCTACCAGCGCGCCCAGTAGCAGGTCGGCCAGCCAGCGCTCGCGCGGGAACCACACGCCCGGCCCCTCGTCTCCGGCAAGGAGCGCCCAGCCGACGCCTATTGCCACCATCAGCGCGCCAAGCAGCGAGCCATAACCGGTCAGGACGCGCGGGCGCAGGCGCAGCGGGTAGGGCGGCGGGGAGTCGGGGGGCAGGGCGGCGGGCACACTCATCATTCCCTCAGGAAGTACCTATGGGATTCTAATGTAGGGCAAGTATTGTAATAGGTACGGTCGAAAAGGACACGGACTCGCTTGCGGATGCATCCTAAACCCTGGATGCTGCATCTAATAAATGTGTGTGGCGCTCATTCTCTCCCGCTGCCGCCTGCCCCACAGTGCACTTCTCTCCACCTCTGGTTATTTACCCAATTCTAATGAAATTTATTTGATTTTTAGCTGAAAGTATTATATCATGAGGATGACTCAAAAACACTCCGATACCGCATCCCATTCGCCCTGTGAGCGGCGGGCGATAGGCCCGTCCTAACCCAAAAGGCAGGTACTCGTGGTTGCGATAAGCCGATCGGTCTCCCAGTTTTCGACAGACACCCGCCTTGACTGGCGCTCCGCGTATGACTCTTTCGAAAGCGATGTCGAGTTCGCCTTTGGTAGCGAGGTCGAGGCGGCGGCGGAGCAAGCGTCGTCCGGCGACGGTGCCCCCATGCCCCAGACCGATGCTGACCTCCTCCAGTTTTATTTCCGCGACATCCGTCCCATCTCCGAGCCGATTGACGTGGACCGCGAACAGGCACTCGCCCGCCTCGTTCAGGCCGGCAACCGGGCGCAGGAGCAGCTTGCGGTCGCCAAGGTAGACTGCGGCTCGATGGACGACGACTACTGCGATGTGATCGAGCTTGGCGAGGCTGCCCGCCAAGAGCTAATCATGGCGAACACGCGGCTGGTCATTTCCATTGCCAAGAAGTACCAGGGGCGTGGCCTGCCGCTGCCCGACCTGATCCAGGAGGGCAACCTGGGGCTGATGAAGGCGGTTGACCGCTTCGACCCAGGGCGTGGCGTGCGCCTGAGCACCTACGCGACCTGGTGGATTCGCCAGGCGATTGCCCGCGCCGCCGGTGACCGGGGCCGTACCATCCGCCTGCCGATCAACCAGGGGCAGCGTTGGGGCCGCCTGCGCCGCGCGAGCGAGCGGCTGGCCCAGGAATTGGGCCGCGAGCCGACGACCGAGGAATTGGCTAACGAGGCCAAGCTGACGCCCGACCAGGTGGAGACGACTCTGCTGGCCGCGCGCGAGCCGGTGCAGCTTGACGAGCTGGTTGGCGACGAGGAGAATCGCCCGCGCGCCGACCTGGTCGCTGACCAGGAGAGCGAGCTACCCGAAGAGGCGACCGCCCGCGAATTGCTCATCGAGTCGATCAGCTTCCTGCTCGGCGCGCTGCCCTCGCGCGAGGCGCGCATCATCCGCCTGCGCTTCGGGCTGGAGACCGGCGACACGCACAGCATGTCGCAGATCGGGCAGTTGATGGGCTACAGCCGCGAGCGCATCCGCCAGCTTCAGCACGCGGCGCTGAGCAAGCTGCGCCAGATGCAGGTCGAGTACGGGCTGGCCGAATACCTGGAATAGCCGCACGACGGCAACGACCACTTCACGCCGTGATCCCCCTCATGGCGCTCGCTCGACCGGGTCTGGAGCAGGCCCGGTCGGGCGCTTTTTATGGGCGGATCGTCTGATGCGCCTTGACGGGGCGGGTTTG
>JAXGOK010000105.1:0-2231 GCA_040767545.1 Aggregatilineaceae bacterium | reverse complement strand
GAGCGCAGACGCGCAGATCGCCGTCGCGTAGGAGTGTATTGCCATGCGCCCCCAAGGGGCGCAGCAGCGCCATGCCTTTACTGATCACTGATCACCGAAAACTGATCACTTCTGCGGTGATGCCTTGCCCCAGCACTGAAGAGCGCCCTCGCCGGTTGGATTGTGGCCTGGGCCTGGGCTATAATGCCCGCACATGTCTGATGGAGTTCATCACCCGTGCCGGCCCTGGACTCTGTGGGCGCTCAGCCTGGCCGTGCTGCTCGTCGGGGCGGCTAACCTGGCGCTGGCCCTCGACCACGCCTGGCACGCCGGGCGCTACCGCGCGCTGGGCGTTTCCTACCCGCCGTTGCTGCGCGCGGCCTTCGCGTTGGGCTGGGCCGCGCTGCTGCTGGCGCTGGGCCTGGGACTGGCCCGGCGCAGGCGATGGGCGCGCCGCTGGCTGGTGCTCGCCCTGAGCAACTACGGCGCGTTTGGTGTGTTATGGACTATTGGCTTCGCCCGCGCCGACTTCGCCCGGCAGCGCATCGCGTTTCAGGCGGTGCTGGTCGTGCTGCTGGTCGGGGCGGCAGCCTGGGTGATGCGCTGGCGGCGCGTGCGCGCCGCATTCGATGCGCCGGGCGCTGTGCCCGGCAAGGGGCAGGGCGGACGAATCGCGGAGAATGAGCCTGATGGCGACGACAAATCCCAAGATTGAACAGCTTAACCAGATGCGGCAGCGGAGCGCAGCGGGTGGCGGGCCGGATCGCGTCGAGAGGCAGCACAAGTCCGGCAAGCTGACCGCCCGCGAGCGGCTCGACCTGCTGCTTGATCCGGGCAGCTTCCGCGAGATGGACACTTTTGTGGTGCAGCGCGAGCGCAATTTCGGCATGGACGAGCCGGACAAGCAGTTCCTCGGCGATAGCGTCGTCACCGGCTGGGGGACGATCAGCGGGCGGCTGGTCTATGTCTTCTCGCAGGACTTCACGGTGATGGGCGGCTCGCTCAGCGAGGTGCACGCCGGGAAAATCTGCAAGATCATGGAGATGGCCATGAAGAACGGCGCGCCGGTCATTGGCCTCAACGACTCCGGCGGGGCGCGCATTCAGGAGGGCGTGGTCAGCCTGGGCGGTTACGCTGACATCTTCCTGCGCAATACGCTGGCCAGCGGCGTGATCCCGCAGATCAGCGTGATCATGGGGCCGTGCGCGGGCGGTGCCGTCTACAGCCCGGCGCTGACCGACTTCGTTTTCATGGTCAAGGACACGTCGTACATGTTCGTCACCGGGCCGGATGTGGTGCGCGCTGTCACGCACGAGGACGTCACCTTCGAAGAGCTGGGCG
Organism: Aggregatilineaceae bacterium; assembly: GCA_040767545.1. Classification (GTDB taxonomy): domain Bacteria; phylum Chloroflexota; class Anaerolineae; order Aggregatilineales; family Aggregatilineaceae; genus UBA2029. Next base: position 911 of record JAXGOK010000105.1, on the reverse strand, counting down.
GGGCAATGACTCACAACACGCTCAGTGGAGTGAGTCACGTGGCGGCCAGCAGCGAAGAGGATGCGCTGTTCCTCATCCGCGAGATTCTGGGCTACATGCCGCAGAACAACATGGAAGACCCGCCCTTCGCGCCGAGCAAGGATGACCCGCTGCGCACCGAGGAGGCGCTCAACGACATCGTCCCCGACGACCCCAGCAAGCCCTACAACGTCAAGGATGTGATCCGGCTGGTGGCCGACGAGGGGCGCTTCTTCGAGATTCACGAGCACTACGCGCAGAATATCGTCGTCGGCTTCGCCCGGCTGGGCGGGTTCAGCGTGGGCATCGTTGCCAACCAGCCGGCAGTGCTGGCCGGCGTGCTGGACATCAAGGCCAGCGAGAAGGCGGCGCGCTTCATCCGCTTCTGTGACTGTTTCAATATCCCGGTCATCACCTTCGAGGACGTGCCCGGCTTCATGCCCGGCACCGACCAGGAGCATGGCGGGATCATTCGCGCTGGGGCCAAGCTGCTCTATGCCTACTGCGAGGCGACCGTGCCCAAGATCACCGTCGTGACGCGCAAGGCGTATGGCGGGGCCTACTGCGTCATGAACAGTAAGCACATTCGCAGCGACCTCAACCTGGCCTGGCCGACGGCGGAACTGGCGGTCATGGGGCCGGACGGCGCGGTGAATATCATCTTCCGCCGCGAGCTAATGGAGGCCGACGATCCGGCAGAGCGCAAGGCGGAGCTGGTGGAGGACTACCGCGACCGCTTTGCCAACCCGTATGTGGCGGCGGCGCGCGGCTACGTTGACGACGTGATCGTGCCGTCGGAGACGCGCCCGCGCCTGATCAACGCGCTGGGGATGCTGCAAAACAAGCGCGATAGCAACCCGCCCAAGAAGCACGGGAATATCCCGCTGTAGGGC
>JAXGOK010000104.1:0-2238 GCA_040767545.1 Aggregatilineaceae bacterium | reverse complement strand
CCGCGCATCGCCAGCGTCACCCTGCCAGCCAGCGGCGAATACACGGTGCGCGTGAGCAGCGTCGCCGGAGCGGGCGGCTACACGCTGACCGTCACCAGCGAAGGGGGCGGTGTGGCCCGCTCGTCCCAGTCCGGGTCGGGCATTGTGCTGGTGCAGGCGCGCGGGGTCACGCCCACGCCGGAGATCAGCGTAGATGAGCTGATCGCGGTGATCACGACGGCGACCGATGGCCGGTTCGACTTCGGCTCGTTGGAGCCGGGCGACTACTGGCTGGAGCTAGACTACGAGTCGCTGCCGCCGGAGCTAAAGGCGCTGGTGCCTGTGGGCAAGCCACTGGTGATCAAGGTCTCTGTGCCGGTTGCGGGGCAAGTCACCTTCACCATCGGCGCTCCACCGCCGACCGCGACCCCATCGCCGACCGTCACGCCCACCGGAGCGGAGCTTAGCCCCTTCGACATGACGGCGACTGCGTTCGCTGAGATGGTCGCCGGGTCCGCCACGCCGACGATGACCGGCGTGCCGGTCGAGGCGAGCGCGACGCCCGCCGCGCTGCCGACCACTGGCTTCTTCTCCGACATTGGCGACCAGGCCGGTGCCATCGGCGGCACGAGCGGCCTGACGCTGCTGGCAATTGCTGCGGCGGGGTTGGTAGCTGTGGTGTTCATCGCGCGCAAGCTGCGTACCGCAGCCTGACGCACAGTGCCCGCCCGCGCCAGAGCCAGGGCGGGCTTGCTGAGATCATTCGCTATGTGCAGGGGCGATTGTGGGCTTTGCTCGCCCGCGTCGCCCCTGTCCAGTAGGTAGCCCAACGGATCGTGTGATCGCTCATGTCCCACTACACGCGCCTGACGCGCTACCGCCCCGCTGATGTAGCAGCCATCCTCGAAACGCTGGCGATGGCCCACCCGGTGGCGGTGGTCGGTCTGAGCAATTTCGGCAAGTCCACCCTGCTGCGCCAGATGGTCTCGCCCGCTGTGGCCGGGCACTACCACGCGCTGACCGGCCAGAGCGCGCTGTTCGTCTATATTGACTGCAACCGGATGTTGCAGATGAGCGCCCAGGGCTTCTACGAGATCATTCTGCGCGCCATCCTGGAGACGCTCGACGCGCCGGACTACGACTGCGCGGCTCTCTGCGAGCATTTGCAGACATACTACGAGCGCGTGGTTGGCTCGCAGAGCGCGTTTGCCATCCCGCTGGCCTTCAACGACGCGATCATCACCCTGCTGGAAGACCCAACCACGCCGCAAAACGTGATCCTGCTGCTCGACGAGTTCGACGACGTGCTAACCGGGCTGGACGAGCGCGTGTTCCTCAACATGCGCGCGCTCAAGGACAAATACGCCCACCTCAATTACGTCACAGCCACCCAGCGGCCCCTGTCCAGCGCCGGGGGCGGCGATGACCTGGGCGAGTTCCTGGAAGTCTTCGCCGCGCAGAGGCATTACCTCCAGCCGCTCGACGATGAGGCGGCCACCGATCTGGCTGCCGAGGTCTTCACCCAGAACAACGACACGCTCGACCTGCCGGAGCGCAACTTCATTCTGGCCCAGGCGGGCGGGCACCCAGGGCTGATCCAGTCGGTGGCCCATGTGGTGCTCAGCATCGAGTCCGGCGCTCCGCCAGCCTACACACAGCAGGCGCTGAGCATGGCCGGGGACGTGCTGCAAAATCATCGCCTGGTGCGCAACGAGCTAGGCAAGCTGTGGAAGCAGCTTCTGCCGGCAGAGCGCGAGGCGGCCAGCCTGGTCGCTGCCCAGGGGCCAGCGGCACTGACGCCAGTGCAGCAGGAAGACCTGTTGGCGCGGGGGCTGTTGGTCAGCGACGAACGCGGGCTGCGTTTGTTCTCGGCGCTCTTCGCCCACTACGCCCGCCGCCAGGGACTGGCTCAGCGCGAAGTCCCATCCGGCGTGTGGGTGGACATTGACGCGGGGGCGGTGTGGGTCTCCGGCAGGCCGGTTGAGTCGCTGACCGACCTGGAATACCGGCTGCTGCTCTTGCTCTATGGCCGGATGGACAAGATTTGCGACAAGTACCAGATTGTCGAGACGGTGTGGGGCCAGGAATACCTGGCCGACGTGGACGATGCGCGCATCGAAAAGCTGGTCAGCCGCCTGCGCAGCAAGCTGGAGCCAGACCCGGCGCAGCCGCAGCATTTGCTCACCGTGCGCGGGCGCGGCTACAAGCTGACGCAGGGCGGCGAGCAGTCCGAGCCATGACCCGGCATTGGTGATTGGT
>JAXGOK010000103.1:0-2302 GCA_040767545.1 Aggregatilineaceae bacterium | reverse complement strand
GCCGAGCGGGGGGTGAGGTAGACCGGGGCACGGGAAACTGCCTGACAGACCTTCGCGCACCTGAGTTGCCGGGACGCGCAACGTCCCGCTAAGATTGATGGGTATCTGGCAGAACACGTGGAGACGGGAATGATGGGCGAGTCATGGGTGAGACGGGCGGCGGTGTTGGCGATAGTCATGGTCCTGGCGGTGACGGCGACCGGGGCGCTCATCGTCTGGCAGTCCGACGCCGGACGTGCAGACGGTGCTGGCGAGATGCAGGAAGTACCCTACCAGTTGGTGCCGGTGGCCAGCGGCTTCTCGCGCCCGCTGTATGTTACTCACGCCGGAGACGGATCGAGCCGCCTGTTCGTGGTCGAGCAGGGCGGCGCGATTCGTGTGATCAAGGACGGCGTCGTGCTCGCCCAGCCCTTCCTGGACGTGTCCGGGTTGATCAGCCGGGAGGCCCTCGAAGATGGCTACACGGAGCGCGGGCTGCTTGGGCTGGCGTTCCACCCCGGCTACGCCGACAACGGGTGGCTCTACATCAACTACACGGACGTGAACGGCCACACGGTCGTGGCGCGCTACACTGTCTCGGCGGATGATCCCGACCGCGCCGACCCGGCCAGCGCCGCGCCGCTGCTCTACGTCCAGCAGCCCTATGCCAACCACAACGGCGGGCACATGGCCTTTGGCCCGGACGGGTATCTCTACGTCTCGCTGGGTGATGGTGGGTCGGGCGGCGACCCGGATGGCAACGGGCAGAATCTCGCCACGCTGCTGGGGTCTATCCTGCGCCTCGACGTGAATGTGGCTGACGGCTACGCGATCCCGGCGGACAACCCCTTCGTGGATCGCGAGGGCGCGCACCCGGAGATTTGGGCGTGGGGGCTGCGCAACGTCTGGCGCTTCAGCTTTGACCGCGCGACCGGCGATCTCTACCTGGCCGATGTGGGGCAGAACCAGTGGGAGGAGATCAACTTCCAGCCGGTGAGTAGTGCGGGCGGCGAGAACTACGGCTGGAACGCTTTCGAAGGGACGCACGTCTATTCGGGGCAGCCGGCGGCGTCCGCTGTGGTGGCTCCTGTGCTGGAATACGCACACAGCAATGGCCGGTGCTCGGTGACCGGCGGCTACGTCTATCGCGGCGAGCGCATCCCCGCGCTGCAAGGCGTCTACCTGTACGGCGACTGGTGCACTGGCACGATCTGGTCTGTTCAGCGAGATGCAGGCGGTCTCTGGCAGGCGGTTGTGTCGCTGGAGTCCGGGCGGAGTATTAGCTCGTTCGGCGAGGACGAGGCGGGCGAGCTGTACCTGGTGGACTACGGCGGCGAGGTGCTGCGCTTCGAGCCGGTCACGGGCGAGTGAGCGCCCCTCAAAGCAAACAGAAGCCCCCGCCAGCCCAGGACTGCCGGGGGCTTTTCGCCACTCTAGCGGGTGTTGCGCACTGTGTTGCGCAGCGTGCCGATCCCCTCAATCGTGATCTCAACGGTGTCACCATCAGCCAGTGGGCTGACGCCGGATGGCGTGCCGGTCAGCAGCACGTCGCCGGGCAGCAGAGTCATCACCCCGCTGACGAAGGAGACCAGCGTTGCCACGTCGAAGATCATGTCGGACGTGCGGGCGCTCTGGCGCTGCGCGCCGTTGACGTGGCAGGCAATCGCCAGGTCGGATGGGTCGAGGCCGGTGACGATCCAGGGGCCAAGCGGGCAGAACGTGTCGAAGCCTTTGGCGCGGCCCCACTGCCCATCTTTCTTCTGGTAATCGCGCGCGCTCACGTCGTTGGCGCAGGTGTAGCCGAACACGTAGCGCAGCGCGTCCTCGCGGCTGACGTGTGATGCGCGTCGCCCGATGATCACTGCCAGCTCCGCTTCATGATCCACCCGTCCGGCCCTGGAGGGCAGGGCGATCTCCCCGCCGTGCCCGATCAGCGCGCTGGGCGGCTTGAGGAACAGCACCGGCTCGTCGGGGACGGACACGCCATGCTCGGCAGCGTGCGCGGCGTAGTTGCGCCCGATGCACGCGATCTTGCCTGGCATAACCGGCGGCAGCAGCGGAATCGCGTCGGCGGGGCCGATGCGCTCGCCCGGCGCGAGGTCAGCGCCGCCGAAGAGGTCAGTCTGCGCAGGCCCAGCCAGGGCGTAGAGGACACTGTCCAGGATCAGCCCGAAGCGCGGGCCTGCGGGTGTGGAGAAGCGCGCGATGTGGATCATGGGTGCTCCGTTTGAGTAGGCGAGGCGCTGCGGGCGATCATGGCGCAAGTTTGCCTGCGCCGCAAAGGATTGAGCGAGGTCGGGTCCACGAGCGAATCATCAGGCAA
>JAXGOK010000102.1:0-2316 GCA_040767545.1 Aggregatilineaceae bacterium | reverse complement strand
CCTACATCAGACCCACCTTCTACCTTCCCGTGAGGCGCTATGACCCTCATCCTCGGCATCGAAACCTCGTGCGACGAGACGGGCGCGGCGGTCATCGAAGACGGCGTGAACATGCGCTCCAATGTCGTCGCCTCGCAGATTGACCTGCACGCGCAGTATGGCGGGGTCTTCCCGGAGGTCGCGTCGCGGGCGCATATCGAGGCGATTGGGCCGGTCGTCGAGCAGGGCCTGGCCGACGCCGGCGTGACGCTCAACGATATTGACGCCATCGCCGTGACGCGCGGGCCGGGACTGGCCGGTTCGCTGCTGGTCGGCGTCAACTTCGCCAAGGGGCTGGCCCTGGCGAGCGGGCTGCCGCTGGTGGGCGTGAATCACCTGGAGGGGCACGTCTATTCGCTGTGGCTGACTGAGCGCAAGTCGCCGGTGCGGTTCCCGGTGGTCTGCCTGATTGCCTCCGGAGGGCACAGCGAGATCGCCCTGATCAGCGATCACGGCCAGTACCGGCAGCTTGGCACGACCATTGACGACGCGGCGGGCGAGGCGTTCGACAAGGTAGCGCGGCTGTTAGGGCTGCCCTATCCTGGCGGGCCGTCCATCCAGCGCGCCGCCGAGGGGGGCGATCCGGCGGCCTACGCCTTCCCGCGCGCCCTGCGCGGCGAGGGCAGCGACTTCAGCTTCTCTGGGCTGAAGACGGCGGTGCTGCGCGCCGTGCAGGAGCCGCACAGCGGCAAGCGTCCGCCCAAAGGCGAGGGCATGACGCCCGATCAGCGCCGCCCGGACGTGTGCATCGCCGACGTAGCGGCCAGCTTCCAGGCGGCGGTGGTAGATATCCTGGTCGAGAAGACGCTGGACGCTGCCGCCGAGCACGGCGCGACTGAGGTTTGGATGGCGGGCGGGGTGAGCGCCAACGCCGCCCTGCGCGCGACCATGCGCGCGGCGAGTCCGTTGCCGGTGCGCTACCCGCCGCTGGCATTGTGCGGAGATAACGCGGCCATGATCGCGGCGGCGGGGCACTTTCGTTATGGGGCGGGCTTCCGCGACGACCTGGACATGGACGTGCGCCCACTGTGGCCGCTGACGACCATCGCCGAGGGCATGGGGCGGGGTGATGGGCTGAACAGCTAGGGTTGCCTCTCTCTACTCCCCCAGCCACTCGGCTAGCGCGCCGGCCAGCACCGCATTGCCGCGCGCGTTGAGGTGCATGTCGGTCGTGTAGTAAAGCTGCTCCCCGGCGTCAGCATGGGCCTGTAAGGCCGCCAGCGGGTCGAAGCAGTCCAGCCCCTCCGCCGCGCAGAAGTCGCGCACCATCGCGTAGGGCGTGTCCAGCAGGGCCAGCTTCTCCGCGCCGAGCAGCGGCTCGCTCATCGCCCGGTAGACCTGCTCCTTGGTCGGCATGAGCACGATCACCAGCCGCCCGCCGTATGCCTCGACCGACTCGCGCGCCGCGCGGATCGCCGCCTGGCCGCGCGCCCAGCCGTCCAGGTTGTGCGGCTGCGTCATGTCGAAGGCATCCCACAGGTAGGGCTGGCCGAAGGCGAGCGTCACCTCGCCCTGCGTCGCGTAGTCTGGCGCGTGGAATTGCAGCGACGCCGCGAAGTTAGCCTCCGACCCCAGGTACAGCTTGAGCAGCAAGTAGAGCGCCGAGTGCTCGTCCCACCAATTGCGCTTGGGGGCGGGCGGGGATGGGTTGGCGGACTGCACGTCCGTCTCGCCGCGCAGCGCGGCCAGGCCGTAATCTTCGTTGGCGTCGTTGCCGAACCACTGCCAGATCACCAGCGGCGGCTTGAGCGGCAGCCCGAAGTCGGACAGCACGCGGGCATGGCTGAGCGACCCCGTGCTGGTGATGCCCAGGTTGATGATGTTCAGCCCGGTCAGCGTGCCAAGCTGCTGCACCCAGCAATCTTCGTCGTTGGTGAAGCAGAAGGTGAACGAGTCCCCCACCGCCACCGCGTCCACATGGCGATCCACCAGCTCCTGCCGCGTGCGGAAGGCGACGCGCGATCCCCACAGCGTCTCCGTGCTGACGGTGAAGCGCACTTCCGCGCTGCCGAACTGCTCGTAGTTCTGCACGGGGCGGGCGATCATCAGGTAGTCCGTGTCCGGCTGCCAGATCGGGTCGGGCAGCAGGCGGGCGTCGCTGAACGGCGTCTTGCGCACGTGCTCCAACACCAGTTGCAGACGCGGCGGAAGCGAGAAGAACAGCAGCCGGATCAGCACCTCGACCAGCAGCCAGGCCAGCAGCACGCCGAAGGCGATTCCGGCCAGCCGTCCGGCCCAGGACGCCACCTTAGAGTGATCACGTCGTGGCAAGGATTT
>JAXGOK010000101.1:0-2340 GCA_040767545.1 Aggregatilineaceae bacterium | reverse complement strand
ACTCTGACGATGGCCTGATAACTTGTCCGCGCGCAGCGTCCGCTCGACCGCCCACAGCAGCCAGGGAACCCACGCCGCCGCATAGACCAGGTCCAGGTGCCCGGCCCCGACCGCCGCGACCAGGCGCGGGGCGAGCGCGTACCCGGCCCCGGCCAGCGCCGCCGGCCCCCTCGCCAATCCGGTCGCGCGGCCCCACTGCCACGCGCCCAGCCCGGCCAGCGTCAGGTGCAGCCAGGTCAGGACGTTCAGGTGCAGCGCGGGCGGCAGAAGGAGCACCAACCACTGCGGCGGGTACCAGACCTTGCTCAGCGGGTTGGCGGCGAAGGGCATTCCGCTGAAGATGCCGGGCTGCCACAGCGGTAGCGCGCCCTCGTCCAGGACGGCGCGGCGCAGCAGCAGCGCGTTCGGCCAGTGCGTGGTCACGGCGTCGGAGAAGGCCGCTTCCGGCGGGAAGGGCAGGCTGTCCGCACTCAGCCCGGCTCCCAACAAAAACGCCGCCAGGATGACGGCCAGAATCGCTGCAAACGCGAGGGACGCGCGCGCCTCTGTCTCAGTTGAGGACGTAGATGGTGACCTCACCCTCGCTCATTTCCTTCTCGATGCGCTCCGGCGGCAGCGCGGCGATGCACTTTCCGGCGTCGGGATAGCTGTGTCCGTCGTCATCTTCGGCGGCGAAGGAACGCTCCTGCGGCCCCCAGAGAATGTAACGCACGCGGAAGGGCAGATCGTCACTCAGCAGGGTCGCGCAGTCCTGCCCCCGGTAGAACTGCTCCACCTGCTCCTGGCGCTCGTCGTTGGGCACCGTCTCGTAGGGGTGGCCGTAGACGACCACCTGCCGGGTGTAGGCGGGAATCCACTGGCTGATATTGGGCGCGGCCAGCACGACGGCATCTTTATCGCCGCTGTCGCGCAGCCACTCGAAGGTGTGCCAGTAGTCCGTCTCCACCAGCAGCCCTTGATCCAGCCCGCTGTCCGGCTTGAAGACGGTGCCGTACAGCGGAATGGTCAGCACCAGGATGTTGCTCGGCACCAGGAAGACGATCAGGGCGATGAGGGCGGGCGCGCGCCAGCGATCGGGCACCCTGTAGAACCAGGCATCTTCCAGGGCGCGCACGGCGAAATAGACCAGGGGGATGATCAGGCCCATCGCCAGGCGGCGCTGCAAGTTGAACGGCGCGTACAGCCCGGCGACGTTGACGACGAGCCACAACAGCATAAGCTGGTCGCCGTCGCGCTCGAAGCGGCGCACGGCGCGCACCAGTCCGGGAATGGCGACGATCACCAGCAGCCCGTAGCCAGCCAGCATCAGCCAGGGCGCAGGCGTCGGCGTCTGGTTCTGCGCGTTGAAAGCGCCCATGATGTCGTTGAAATGGAATACGGCGAAGTCATACACGGCGAAGGGAATGATCGGCAGCCACAGCATCGCCGCCCAACGTAGCTCGTGTTGCGGCAGCGCTCGCGTGAACCAGAAGCGCACGCCCACGTACAGCACCAGCGCAGCGGCGATGGGGATCAAGGCGGTTGGCTGGATCAGCGCCAGCAGCATGGAGAGCAGCAGCAGCCCCAGCCCGCCGTTCTCGACGCTGGGCGAGTCCTGGTACCCTCGCCGGAAGACGACCAGGTAGGCGCTGACGATCAGCGCCAGGCAGGCGATGCTCATCGGAAAGTGCGGGTTGGTGTACGAGGCGTAGAAGGGGAACGCTTCGGGAATGGTCAGGTCGGCGGCCAGCGCGTCGGAGTTAAAGAACAGCACCAGCCAGCCCAGCCCCGACCCGACCGCGCTGAGCGCGAAGAACAGCCGGCGCGGGCGCGGGCGCACCCAGACCGTCGCCCCAAGCTGGTAAAGCGAGATGTACATGAAGAAGCTGGTCACCATGCGCGCCAGGTGATACGTCACCAGGCTGGACAGCCCCAGGACGCGCGCCGCGTGCCCCAGGAACAGGTAGAACATGTTGAACACGGCCCCGTCGTGCTTCTCCGGCGTGTGGCGCAGTTGGAAGAGCCACGACCCCGCACGGCCTTGCTCTATCTTCGCCAGGTAAGTCGCGCCGTCCTTCGGGTTGGAGAGCATCCCCATGAACTGCCAGTCCGCCGCCGACTGGTTGCGGGCCAGCGCCCAGGCGTAGGGGGCCATCGTCAGGGCGACGAGCAGCCCGCTGATCACGATCACCCAGCGCCACTCGGCGGTTGACACATATACGGAGCGGAGCGTCTGCATCAGCAACCTCGTTGGTGGTGCGGCGTGTTCTACAGCCCGCCACTGCGGGCCTTTCGCTTATTGACCTCATCCCCGCTCGGCGCTGACACGCCTCACCGCCCCCTCTCCGCAGCGGAGAGGGA
>JAXGOK010000100.1:0-2346 GCA_040767545.1 Aggregatilineaceae bacterium | reverse complement strand
CCACGACCGTGCGGATGCTCACCTCGATCCTCAAGCCGACGGCGGGCTGGGCGCGCGTAGCCGGTTACGATGTGGTCGCGCAGCCGACGGCGGTGCGTGCGTCGGTGGGCGTGCTCACCGAGCAGCACGGTCTCTACGAGCGCATGAAGGGCGAGGAGTACCTCGATTTCTTCGCGCGCATCTACGATCTGCCCCCTGAAGTCCGGCGGCGGCGTCCGCGCCAGCTTATGAAGCACTTCGGGCTGGGCGACGCGCTCAACAAGCGGCTGGGCGAATACTCGAAGGGCATGAAGCAGAAGCTGGCCCTGGTGCGGGCCATGCTGCATGACCCGCCTGTGCTGCTGCTCGACGAGCCGACCTCGGCGATGGACCCGCAGAGCGCCAAGCTGGTGCGCGAGGCGATCAAAGAGCTACGCCGCGAGGAGCGCACCATCGCCATCACCACGCACAACCTGATCGAAGCCGAAGACCTGGCCGATCATATCGCTGTCATCCGCCAGGGGCGGATCATCGCGCACGGCACCTTTGCCGAGCTTTCGGGGCGCTTCGTCGGCGCGCCACTCATGGAGCTGCGCTTGGCGCGGCACCTCAACGGGGCGATTGACACCCTGCGCGAGATGGTCGCCATCGTCGAGACGGGCGACTGCTGGCTGCGCTACCGCGCGCCCGACCCGGCGCTGACCAACCCCCAGGTGATCCGCCGCCTGACCGGAGCGGGACTGGACATCGTCACGCTGAGCGAGGTCTCGCGCACGCTCGAAGACGTGTACTTGCAGATCGTCGCCGAGGACGAAGGGACGGCCTCCCATGATCAGCCTGGGTGAGCGCATCGGGCAGGGCAGAGTCCCGCTCGCCGAGCCGGACGGCCAGTGGAGCCGGGCGACGGTCGCCCGCACGCTGCGCCACGCCCTGATCGTCACCCGCCGCGAGGTGCGCGACAGCCTGCGCGACTGGCGGATCATGGCCCCCATCTTCCTGCTGACGCTCATCTTCCCCCTGCTGGCTAACGAGATGACGCGCGTCTTCACCGGCTTCTTCGAAGACAACGGCGCGGAAGACCTGCTGCCGTCGCTGCTGCCGCTCATGCCGATGATCGTCGGCTTCTTCCCCGTGTCCATCTCGCTGGTCATCGCCCTGGAGACGTTTGTCGGCGAGAAGGAGCGGCGCAGCCTGGAACCGCTGCTCTCCACCCCCCTGACCAACACCGAGCTTTACCTGGGCAAGTCGTTCGCGGCCATGCTGCCGCCGCTGCTGGCTAGCTACAGCGGCATGGCTATCTACATGGGCGCGCTGATCCTGGGCGAGCAGCAGTGGCGTCCGGCCCCGCTGCTCGTCGTGCAGATCGTGCTGCTGACCACGTCCCAGGCGTTAATGATGGTCACCGGGGCGGTCGTCGTCTCCAGCCAGACCACCTCGACGCGCGCCGCCAACCTGCTGGCCAGCTTCATCATCATCCCCATGTCCCTGCTGGTCATGCTCGAAGCGACGATCATGGTGCAGCCGCATCGCCGCTATTTGCTGTGGGTGATCATGGCCGGCGTGCTGGTTGCGGTGATTCTGCTGGTGCGCATGGGCGCACGTCTCTTCAACCGCGAGGAATTGCTGGGCCGCGCGCTGGATCAGCTTAACCTGCGCTGGATCGGGCGCACCTTCTGGCGGGGCGTGCGCGGCCCAGCGGGGGAAGCTTTCTCGCTGCGGCGCTGGTACCGGCTGAGCGTCTTCCCCGCCGCGCGGGGTCTGCGCGGGAGCGCCGCCGTCGTGCTGATCTGCGTGATCGGCGCGTTCGCGGGTGGGTGGATCGCGGCGGGGCAGTGGCGCATCCCGCTCGACCAGTTCGCCGCCAACGACGAGACGCTGCTGGATAACCTGCGCTCGTGGTTCGACCTGGGCCAGGATAACCCGCACCTGATCGTCATGGCGCTGGTGCAGAATGCCCGCGTGCTGCTGGCGGCCACGCTGCTGGGTGTGTTCACCTTCGGGGTGATCGGGCTGGTGCTGGTCTCCGTGCCGTTCGGCATTCTGGGCTTCATCCTGGGCCAGGTGACGATGGCCGGACTCAGCCCGCTGCCGTTCCTGCTGGCCGTGATCCCGCATGGCACGCTGGAAATCCCGGCAATTGTGCTGGCTGGGGCGGCGGCGCTGCGCCTGGGCAGCGTGGTCACGCGCCCGCCCGCTGACCTGACCGCCAGCGAAGCGTGGCTGGCGGCGGCAGCAGATGTGGTCAAGGTCGGCGTGGGGCTGGTGCTGCCGCTGCTGCTGCTGGCGGCGCTGCTGGAAGTGACGCTCACGCCCCGCGTCGTCGAATTTGTGTTAACGCTGTGATCCGTGCTATACAGGGGAGCGTCT
>JAXGOK010000099.1:0-2388 GCA_040767545.1 Aggregatilineaceae bacterium | reverse complement strand
GGGTGAGGTAAAGCACTGCCCGCCCCGCACACTCCCCCCGAATCCGAAAGCTGCTATACTAACCGCAGGTATCCGATCAGAGGGGGGGCGCCAACCGGCCCGCGAAGCTGGCTCCAGCGCCCTGTGCAGGCTATGGCGCGACAGTTCAGCCTTCGTTTCATCCTATTCTTGTTTGGCTCCGACCTGGCTATGGTCATCCTGGCGATGCTGCTGGCGATGCGCCTGCGCACGCTTCTGCCCTTCGGCAAGGTGGCCGATCCATCCTTCTGGACGGTGCCGCTGCCGGTGTATGTGATGGGCATCATCATCTGGGCGGTCGTGTTTGTGGCGCTGGATGTCTATAACCCGCGCCGGCTGGCCCAGCCGGGCCTGGAGCTGGTCAAGATCGCCGAAGCGACGCTGTTCGCCTGGCTGATCCTGGCCGGGATGCTCTACTTCAGCTTCCGCGATGTCTCGCGCCTGGAGTACATCTACTTTCTGGCCCTCTACCTGCCGCTGATCGTCACGCACCGGCTGGTCGTGCGCGGCGCGTTCCGGGCGCGCGGCGGGCAGCGTTACCGCACGCGGCGCGTGCTGATCGTGGGCACCGGGGGCATCGCCCGCGACATCGCGCGCATGGTGTGCGAGCAGGGCTGGATGGGGCTGTCGCTGGCCGGGTTCGTGTCCGAGGATGCGGAGGACGATCCGCCCGGCGACCTGCCCATCCTGGGCACGCTGGCTGGTGTGCCCGCCGTCATCAGCGCGCACGACATCGCCGAGGTGGTGATCGCGCTGCCCCGCGAGGACGCCAACGAGCTGCGCGACTTCGTCAACCGGCTGCAAACGCTGCCGGTCAACATTCGCCTGATCCCCGACTACTTCGACATGGCCTTCCTGCGGGTGAGCATCGAGAGCTTCGGCGGGATGCCCCTGCTCAGTCTGAAAGAGCCGGTGCTCGATCCGTTTCAGCGCGTGGTCAAGCGCGTCTTCGATGTGGCGTTGACGCTGCTGCTGTTGGTGCCCGCGCTGCCGCTGATGGGCCTGATCGCGCTGGCGATCAAGCGCGACAGCCCCGGCCCGGCCCTCTTCCGCCAGACGCGCGTGGGCGAAGGCGGGGGCCTCTTCACCATGCTCAAGTTCCGCACCATGCACGACGGGGCCGAGGCGTTGCAAGATGCGGTGAGCGCCCAGAGCGCAGACGGTCATATCCTGTACAAGCACGAAGACGACCCCCGTGTAACGCGCGTCGGGCGCTGGCTGCGCCGCACCAGCCTGGACGAGCTACCGCAACTGTTCAATATCCTGCGTGGCGAGATGTCACTGGTTGGGCCGCGCCCGGAAATGCCCTGGCTGGTCGAGAAGTACGAGCCTTGGCAGCGCAAGCGTTTCGAGGTGCCGCAGGGACTCACCGGCTGGTGGCAGGTCAACGGGCGGGCCGACCGGCCCATGTATCTGCACACCGAAGACGACCTGTACTACATCCGCAACTATTCCGTCTGGCTGGACCTGCGCATCCTATGGAAGACCATCCAGACGGTGCTGCTGCGGCGCGGGGCCTATTGATGCGCGCTGCACCCCCAGGAGCGATGCCCATGCCTCCCTCTCCCGCCTCCGCGCGCACCAATATCCTGGGCGTGGGCGTCAGCGCCATTGACATGGGGCAGGCCGTCGCGCAGATCGCCCGATGGATCGAGGAAGGCGCGCGCGAATACGTGGTCGTCGCCTGCGTCAACGACATCATGCACGCTCACCGCGACCCGGCCCTGCGCCGCATGACCAACGCCGCCGGCATGGTCACGCCGGACGGGATGCCGCTGGTCTTCCTCAGCCGGTGGCTGGGGCAGGCGCAGGTGGATCGCGTGTACGGGCCGGATTTGATGCTGGCTGCCAGCGCCATGCTGGCGGAGCGCGGCTGCCGCGCTTACTACTACGGCGGAGCGGAGGGCGTCGCTGAGCGGCTCGCCGAGGTCATGGAGGGGCGCTTCCCCGGCCTGCACACCGCCGGAACGTATACGCCACCGTTTCGCGCCCTCACGCCAGAGGAAGACGCGGCCATCGTCGCGCGCATCAACGCAGCGCAGCCAGACGTGGTTTGGGTGGCGCTGGGCTGTCCCAAGCAGACTATCTGGATGGCCGAGCACCGCGCGCTGCTGAGCGCACCGGTGCTGGCTGGCGTGGGCGCGGCGTTCGACTTCCACACGGGGCGCATCCCGCAGGCCCCGCGCTGGATGCAGCGTCGCGCGCTCGAATGGCTGTTCCGGCTGCTGACCGAGCCGCGCCGCTTGTGGCGGCGCTACCTGATCCACAACCCGCTGTTTGTGTGTTACGTGGCCCTGCAACTCATCGGGCTGCGCCGCGTCCCGCTCGACGGCGCGGGGGAATAGCACCCCATACGCAGCAAGCCAAGCG
>JAXGOK010000098.1:0-2426 GCA_040767545.1 Aggregatilineaceae bacterium | reverse complement strand
GGGGGTGAGGGTAACCAGGGAGCAGCAGAGCAGCGCCCCTACGCACATCGAATTCACCGCAAATCCGGGATGCCCCCATCTTTTCCGGAGCGTGGGCAGAGGTGAGCAAGTCCTGTACAATAAGCGCCCATGAGTGAGCACACCTGCGCCGGTGAGACGGTGCCGTGATCACTGGTGCAACCATACGCTTCTGTGAGGAGAGGGCACTATGCCAAAATTCGGAGCACATGCATTCCTGTGGATCGGCGAGTGGACAACCGAGACGGGCAACCATGCCATTGAGCAGGCGGGGCAAGCTGGCTTTGACTTCATTGAGATTCCGCTGCTGAAGCCGGAGCAGTTCGACGCCGCGTCGCACAAGAAGGCGCTGCGCGAGGCCGGGATCGAGGCAACGGCGTCGCTCGTGCTGCCCAAGGACGCGCACATGCCTGTCGCGCCCCAGAAGGCGCGGCGCTTCCTTTCTGGCGCGATGGACAAGATGGAGGAGATCGGCAGCACCTACCTGTGCGGCTGCATCGCCTATTCGCTGGGCACGCTGACCGGCAAAGCGCCCACGCCCCAGGAGCGGCAGACCGTCATCGAGACGCTCGCTGAGGTGGCCGAGGACGCCAAGCGGCGCGGGATCACGCTGGGGCTGGAAGTCTGCAACCGTTATGAGACGTACATGTACAACGTGCTGGAGGACGGGCAGGCGGCGGTCAAGGCGCTGCGCGCGCTGGGCTACGACAACATCGAGCTGCACGGTGACACCTACCACATGAACATCGAGGAAGAGGGCTTCTACAAGCCCATCGTCGCCTGCGCCGAGACGCTGGGCTACATGCACATGAGCGAGAGCCATCGGGGGCTGATCGGCACGGGCACGATCAACTGGGAGCAGGTCTTCCGCGGCCTGACCGACGCGAAGTATCGTGGGCCGCTGGTGCTGGAGTCGTTCGCGGCGATCAATCCCGACCTGGCGGCAGCAACCTGCCTGTGGCGTCCCCCGAACCAGCCGCCGGGTGTGCTGGCGACTGAGGGGCTGCGCTTCTTGCGCGAGGGCGCGGCGCGGGCCGGGCTGGTCTAGGCTGCGCTCCGGCGCTGGCCCCTGGGATGGTATCGTTGGCACCCGCCGCACGTGCGCGGCGGGTGTTTGTGTTGGATCTGCGAACGACCTGTCACGAGAGGAAGGTGGGGAGTATTCGCTGAATGCCTCCCTGATCCCCCCTCCAGCCGAGCTAGAGGGAGGACCCGGCAGGTTGTTCTCCCCTTCCCTAGCTTGGCTGGGGGAAGGGGTCGGGGGATGGGGGCCTTCCGGCAACTGTCCGGCAACCGGCTCGTGGACCCGTTTGTGTTGTGGGGACTGTGGTGATGGGCGGCTTTGTGCTAGGATGAAAGCGCGCGCTTGGGGCGCGTGAGATTAGCAGCAAGGGGGCGCTATGATTCGCTCACTCCATTACGCAAATGACGGTGCCTTGCGCGCTGACCTGACGCTGGAGGCGATTGCCGCCATCCGGCAGAGCGCAGAGGGCCTGCTGTGGCTCGACCTGTGCGGCGAGCCGCCCGCCCAATGCGAGCCGATCTTGCGCGACGTGTTCGGCTTTCACCCGCTGGCGGTGGACGACGCCCTGGCCGAATCGCATCACCCTAAGATTGACGACTGGGGCGACTATCTGCTTGTGGTGCTGCACGGCGTGGTTTTTGACGGGCAGAACGAGCCGCAGGTGCGCACCCAGGAGCTGGACGTCTTTCTGGGGCGGAGCTACGTCATCACCTATCACATGGAGCCAATCGCCGCCGTTGACCGGGTGTGGGCGCTGTGCCAGCGAGACGTGCGCCATATCCAGCACGGGCCGGATCACCTGCTTTACAAGCTGGCCGATGAGCTGGTCGCCGACTACATGCCGGCGGTGGAGAGCATTGACGAGGCGATTGATCGCATCGAGGATGACCTGTTTGACGGGGCGGGCACAGCCGTGCCGGAGAATATCTTCCGGCTCAAGCGTGGGCTGCTGCACCTGCGCCGCATCATCGCCCCGCAGCGCGAGGTGCTCAACAAGCTGTCGCGCGGCGATTTCCCGGTTATTCTGGACGATGACCGCGTCTTCTTCCGCGACGTGTACGACCACCTGGTGCGCCTCTACGACATCACCGAAAGCCTGCGCGACCTGGTTGCCAGCGTGCTGGATTCGTACCTGTCGGTGGTCAACAACCGCATGAACGACGTGATGAAGACGCTGACGGTCATCGCCACGCTGTTCATGCCGCTGTCGTTTCTGGTGGGCTTCTTCGGGATGAATTTCTTCCAGCCGGTGACATCCCTGAACACCTGGACGGACCTGCCTGTGTTCGCCCTGACGCTGCTGATCCTGGTCAGCGTGCCGGCGACGATGATCGTCTGGATGCGCCGCCGCCGCTGGCTGTGAAGTCCGCAGGGGCGTATCGCC
>JAXGOK010000097.1:0-2646 GCA_040767545.1 Aggregatilineaceae bacterium | reverse complement strand
GCGATTGCCCTGTGCCACTGGCGCAGCCGCCTATCCGGTGCTATCATGTGGGCAATACACCAATCGCATACCTGGAAACACTCTTATCCAGAGCGGCAGAGGGACCGGCCCCGTGAAGCCGCGGCAACCTCTCCGGTCGGCTCAGGCAAGCTCACCCACCGGAGAACGGTGCTAATTCCGTCAGGTTTTCTGGAAGATGAGAGCGTTGTCTAGCGACCTCATGCGCCTGATCAATGAGGCTCACTGAGCGCGATGACGCCCCCTGACAGAGTGTAACAGGGGGCGTTTCTTGTCCCGCCGGGCCAGGTACTAGTCACAAAGGAGCTACCGTGAGCAGCAACAACAGCACCACCTTCATGTCGTCTCCTCAATTGTTCTACACGTCGGAGTCGGTCACTGAGGGGCACCCGGACAAGATATGCGACCAAATCTCCGATGCCGTGCTCGACGCGATTCTGGCCGACGATCCGCTGGCGCGCGTAGCCTGCGAGACTGCCGTCACGACCGGGCTGATTCTGGTCATGGGCGAGATCACCACCTCAACCTATGTGGACATCGGCACCATTGCCCGCGATGTCGTGCGCGACATTGGCTACACGCGCGGCAAGTTCGGCTTCGACGCGGACACGTGTGGGGTGATTGTGTCCATCAAAGAGCAGTCCGGCGACATCGCCCAGGGCGTGGACAGCGCGCTGGAACGGCGCACGGGCGACCTGAACGAAGCGCAGCTTAACGCGCTGGGCGCGGGCGACCAGGGCATGATGATCGGCTTCGCCTGCGACGAGACGCCAGAGCTGATGCCGCTGCCGATCATATTCGCCCACAAGCTGACCCAGCGGCTGGCCGAAGTCCGGCGCAACGGTGTGATGTCCTACCTGCGCCCGGACGGCAAGAGCCAGGTCACGGTCGAGTATGCCTACGGCAAGCCTAAGCGCGTAGATACCGTGCTCATCTCGACGCAGCACGCGCCGGAAGCGACCAGCGAGCAGATTCGCGAGGACGTGCTGGAGCATGTCATCCGCGCGGTCATCCCGGCCCACTTGCTGGACGAGAAAACCAAGTATTTCGTCAACCCCACCGGGCGCTTTGTCGTGGGCGGCCCGCTCGGTGACGCCGGCCTGACCGGGCGCAAGATCATCGTGGACACCTACGGCGGCATCGCGCGGCACGGCGGCGGGGCGTTCTCCGGCAAGGACGCCACCAAAGTGGATCGCTCCGGCGCGTACATGGCTCGCTACATCGCCAAGAATGTCGTCGCCGCTGGCCTGGCCTCGCGCTTTGAGCTACAGGTCTCCTACGCCATCGGCGTGGCGCACCCGCTGTCCATCGCCATCGAGACATTCGGCACGGGCACGATCCCCGACGAGCAGATCATCGCCCTGATCAACAAGCACTTTGACATGCGCCCGGCGGCGATCATCCGCGACCTCGACCTGCGCAAGCCGCAGTATCGCCAGGTAGCCGCTTACGGGCACTTTGGCCGCCACGATCTCGACGTGGCCTGGGAGAGGACGGACAAAGCCGCCCTGCTGCGCCAGGAGGCGGGCCTCTAGCTCGCCGTACAGCTTGACCGTTGAACAAGAGGGCGCGGGCGCGCCCTCTTGCTTTTGGCCGCGTTGACCTCCCTTCGCCGCCGGTGTTATCATGGGCGCATTATGGCATGATCGGCGCGCAATCTGCGCCCCGGCGCTCCCCGAAGGAAGGCACCCGTGAACGACACGCCCCCCGTCTGCGACTACGAAGGATCGGGCTACCGCACCGACTTCTGGGAGGGTCGCGGGCGCGAGTACGAAGACCTGACCGAGCGCTCGGCGCTGCGCAGGCTGCTGCCAGCGGGCGGGCGGCGCGTCGCCCATCTCGGCGCGGGGTTCGGGCGCATGACCGGCGAGCTGAGCGCGTTCGACCAGGTGATCGTGCTGGACTATTCGCGCACCATGCTGCGCGATGCCCGCGCCCGGCTCGGTGACAGCGGGCGCTATGTGTACGTCGCCGCTGACATCTACCGCCTGCCGCTGGCCGACGGAAGCTGCGACGCGGCGGTGATGGAGCGTGTCATCCACCACATGGCCGACGTGCCCGCCGCGCTGCGCCAGATTCGGGCGATCCTGGCCCCCGGCGCGACCTTCATCCTCGAATATGCCAACAAGCGCAACCTCAAGGCAATCCTGCGCTACGCGCTGCGCCGCCAGGCATGGAATCCATTCGACGAAGCGCCAGTCGAGTTCGTGGCGCTCAACTTCGACTTTCACCCGGCGTACATGGCGCGCTGCCTGAGCGAAGCGGGGTTCCGCACCGAGCGGCGGCTGGCGCTCTCGTACTTCCGGCTGGGCGTGCTCAAGGAGCGCGTCCCGCTGCGGCTGCTGGTGACGCTCGACCGGCTTCTCCAGCCGACCGGACAGATCGCGCCGCTCTCGCCGAGCGTCTTCACGCGCAATGTAGCGGTGGGCGCTCATCCCCCGGCGGCACTTGACGGCCCGCTATTCAAGTGCCCCGACTGCGGCGCACCGCTGCGCGACAGCGGGGAGACGGTCGCCTGCCCGCATGGTCACGGGCGCTGGGCGCTGCGCGACGGCATCTACGACTTCAAGGAGCCGCTGAGCGGATGATGGGGTGCGTGCAAAGGCTGTCAGCGACTCGCCGGACGCA
>JAXGOK010000096.1:0-2679 GCA_040767545.1 Aggregatilineaceae bacterium | reverse complement strand
ACAGGCTGACACGGGCGGATTTTGATGCGATTGCCCTACCGCCCCGGTTGCATAGACCCGGCGCACGATGTACAACTACACTCACTTCTCGCTCCCACTGCGCCCGAAAAAGAGATTATGTCACCACGTCTATTGCGCTTCCTGACCATCATCGGCATCATCTATGCGTCCCTGTTCGGTGGCGTCGTCGAGCAGAACGCTGTGATGCGCATCGCCCACCAGGTGGGCATCACCGCCCTGCTCGCCGGCTGGCTGCTGCTGTTGTGGCGCGAGCGACGCCCCTTCCCATCCACACCGCTTGACTGGCCGTTATTGGCATTGGGCACTGCCTGGACAATCGCGGCGATCTTCTCCCGCCACCCGCGCATCAGCCTGGAATATGCCTGGCTGATCTGGATGGTGATCCTCGTCTTCTACCTGGTCGTGGACTTGATGCGGCGCGGCTCGCGCTGGCAGCGCTGGATCACCGAGGGGCTGTTCATGGCCGGTGCCATGTTCGTGATCCTCGCGGCGGCGGAGATGATCATGTGGTACTTCGGCCTGGGCATCCTACCCCACTTCGCCCAGGGCTGGCCGTCGCTGTTTGGCCTGACCATGCCGCCGGTTGTGCACGAGGCCGCTATGCCCCTCGGTTACAACAACCCAACCGGCGCGTACTGCCTGCTGATCATCCCGCTGGCGCTGGCCGGGGCCGCGACCATTCCGCAGCGCGATCTGCGCTGGGCACTGGGCGGGCTGGCGCTGGGGCTGGTCGGTGTGGTGCTGGCGACACACTCGCGGGGAGCGAGCATGGGCCTGGGGGCGCTGGCTGGCATGGTCACGCTGGCCTGGCTGCTGCGCCCGTCAACACGGCAACGCTTCCCGGCGGTGCTGCGCCCGCTGCTGGCCCCCCGCCTGCTGATCGCGGGGGCGCTTGTGGCCGCCGTGATCGGCGCCGCGCTCATCTTCGCTATGGTCATCCGCGCCCGCGACGCCAACAGCATTTCGCGGCTCGATCTATGGGTGAGCGCCATCGAGATCGTGGCCGATGACCCGCTCACCGGCACGGGGCCGCGCCTTTTTGGAGGGGAGCGGCTGTGGCATCCCCACTGGGCGCGGTCGCACACGTACATGCCCCTGCACCACGCCCACAGCCTGTTCTTTCACTGGCTCGCCGAAGGCGGCGGCGTGGTGCTGCTGCCGACATTGTTGCTGCTCGACCAGTTGCGCCGGGCCTGGTGGCGCGAGTGGAAGAACGGGAGCGTCGCCCGCCGCCGCCGGCTTGAGGGCGCGGCGATTGCGCTGGCCGCCTATGCGACGCACAGCCTGGTGGACACGTTCCTGCAAGTCCAACTGATCACGCCCGTGCTGATCATCGGCGCGTACATCATCGCCGGAGGCCAATCTCACGCCGTCGAGCCTGCCGCGCGGCTCCAGACTCCACGCCGTCTGCGTCTGGTCTGGCTGGTGCTGGCTTTGCTGGCCCTGGCCCAGATTGCCTTTGTGCCCCTGCATCGCGGGCTGTGGGCGCACCGTCGCGCCCTGGCCTACCAGGACGCCGGTGACCACGTCCAGGCGCTCGCCGCCGCGCGCCAGGCGCAGGAGTCCGACCCCTGGAACGATCTCTACCGGCTGCAAGAGGCGATCATCCTCGGCGAGCTGGCCGCCACTGAGCCGCAGACGTACCTGGACGACGCTATCGCCGCCTTCGAAGACAGCGTGAAGCGCAGCGCAACCTGGGACCTGGGCTGGCACAATCTGGCGGCGCTCTATGCCCAGGCCGGACGCCTGGAAGACGCCATCTCCGCCGAGCAGCAGGCAATTGGCTGGAACCAGGTGAACAGTGGCTACTTCCTCAAGCTGGGCGAATACTACACCGCCGCCGGACGCCCCGCCGAGGCGCGCGCTGCGTTCTTCAACGCGCTCGAAGCCGGGCGCTGGCTGGCGTCGTCGCCCTTCTGGACGGACCCGGCGTACCCTGAGCGAGCCGCCATCCTGCGCGACGCCGTAGCGCGCTTCGCCCCCATCAACCTGGAGACGGCGCTAGACATTGCCATCTACGGCGGCCTGACCGATTCGGCGCTGTACCTGGTACGAGTGCAGCAAGCGGACGGCTCGCTGCCGGGCGGCCTGCGCCCGCGCCTCGACGCCTTGTGGCCGGACAATGATCCCTCCGCGCCCCCTTGCTGGCGCTGCTACGACCCGCTGCTGCGCGCTCCCAACCCGGTCGCCGGGTCTTACGCGGCCCAGGCCGAATGGCTGCTGAGCCGGAACACCCCGCCCGACGGCACGCTGACGGCGGAGAAGGCTGCTCGCGCGGCGATCTTCCTCAGCGAGAACCGGAGCGCCTGGAGCTGGTACGTGCTGGCCCGCACCGCCGAGCAAGCCGGTGAGGAAGCGGCGACAGTCAAGGATCGGCTGGCGCGCGGGCTGGACTATCCGAGCGACTTCCGCTCGACCTATGACACGACCGTTTTCACGCTGCACGCCGACCTCGCCGTGCTGCCCCAGGCGCGGACGCCGCTCACTAGCTGGCAGTCGTACGAGCCATGGCTGCACCTGGCCGGGCTGCACGAGAGCGAAGGCGACTGGCAAGCCGCGCGCGAGATTTTCGAGCGCGTGCTCCGCGACGATCCCTATGCGTGGGATGTGCGTGCGCAGTTGGACGGCCTCTCAGTCGCGCACCCGTGAGTAGAGAGA
>JAXGOK010000095.1:0-2810 GCA_040767545.1 Aggregatilineaceae bacterium | reverse complement strand
CGAGGGGGTGAAGCGTATGCGGGGCGGGCGAGAGGCCCGCGCCGCCTAGCCTATTCTCTCCACGTCCCACACACCGGTGCGCAGGAAGTGGTCAATGGAGCGCGCCGCTTTGCGCCCATGCCCCATCGCCAGGATGACCGTCGCCGCGCCAATGGCGATGTCCCCCCCGGCGAACACGCCGCGCTTGGAGGTGCGCATCGTCTCCATGTTGGTCTTGACCGTGCCATGCCGCGCGTCCACTTCCAGCCCGGCGGTCGTCTTGGGCACGAGCGGGTTGGGGCCGTTGCCGATGGCGACGACGACCGTATCTACGTCAATGGTGAACTGCGAGCCTTCGACCGGCACCGGGCGGCGGCGACCGGAAGCGTCCGGCTCGCCTAGCTCCATGCGAATGCACTCCACCTGGCAGACGCGCCCGCTCTCGTCGCCGATGTAGCGCACCGGGTTGTGCAGCAGCTTGAAGATGATACCCTCGTCCCTGGCATGGTGAACTTCCTCGACGCGGGCAGGCATCTCCGCCTCGGAGCGGCGGTAGATCAGATACACTTCCTTTGCCCCCAGGCGGGTCGCCGTGCGCGCCACGTCCATCGCCACGTTGCCGCCGCCGATCACGGCCACCCGCTCACTGACGGCGATGGGCGTGTCGCAGCAGGGGAACTCGTAGGCGCGCATCAGGTTGCAGCGCGTCAGGTACTCGTTGGCCGAATACACGCCGCACAGGTTCTCGCCGGGCAGGTTCATGAACCAGGGCAGCCCCGCTCCCGTGCCCAGGAAGACAGCGTCGTGCCGCTCCAAAAGCTCGTCCACCGTCTCGATCTGGCCGATGATGTAGTTGTACTCGATCTGCACGCCCATGCGCTTGACGACTTCCACCTCGGCGTTGACGATGGACTTGGGCAGGCGAAACTCCGGGATGCCGTACATCAGCACGCCGCCGGGCGCGTGAAGCGCCTCGTAGATGGTCACGTTGTGACCCAGGCGGCGCAGGTCAATGGCGGCGGTCAGCCCGGCGGGGCCGCTGCCCACCACGCCGACGCTCTTGCCGGTGGGCGCGCCGATGGGCGGCGGCTCGACTAGCCCCTGCTCGCGCTCCCAGTCGGCGACGAAACGCTCCAGGCGGCCAACAGCCAGCGACTCGCCCTTCTTGCCCAGCACGCACAGCGCCTCGCACTGCGACTCCTGCGGGCAGACGCGCCCGCAGATGGCCGGGAGCATATTCGTCTCCTTGACCTTGCGCACAGCGCCCTCAAAGTCGCCCTGGGCGATGAGCGCGACGAAGCCGGGGATGTCAATCCCGACCGGGCAGCCCTCAACACAGGCGGGCTTCTTGCAGGCCAGGCAGCGATTCGCCTCCAGAATGGCGGTCATGGCGGGCAGCCCGTAAGGGACTTCGCGGAAGTTGGCGCGGCGTGCGTCAGGAGCCTGCTCTGGCATCTGCTGGCGCGGAATCTGCATACGCTCTTTCGGCTTGAGCGAGCGCAGCCGCTCGATCTCGTGGGAATCCAATTGGTCGCTCATTATCAGCCCTTCTGCCGGCCTCATGAGGGGTTGGTCTGGGCCAAAGTCTCCGCCCGGCAGCGTTCTTGCATACGCTGGTAGGCGATCCGTTCCTGTTCTTTGTAGAACGACTGGCGCTTGATCAGCTCGTCGAAATCCACCTGGTGCCCGTCGAAATCCGGCCCGTCCACGCAGGCGAACTTCATTTCGCTGCCCACCGTCACCCGGCAGCCGCCGCACATGCCCGTGCCGTCCACCATGATCGGGTTGAGGCTGACCATCGTGGGGATGCCGTGCTCTTTGGTCAACAGGCTGACATACTTCATCATCGGCACCGGGCCGACGGCGAAGACGTAATCGGGCTTGCCGCGCTTGGCAATGAAGTCGGACAGGGCGTGGGTGACGAACCCCTTCAGGCCATACGAGCCGTCGTCGGTGCACACGATCACCTCGTCCGAGGTGCGGCGCATCTCTTCTTCCATGATCAGCAGCGATTGGGTGCGCGCGCCGAGGATGCTGATCACCGTGTTGCCAGCCGCTTTGAGCGCCTGGGCGATGGGATGCGCCGGCGCGACGCCGATCCCGCCGCCGATGACCACCGCCGTGCCCCAGCGGGCGACATGCGTGGCCGCACCCAGCGGGCCGACCACGTCGCGCAGGCAGTCGCCGGGCTTGAGCGTCGCCATCTGCGCGGTGCTCTTGCCCACCACCTGGACGACGAGGGTGATCGTGCCGCGCACAGGGTCGGCGTCGGCGATGGTGAGCGGGATGCGCTCGCCTTGCTCGTCAATGCGCACGATCACGAACTGCCCGGCTTTGCGCCGCTGAGCGATCTTGGGGGCGACGATCACGTAGCGATTGACGCTCTCAGCGATCACCGTGTTTTCCAGAATCTCATTCACCTGTTTTGCTCCGTGCTCCGCCTGTGCGCGAACGAACCCAGGCTGGTAGGGGCATCTCCGACGGCGCGGCCCCACACCATCATACTACGGAGTTGCGCCGGGCGGGGCTAGTTCAAAAAGAACCCTTCTGCGACGAGTAACATCACCACGATAGCCGAATTCACTGGCGCGCGCGGGGGGACTGGCCGCCACCGATCAAAAAACCTGCCGGGGACGACAGGTTGTGGGGTGAGCTGGGGAGGCTGGATTCGAACCAGCGAATGGCGGCTCCAAAGGCCGCTGCCTTAGGCCCCTTGGCTACTCCCCACTGCCGCGCCATTATAGCACAGCCGCGCGCCGCCGGACAAGGCCGCGCTGCGTGGGGCGTGCGCAAATCCTGCCAGGCGATAGAGGCACGGCTCTGCTGCGCCC
>JAXGOK010000094.1:0-2817 GCA_040767545.1 Aggregatilineaceae bacterium | reverse complement strand
CGGTGCTCTCTCGCCCCAGAAACAAGATACACCCGCCGCGCCGCCCCTTTTGTCCTTTCACCCACTTCTGTGGCACAATAAGAGAAACCTCAAGTCGCGCAGTCAGTGAGTCCCGTCCGCACGTGTAAAGAACGGAAGGTTTGCCGTGCCTGCACAAGAGAAACTTACCCCAACCGAACAGAACTTCGCCTATTTAGTCGGACTGGGCATCGCCATCACCATTGTGGCGCTGCTGCTCATCGCCCTGGGCACCATAGACAACGCCGACATCACCACCAGTCTGCTGATCATCGGCATCGCCCTGATCGTGCTCGGCGTCGGCGGCTGGCTGATCATGGTGCGCCCCTGGGAACGCTTCGATGACCTGAAGACGGCCCACTACACGGGCCACGAGGCGCACGCCGAGCCACCTGCTGCGCCTGCCGCCGAGGTGAAGGCCGCGCCTGCCACCGAAGCAAAAGCTGCGCCCGCCGAGAAAGCTGCTCCTCCCGCCAAGCCGAAGGCTGCCCCTGCCAAGAAAGCCGCGCCGGACGACCTGACGCTGATCGAGGGCATCGGCCCCAAATCCGCCGCCGCCCTCAATGAGGCCGGGATCACCACCTTCGCCCAGGTTGCGGCCATGACCGCCGAGCAGCTTGAGCAGGCTGTCAAAGGGCGCGGTGTCCGGCTGGTGGGCAGCACTGCAAACTGGCCGAAGCAGGCTGAGCTGGCCGCTGCTGGCGATTTCACCGCGCTCGCTGAGCTACAGGCGAAGCTCAAGGGCGGGGCCTAGCCAGACGCAGAGCCGGTCTCGCGCCACGTCCCAGCACACAGAAACGGCGCGAGTGCACGCTCGCGCCGTGTAGCCTTCCCTGCGCAACAGCGCCGCCCTGCGCCGTCATTCCTGCGGGGCGAACTCCTGCTGATATTGCGCCGCAACCCAGTCGTAGCTCGTCTGCAGCGGCGGCTCCAGCGCCTGCCAGAACGCGCTCAGCGGCGGCCCGGTCACCACCGAGAGCGGCAGGTGCGTCGTGTTCGGGTAGGCGCAGCGGTAGATGACGATCTGCTCGATCTCATCCACCTCCCAGCAGTGCTTGTCCGCGAATTCGAAGATTGGGTCAAGGTTCGCCACATCGCGGCGGCCCCCCTCACCCCACCACTCGATGCGCCGCGCCGGGTCTAGCGGCGGGATGCGGTCGCCGTCCACCATCGTGCTGTCCACGATGATCGCTGGCTTGCCGCGCTCCAGGTCGCGCACCGCTTCCAAAATGTACTCATCCGATAACTCATCGGGGACGATCAACGGATAGCCGTAGTGGAACTGCGTGGGACTGCGCCGGTCGGCCAGGAAATTGACCACCGTGTTCGCGCCCCACACCAGCACGGTGTCGTGCGGATCGGTGCGCTCCGTCACGTAAGTGACGACCTCTTGCTGGCGGGCTGGCCCAGCAATCTCCGTCTGGACAAGGAAGATGCGCACCAGAGTCGCCACCACCGGCACGCCGAGCAGCAGCACCGCCAGGTAGACGCGCAGCCACGACCACGCCTTGCGCCGGCGGCCTGCTGACTGGACGATGCGCTGCGTCACCACCG
Organism: Aggregatilineaceae bacterium; assembly: GCA_040767545.1. Lineage (GTDB taxonomy): Bacteria > Chloroflexota > Anaerolineae > Aggregatilineales > Aggregatilineaceae > UBA2029. The sequence continues at coordinate 1,245 of JAXGOK010000094.1, read as the reverse complement.
GCAAGCTCATCGTCGTCAGCAAGGTCATGGCCGGGATCATCGTGACGTAGTAGTGCGCGTAGCCGCGGTTGGTGATGTTGGACAGGATCATGTCCACGAAGAACGTCAGCACGATCCACACGCGCAGCGTCGTATTGGTCGCCGCCTGCCGCCCGTAGTAGGGCCGCGTGTGCAGGCTGCGCCACGCGGCGCGCATCCCCAGCACCAGGAACGGCAGCAACGGCACGATCACCAGCGGGGCCAGGCTGGCCGTCCACGTCGTGATCACCGTGCGCCCGATCCACACCGAGCCGTCGCTCACCCAGTCGTGGAAGGTGCCCGCCGCCACAAACGAGGCATTGATAGCATCATCGAGAATCCCGTTGAGCAGCAGGTACAGCGCCACCAGCCCCAGGCTGCTCAGCCCGCCCAGAATGGTCACGCCCAGCCAGTGCCAGCGCCGCCGCGTGCCCAGCACCGGGTGCCGGCTGATCAGGATGGCCGGGACGAAAGCCAGCGCCACGCCGACTGTCGTCTGCTTGATCAGGAAGGCGCTGCCCGCCGCAAAGCCAATGGCAAACCCCCAGCGCGAGCTAGGCGTGCGCAAGAACTGGTAGCCCGCCGCAAAGACCAGCATTTGCGGCAGCAGCGCATAGGGCTCGGTGAAGTTGATGTCCGAGACGAGCGCCGGATGGCGCGTGAGCAGCACCAGGATCAGCGGGCCGGCCCACGTCTCGCCTCGCTCGCCGTACAACTGGCGCAGCAGCCAGAACATGGTCATGCCCGTCAGGAAGAGGGTGATGTTCTCCGCCAGCCACAGCGCCCAGCGGTTGCTGCCAAAGATGAAGAAGGCCAGCGCGTTGATGAAGTAGATGCCGGGCGGCTTGTTGTCCCAGGCATCTAGATAGGGCAAGCCGCCATCGCGGATGATCTTGCCCGTGTAGGCGAAGATACCGCTGTCACGCCGCTGTTCGGTGAGGAACGGTGCGAACTGCAGCGACACGAGGACGATCAGGAGCAGCAGAAGACTCGCCGGCAGCACCCACGACATCCTGACGAAGGCGAAACGGCTGCCCCTCGCGCGAGGATGGCCCATCGGATAGCTCATGCGTGAGAACGCATCTCCTTCACATGCCGCCTATCGCCATTATAAGCCCGCTGCGCGGCCTGATCAACTCACCAGGGAGCGGTGCGTGCAAAACCTGTCAGGAAATGGGACGCTGCTCTGCCACGCCCTGGCTAGCTAGCCTCATCCCCCGCCTCGCT
>JAXGOK010000093.1:0-2952 GCA_040767545.1 Aggregatilineaceae bacterium | reverse complement strand
GCAGCGCCCCTACTGCCGACAGGTCTTGCACGCCCCCCTGAAACTGGCGCTCCTGGGGACGCGCCAGCAGTATTCTCTGGGGCGCGTCCCTGGAAATTTGCACGTAACAGCAGCCATCATTTAAGCTAGCTCCATTGTTGGGCTGGCTTCACGCGGGATAACCCATGCAAACCTTGCTACCGACCCTGCTCGATTACGACCCGGACTTGCTGGCGATCATCGCCCACCGCTGGGACGTGGACCTGGAGGCGCTGGACAAGCGCCAGGCCGCCCAGATGCTTGCCGACGCCATGCTCACCCCGGAGCGCGCCGCAGCCGAATGGAGCCGCCTGAGCGACGCTGAGCGCGGCGCGCTGCAAACGCTGCTCGGCGCGCGCGAGCACAAAATGCCCGCCGTCCAGTTCACGCGGCTGTTCGGCGACATCCGCGAGCAAACGCAGCTTGGCCCCGCCGGGCGCGAGCGTGAGAAGCCGCACCTGAACCCGACCGGCATCGCCGAGACGCTGTTCTACCGGGGGCTGATCGCGGTGGCCTTCGACCAGGGGCGCACCGGCGTGCAGTATTTCGTCTTCGTCCCGCCCGACCTGGCCGATATCCTGCCTGCCCACGAAACGGGCTTCGACCTGAGCGCCGAGCCGGACTCCGACTGGCCGCCCGACACGGAAGCCGAGCCGGAGCAGGTGATCCCGGCGACGACCACCCTCGTGGACGACCTGACGACGCTGCTGGCCTATCTGCAAGTCGCCCGCGTGCCCGCCAGCGCCGACGCGCTGCTGGCAGCGTTGGGCGAGGCGCTGGCCCCCTACTGGCTGGACGCGCCCGGCCCGGCGTCCGTCGCCCTGCTGGTGGGCCTGGCCCTCAGCATGGGCGTGGCGGCGGACGACGAGGGCCTGCTCAAGCCCATTCCCGCCCAGGCCCGCCGCTGGCTGGAAGAGACGCGCCCCCGCCAGGTGCGTGCCCTGGCCGAAGCATGGCGCAACAGCACGCTCTTCAACGAGCTATGGCACACGCCCGGCCTGGCTCCAGAGCCGACTGGCTGGCGCAACGACCCGCTGCTGGCCCGCCAGACCGTGCTCACCTTCCTGGAGACGGCTCCGCCCGGCTGGTGGCCAGTGGAGGAACTGGTCGCCCTGGTTCACGAGGAGGAGCCGGACTTCCAGCGGCCTGCCGGGGATTACGATAGCTGGTATATCCGCGACGCAGAGAGCGGCGAGTACCTGCGTGGCTTCGAAAGCTGGGATCGCGTGGACGGGGCGCTGCTACGCTTCATCGTCACCGGGCCGCTGCACTGGCTGGGCCTGGCCGACCTGGGCGACGGCGGCGCGCTGTGCCGCCTGACCCTCTACGGGCGTGCGCTGGTCAGCGGGGCCGATTGGCCCGACCGTCCCGAAGAGCGCCCCCCGCTGGCCCTGCGTCCCGATGGCACCGCCCTAGCCCCGCGCACGCTCAGCCGCTACGAGCGCTTCCAACTGGCGCGCATCACCGAATGGGGGCCGGCGGGCGATCCGTACCAGTACCGGCTGTCGGCGGCGGGCCTGCAGCGCGCCGCCGAGCAGGGCGTGCCGCTCGACGCCATGCGCGCCTTCCTGCGCCGTACCAGCGGTGACAACGTGCCGGACGCCGTCTACCGCCTGCTCGACGGGTGGGAGCAGACCGGCGGCGCGGATGTCTGGCTGGAGCGCGCGGTCGTCCTGCGCAGCAACGCGCCGGACGTGCTGCAAACCATCCTCGAAACGCCGGAGCTACGCCGCTTCCTCGGCGCGCAGCTTGGCCCCAACGCAGTCATTGTGCGTGCCGACCAGGGCGAGGCGCTGATCTCTGCCCTGCACCAACACGGGATTCTGGTGGACTTCGATGAGTGAAGCGACTTCACAGGCCGGCACGCTGCTCGCCCCGCCCGGCGCGCTGCTTGCCGCCTATGAGCGATTGTTCCCTGAGATGACGCCCCAGGTCATCGTGCGCGCGCCGGGGCGCGCGAACCTGCTGGGCGGCCATGTGGACATGCACGGCGGGACGGTGATCACCATTGCCATTGACCGGGGTGTGTGGCTGGCCGCCGCACCCGCATCCGGCGCGGTGAGCACCTTGCACGCCGCCGACCTGGGCGAGACGGTGGCGCTGGCCCATACCGGGGATTGTCTGGCCGCCCGGACGGACGCCGCCGGAGAGCCGCTGCCGCGCTGGGCGGGGTATCCCGCCGGGGTGATCTGGGCGCTGCGCCAGCGCGGGCTGGAAGCGCGCTCCATGAGCGCCGCCTTCTCCGGCGATCTGCCGATAGGGGCCGGGCTTAGCTCGTCGGCGGCAGTCGAGGTTGCCTTTGCCGTTGGCTGGGCGGCGCTGGGCGGCTGGACGCTCCCGCCCGGTACGCTGGCCGAAGTGGGTCTGGACGCCGAACGCGGCTACCTGGGCCTGGGCATCGGCATCCAGGATCAGTACACGGTGCTGCACGCGCGGGCGGATCATGCCCTGTGGCTGGACTGCCGCAGCCTGGAGCACCGCCACGTGGCGCTGCCACCCGGCGCGGCGATTGTCGTCTGCGACACGGGCACGCGCCGCGCGCTGGTTGGGTCGGGCTATGGTGGGCGCGCCCAGGATGCGCACGACGCCGCCCGCCTGATTCGCCAGCGCGATCCCGCTGCGCACACCCTGCGCGACGTGACGCCCGCCCAGCTTGAGGCGCACCGCTCCGCCCTGAGCGAGGGCCAGTACCGCCGGGCGCGGCACGTCGTCAGCGAGATCGCCCGCGTTTCCTGCGCGGTTGAGGCGTTGGAGCGCGGCGATCTGGCCGCGCTCGGCGCGCTGATGAGCGAGTCCTACCGCAGCGCGCGCGACGACTACGGCAGCAGCTCACCTGCGCTGGACGCGATGTGGGCGGCGGCGACCGCGCAGCCCGGCTGCTACGGGGCGCGTTACAGCGGCGGGGGCGAGGCCGGGGCGGTTGTCGCCCTGGTG
>JAXGOK010000092.1:0-2976 GCA_040767545.1 Aggregatilineaceae bacterium | reverse complement strand
GTGCTGCTGACGATCATCGAGAAGTTCGAGGGCGGCCCGGTCGGGCTGGAGACGATTGCCGCTTCCATCAGCGAAGAGGCCGACACGATCATGGATGTCTACGAGCCGTACCTGCTCCAGCTAGGATTCCTGGAGCGCACGCCGCGCGGTCGCGTGGCGACGCGCCTGGCCTACGAGCATCTCGGCCTCTCCGATGAGCGCCCGCCGCGCCAGGCCACGCTGTTCTGAAAGGAGCACACAGCCCAACAATGGACCTCAACGCAGTGGGCCGCCTGGTGATTGCGGTCGGTCTGGGCCTCGTCGTGCTGGGGGCGCTGCTCACGGTCGCGGGCAGGCTCCCCCTGCTGCGCGAGCTGGGTCACCTGCCCGGCGATATTCGTATCGAGCGGGAGAACTTCTCGTGCTTCTTCCCCCTGGTGAGTATGCTGCTGGTCAGCCTGCTGCTGTCGCTCGTCCTCAATGTGATTCTGCGCCTGTTGAACCGCTGATCCGCATCCGTGACTGATCGCTGCCCCATGCACATCACTGACTTCGACTATCACCTGCCCCCAGAGTTGATCGCCCAGACGCCCATCGAGCCGCGCGACGCCGCGCGCATGTTGGTACTGGATCGGACGAGCGGGGCCATCGAGCACCGCGCCTTCCGCGACTTTCCCGAATACCTGGACGCGGGCGATGTCATCGTCCTCAACCAGACGCGCGTCATTCCCGCCCGGCTGCCCGCGCGCAAGATACCCACCGGCGGCGCGGCGGAGATTCTGCTGCTGCGCCCGCTGGACGAGACGCACTGGCTGGCTGTCGTCGGCGGCAGGCGCATCAAGACGGGCGCGCGGCTGGCTGTCGGGCCAGATGGCGCGTCGCCGGTTCAGGCCACCATCGTCGAGGAGCGCGGCGAGAGCCAGCGCGTCGTCGCCTTCAGCGAGCCGATCCAGCCTCACCTGCGCGCGCTGGGCCAGACGCCGTTGCCGCCCTACATCACCACCCCGCTCGCCGACCCGGATCGTTACCAGACGGTATTTGCCCGCTCCGACGGCTCGGCAGCCGCCCCTACTGCTGGCCTGCACTTCACCGGCGAGATGCTGGCCGGCCTCAGGCAGCGCGGGATTGAGATCGCCTATTGCACGCTGCACATCGGCCTGGACACCTTCTCGCCGGTGCGCGAAGAGAACGTCGCCGATCATGTGATGCACACCGAGCGTGCCATCCTCTCGCCGGAGGACGCGCAGATCGTCAACAATGCCCGCTTGCGCGGGCAGCGCGTCGTCGCCATCGGCACGACCGCCGTGCGCACGCTGGAGACAGCGGCCATTCGCTCGGCAGCCTATGGCACTGCGGCTAACGACGCAGCCAGCGTCCGGCGCACCCTGGCGAACCTGGCCGCGAACACCTGCCCCTGGCGGCCCGTCATCGCCGTTGACGAAGACACCGACCTGTTCATCACGCCCGGCTACCGCTTCCGTGTCGTGGATCGGATGCTGACCAATTTCCACCTGCCTCGTTCCACACTGCTGATGCTGGTCAGCGCCTTTTCCGGGCGCGAGCATATCTTGCACGCCTACGACGAGGCGATTCGCGAGCGTTACCGCTTCTACAGCCTGGGCGATTGCTGCCTGCTGCTGTAATGGCTGTCCATCCAGGTGTGCGGGACGCCGGTTAAGTGTTACAATTTCCGCGATCTTCAAGGGCGAATGAGGCCCTTGCCCCAGGGAGACTCATGCATGGAGCAGACTCACAGGATTCCTGAGAACCATTACCGCGAAGCCGCCGAGCACATCCGCGCGCGCCTCAGCGTTGCGCCGACGGTTGGGCTGGTGCTAGGCTCTGGCCTGGGGCCGCTCGTAGACGAGATCGAGGGGGCGCAGGCAATCCCCTTCCAGGAAATTCCCCATTGGCCGCGCGCCACAGTGCCAGGGCACGCTGGCAAGCTGGTGGGGGGCACGCTGGAAGGATGTCCTGTCCTGGTCATGCAGGGTCGCATTCACTACTACGAGGGTTACAGCCTGACCCAGGTGACACTGCCGGTGCGCGTCATGCGCTTGTTGGGCATTGACACGCTCATCCTGACCAACGCGGCGGGCGGGCTGAACCGGAACTTTTCTGTGGGCGACATCATGGCTATCGAGGATCACATTTTCCCGGCGGGCTTCTCCGGGACGAACCCTTTGCACGGGCCGAACCTGGGGATATTTGGCCCGCGCTTTCCGGTTCACACCCACATCTACAGCCAGCAGTTGCGGGCGCTGGCGCACCGGGTCGCTGCCCAGCAGGGCTTCACGCTGCGTGAAGGGGTGTACGTCTCACTGTCCGGCCCCACGTTCGAGACACCGGCGGAAGTGCGCCTATTCCGCGCCTGGGGCGGCGACGCGGTCGGCATGTCCACCGCGCCCGAAGCACTGGTGGCCTGCCACGCGGGGATGCGCGTGCTCGGCTTCTCCAGCATCACCAACATCGCCCTGGACAGCACGACCGCCCAGCAAGAGGTCAGTCACGAGGACGTGCTGCGCGCGGGCAGGCAAATCGTGCCCCGTCTCGCCGCTCTCCTGCGTGGAGTGCTGCGCGAGCTACCGCCGTTGGACCCTGGCGAGATAGAAAACGCGCCGGAGCATGACTAGCGTCGTCTTCTTCGTCGAGCGTATCTCCTTTGGGCTGTACATCCTCTGCGCGGCGGGTGTCCTGCTGATGGCCTTCCGCTTGCAGCAGGCTCGCCGCGAGCTGGCAGTTGCCCAGTTCAAGCTGGAACGCGAGCACGCCCTGGTGCGCCAGGCAACGGCCATCACCTTTGGCGGGCTGCTGATCGAGATTATGGTCGGCGTGTGGGCCATCGCCAACGTGATGGCACCCACCATGCGCGATCTGCGCACCAGCCCCCACAGCGGGCCGGTGCAGGGGGTGGCGCGCTTTGTGACCAGCACACCCGCGCCGAACCCGCCCATCGCCCTTGACGCTGGCGGCGGGGCGCTCTCCGGGCCAGCCGTG
>JAXGOK010000091.1:0-3009 GCA_040767545.1 Aggregatilineaceae bacterium | reverse complement strand
GCAGGCAACCTCGGCCACCATCTCCCAGACATTGCGGTGGGGGCCTGCGGCGCGCAGCCGGTCAACGGCCAGCAGCAGATCGTGGTTGGCCGCGTAGCTGAGCGCGACCGCCACGACATAATCTTCGCGCGCGGTGTCGCTCAGCTGCCAGGGCGCGGTGTTGCGCTCGATCACCGGGTCAATCTCCCAGGTATAAGCCAAGCCCGCCGCCAGCCCCAGAGCCGCGCCGATGATCAGGGCTATCCACGAGATACCCTTGCCAATGCGAACGTGTTTGCTGGTAGCCATGCGCAGTCCTCACGGGGCAAGCGGCGTCGAAGGCGAAGCGGTCGGCGTGGGCCGGTACAGCTGCATGACCGGCGGCAGATTGTCCGGCCCGATGATCGCCTCAACCAGGGCGACCATGATCGGGATGCCCCGGATGTTGCTCTGACTGATATACCGCTCGGTCAGGTCAACCACGTAGGCAATCGTGTTCTCTTTGCCCAGCGGACGCAGCCGCTCCAGCGCGGCGTTGACCTCCGGATCGACCCTGTAGCCCTCGGCGACCATGACCGTGTACTCTTCCTGGTAGTGCGGGGCCAGCGCCGACAGAGCACTGTTCTTGTACTCCACAGGAAGCGGCCCCCACCCCAGGAACACCCCTGTGCTAAGGCCGAGGAGAATCCCCACCAACAGCGATCCAAGCGTCCGTTTGCTCATCAGCCATCACCCTACGCGCTAGCCCGCCACACTGTCCCCTGTTATAATCCGCGTCCGCCTGTTTGCACAAGAGACGGCGGGCGAAACAACGCGAGCCGGGACATTGACTGTGCCCGGCCCGCTACCTGAGTGCCGAAGGTGGGAGTCGAACCCACATGGGTTTTACCCCGCGCGATTTTGAGTCGCGTGCGTCTGCCTCTTCCGCCACTTCGGCCAACCGGAAGCAAGTATATGCTGTTTGCGGCCTCCCGTCAATCCCGGCGCAGCCGCCAGGCCGGGCGGACGGCCAGCCCGTCAGGGACGCACCATGCACGAAAGCCAACTGATCCAGGCTGCCAGGCGCGGCGATGTCCATGCCTTCAACGAGCTGGTGCTGAGCTACCAGGACATGGCCTTCACCGTCGCCTACCGCATCCTGGGACATCCCGACGCCGCAGCCGACGCCGCCCAGGAGGCGTTCATCGCCGCTTTCCAGAAGCTGCACCAGTTGCGTGGACAGCAGTTCAAGTCGTGGCTGATGCGCATCGTCACCAACGCCTGCTACGACGAGCTACGCCGCCAGCGCCGCCGGCCCGCCACATCGCTTGACGACCTGTACGAGACCCAGATAGCGAACGACTCATCCCTGCACAGCCACGAAGAAAGCCCGGAGCAATACGCCCAGCGCACCGAGCTTCAGGCTGCCATTCAGGAGTGCCTCAACGCGCTGCCCGACGATCAGCGCGTGGTCGCCGTGCTCTCCGACGTGGAGGAATACGCCTATCACGAGATCGCGGCGATCACCGGCTGGCCGGTGGGCACGGTCAAGTCGCGGCTCAGCCGGGCGCGAAGCCGCCTTCGCGATTGCCTGCGCGCCACGAGGGAACTTTTGCCAGCGGAGTACCGTCTTAAGGATGAATGACTCGCCGCAGAGGTGAGATGTCAGTGTTGTAGAGACCGAGCGAATCAGCATGTCAGGACTTCACAGCCCGCTCTCCGAGGGCGATCTTGAGCTACTCTCCGCCTACCTGGACGGCGAGCTTGCCGCACCAGACAGGGGGGCGTTGGAGCAGCGGCTTGCCCGTGAGGAGAGCCTGCGCGCCACCCTCGATGACCTGCGCACCAACCAGCAGCTTCTACGCGTCCTGCCGCTGCTCAAGGCCCCGCGCAGCTTCGCGCTGGACCCGGCGGTGTACGGGCGGCGGGCTGCCTGGCGGCGACGCATTCCTGCGTTCGAGAACGCCTTTCAACTGGCCGGTGCCCTCGGTGCCGCAGCCTCGTTGCTGCTGGTCGTCGCTGGCCTGTTGATCGCGGGAACCGGTACCGAGCGGATAGCAGCGCCGCTTGCCCCCACCGAGAGTCCCGCGCTGGAGATCGCGCTACAGCCCGCCACTGAGACCCTGGCGGCCAGCGCGCCCATGCCTACCGCCAGCCCCCAGGCACTCTGGGCTGGCACGCTTTCGCCTCAGGCCACCGTCCCAGCGGGGACGCCTACCCCGCCTGGCTCCCCGCCCCCGGAGATCGCACCGGCGGCGGCCCAGTTCGCCGCGCCGGAGACGGACGAGGACGCCGCCCTGCTCAGCGCGGAAGCTCCTGCAGGCGCAGCACCCCCGCTCGCCCCGCCAGCGGAGGGGTTTGCGCCGGGCATCATGGCCGCCGCGCCTGATAACGCGGCAGGCGGAGCGGTCGAAGAGAGCCAGCTTCACGACGCAGCGCAAGAACTCCTGCCCTCGCCCGCGCAGCAAAAGCTGGAAGCTGGGCCAACCCCTACCGAGGAACCAGCGCAGAGCGGCGCAGTAGTGGGCAGCGCGCGGTCTGGCGAGGATAGGGAAGCAGCATCGGTCACCGCCACGCATCAGGCTGAGCAGCCCGCCGCCCCGTCCGGCGAGGATCAAACGGGGACGGCGCTCACGCTGGCAGGGCTGGCCGCGCTGGTCGCCTCCGCCGTGCTGTACCTTGCCGGCAGGCGCAGGGCGCGCCGCGCATGAGGCCGCCAGCAAATTTCTGCCAGGTGTGCGGGCACCCTCTGGAGGATCGCCTGGCGCACGGCAAGATACGCCGCGTCTGCCCGGCCTGCGGCTTCATCCACTTCGAAGACCCCAAGGTAGCCGTGGCCGCCTTCATCGAGGATCAGGGGCGTATGCTGCTCGTGCGGCGCGCCTTCAACCCGCAGCGCGGCAAGTGGGCGCTACCCGCTGGCTACGTGGACTACGGGGAAGACCCCGCCGCTGCGGTCATCCGCGAGGTGAAAGAGGAGACCGGCCTGGATATCGCCATCGCCGGACTGCTGGAAGTCAGCGGAGGAACGGGACAATTCGGGGCCTCGAT
>JAXGOK010000090.1:0-3111 GCA_040767545.1 Aggregatilineaceae bacterium | reverse complement strand
CTGAGTCAGAGCACCCACCTCCTCCATTCTCCCCTTGACAGGACACGCTACTTCGATACACTTCTACTTAGATGAGTGTCTACTTCCTGCTCAGGAGAGAATCACCATGAGCGAGATCACCCCGCCAGGCTCCGCCATGCCGGACGTGCTCGAACAGTTCTTCAAGGCGCTCGCCGACAGCAGCCGCCTGCGCATCATCGGGCTGCTGGGCACGCGCCCGTACAACGTCGGCGAGCTGGCCCAGGTGCTCGGCCTCACCGAGCCAACCGTGTCGCATCACCTGGCACGACTGCGCGAAGCGTGGCTGGTCAACCTGCGCGCCGAGGGCACCATGCGCATCTACAGCCTACGCGCCGACATGCTGGAGACCATGCTGCGCCACGCCCTCGACTTTGAGGAGCTGGCCCGCATGACCCCTGCCCCCAAGCCGGACATGACCTGGGTGGATGACCTGGACCTGAGTGAAGCCGACCGCAAGGTATTCTACAGTTACTTCAGGGGGCGGCAGCTTAAGCAGATTCCCACCAAGCAGAGCAAGCTGCTGGTCATTCTGCGCTGGCTGGCGGAGAAGTTCGCGCCGGGCGTGCAGTACACCGAAGACGAGGTGAACGCCATCCTCAAGACGGTGCACCCCGACTACGCGCGGCTGCGCCGCGAGCTGGTGGACTTCAAGCTGCTGGCGCGCGAGGGCGGCGGTGGGCTGTACTGGCGCGCCGTCGAGCCGCCGGACGCGTAGCGAATGACGTTACCGGCGCGGGCGGGTGGCGCTGCGATCCGCCTGCCCGCCCAGCCGGACGGTTCGCTCTAGCTCGTCGAGACGCTGCGCCAGGGCTGGCGGGGTGAGCGGCAGGGCGATGGTGAAGGTGCTGCCGGGGTAGCGCTCCGGGTCGCAGCCCTCGCTCTCCGCCCAGATGCGCCCGCCATGCGCCTGCACGACGCCGCGCGCGATGGTCAGGCCCAGGCCCGGCCCCGCGCCCATGAACTTGGTCGTGCCCGTCGAGTGGTAATTGGGGTCTTGGGCGCGGAAGAACTTCTCGAAGATGAGGACGAGCAGCGCCGGGTCAATGCCGATGCCGCTGTCGCGGACGGTGACGACGGCCTCGTCGCCCTCGACGCGCCCCGTGATGTCAATGCGCCCGCCGTCGGGCGTATACTTGATCGCGTTGAGGATCACGTTGCGGAACGCCTGCACCAGGCGTAGCTCGTCGCCGGAGATGGCGGGCAGGTCACGCAGGCCACGCGCCGCGACCATCAGCTTGCGCTGGCGCACGGCGTCGGTCAGCGGCTCCAGCGCGCTGCGCACGACCGCCTCAAGACGCAGCGGGGTGAAGTGCAGGCTCAGCGCGTCCACGTCTAGCTCGCTGACATCGAGCATGGCCGCCGTCAGTTCCTCCAGGCGGTCGGAGGCGCGGCGGATGCTGGCCGTCATGCCCGCGATCTGGTCTTCGTCGAGCAGCCTCTCGTCATTCATGGACTCCATAATCTCGACGTAGCCGCGAATCTGGGCGAGCGGCGTGCGCAGTTCGTGGCTGGCGATGGTGATGAAGTCCGTCTTGACCCCGTTCAGCTTCTCAAGCTGCTGCGTGGTGGCCGACAGAGCGCGGTTGAGCGCCATTTGCTCCGCTTCGCGGCGGCGCAGGTCGGCGATCAGGCGGGCGCTGCGCAGGGCGGCGCCAGTCTGGTTGGCGATGGTCATCAGCAATTCGAGATCGTGGGCGCTGAACGGGTCGTCGCTGACTTTGGGGCCGCAGCAGACCACGCCGATTAGCCGCTCGTGCACGATCACCGGCGCGTAGGCGCTCATACGCGTCTGGGCGAAAAGCTGGCGCTCGGCCAGGGACACAGCGGCGAAGTCCGGGCTGAAGTCCAGATCGTATTGCAGCAAGGGCGCGCGGGCGCGCAGGAACCGCTCACCGATGGGGCCGCCCGCCGCAATCCAGCCCCGTATCTCCGGGATTTCGTCCAGGCGCGGCACCGCTTCGATCTCCAGGTCGCTCTCGCCGTCGTGCGTCACCAGCAGGAATCCACCGCGCCGGGCGCGCAGCAGGTCACGCAGGGTGCGCAGGGTGACATCAACGAGCTCGTCCAGCTCGACCACGCGGCCCATGTCGGCGGAGAACTGGCGCAGTTGGCGCGACGCGACCACGCGCGGCTCGCCTAGCGCGCGCTGGATCAGGGCGTGGACAGGGGCAGCGAGCGCAGCAGCGGCCAGGGCCAGCGCCGCCAGCAGAGCCAGGCGTCCCGGCGTCGCCGCGTCAATGCCGGTGGCCAGCAGCGCCACGCCGAACGCTGCCAACGCAGTCACCAGCGTCAGCAGGCCGGCGGCGGTTGTCTGGCGCACGGTGCGGCGGATGTCGAAGACGCGATACGTGGTCGTGCCGTATGTTGCACCGACCAGCCCGGCGAACTGGAGAAGCAGACCAACCTCGGAGACGGCGCGCCCGCCGCTGGCCGCCAGCGCCACGCCGGTCACGACCAGCGGCACGTTCACCGCGCCGAACAACGCCTGGTTAGCCACCTCCGGCAGCGCCGCACGGTAGAAGGCCGCCAGCGCGCTCCACATGAGCAGAACGCCCCCCAGCAGCCATCCGCCGACAACCAGCCAGGCAGACCAGTGAGCAGCGGAAGCCAGGTCACCATACCACCCTGCCTGGCCGAGCATTGCCCCGGACGAGTTGATGCTGGCCGCGACCTGGGCCAGCCACCACACGCCGCCCGCGACCAGCCACACCGCGACTGCCCGCGAGCGCAGGTAGCTGAGCAGCAGCGCGCCGAAGAAGACGAGCGAGATGTTGGTGGCCAGAATAGCCAGGGCGGGCGCGGTCAGCGCGCCCGGCAGCAGCGCGTCGTAGGGCGCGTGCGTATGCGCGTCACGGGGCAGCAGCGCGATCCAGTTCGCAGCCCACGCCGCAACCAGCGCCAGCAGCAGCCAGCGCCGCCGGGCCACACGGCGGGGCCGGCGGCGCATAACGACCAGCCAGGCGATGATCCCGCCATAGGCCGCGATCAGGGCAGCGGTCAGCAACAGTGACGAGCCAGGCACGGATGCGCCCTCATGATGACTCTAGGGAGATCGCTTCAAACGTGACCTCACCCCCGGGGGGGGGGGGG
>JAXGOK010000089.1:0-3119 GCA_040767545.1 Aggregatilineaceae bacterium | reverse complement strand
GTCGGCAAAGGGCCGCGTTGACAAGATGGCTCCACCAACAACCAACAACTAGAAGCCAATAACCACTTCAAGAAAGGTAGCCGCTTGAGGCAGGCATGGCCTACCTGCTAATTCTGTTAGTCGGTTTCTACGCTGCTCTGGCGGCCATGATCGGGCATCGCTTTCCGCGCGCGGTCAGCAGCATCGTCATGGTGCTTTACGCTGGCAGCGCGGCCCTGTCCACTGGCGGCTATCTGGTGCTGGGCACCACGACTGACCGCGCGCTGGCAGAAGTAGTCGCCGTCCTGGTCGTGCTGTTCTCAAGCTGGACGGTGCTGGTGCTGCTGCCGCTGGCGCTGGTGGGGCTGTACTTCGAAGCGTGGCTGCGCGCGCACTACCGGCGAGTGATCGCGTTTGCCGTGCTGAGCATGGTCGTGCTTGACGCTGCGTTCCTGGGGCTGCGCGCCGCGCAAGACCTGCCCATTGTCACACCCGTGACCTCATCGGCCTGGGCACACTGGGCTTTGAGCAGCGTGCTGTTCGCCTGGCCCTACGGGGCGCTGGTGATTGTGGGCAGCCTGCTCCTTTATGCGCTGACGATTGGCTGGGCGCTGTACCACCGCCGCCTGACGCTGTGGCGCGATGCCGTGCCACTGACGCTGGTCGCGCTGCTCAGCCTGCTCATCCCCACATTTTCACCGCTGGCTGGCGGCGAATGGCTGATCACGGTGGCCGCGCTGGGCTACCTGCCGCCGGTGACGCTGCTGGCCGTGCGCACGGCCAGCACGCGCCAGAAGGCTCTCACCGCTGCGCGCCAGCAGCGCGCCCAGGCCGAGCGGTTGCAGGAAGCCACCTATAAGGTCGTGACCAGCGCCGACCTGGACGGTGCGCTGCGCGCGGGGCTGGCGCATCTGGCCGAAGCGATCACTTTCGACCGCGCCCATGTGGGCCTCTTCGAGGCCGATGATCAGTGGCGTTTCCGCGTTGTTCACCCGCCCGGCGAGCCGCTGCTCCTCAACCGCTCGATCCCGACCACTGACTATCCGCTGGTGCTGCGCGCAGCGGCAAGCAAGCGCCCCATGCTCATCGCCGACACGCGCGCCGAGCCGCTGTGGCGGCCAGGCCGCTTCACTCCCAGGGAGATTCGAAGCTGGATCGGCGTGCCGCTGGTCGTGCGCGACACGGTGATCGGCCTGCTCGCCCTGGACAGCTTCACGCCCGGCAGCTTCTCCGAGGAGCAGGTGCAGATCGCGCGCACCTACGCCAGCCAGTTCGCGGTGGCCATCGAGAACTTCCGCCTGCTTGAAGAAGCGCAGCGCCAGAACCGCGCCCTGAGCGCGCTTAACATGATTCTCGCCGCCAGCAACGAAGCCCTGACCGGCGAGAACCGCCTGGAGAACGTGCTCATCGAGCTGCTGCGCGCGCTCGAGCTGCCCGCCGGGGCGCTCTACCAGCGTTCCGGCCAGGACAGGCTGCGCCTGTGCGCCGCCTACGGGCTGCCCGACACAGTGATGGAACGGCTGGGGCGGGTGACCGGGCCGCCAGACGTGTGCGCTGGCGAAGCCGGGGGATGGGACTCTCTCAGCGTGCCGCTGGTGGCACATGGGGAGGAGAACGGGCTGCTCACCGTCTGTTACCCCGCTGGCGCGCCACCCGATGACGACCTGTGCGCCCTGCTGACCAGCATCGGCCAGCAGTTGGGCGTGGTGCTGGAGAACGCGACGCTGTTCGAAGACACAACGCGTCGCGCTGCGCTCTCCACCGACCTGGGCCGGCTCAGCCTGGCGATCAGCGCCCAGCTTGACAGCACGCGCGTCCTGGACCTGCTGTGCGAAGAGAGTCTGGGCATTTTCGATGTGCAGGGGGCGTACCTCTGGCTGACCGACGGTGATTCTCTGGTCGGCGCGGCGGCGTGCGGGCGCGGCGCTGAGCATTTCAAGGGCCACCGCATCGCGCGCAGCGATACGGCGCTGCTACCAGCGCGCGCGCTGAGCGATTGGCGTCCGCACGCCGTCAACAAGGTGCAGTACAGCGCCGTCCTGCCCGATGATTTCATCGCCCTGACCGGCGCGCAGGCTGTGCTGGCCGTACCGCTGCTGAAGGCGGATGTGCCGGTGGGGACGTTGCTGCTGGTCAACACGGTCCATCCCGACGCCTTCGCCGAGGGGTTCGCCGAGCAGGTGGGCGTGTTCGGCGTGCAGGCGGCGCTGGCTATCGAGAACGCCAACCTGTTTGAGGAAGTGCGCCGCCATCTTGACCATCTGCGGCTGGTCAACGAAGTGGGCCGCTATTCGGCGGCCATCCTCAGCCAGACAACCCTGGTCGAGGGCGTGGCGCGCAAGCTGTTCGAGATTCTCGGCTATACCGCGATCAGCCTGCTGACCATGGAAGACGGCAAGCTCGCCGTCCGCTTGACGTTCCTCGATGGGGCAGTAGCGTCTGCCCAGGGCGACCCGGAACGTTACCGGTCGGCGCTGTGGGTGGCGGCCCAGGCCATCGAGCGGTCGGAGCCGGTGCTGCAAGACCAGGAATGCTTCCTGGACGCGGGCGAGGGCGCGTTCGAATGCTGCTCGCTCGCCGTGCCGCTCATCGTCGCCGACGAGGTGACCGGCGTGCTGGTCGTCGAGCGGCGCGGCTATCACAGCATTCGCCAGGAAGACCTGGACGTGCTGGAGCCGCTGGCGGCGCAGTTGGCCATCTCCCTGTCCAACGCCCGCCTGTACGAGAAGGTGCGCGAGCACACCATCGAGCTAGAAGCGCGCGTGATCGAGCGCACCGCCAAGATTCGCGAGCAGCAGGAGCGCACCGAAGCGATCCTGCGCTCGGTGGCCGACGCGGTGATCGTCTTCGATCTGTCCGGGCGCATTGTCATGACCAACCCTGTCGCGCGCGCGCTGTTCGACCGCTACGGGCAGGATATCGGGCTGAAGGAGCGCGTCAGCGAGCTGGTGCAGCGCGTGATCTCGCAGGACGACGCGGGGCGCGACGCCACCGAGATCATCGAGTTGAACAGCGCCACCTTCCAGGCGAAGGCGGCGCGGGCGATGGAGGGCGACGCCCTGATCGGCTCGGTGGTCGTCCTGCGCGACATCTCGCGCCTGCAAGAGCTAGACCGCCTCAAAGACCGCTTCATCTCCACC
>JAXGOK010000088.1:0-3216 GCA_040767545.1 Aggregatilineaceae bacterium | reverse complement strand
ACCCCGGTAGGGGCGTATTGCAATACGCCCTTACGGAACCCCGCCCGACCCCCGCCCGGCGTAGGGGCGCAGCAAGCAGCACCCCTACCAACCAATCACCAGCAACCAACAACCAATCACCTCTTGATCCCTGACAACCGCCCCGCTATCGGCTATTATCGTACCCGGTGCCAACTCACAGCGGGGGAGCAAGCCGGTGTTTAACTCGCAGCGCGTGTCAGTGGTGATGCCCGTCTACAACGAAGAGTCCGTGATCGGCGACATTCTGGATCAGGTGGCCGCCCAACCGCTGGTAGATGAGATCATCGTCGTGGACGACGGCTCGACCGACGGCACCACAGCCATTGTCCGGGCGCACCCCGCCGCCCGCCTGGTGGCGCACCCCTACAACATCGGCAACGGCGCAGCGGTGAAGTCCGGCATCCGTGCCGCCAGCGGCGACATCATCCTGCTGATGGACGCCGACGGCCAGCACCCCCCGGAGGAAATCCCGAACCTGCTCCAGCACATAGACCGCTACGATATGGTCGTCGGGGCGCGTAGCACCGGCACGCAAGCCGACTGGCACCGCACCATCGCCAACCGCCTGTTCAACGCCTACGCCTCGTACATCGTCGGCTATCCGGTGCCCGACCTGACCTCCGGCTTTCGCGCCGTGCGCGCGCCCATTGCGCGCAGCTTTCTGTACCTGCTGCCCAACGGCTTCTCGTACCCCACCACCCTGACGATCTGCCTGTTCCGCGCCGGGTACGCGGTGCATTACCAGCCGTTCGCTTCGCCAGCGCGCACGGGCAGCAGCAAGATTCGCCCGCTGCGCGACGGGCTGCGCTTCCTGCTGACGCTGACCCGCCTGGGCACGCTGTTTGTCCCGCTCAAGATATTCCTGCCGATCAGCCTGCTCTTTCTGCTGACGGGGGGCAGTTACACCATTGGCAGGCTGGCCCTAGCTCACCGTTTCAGCGGCTTCGGCGGGCTGGCGATCAGCATCGGCCTTGTCCTGTTCATGCTGGGGCTGATCTCCGAGCAGATCGCCCTGCTGCGCTACATCAACAGCGACCGCTGACCATGCGTATTCTGGTGGACATCACCCACCCCATGCACGCGCATTTCTTCCGCCACGCCCTCGCCCGCTGGCAGCGCGAAGGGCACGCGCTGTGCGTCACCAGCCGCAACAAAGACATCACCTGGGCGCTGCTGGACGAGTTCGGGCTGGAGCATATCCGCATTGGCCGCCGGGCGCGGCGCGGCGTCGCTGGGCTGGCCGTCGAGCTGGCCGAGCGCGCCTGGGGACTGCGCCGGGTCGTGCGGCGTTTTCGTCCGGATGTTGCCGCCGCCGAAGCGGGTACGTTCCTCGTCTATGGCTGCCTGCCGGAGCGCGTGCCGGTCGTCGTCTTCTCCGACACGGAGCACGCCCGCGTCGCCAACGCGCTCACCTACCCGCTGGCCCGCGCCGTGATCACCCCGCGCGCCTACCAGAAATCGGCGGGGAGCCGCCACATTCGCTACAACGGCTACCAGCAGCTTGCCTACACCCACCCGGCCTACTTCACGCCCGATCCGGCGGCGCTGGAAGCTGAGGGTCTGCGCCCCGGCGAGCCGTTCGTCATTGTGCGCCTGGTCAGTTGGGGAGCCAGCCACGATGTGGGCGATTTCGGCGTGCGCGATCTGCGCGCGGTGATCGCGGCGCTGGCCCCCTACGGGCGGATCATCCTCAGCGCGGAGAAGCCGTTGCCGCCCGACCTGCAAGCGTTGGCGCTGCGCGGCCCGCGCCGCAACATGCTGCACTTGCAGGCGTTCGCCCGGCTGTTCTTCGGCGAAAGTGCGACGATGGCCGCTGAGTGCGCCATGCTGGGCACGCCGGCGATCTTCCTGTCCACCTCGCGGCGCGGCTACATTACCGAGATTGAGCGGCGCTACGACATGGTTTACGCCTTCCACGATCCGCAGACCGGCCAGGCGGACGCGCTGGCCAAAGCGCGGGCATTGCTCGGCGACCCGGCGACGCCCGCCGCGTGGGAGGCCAAGCGCCAGCACATGCTCGCCGAGCTGATTGACGTGAGTGACTTCATCGCGCGCACCGTGCCCCAGTTCGCGCGCGGCCAGCGGGAGGGGACATGAATACTGCAACTAACGCCCCGGTCTTCGTCGTGGGCTACATGCATTCGGGCACCACGCTGCTGCACAACATCCTGGCCGCGCATCCCGCCGTCTTCGCTGCCGCCGACGAGACGCGCTACTTCGCCTATCTGCCGTTCCTCAGCGGGCTGTACCCCGACCTGAGCGACGATGGCGTCATGGACGACCTGGCCCTGCTGCTGGCCGACCTGATCCAGCACGGCCAGCCCGCCCGCCTGCGCAGCCTGCCCCGCCGCTGGCGGCCAGAGATCGCCGCGCTCTCCGCCGCTGACCTGGCCGCGATCCGCGCGGCAGCCCAGCCGCGCACCTATGGCGCGGTGTTTCGCGCGGTGTTCGATCACCTGGCCGCGCGCGCGGGCAAAACGCGCTGGCTGGAGAAGACGCCGCAGCACGTCTTTCTGATTGGCGAGATTCTGCGCAGCGTCCCGGACGCGCGCTTCGTGGAGATCGTGCGCGACCCGCGCGACATCCTGGCTTCCAAGAAGAAGCGCAAGCAGTCCATCCGCACGGCCACGCAGCTTGACCCGGCAGAGCGGCGCGTCCGCAGCCTGGAGCGCGTCTACGACCCGTTCTGGGACGCGCTGGAATGGCGGTTGGCCGTGCGCGCCGGGCAGGACGCGCGCCGCGCCCACCCCGACCGGCTGCACACCCTGCGCTATGAAGACCTGGTCACCCAGCCGGAGCCGACCGCGCGGGCGGTGTGCGACTTCCTGGGGCTGGACTTCGCGGCGGAAATGCTCGACGTGCGCTGGTGGAACACCGCCGAAGGGGATCGCAGCGACCGCAAGGGCATCGTCGCCGATGCGCTCGGTCGCTGGGCGCAAACGCTGGCCCCCGCTGAGGTGGCGCTGGCGCAGCGCGTGGCCGGTGGCCCGTTCCGGCGAGCGGGGTACACCCCCGCGCCCACGCCATTCCGCGCCTGGCTGGGGATGCCCTGGCTGCTGGTGCGGGCGGGGGCGGGACTGGTCGAGCGGCTGATCCGGCGCTGGCAGCTTGGCGGGCCGCGCTTCCTGCTCAATACGCTGGTGAATTACGGCAAGGCGCTGCGCAAGCTGCTGGTGCGGTAGTGCGGCCACGAAC
>JAXGOK010000087.1:0-3227 GCA_040767545.1 Aggregatilineaceae bacterium | reverse complement strand
ATCAACCAGCGCGGGCACGGAAGTCTTCTGCACACGCGGCGCAGGGAGCCGACGCCCCTACGCGCCGTGTGTGGTGTCCAGCTCAGGATGCGCGTACAGTCCGACCTACTGCTGCGGCTGGGCCTCAGCTTCCACGAAGCGCACCTCGAACATCCAGGGCCAATGCTTGCCGGTGATCAGGAAGGTGTCCGTCTCCGGCAGGTAGGCGATGCCGTTGAGCACTTCCTCGCTGTCCAGGCCGGCGCGCTCGTCCTCGGTGAGCAGCGTGGACGCATCAATAACTGCTGTCACCACGCCGTTGCGCTTGTCAATCTGGACGATGTAGTCGGTCTGGTAGATGTTGGCGTAGATGTGGTCACCGACGCACTCAAGCTCGTTGATGCGCTCGACGATAGACCCCTGCACCGTGACCAGCCCACTGAAAATCAGCGCGAACGTCTCCGGGTCGCGCACGTCGAGGAAGGGCGTGCCGTCGCTCATGTAGAGGTACCGCCCGTCCGTGCACAGGCCCCAGCCCTCGCCCTCGTAGACGAACGTCCCCACCTTCTCGAACGTCTCCCAGTCGTAGACGAACGCAACTTCCGACTTCCAGGTAAGCTGGATCAGCCGCTCGCCGACCAGAGCCAGCCCTTCAGCGAAGTACTGTTCCGGGACGCTGATCTGCTGCAATACCTCGCCGCTCAGCGGGTCCACCTTGCGCAGCGTGGAGAAGCCCTTGCGCCCAGTGCTCTCGTAGAGGTAGCCGTCATGCAGCAGCAGGCCCTGCGTATAGGCCGCCGGGTCGTGTGGGCGGATGGACAGCACCTCCGGCACGAGCAGCTTGACCGGGGCATAGAGCGGATTCTCGCTCTGGGCCAGCGCCGGAACGACCGCGCTCGCAGCGATAACAGCCAGCAGGATCAGAGCGGGGAGAAAGCGCGCAAACCGTATCATGGGATTCTTCGCTTTCGCTGGGCGCAACTCACGCGACTCATACAGATGGGACGGGACGCGGCGCATCGTCGCCGCACTGGATGACGGCCAGCGCTTGCTCGTGCACCAGGCCGTTCGTCGCCAGAATACGCTGGCCGGACAGCGCCTCGCGGCTCAACTGGCCTGCGTAATCGGTAACTGTACCCCCGGCTTCGCGCACAAACAAGATTCCCGCCTGCACGTCCCAGGGACGCGGCCCTTCTTCCCAGTAGACATCGAAGCGCCCGGCGGCCACCCAGCACAGGTCGAGCGCCGCCGACCCGCAGCAGCGCGTCGCCTGCACCCGCCGCAGGAAGTGGCCGAAGCGCGCGCTGTTGTTGTCTTCCGCCGTCCACGACGTATAAGGGAAGCCGGTGATGACCAGGGCTTGCGCCAGGTCGGGGACGGCGCTCACGCTCAGCCGCTGCCCGTTGAGCGTCGCCCCGCCGCCGCGCACGCCCTTGTACGTCTCGCCGAGCAGCGGAGCGTGTACCACGCCCAGGATCGGCTGGAGGTCTGGGCCGGAAAGCGACAGGCTCACCGAGAAGATAGGGAAGCGGTGGGCGAAGTTGGTCGTGCCATCGAGCGGGTCAACGTACCAGTGGTAGGGTGTCTCGTCGGGCGCAGGGCCGTAACCGCCGCCCTCTTCGCCGTGAATGTGGTGATCGGGGAAGGCGGCGCGCAGCGCGGCGACGACCAGCGCCTCCGAAGCGCCGTCCGCCTCGGTGACCAGGTCAACGAGCGAGCTTTTGCTGCGCGCGGCGCGCGGGCGCTGGTAGTGCTCGGCCAGAACAGCCCCGGCATGACGGGCAATGCCTTCGGCGATGTCGAGCGCCGCCCTGGTATCCAGTGTGTCAGTCATAGTGCGGTCTCATCCTTGAGTGAGCGCAGATCACGGTCTGCGGGCGAGGGCCATTATACCGCAGGGCGCGATGGCGTATGCTCCAGATCGGGGCTGACGATCCCCGGCGCTTGTAGGGGAGGGTTTCGAAACCCTCCCCTACAAGACCCCGTTGTGAGAGACATCCCGTGCCGTGCTTGACGCCTCAGAACATCAGTGCTACACTGACCGCCATCAACGCGCGCCCTTAAGAGTGCCTGGAGGCGGGACAGTGACGCTCGAATTCGAGAAAGTCGCGGCGCAGGTCGCGCGCATGGGCCGCGCTCTGGCCGCACGCAACGCTTCGCTGGACGAGCGGAGCGCGCTCGCCTGGGAACGGCTGGCGCTGCTCGGCGATGTGGAGGCCGTGCGCGAGCGCGTGACCCTGGCCCGCGCCCGTGACGCGGGCTTTCGCGGGGCGGCGCTGCTCGACGAGCCGGGCAACCGTTCCTACCCGCTGCCGCCCCTCCCGCCGCGCGCCACCATTCTGGCCGCCGACGGCTCGCAGGTCTACCCCAACCCCCACGCGGCGGCGCTCTATTACCTGGTCAACGTGGGCGTCTTCGTCTACTATCACGGGGCGGACGCCCTGCCAGAGCAGATCACCGAGCCGCAGCTTCACTACAGCGACGCCGATCTGCACAACGAGCACGGCCAGCTTATCACCAACGCGGCGGTCAACGCGCGGCGCAGCGTGCAGGAATTGGCCGTACTAGCCCGCGAAGCATGGGCACGGGCTGACTGCGCGGGGCCGCTGCTGGCGATCACCGACGGGCCGCTGCTGTTCTGGGTGGAAAAGGATGTGCCCGACTACAAGCAGCTTGAGGCCGAGCACCTGGGCTGGCAGGTCAACCTGCACGACCTGCACGCCAACCGCTCCGCGCATGGCGAGTCCGCCAGCCTGCTTGGTTACGTAGACCGCCCGGCGAGCACCTTCCTGATCGGCCTGCTACACCTGATGAGCCTGGACGCCGCCGAGGTACGCGAGCCGGCGCTGAAGTCCAACGGCGACCTGGAAGGGCTGACCGACCAGGCATTGCTTTTCCGGCTGCTCAAGCCGGGCGAGCGCTCGGCGCTGCTGGTGCAGCAGTCGCCGCGCAACAAGGACTATCACGACAAGGACGCCAAGTACGAGATCGCCTGCTTCTACCTCAACGTCAGCAGCGGCCCGCCCTACCATCTGGCGCGCGTCGAATTGCCGCTGTGGGTCGCGGGCAATCCGGCGTTGGTGAACGCGGCGCACGCCCTGGTCTACGACCAATGCCAGTTGATGTGGCGCTACCCCTACACCCTCACCCGCGCCGACGAGCTGGCCGTCGTGCGCAACCAGGAGCGCACACATCTTAACGAGATGATCGAGATCGAGCTGCGCAGCCAGGCCCAGGAAGTAAATCGC
>JAXGOK010000086.1:0-3340 GCA_040767545.1 Aggregatilineaceae bacterium | reverse complement strand
TCGACCAGTTCACTAACGCCTTCAACCTTGCCTACATCGACTACTTCACCCCCATCGTCATGACGCCCGGCTCATTCCGTGCCCTGATCCGCCAGGACGATCTAGACCTGGATGCTTCGGTCGCAGCCCTGGCCGATCACGATATTGTCGGCACAGGGATGCTCGGCCTGCGCCAGGGCGAAGCGTGGATCGGCGGCATGGGTGTCGTCCCCGAATGGCGGCGGCGCGGCATCGGCCTGCGCATGATGGAGCACTTGTTGGAACAGGCCCAGGCACGGGGAGTTTGCGAAGTCCGGCTTGAGGTCATCGAGGCTAACGAGGCAGCGCGCCATCTGTACGAGCGCCTCGGCTTTGTCTCGATCCGGCGGCTGCTCGTCCTTGAGCGTCCGCCAGCGGATGCCTCACCCGCGCCGACCGGCTACACGATCCGCACCTGGCCTGCCGCCGATCTGCTGCGCTATTTCCATGCGTTCCACGACATCGCCAATTGCTGGCAGCGCGACATCCGCTCGCTGCAGCACCGGGCGGACATGCTGCGCGGCTGGGTGGCTCTGTGCGACGAGACAGTCGTCGGCTACGGGTTGGGCTGGAGCCATCGCCACGAGATCCGCCTGGCTGACCTGGCTACGCGCCCAGGCGAGGATCGCGCGGCGGTCGCTGCGGCCATTCTCGCCCACCTGCACCGGATGCAGCCCGAAGCATTCGGTCACAGCTACAACGTGGCCGAAGGTGACCCCGCCCTCGCTGGCTATCTCAGCAGCGGCTATGCGGTCTCCTTGCGCCAGTACGAGATGCGGCTGCCTCTCGCCGCTGCTGCACCCTAGACGCGCCCCCGTGCCCGTCCGCCGCGCGTTGCCAGACAGCCAATCATTGCCCAAGCGTTGGTTTCATCCCCTGCGCTTGCGCTACAATTGCGCCCGCCTTGACCCCGCACCATCAACACGTGAGCGAGAGCTATGCAAGCTTCTGTGAGATTCAGTCAGACACTCCTGCGGATAGTCGTCGCCCTGACTCTGCTGGGGCTGTGGTCTGTCCCGCTGGCAGATGCAGCGTCACCAGTGCGGCAGGACAGTGCAGATACCCTGCGCCTGGCGATGCCTCAGCCGGAGACGCTTGATCCGCTGCTTCAGTCCCGTTTCGATCCCTACACGCATGATCTGGTGGAGAATCTCTTCATCGGACTCACCCGCTTCGACCCGTACAGCGGCCAGGTGGAGCCGTTGCTGGCAAAAAGCTGGGACGTCAGCGCCGACGGGCTGACCTGGACTTTCGACCTGCGCGAGGATATTCAGTGGGTGCGCTACGACGCCCAAAGCATGGCCGTTGAAACCGTCCGCCCCGTCACGGCGGGCGATGTCGTCTACGCGGTGCAGCGCGGGTGCGACCCGACACGTCCGGGGCCAGTGACAACGAACCTGATGGTCGTCCAGGGGTGCCTGACAGTCGCCAACGCCTTTCCAGAGGTCGTGAATGACCTGTTCATTGCCCGCGAGATCGGCGTGCGCGCGACCGGCCCCCACACCCTGGAGATACAGCTTCTATTCCCGGTCAGCTACCTGCCCAGCCTGCTCAGCACGCCGGAGTTCTTCCCCATCCCGCGCGAAGCGGTCTCTGACCGCGCAGACTGGACGAGGACTCCGGGCCTCCTGACCAGCGGCCCCTATGTCTTGCAAAGCTGGTCTGCCGCCGGCATGACGCTCATCCGTAATCCGCACTGGCCCGACCCGCTGACAGGCACGGTCGCGGAGGTAGCAGTCACCTTCACCAGCGAGACGCTGACCGCGCTGACTCTCTCAGAGAGCGGTCGCGTTGACTTCGCCCGCCTGCCTGCCAGCCAGATCGCAGACGCGCAGAGCCGCCTGCCCGACCGTCTGCATACCGGCCAGGGACTCACCCTCGTCCTGCTGGGCTTTTCTTACGAGCGCGAAATGGTGGATCAGGAGGAGGTACGCCGGGCCTTGTCCGCCGCGCTCGATCGCCGCGCACTCGCTCAGGGAATCTTTGACGGCCAGTACTTGCCCGCCGAGCAGTTCACTCCGGCGGGGATCGTCGCCGCTCCGTCCAGCCCCGCGATTCCAGACGCCAACCAGAAGCTGGCCCAGGACAACTACAGCGCGGCAGGCTATCCCGGCTGCGCGGGGGCACCGGAACCGTTGCGGCTGCGCGTGCCGGACGATGATCCTGCCTGGCTGGAACTCGGCCAGGCGATTGCTGAGCAGTGGAGCACTGCCCTGGGGTGCACGCCGGCGCTTTTCTCCGTCGAAGAGCTGTCGCGCACGCTGCTGATCGAGCTGGCGCACTCCACCTACGACGCCGAAATTGTCACCCGCCCACACGCCTGGCTGGCAACCTGGAGCGCCGATTACCCGGACGCGCACGCCTGGCTCAACGACGCCCTGCACTGTCGCTACGGCTACTTCCGCACCGGGCGCGAGTGCGACCAGGCCGACGCCGCCCTGGACAGCGCAGCGAACATCCTCGACTCTGCCGCGCGCGCCCAGACTTATGACCAGGTCGAGCGCCTGTTCTTCGGCGCGGAAGGGACTTATCCGGTCATACCGCTGCTGTTTTCAGTGAGTGCCTGGCTGCAAAGCCCCGGCCTCTCTGGGGTGAACGAGGTAGGCGCGGCCCGCTTCGATAAGTGGTCGCTGAGCGCCGGCAACTAGGAATCAGTAGGGGAGGGTTTCCTAACCCTCCCCCCCTGCGTCACGTACTCCTGCCAGATGGTACCAGCAGCGCTAGTTGGCGCGCTCTTGGAAATTCACCCAGTACGACATGGTCGCCTGCCGCCCATCCTGCGCCGTGCAGGGAACCGCCTCGACCACCGGAGCCGAAGACACGAGTCCGGGCAGGCTGACGGTGTAGGCGCGCCCCGCCTCCATGACGAAATCGGCATAGCCCGCTTCGCGCTCGGCCTTGAGACCGGTGAAGAACGAGTCCCGCTCGCTGCCGCTCCAGGTTACCGTCACTGGCACGCCCGGAACCCCCTCACCACGCCAGTCGTACACGCGCACCTCAATGACGCCGCTCTGGTCGGCGTCGCAGAACGACTGCAGCCGCGCCAGGGCATACGCTTCAGCAGGAGGCGTGCTCGTCGGTCGCACCTCCTCAGCGATAATGGGTGTGGGCGGGGGTAGCGTCGGCGTTTTCGACGGCGGCGGGATGAGCGTGGGCGTCGGCGACATCACCGGCTCAGGGGTAGTGAACGTCACCGGCGCTGGCGTGGGGTATAGGCCGTCGGCGCACCCACTGGCTCCCTGTGGAGCGTAAAGCTGCTCCAGCGCGCGAATCACGCGGATGTCGCTGTTGGTGATCGTCTTCCCCGTCTTAACCCGGTCAC
>JAXGOK010000085.1:0-3355 GCA_040767545.1 Aggregatilineaceae bacterium | reverse complement strand
GGGCGTTCCGCCTGGACGCTCCCGCCAGATGCCTTGACTTAATGTGCGTGGTTTCCCAAGCTTGCCCCTACGTTGGGGCTGAACAATCTCAGGGGGTGGCGGCACTGTCCAGCGCGCCGCGCTGCGCAAAGACGACCGTCGCCAGAGTGCGGGTGCAGTCCTCGGCGCTGAAGACGATCTCGACCGGCGCGGACAGGTAGCGCCCCGCCCCCGTCACCTGAACCCACACCCGCCGGTTGATGCCCCCCGGAACAGCCAACTGCCATTGGCCGACCTCGTGACCGGTAATCTCGCCGGTGAGCAGCAGGCGCGGGGCCACGTAGTCACCCCAGGCCAGCACGGTGAAGGCGTCGGTGGGCTGGCCGCTGCTGTCGAGCACACTGCCGGTGACGACCTGCTCTGCGCACGAGTCGCCGGGGCCGAAGGTGGGCGCGTCATCGCCTGATGCGAAGGGATACTGCCCGCTGACCAGCGCCGCGCCCGGCTCTGGCGACGGCGCAAAGTCGGACTGGGCGAAGTACATGCCAGGGGCCAGCGCGGTTAGCGTGGCCGCGAAGTCGGACTCCTGGCTTGCTTCCTGGGCGTTGGCCAGGAGGATGATCAGCACAGCAGCCGTCAGTGTGCCCAGGAAGAGCAGCACTGTCCCGGCCAGCATCAGCCGGTACGGGCGGCTGGACGGTGAGAGGGTGCCGGATGCCAGGTAAGGTTCATCGGCCATAGACGTACCTCAAGCAGTCCCCCTGAGATCCAGTTAGCTCTTGACGGCTTTCAGCCCAGGCTCCAAGACGCGGTAGGCGCGCAGCACTTCGGCCACGCTCCACGCCTGGGCCACAGCCCCGCGCGGCTGGTGGGGCGGATCGCCGTCGAAGATCTCGCCGAGCGTGCCCAGCCCTTGATCGGCTAGATGATCGGCCAGCGGCTCCAGGTAACTGAGCGCGGTACGGGCCTTGCCGTACACATGGAAATGGGCGATGGTGAACGGCCCCAGCAGCCAGGCCCAGGCCGTGCCCTGGTGGTAGGCGCTGTCTCGCTGCAAGGCATCGCCGCCGTAGTGCCCGGTGTACTCGCTTTCGTCGGGGGCCAGGCTGCGCAGCCCGTAGGAGACGAGCAGCTCGCGCGCGCAGATGTCCACCACCGCCTGTGCCCGCTCGCCTTCCAGCAGCGGGAAAGGCAGCGCGACGGCGAAAATCTGGTTGGGGCGCAGCGTGGGGTCGTCGCCATCCGGCCCATCCACGACATCGTACAGGTAGCCGCCATTGTACCAGAAACGCCGGGCGAAGCTCTCCTGGGCGCGGTCGGCCAGAGTCGTATACTGGGCGGCGTCCTCGTCGTGTCCCAGGGCGGCGGCCAGCTCAGCGGTGATGCGCAGGGCGTTGACCCACAGTGCGTTGATCTCCACCGGCTTGCCGACGCGCGGCGTCACCACCCAGTCGTCAATCTTGGCGTCCATCCAGGTGAGCTGCAAGCCAGGCTCGCCGGCGAAAAGCAGGCCGTCCGCCGGGTCCATGCGGATGTTGTAGCGCGTGCCCTCGATGTGCCAGCGTAGGATGCTGGCCAGCACAGGGTACAAGTCCTGGAAGAGCGGATCGGTGGGGCCGGTGACCTGATAGTGCGCGTAAACCGCCTGGAAATACCACAGCGTGGCGTCTACGGTGTTGTATTCGGGCGCGCTGCCGCCGTCGGGGAAGCGGTTGGGCAGCATCCCCTGATCCACGCAGCAGGCATAGGTGCGCAGAATCTCGGCGCTCTCCTCGACGCGCCCGACGGCCAGAGTCAAGCCCGGCAGCGCGATCATGGTGTCGCGGCCCCAGTCGCTGAACCAGGGATAACCGGCCAGGATGCTCTTTCCCGGCTTGCCGTCCATGTCGCGCGTGACGAGGAACTGGTCGGCGGACAGGGCAAGCTGGCGAATCCAGGCGGGCGCGTCGTCCAGCCCAGCCCCGGCGAGCAGGGCTTGCTGGCGCTGCTGCTCGGCGAGCAGGGCGTCGTGCCAGGGCGCGGGATCGCCCTCCTCGGCGGTGAAGACAAGGGCCAGGGTGCTGCCCAGGTCTAGCTCAGCGGCGAGAGCGGCTGCGGCGAAGAGGTCTTCCTGGTCGCCCAGGCCGCGCCGCTTCTCTTCAGAGAGGTGGAAAGACCACCACCACTCGGCATCGGGGGTGAGCGCGCCCTGGTTGGTGAAGATGCGCAGAGCACCGCCCTCGTTGCCGTTGCGGTCGGGGTGCTGGCTGACGCGCACGCCCGCGCCGCCTGACCAGGGCGCAGGTAGGGGCGTCACCTCCACCGGGTAGCCGCCTTTGGTCAGCTTGTGGTGATCGCGATAGGCGCACAGCGGCTTGATGACCAGCTTGAGGTGCGCCGTGCCGCGCACGTAGGAATAGGTGACGTAGGTTGTGTTCTGGTCGTGGGCCATCCAGATGCGCTGCACGAGGCGCACGTCGCCCAGCCCCCACACGAAGACGGGGATCGCCCCTTCCAGGTGGAAGCTCTCCAGATGACGGTAGCCATCGGGCAGCACGACGCCCGCCGCCCATTCGTGCGTCACCAGGGGCGAGCGGCGGCCATCAATTTCCACCCACGCATCGAGACCGGCGACGAGCACGGTACGGCGGGTGGGGGGCTGGAGCGAGGCGGTGAGCAGGCTGTGGTAGCGGCGTGTGCGCGCGCCTGCCAGCGACCCCAGCGCGTAGCCGCCGATGCCGTTGGTGACGAGCCATTCGCGGCGCAGGAGTGCGTCGAGCGTTTCACGTCCAAAGTGGATCATTCAGGACTCCGTGCAAAACCAGTTGTGGCGAGCCGCCGCCCGTCCAGCATGAGCGGGCACGGGCGGCGCAGTGTCCGAACGAGGAGCGCACCGCACGAGCGGTAATGAGTCATGGCGGCGCGTCCGCTGTGTGCGTCTGCAATTCGGTGTGGCCGCTAGTCGGGGCTGGTGTTGACCACTGAGTTGTCGCCGCTGAACGGGTTGGCGACGTAGCGATCGGCGTCCCAGTCGTTGTGCCACTGGCTGCCGTTGACCAGGTAGCGGAACTGGTACTCGTGGTTGGGTTCCAGGTCCAGCGAGACCTTGAACTTGCCGTTCTTGTAGCGTGTCATGGGGGTGGCGGCCTCGTCCCAGTCGTTGAAGTCGCCCACCAGGTACGCGCTCTCGGCGTTCGCGGCGATGGAATCGGGGAGCGTGAATTCCACCTTCACTTTACCGCTTTTCAGATGGCGCTTTGTGAACATCCTGCTACTCCTTATACAAACGGACTTGCACCCTTGATTCTACCATACGTCACAGACAGTACCAGAGTTAGTGTTGGTATGGGTGCACAAGACCATAAAATTGTCAGGCACTCACGGCGCGTGTCAGAGG
>JAXGOK010000084.1:0-3403 GCA_040767545.1 Aggregatilineaceae bacterium | reverse complement strand
TTCTTGTTCCCATCATGAGATGCACCCCCTGCCTATTGACAGGACACCAGACCGTACTACAATAGTAGACGGCTCGTATACCATTAAACGATGCGTATACCATTGGAAGACGGCCCGAAGGTGCAGCTATGCCCCGACGCCTGACGCGCCATGTACGGCGCAAAGCCGCCACTCACCAACGCCTGATTGACGCCGCGCGCGACCTGATCAGCGCGCACGGCTACGGTCAGGTGGACATCCTCACCATCACCGAGCACGCTGACGTGAGCAAGGCGACGTTCTACAAGCATTTCGCCAACAAAGAAGTCTGCGTGCGCGAGCTGGTGCAGCAGGGCTTCGACGCGCTGGTGGCCGAGATCGTCAGCACGCCCCGTGCCCATCCCTTCGATCCGGCCTGGGTCAAAGGCAGCTTTGAGCGCGCCTTTCGCTGGGCGGAAGAGAACCGCGAGCTAATGCTGATCATGGTCGGCGGAGCGGCTTCCAGCCGGCTCAACGCTTTTGGCCGCCAATACCTGGCGACGGTGATTGAGCGCACGCTCATCAGCGAGTTTCCCCAGCAAGCCCTGACAGCCCTGATCCCTGCGCACGTGGTGGCCCAGATCGTCACCGGCATGATGATCCAGTTGCTTGGCTGGTGGCTGGAAAACGACACCGGTTACACAGCAACCGACCTGGCCGAGTTCATGCTCATCGCGCTGCAACGCGGCGTCACCGCCCAACAGGCGGTAGATTCCAGCACCCCGGAGGCTTCCGCATGATCTTCGAATACTTGGGACATTTCGCCACCCGCTACCGCATCCCGATCATTGTCGCCTGGGTGGCGGCGGCAGCGATTGTCACCCTGGTCGCGCCCAACATGGCCGATGTCGTCAGCTCCGACCTGGCCGATTTCCTGCCCGCTGACGCTCCCTTCAAGCACGCCAGCGCCCTGTACGGAGAGCTGTTCCCCGACGACAACGCCGAGGGTAGCTCGGTCATCGTCTTCGACGCCCGCCAGTCCACCGAGGGAGTGCTGAATCCAGACGCTCCCTCGTTCGAGGCGCAGCTTGACACCGAGGCGGGGCGCTTCATCCGTGCCTTCACCGACTGGGTGACCAGCGACGAAGCGCCGGAAGTCCTCGACACGGTGACCTCGCCCACCCAGTCACCGGCGCTGGCTGCCATGTTGGTGGCGGGAGAGGCGAGCGCCGACCCGCATCTGATCAACAAAGTCGCCCTGGTGCGCGTCAACATGACCGAGACGGCCACCGAACCGCCAGCCATCGCCGCCATGAAGGAGATTGACACCTGGCTGGAAGCGCACCGCCAGCCAGCGGTGCGCGCCTACCAGACCGGAGCCAGCCCGCTCATCTACAACACCAGCGAGTCGGTAGTCGCCAGCGCCGACCGCGCCATCTGGGTGACAGTGTTGCTGGTGATCTTCATCCTGCTGGCGGTCTATCGCTCGCCGGTCAGCCCGCTCATTCCGCTGTCGGCGGTGACGCTCGCCTTCCTGATCACACGCGGCATCGTCGCCTGGCTGGGCGCGACTCACCTGACGATCACCACCTACGCCAACGTCCTGCTGATCACTGTGATGTACGGCGCGGGCACGGACTACTGCCTCTTTCTGATCAGTCGCTTCCGCGAGGAGATGGCCGATCACCCCGGTATCGAAGCGGCCACAGCCCACACCGTGCACCGCGTCGGCGAGACGATCACCAGCAGCGCCGGCACGATCTTCGTCGGCTTCATGGCTATGGTCTTTGCCGAGATGGGCATCTTCAACACGACCGGCCCGGCGCTGGCCCTGGGCATCGTCATGTCGCTGCTGGCCGGGCTGACCTTCGTCCCGGCGCTGCTGGCGACGCTCGGCGACCGGGCGTTCTGGCCCCGGCAGGCCACGCATCGTGGCGAGGGGCGGCTGTACGCGGTGACCTCGAAATGGGTCAGCACGCGCCCGCTGGTGGTCATCCTGGTCATCGTCGCCCTCATGGTGCCGCTCTCGGTCTATGGCCTGAGCCAGCACGTGACCTACGACCTGCTCGACGACCTGCCGGACGACAAGCCGATTGTCAAGGGGTTTCTACTGCTGCAAGACAGCCTGGGCGCGGGCAACACCATGCCGCTGACGGTTGTCGTGACCGGGCGCGATCCCGACCGCATCGCCGCCGACATCGTGCGCCTCAGCGACGAGATTGCGGCGCTCGATGGCATCTTCGATGTGCGTGGCCTGGATGACCCGCTCGGCCAGGGATATGCTGAGCTGCGCAACGTGCTGCACGTCAGCGCGCAGCTTCGCCTGGCGCTGGGCATGATGGGCGACGCAGAGCAGATGAGCGCGCTGGCCCCGGCGCAAATCGGCGCGGCGCTGGCCGGGATGCAGGGGTACGTAGACCTGCTGGCCGGGCGCTTCCCGGAAATGGCTGACGACCCGAACCTGGTTGCGATCCGCGACCTGCTCGCCAACCCGCTCCAGCTTCTCACCCGGCAGGACGACCTGGCCGCCGCCGTCGAAGGGCTGGCGGCCCGCTTCGAGACGGTGAACGAGCCGTACCTGATGCCCACCGCGCTGATCGATCTGCTGGCGGGCCTGCCCGCGACCGGCGGTGGGCTGGACCCGGCGCTGGCCGGGCAGCTTGCGGCGACCTACCTGGCGGCAGAGAACACCGCCTTCAAGCTGGAGGTCATCCTCGCTGTCTCGCCGAGCAGCGACGCCGCGCTAGACACCGTCGGCACCATCCGCCACGTGCTCCAGGGCTACCAGGACAGCGGCGAGGCCGTGGTCAGCGGCGGCCCGGCGGTCAATGCCGACATCCGCGACACGATGAACCGCGACCTGCTGCGCGCGATCGGCTTTGTGCTGCTGGGCATTTTCATCGTGCTGCTGCTCATGCTGCGCAGCGTGATCGCCCCGCTCTACCTGATCGGCACGGTGGTGCTGTCGTTCACCTTCACCCTGGGGCTGACTAACCTGGTCTTCAAGACGCTGCTCGGCGTGGCCGGGCTGACCTGGTACGTGCCGTTCTTCTCCTTCGTGTTCCTGGTGGCGCTGGGCATTGACTACAGCATCTTCCTCTTCGGGCGCATCAAGGAGGAGGTCGGCTATCACGGGATGCGCGAGGGCGTGCACGTCGCGGTCGCCACAACAGGCGCGATCATCACCTCGGCGGGGATCATCCTCTCCGGCACGTTCGCCGCGCTGCTGACCGGCGAGGTAGCCGGGCTGCTGGAGATCGGCTTCGCGGTGGCCGTCGGCGTGCTGATTGACACCTTTGTGGTGCGCACGGTGCTCGACCCGGCGCTGGCCGCTCTGTTTGGCCGCTGGACGTGGTGGCCGGGCGGCGTGCCCCAGGCCCCGTCGCGGCGTGCGCCCCACGCTTCCACGTCCCAAGTGGGCGACTGAGCGGTGCACGGGAGCAGT
>JAXGOK010000083.1:0-3417 GCA_040767545.1 Aggregatilineaceae bacterium | reverse complement strand
CGGGGATGGGGGGTGCCCCGCTCACACCCCCAGCGCCTCGCGCAGCGCCCGCTTCATGACCGCTTCGGGCGCTTTTTCGCCCGTCCACATCTCGAAGCCGATCGCGCCCTGGTAGACCAGCATGGACAGCCCGTCGAGCGTGGGCAGGCCGCGCGCCCTGGCCGCCGCCAGCAGGCGCGTCTCCGGCGGGTTGAAGACCACGTCGCTGACCAGCATGTGAGCGGGGGCTGCGCTGAGATCAACCGGCGGCATCGCCTCCACGTCCGGGTACAGGCCGATGGACGTGGCCTGCACCAGAATGTCCGTGTCAGCAGGGACGCGGTAGACGCCGCGCCACACCTCGAAGCGGACAGCGGCGGGCGTTTTGGCGCGCAGGTCGGCGACCATGCCCTCGCCGCGCGCTGCCGTGCGGTTGATCACGGTGATCTGCGCCGCGCCCGCCAGGGCCAGCTCGGTGGCGACGGCGCGCGCTGCCCCGCCTGCGCCCAGGATGACCAC
The DNA here is from genome assembly GCA_040767545.1 of Aggregatilineaceae bacterium. Taxonomy (GTDB): domain Bacteria; phylum Chloroflexota; class Anaerolineae; order Aggregatilineales; family Aggregatilineaceae; genus UBA2029. The sequence goes on along the minus strand of JAXGOK010000083.1, from coordinate 2,919 downwards.
GCGCGCCCCCGCCGGGTCAACCCCGGCGTCCTGGCGCACGCCACGCAGGAAGCCCTTGCCGTCCGTGTTCTCGCCGATCAGCCGCTCCCCGTCGCGGCGCACGGTGTTCACCGCGCCGATGACCCGCGCATCCGGCGCGATCTCGTCGAGATGCTGCATCACCGCCACCTTGTGCGGGATGGTCAGGTTGATGCCGCGCATCCCGAAGGCACGCACGCCGATCATGGCGTCTGCCAGCCGATCGGGGGGCACTTCGATGTTGAGGTAGCGCCAGCTCAGACCAGCGGCGGCGAAGGCCGCCTCCTGCATGACGCCAGTGGGGTTCTCCGCGACCGGACGCCCCAGCACACCCACAAGCTCGGCCTGGTAATTGGCAGGCATATCCGCTCCTTTCCGTTGACCAGCCACGTGTCACCTGGGCGTAGTATAGACTGTTTGGCGGCGCGGCAGTAGCGACCCCTGACCGCAAAGCGGGGGCATCGTGCTGATGCCCCCGCGCGGCTTACGTGAAAGTGGCGCGTGCGCGGCGCGCACGCTTACTCGTTGCAGTGCCCTGGGCCGATATAGCCGTTGTTGTAGTTGTCCAGGGTAGTGGCCCAACCGATGACTTGCATGCCAGCTTTGCCCTTGAACAAAGCCGCATTCGCCGGTGTGTAGGTGCCGAAGAACGACTCAGCATTGAGAATGGCAAGGTCCACCGCTGGTGTCGAGGCTGCCCCGTTCAGGATGTTGAGCTTCGCCGCGATGTAGGCGTGGGCCAAGATGTAGTAGGCGTTACCACCCGACGGCGGCGTCCATAGCACCTGGTAGTAGGTCTGGCCGCTGAGGAAGAACGGCGTATCGGGGCCGAGCGCCGAGAGCAGATACCACGTGTCATCGGGCCAACGCGCCGGGCCATAGACCGAGTGCGTCTTCCAGTAGCCGGGGGTCAGCGTGCAGCCGCCGCACGGCACGTGCACCGTTACCGTCCAGCCATCGCTACCGGTTGCGCCTATGTCGTTGGTCACGAACGAGGCGGTGTTCTCCACCGTGTAGTCGCCGCAGATATCGTACGGGCCGATCCAGCGGCTGTAGATGAACGTCTTGGGCAGCGTATCAACGCCGTAGCACACCGTCCCCAGGAAGCCCGCGTATGTGTCGCTGACATCAATGCACTTGTCAACCTCAGTCATCGTCGCGCTGCTGAAGGCGACGGTCGCCGTGCCAGTGAAGTCAGTCGTGCCGCCGGGCGTTGCGTTCAACTGGTAGTCATAGCTGTAGTTCTGCAGCGTGGCGGTGGCCGTATTGGTACGGCTCGACGCATCCGGCAGACTGGCGCTGTAGGAGCAGGTCAACGTTCCGCCAGCCGCCAGCGAGTGCGGGAAGCTCACGCCGCAGTCAACGCTCGCTGCACCCACCCCCGATACCACATCGCTGACGCTATTGATGGTCGCGGCGATCGGGGCGGGGTTGTAGACCCAGATATTCCCACTCACCGCCCAATCGCTGTCGGTGTAGGTCGCGTCAACCTTCACCATGTAGTTGACCAGGAACTGCTGGCCCGTGGAGAGCGTCAGCCCGGCCTGGTCGCCTACCTTGTCAATCGTCCAGTTGTAGGTGCGCTTGAAGGAAGTGTGAGCGTCCTTGGTCACGCTCAGCGCGTAGCAGTTGACGGTGACAGAGGCGCTGTCCGACTGGCCGGTCTCGCGGATAGTGGCCGTGTTGCCGTGCGTGCCCGCGTCACCGTCACAGGTGAAGGTCTTCGTGTAGGACACCGACCCGCTCGCACTGAACAGCCAGGAGCCGCCGTTGGTATCGTCCACGTTGATCGAGTCGTTGATCAGGGTCGGGCTGGCGGGCAGGCTGAAGTCTGCCTTCGGCTCAGGGCCGAATGGCTCGCCCAAATGCCCGGAGTGGTTGGTGATGGTAATTGTTGCCACATTGCGGTAAACCGCGCCCGCAACAGGTGCAAAGGCAATACTGTAGGGGTAGCAAGCGGACTCCCCAGAAGCAAGCTGCGCCGGAGTAATGGTCTGCGATGCGCCAAGCTCCTGGTACTGGCCGGCGCCAACCTTGTACTGCACGTGATCGTAGATCGTCAGGTTCTCGGTAGTTACCACGCCACCGTTGGTCACGCAGACCTCGCCCTCGACCCAGTAGGTATCGGTACCGCTGTCTTTCGTGACAGTGATGGTGTACTGCGATGTGCCGCTGTCGCCCCGGAACAGGTTCCAGGTGTCAGGCGTCACGGACTTATCAATCGTCCACTTGAATTCGCGCTTCCAGTAGCCGGTGGCCGTCTTGGAAGCCGTCAGGGTCGTACCAGCCTGCCCCTGCGCTTCAGCTCCCATCAGCGCGGGCGCGCCGGACGCCTCCTGCTGGACGACTACCGGCTCATCAACCGGCGGCGGCTCATCAACCGGTGGATCCGCTGGCCCGTTGCCCTGGGCCAGGGCTGGCACGGCGATGGCGATTACCGCCAGCAGCGTCACTAACATGAACAGAACAGAGTACTTAGTTCGCATGGTCTTCATCCCCTTGTTGACACGTGCAACCCAACCAAATGCGATCAAAGTGAGTCAACCGATCCGGACGAGTTAGCGATACAGAGGGGAAACACAGAATCCCCAGGTGCGCTGCACCAGGGAAACGGCGTGTATGCACGCTCCTTCCTAGAAGTCATCGCTTCCATGCCCCACCCATGACCGCTGGGGAGGTGGCCCAACCTCCAGCGGCATACTACCACAGCTATTTATATGGTAGCGATGGTTCGACTTATCGAGAAGTCCTGGCAGAGCATATTAATAGCCATTTCATAATCTTTTCATTCTTTGTTTATCAAGTTAAATTGTTTCTAAATATACATGATCACTCTTGGCGGAAATTGGGACGCTTGACCAAGTCAGGCTAGAGCGTGTTATGCACTTCTGCCGGGTAGAC
>JAXGOK010000082.1:0-3495 GCA_040767545.1 Aggregatilineaceae bacterium | reverse complement strand
GGAGAAGAGCGGAGACTCTTCAGTGTTCTTCTCTTCGTCCTCCGTGCCTCTGCGGTTCAAGTCTTGCCCCCATGATGAGACGTTCCCTCCACGAAGTTAACTCCTGATCGCTGGGACGAGGGCAAGATAATGACGATCAAACAGCAACGGGCGGCACAGCTCATCCAGGAAATCCTGAGCGAGCTGTTCATGCTCGAAGTGACCGATCCTGCCTTGCAGGACGTGACCATTACCGGCGTGAAGGTGGATCGCGAAATCGAATACGCCGAGGTCTACGTGCACGCCCTGGAAGACCGCCAGACAGTCATGGCCGGGCTGGAGCGGGCCAACAGCTTCCTGCGCCGCGAATTGGCGGCGCGCACGCGCTTCCGCAAGACGCCAGTGCTGCATTTCCACTGGGACGCGGCCATTGATCACGGCGAGCGTATTGACGAGCTGCTGAGTTCGCTGGACATTCCGGCGTCGTCGGCCCCCGCCGTTGCATCCGAGGAGGACAGCGCGGATGACGATGAACTGGGATAAGGCGGCGGCGCTGCTGTCTGCCGCCCGGCGCGTGCTCGTGCTGACGCACGTCAGCCCGGACGGTGACGCTATCGGCTCGATGCTCGGCCTGGCCAGCGCCCTGCGCAGCCTGGGCAAGGACGTGCAGACGGCGGTTGACGAGGGTGTGCCGCCCGACCTGGCTTTTCTGCCGGGCAGCGCGGAAGTGCACGCAGCACTCGATAGCGTGCAGACCGACCTGGTGATCGCCGTAGACTGCGGCGACGAGTCGCGCATGGGCAGCGTGGGCCAGGCCGCGCGGCGGAGCGGCGCGCCGCTGATCAACCTGGATCACCACCTCACCAACACGCTATTCGGCGATGCCAACCTGGTTGACGCGGCGACGGTCGCCGCCGCCGAGGGCGTGCTGGACTGGCTCGACCGGCTCGGCGCGCCCATTGACCGCGTCACTGCCTTCTGCCTGCTGACCGGGCTGGTCACCGACACGCTGTGCTTCCGCACGGACAACGTCAGCAGCGACACGCTCAGCAAGGCGCAGCGGCTGATGGCCTGTGGCGCGTCGCTGACCGAGATCGTCCAGCGCACGGTCAACCGCACGTCTTACGCCGGGCTGCGCCTGTGGGCGCTGGCGATGTCTGCCGCGCACCTGGAAGGCGGCGTCATCTGGGCGGCGATCACCCGCGAGATGTTCGCCCAGGCCGGATATGACGGTCACGACGACGCCGGGCTGGTCAGCACGCTGGTACAGGCCGACGAAGCCTCCATCGCGGTGGTCTTCCGCGAGAAGCCGGACGGCGTGGTCGAGATCGGGATGCGCGCCGTGCCGGGCTTCGACACATCGGAAGTAGCGGTCGCGTTGGGCGGCGGCGGGCACAAGCTGGCCTCCGGCGCAACCGTCCGCGAGCCACTGGCAACGCTCGTCCCGCGCGTAGTGGCCATGCTGCAAGAAGCCGTGCGCGCGGGCGCGCCGCTGGTCGTATAGCGGAGCGGGCAGCGTGTCCGGCGTCTTCGGCCTGCTGAGCCTGTACAAGCCCCCTGGCCCGACCAGCCACGATCTCGTGGTCTGGGTGCGGCGTGGCACGGGCGTCAAGAAGGTCGGCCATGCGGGGACTCTCGATCCGGCGGCGGCGGGCGTGCTGGTGCTTTGCCTGGGACCGGCCACGCGCCTGAGCGAGTATGTTATGGGGTCGCCCAAGACGTATGTGGCCCACGTGCATTTCGGCGTGGAGACGGACACCTACGACGCCGAAGGTGCGGTCACTGCGCAGGACTCCCGCCCGGTGACGCGCGCCGAAGTCGAGGCGGCGCTGGATCGCTTTCGCGGGGAGATCGCGCAGGTGCCGCCGATGGTCAGCGCGATCAGGCAGGGCGGGCGCAGGCTGTACGAGCTTGCCCGCGCCGGGCAGACCGTCGAGCGGGCAGCGCGCGCGGTGACGATCAGCCGCCTGGTGCTTACCGCCTGGGAGCCGCCCGTCGCGGCGCTGGAGGTTGACTGCTCGCCGGGGACGTACATTCGCAGCCTGGCCCACGATTTGGGGCAAGCGCTCGGCGTGGGGGCGCACCTGGCGGCGCTGGAGCGCACAGCCAGCGGAACGTTCACCGCCGCTGACGCCGTGCCCTGGGAGACGTTCCGCGCGGCGATGGAAGCCGGGACGTGGGCCGAGCACCTGATCCCGCCCGACCGCGCCCTGGCCGCGTATCCTGCGCTGCACCTGGACGCAGAAGGGGCCGCCGCTGTGCTCAACGGGCGGCTGATCGCGGCTCCGCCGGGCATGGCCGGGCACGACCTGGCCCGCGCTTACGACCCCGACGGGCGTTTCGTCGCCGTGCTGGAGCGGCGCGGCCCGTCCTGGAAGCCGCACAAGGTATTCGCGGGAGCGGGCGGGGAGCAGTAATTGGTTTTGGGTGATTGGTTATTGGTTGTTGGTGGAGATGCTTAGCGGGATTGGGAGTACTCAACGCAGAGGAGTCTCTTGACTGTCTCCCCTCTGCGCCTCCTGCGTCTCTGCGGTTCAAACGGTCTTGGCTGACCGCTGAAAGCTGATAGCTGTTCGCTTCAACAGGAGACGTCATGCAGCACGTGTACAGCCTGGCCGACGCGCACCCTTCCGGCCCGACGATTGTGGCGGTGGGCATGTTCGACGGCGTGCATCGCGGGCACCAGCACTTGCTGCGCCGCCTGGTGCAAACCGCGCACGATCGTGGCTTCGTCCCGGCGGTGCTGACCTTCTTCCCGCACCCGGACGTGGTGCTGGGCCGCGCGTCGGGCCGCTACTATCTGACCTCGCCGCAGCAACGCGCCGAGCTACTCGGCGAGTTGGGCGCCGAGCTGGTGGTGACGCACCCGTTTGACGAGAGCGTGCGCCACATGCGCGCAGCGGAATTCGTAGACCGGCTGCTGGCGCACCTCAAGCTGCGCGAGCTATGGGTCGGGCCGGAGTTCGCGCTCGGCTACGGGCGCGAGGGGAATGTCGCTTTTCTGCGGGCGGAGGGCGCGCGCAGAGGCTTTGCGCTGGAGGTCGTTGACCTGGTGACTAATGACGGCAACGGGGACGTGATCAGCAGCAGCACCATCCGCGCGGCCCTGGCTGAAGGGGATGTGATCGCCGCGAGCCGGCGACTGGGCCGTCCCTACCGACTGGAGGGCGAGGTCGTGCACGGCGACGGGCGCGGGCACACCATCGGCTTCCCGACAGCCAACCTCGATGTGTGGGACGAGCAGTATTTGCCGCGCCAGGGTGTGTACGCTGGCTGGGCGCATCTGAACGGCGAGACCTTCATGGCCGTAGCCAATGTCGGCAACCGCCCGACCTTCAACGGCGGGCTGGTGACGGTCGAGGCGCATCTGCTCGACTTCGACCGCGACATCTATGGCGCGCGCCTGGCCCTCGACGTGGTGGCCTTCCTGCGCCCGGAGATGAAGTTCAACGGCGTGGAGGCACTGATCGCCCAGATTCGCCAGGACGTGATTCAGGGCCGCGCCCTGCTCACCGA
>JAXGOK010000081.1:0-3505 GCA_040767545.1 Aggregatilineaceae bacterium | reverse complement strand
CGCCGGATACGAGTCCGCTTTTTCGGGGATGCCCACTTTCGCCAGCAGTTCCTTTGCCTTGGCGATGGCTTCGGCCTTCCTGCGCTTGCGCACCACGCGCTGGGCCAGCACGATGTTGCCCAGCGCCGTGCGGTCGGGGAACAGGTTGAACTGCTGGAAGACCATACCCACCTCGGCGCGCACCTTGTTGATGTTGCGCGCGCCCTTCAGCAGGATGCCGTCCACAGTGATCGAGCCGCCGTCGAGCGTCTCCAGGCGATTGATGCAGCGCAGCAGCGTGCTCTTGCCCGATCCGCTCGGCCCGACGATGACCACGACTTCGCCATGCTTGACGTTCAGAGTGACACCGTTGAGGGCATGAACCGTCCCACGCAGGGTGTGGAAGCGTTTGTGGGCGTTCTCAATCTGGATGATCGGTTCTGAGGAGTGGGTCATGGCATCATCTCCACGCGCTTAATGGGGCAGCCGCGTGCGCCGCTCGATGACGCGGACGACCATCGAGAGGAACAGCGTCATCAGCAGGTATAAAATGGCGACGGTGTTGTAGCCTTCGAAGGCGCGGAACGTGCGCGAGACGTACAGGCGGCCCAGTTGCAGCAGGTCTGGCAAGGCCAGCACCGAGATCAGCGCTGAGTCCTTGAGCATGGAAATGAAGTCGTTGCCCAGCGGCGGCAGCACCACGCGCACGGCCTGGGGCAGCACCACGAAGCGCATCCCCTGGGGGTAGCTCATGCCCAGGCTGCGCGCCGCCTCCATCTGCCCCCGGCTGATGCTCTGGATGCCAGCGCGGAAGATTTCCGCGATGAACGCGCCATAGCCGAAGGCCAGGCCCAGCACGGCCTCCTGCTCGTCGCTGAGGTTGATTCCCATACGGTCGCGTAGTATCTGCGGGCTGACCACGAAACCGGCGTAGAGCAGGATCACCAGCAGCGGGATGCCGCGCACGACCTCGACATAGAGTGTCGAGACGGCGTAGAGCAGCGGGTTGGTCTGCACGCGCAGCAGCCCGAAGATCAGGCCGAGCAGCAGGGCCAGCGCGTAAGCCTGCAAGGTCACGCGCAGCGTCAGGAAGATGCCAGCGTCGCAGCCGCGCAGGTTGTTCAGCGCGCACGCGCCCGGCTCCATGCGACGGTTTTCGACGATCTTGGAGCGGTCTAGCACGATGAACTCGGCCTCGGTCGTGACCAGGCGTAGCTCATCATCAGTCTCCCACTCAACACGCCCGGTGAGCACGTCATCGTTGAGCTTGACGGTCACCTTGCAGCCCTTCTGGCACTCGCGCGGCGGCGTGGGCAGGACGACGCCCGCCGTGGGATTCTCCTCTACCCAGGTTTCGACATAGCGCCGGTTGGGGCCGTCGTCCAGGTAGAGCAGGGCGTCCGCTTCGCCCGCGCCGGTCGCGGCCAGGGCCTCGTCGAGCGTGCCATAGCCGATCAGCACGGCGTGCGACTGGCCGTCGGCATAGCGCAGCGGGACCGGCACATCGTCCAGCGTCTCCAGCTCGTCGAGCGCCTGGGTGATGTCGGTGCCCTGCACGAACGCGATGTGCACCTCATCGCCCGGCACAATCGAGCGCGCCGCGCTGCGCGCGTTGAGGGCCACCGTCAGCGTGGGCACATCGAAGCGATCCACATCACTGCGCCGGATCTCTCGCGTGTTGCCATCGGGCAGCGAGAGGCTCAGGTTGGTGTTGGACAGCGTGTTGAGCGTGCCGGTGACGATCTCGCCCTGGCGCTCGATGGTGACGTACTTGCCCTCTTCGCAGCCGGGCGCGCTCACCTGATCGCAGGGAATGACCGTGCGGCTGAGCACGCGCGAGACAGCGAACGTCTGCGCCACCTCGTTCGCGGTGCGAATGGTCATTGTCTTGTCGGTGCGCTTGGTCATCGTGCCGCTGACGGTGACGCGCTCGATGTAGGTGAGCGTGATCTGTTCACTGTCCCCCACCATCTCACGCTGCTCGTCAACGATGCGGGCTTTGGGGACGGTGACCAGGCCGCTATCCGTGCGCAGGGTGATGGACGCCGGGTCTTCAGCCAGGATGAAGCCGGTGCGTGTGACCTGGGAGGTGTCAATCACCGTGCCCAATAGCTCATCCACCACTGTCGTAACCGAGTCCTGGGTTTCGCCCGCGTAGCGACCGACGATCATAGTTGGCTCGCCGACGATCTGGACGACGTTGTACAGGTCTTCGGTGGATGTCTGGGGATTGTCGGTCAGCGACCGGATGACGCGCCGGTACGCTTCTGAGGTGAGCATGGAGTACAGCACAGCAACTGCGACCACGCCCAGGATGATCGCCCACCAGGGAAGCCCGGCCATCCAGTTGATGGCACGCTCGTAGGGGCCGGGTGGGGTGATGCCATCGCCAGGGTTGGCTGGCGGCGGCAGGTAGATCGGTTGACCTTGCTCAGTGCGCGTTCTTTCGTCCATGAGCCTGTCTCTCTTGGATTCCCAATGGCAAAAGGCTTGCCGGTACAGGCAGACAGAGGTTCGCGCGGACCCTGTGCGTGTGACAGCAGGCTCCGTCGTTCCTCTCGACGACACACCGTCCCCCCCTGAGAGGACAGCGTGAACGATGGCACCAGCAGCGCAGCGCCAGCCGCGCCCTGTCAAACGCAGCGCGGTGTATGCCGCACAGGACGGAAGACCTCCAGCAGCACACACCGCGCCAGTTCGGCTAGGGAGAGGCAGCGGGGACTGCCTCTCCCCTTACCATGCGTCGCGTCACTCCTGAGGCAGGAACATTTCTGGTGGCTTGACGTCGAACCACTTCTCGAACAGTTCCTGGTAGGTGCCGTCGGCGATGATCTCAGCCAGCGCCTTGTTGACGGCGTCGAGTAGCTCCGGCTTGTCCGGCTGGACAGCAATGCCGTAGTACTCCTCACTGAGCGGCGGGCCAACCAGCACCGCGCCTAGTTCGGGGTTCTTCTCGATGATGTCGGCGCTCGTCGGGCCATCGTTGACGATGGCATCGGCGTCACCGGAGGCCAGCGCCTGGAAGGCCAGGGTGATCTCGTCGTAGCGCAGCATCTGCACGCCGGGGATTTCGCTGGCGAAGATGTCGCCGGTCGTCCCTGCCTGGACGGCGATCTTCAGCCCGGCCAGGTCGTCCACGCCCTTGATCTCATCAGCGCGCGACTCCAGCACGGCGATGCGCTGGTTGGCGTAGAAGTAGGGGTTGCTGAAGTCTATGATCTCTTCGCGCTCTTCGGTGATCGTGGCTGCCGAAGCGACCATGTCGAACTCGCCGGAAGCCAGGGCGACGAAGATGCCATCCCAGCGCGTGTTGATCAGCTCGTAGTCAAAGCCCGCGCGCTCGGCGATCAGCGCTACCAGCTCCGGGTCGAAGCCGACGATGTTATCGTTCTCGTCCACGAACTCGAAGGGCTGGTACTCGGCGTTCAGACCGACCTTGATCACGCCCAGGTCTGCTCCCTCGCCGATTGTCGTCGTTTCTTCCTCAGCGGGGGCTTCTTCGGTGACACCGTAGCCGGTGGAGATG
>JAXGOK010000080.1:0-3737 GCA_040767545.1 Aggregatilineaceae bacterium | reverse complement strand
GGGCGTTCCGCCTGAGCGCTCTCTCCAGATGCCTTAACTTAGTGCGATGGGTTTGGAAACCCTCCCCTATGTAACCTGGCTCGCCCGGAGGGTGCCATGCGCCCGCTGATGTCTCTGCGCACCGCGCCAGTGTAGAATACGCATGAGAACAGCCGGATCGAGGTTGCGCTCGCGGCTGTCTCTTGTGCGCAACGCTAACCCACCTGGGGATACGTACCCCACAAGGAGGATCGCCTGACATGGCCGAACCGCAGCAGCCCGTCGCGCGACGGCTCAACCTGGAAATCCCCGCCGACCTCGCTGCCACCTACGCCAACTTCGCCATCATCACCCATTCGCCCTGGGAGGTCTTCCTCGACTTCGCCCAGATTCTGCCCAACGTGCCCAAAGCGCGCGTGCAGGCGCGCCTGGTGCTCACGCCGACCAACGCCAAGATGCTGCTCACCGCCCTGCAAGACAACATCGCGCGCTACGAGGAGCAGCACGGCGAGATCAAGGTGCCGCCGCGCCCGCAGACGCTCGCCGACCAGCTTTTCGGCGCGATCCGCCCGCCGGACGAGAGCGAGGGCGAGAGTGAGCCAGAGGACAAGGACTCCCCCCATGAATAACCTGGACATCCTGGATGTCATTGCCGAGGACATCCGCGCCCAGTTCGAGGCCAAGAACGCCGCCCGCGACGCGGCGATCAACCAGTCACGCGGGCTGATCCAGCACTGCGCCAATGCCATCCGCGCCGTGCACCGCCACGAGTGGGACACCGCGCGCGCCCGCCTGGACACGGCCCGCGACGCCGCCAACGCCATCCGCGCGGTCGTGGCCGACTACGCCGACCTGTATCACAGCGGCTACACCCAGGACGCGCTCAAAGAGTACGTCGAAGCGGTTGCGATCTACGCCCTGGCCCGCGACGAAGCCCTGCCCACGCCGCAGTCGCTCGGCGTGGAGCCGTCCACCTACCTCAACGGGCTGTGTGAGGCGGCCAGCGAATTGCGCCGGCAGATTCTCGACATCCTGCGCCGGGGGCACTCCGACGACGCCGAGCGCCTGCTGGCGGCGATGGACACCATCTACGGCGTGCTGATCGGCTTCGACTTCCACGACGCGATCACCGGCGGGCTGCGCCGCCGCGTGGACGCGCTGCGCGCCGTGCTGGAGCGCACGCGCGGCGACGTGACCAGCAGCGTGCGCCAGAAAGCGCTTCAGGCGGCGCTGGCCGACTTCGAGCAGCGTATCGGTCTGGAGGCGACGACCTTCGGCAGCGCGGAGACCGGTTTCGACGAAGACGAAGAAGACCCGGCCTAGCGCCGCGCCTGACACCCGACGCACCCCGGAGTTGTAACGAATCGGGGAGCGTAGGGGCGGTTTTTGAAACCCGCCCCTACGGAGAATGTGCGCCGGGTGCGCGTGGGGGAGCTATCGGGTGAGCGTCATGATGGGGGTAGCAGCGCACCCCATACTGGGGACGGCGCGATCAGCATGAGCAGGCAGGGAAGACCATGCCATCCATCCAGCGATTCCTGATCAAAGAAGGCGCGAACGCGGGCAAGACCGTAGAGCTGGCCCATTTCCCGTTCACCATCGGGCGCGCCCGCGACTGCGATTACGTGCTGGACTCGACGGCCATCTCGCGGCTGCACGCCCGCTGCACCAGCGACCATCTGAGCATCTACCTGGAAGACCCCGGCAGCACCAACGGCACGTTCGTCAACGGGCGGCGGCTGGCCCCCGGCGAGCAGTACCGGCTGCGCGCGGGCGACGAAGTCACCTTTGGACAGGCTTGCGTGTGGGTCTTCGACGACCCGGCCACGACCGCGCGGATCGCACCGGTCAAGCTGCCCCGGCCCGGCCTGGAAATTGACGAGGCGGCGGCGCGGGTGATGGTCGGCGGGGCACTGCTCTACCCACCGCTCAGTCCCAACCAGTTTGCGCTGCTGGCGCTGCTAGCGGGCAACGCCGGGCGCATCGTCACCCGCGACGAGGTAGTGAGCGCGGTGTGGGGCGCGGGCGTCGAGGTCAGCGACCAGACCATTGATGCGCTGGTCAGCCGGCTGCGGCGGCGGCTGCTGGAGGCCGACCCGGATCACGACTATATCATCACGCGGCGCGGCTTCGGCCTGATGTTCCAGAACCGCTGACGGCGCACTGTGTCTCACCCCACACTCAGGATCGCCCAGTGACACTGCTCCCCACTCTCCTGCTCGCTTCCGGGTCGCCCCGCCGCCGTGAGCTGCTGCGCCTGACCGGGCTGAGCTTCGCCACGACCAGCGCCGACATTGACGAGACGCTGCTCCCTGGCGAGACGGCGCGCGCCTACACCGTCCGGCTCAGCCAGGATAAGGCGCGCGCGGCGCTCGCTGCTGCTGCCGGGCACGCGCTGGTGCTGGCCGCCGATACGACCGTCGCCGATGGTGACGCCATCCTGGGCAAGCCCGCCAACACGGACGAGGCATGGGCCATGCTGCGTCAACTGCGCGGGCGGGCGCACCAGGTCTACACGGCGCTGACCGTGATCGAGGTGGCAACCGGGCGGGCAATCACCGACATCGCCGTGACCGACGTGCCCATGCGCCAGTACAGCGATGCGGAGATCGCCGCCTACATCGCCAGCGGCGATCCCTTCGACAAGGCGGGCGGCTACGCCATCCAGCACGCGGGCTTCCGCCCTGCCGTTCTGACGAGTGGCTGCTTCGCCAACGTGGTCGGGCTGCCGCTGTGCCACTTGCTGCGCGTCCTGCGCCAGTTGGGCATTGAGGCGCGCGCGGACGTGCCGGAGCGCTGCCAGGCGCACTTCGCCTATGCGTGCGATGTCAGCGCGGCAATTCTGGAGGAGGGGTGACGGGGCGGCTTCCGGGGGGCGATGGGAAGCGCCCAGACTTCCGAAATTTTCGAAAACTTCGGAAGTCTCTACAAGGGAGCCAGGGGGCAAGGCGTCCCGCGCCTCAAATCGCGTACACGTCGTGGTCTTTGGCCAGCGTCACCGGGCCGGCGAACGTCGTGCGCGCCCCGGCAATGAGCGCCTCGGTATCAGCGTTGCCCACCGGATAGTGAACCAGCACCAGCCGCCGCGCGCCAGCCAGCGTCGCTACCTCGCCCGCCTGCGCCGCGCTGGAATGGCCAGCGCCTTCGCCCGCCGCCTCGTGCAGCAGCAGGTCGGCGTCGCGGGCCAGGGCGATGATGTGGGGAATCGGCTCGGTGTCGCCCGAATAGCTGATCACCTGGCCGGAGGACTTGACCTCCACGCGCAGCCCGATCGTCGGGATGAAGTGCTTGGTCGGCCAGGCGCGGATGCGGAAATCGTCGCTGTCCAGCAGGGGCGCGTCGGGCTGCTCGGCCAGGCGATGGACGCGCACTTCAAAGAAATTGGGCCACGTGTTGACCATGAAGGCGTCGAGCATAGCTTCAAAGCGCTGCATACTGTGGTGCAGCCCGTAGACATCCAGCGGCCTGCGCCGCCCCACCAGCCACAACTGCATGAGCAGGATGGGCACGCCGTAGACGTGATCGGGGTGGAAGTGCGTGAGGATCAGGTCGGTCAGGTCGTCAGGGCCGATGCCGTGCCGAGCCAGCTTGCTCAGTGGATTCGAGCCGCAGTCCACCAGCACGGCCCGGTCGTGATCGCCTTGCAGCACAAAATGCGTGTTGTCGTGCCCGGCGTCGGAAAGAGCCGCTGCCGAGCCGAGGATGATCAGACGGGCCATCGCGTGTCCTGTGGAGGTGCCCTCAGCCGCCAGCGAGAA
>JAXGOK010000079.1:0-3761 GCA_040767545.1 Aggregatilineaceae bacterium | reverse complement strand
TGCCCGAAGAGCCATTCACCCCGCCTACGATCACCGGCACGAGCGTCACGGTGCTGATCGAGATCGTCCAGCCAAGCTGGGTGAGCATTACCGCCGATGGCGTCGTGCGCTACGAGGGCCTGGCGCGCAGTGGTGAGATTCTCAACTACACCGGGCAGCAGAGCGTCGGCGTGCGCGCCAACAACGCCGCCGGGCTGAGGCTGACGGTCAACAACCAGCCGCAGGGGGTGCTGGGCGAGCGCGGCGAGTTGTTCGACTACACGTTCACGCTCGCCGGAATGGAGCCGCCCCCGCCGGAGAGCCTCTCCAGCGGCGATGCGGTCAGCGGTCTCTCGCCCACGCCGGATACCGTTGCCGCCCTGCTGACCGCGTCGCCCCCTGTGGCGACGCTCTTGTTTACCGCCACGCCGGGCCTGCCGCCGATCCCCACGCCGACGCTGCCGCTCGATCCCGGCGATTTCAGCGTACTGGAAGCGATCACCCTCACGCCGCTGCCCGGCGTATCTCCGGAGCCAACGGATACGCCGCTGCCGCCGCTGTTCACCCAGACTCCCACGCCGATCCCGCCCACCGCTACGCCGACGGTCACGCCGCTGCCCAGCGAGACATCCACGCCTACGTGGACGCCGTCGCCGACCGCAACGCAGACTCCCGTGCCCAGCGCGACGGCCTCACCGACGGCAACACGCACGCCAACGGCCACCGTCACGCTGACGGCGACGCCCACCGCCACCGCCACGCGCACCCCGTCGCCAACCGCAACGGCGACACCCACGTCCACACTCACCTGGACGCCATCCCCAACGTGGACTTCCTCGCCGACCCGGACGCCCACGCCGACACCGACGCCATCCCCGACCTGGTCGCCGACGCCCACCTTCACCCCGACGCCGACGCCGTTCCTGCCGCCGCGCTACACGCGCACGCCCACCCCTGTGCTCAAGTGAGGGGCCGTTCCAGAGCGATATGAGATAAGAGGAGGACCACCGGTGAGCGATCCATCCGCAGTGGCAGCATTTTGGGACGCCTATCGCGCTACCTTCCCGCCGGAGGCGCGTCCGCCCGCAACGCCGCCCGAAGCCTGGAACTTCTGCGATAATCAGGCGGATGCCGACGAGCTGGGCGATCTCGTGCGGCAGGGGATCAAGACGGCGACGTGCAGCCTGCTGTGGTTCTATGAGGCCAAGGACGAGCGCGTGCCAGAGCCTGGCGACCTGAGTATCATCACCGACTGGGACGGTCGCCCGTTGTGCATCATCGAGACGACCGAGGTGACGATCCGCCCCTATGACCAGGTAGACGCCCGGTTCGCCTATGACGAGGGCGAAGGTGACCGCTCGCTGGCCTTCTGGCGCGCGGCGCACTGGCGTTTCTTCACGCGCGAATGTGCGGGCATCGGGCGCGCGCCCGCCGAGGATATGCTGCTGGTCTGCGAGCGCTTCCGCGTGGTCTACCTGCCGCCCATCCTGTGACCATTTTCCTCTGCGAGCACAGTGCTGTGTGGTGTACACTAGACTAGGTAGCAAGTACTGTAGCGTGGAGAAGTGCGCGCCATGATGTCCGTTCCGCCCGAACTGCAAAGGCTGCCGCCGCAGGCACTCGACGTGCTGCGCTATCTGACCGCGTGCGAGGACGGCACGGCCTCCGCCGACGCGATCATGGCTGGCGCCGGGCTGAGCACGATTGGCCTGGGCAAGGGCATCCGGCGGCTGGTCACGGGGCGCTATGTCGCCATGACTGCGCCGGGCACCTATACGCTGACGGCGCTGGGCCGTGAAGCAGCGGAGGCGCTGCTGCCCGCCGACCCCGCGCCCGTGCCCGGCCAGGCCCGGCGGCTGTTGGTCTTCACCCCGTGCGAGCTGGCCGCCGGCTCGCCCGCCTTGCTGCGCGCCGGCTTCGACCCGCCCGACCGCGACCAGCCCCCGCCTACCGAGGCGGTGCCGGTGATCCTGCGCCTGCATGCGCCGGATTGCGACATTTCGCCCGCCGAGCAGCCCGTCACCATCCCGCCGGACGCGCCGGGCGGCCCCGTGCGCTTCCGCGTGACGCCTCACCAGCAAGGGACGCTGCGCCTGCGTCTGGAAGTCTTACCGGCAGGCGGTGCTGAGCCGCCGCGCCCGGCAGGGGGCATCTACTTCGACCTGGGCGTGGCCCCCTTCCCCACTCCGGCCTGCGCCCAGTTCCAGACGCTGGCGGCGACGGTCGCGCTGCCGCCGGGCAGGGAAGCAGGCCGGTGACGATCACCGTGATCAAGAACGACCATGCGGGCCGCGAGGTGTGGCGCTACACGGGCCGCGTCCTGGCGCGCGGGACGACGTGGGTGCAGCTTGAGGCGCGCTTCAACCGCCCGCACGACGTGCAGACGCCCTACCACACCTTCCGGCGCGGCGACCGCTTCGTGGAATGGTTCTACGCCGACCGCTGGTACAACATCTTCGCCATGTACGACGTGGACGACGACCATCTGACCGGCTGGTACTGCAACATCACGCGCCCGGCTCGCCTGGAGGGGAACGCTGTCTATGCCGACGACCTGGCGCTCGATGTGTTCGTCGCGCCGGACGGGGCGATCACCGTGCTGGACGAGGACGAGTTCGCCGCACTGCCGCTCGATGAGGCGACGCGCGCGGCGGCGCGGCGCGCGCTGGACGAGCTACAGCGCCTGGTTGCCGCCCGCGCCGCCCCCTTCGGCGCGATCCAGCCGCCTGACTAGCGCCAGCGCTTGCCACATGCCAACGAACAGGGGCGGAGCTATCCGCCCCGCCCCCGCGCGCAGTCGCCTGCTACCCTGCTCTGGCTAGTCTGACGGTGTTGCTCCCTCGCTGGCCACCTCGCTGACCACGACGGTGGGCAGTGGCCTGCTGTTCCACACGGCGTCGGGGTTGGGCCCCATCGCGCTCACCGGCAGCCAGAAGAACTTCCCGGCCATCATCACCTGGTAGTACTGGCCGCTGCTGTCCACGCCGAAGACCCACAACGTCTTGTCAGCGACGATAATCGTATCGGTCGCTGCGCCTGCTTCAGGCCGTGCATAGACCGGCGTGTCGGCCAGCACCAGGCCCACGACGGCGTGCTCCGGGATCGGCACCATGTCCGGGCCGGGCTTGAACGCCAGCGGGCCAGACGTAAAGCTGAAGGTGCAGGGCAGGGTTGGATCGGCCAGGCCGAAATTGCTGTTCACGACGATATAGAACGAGTGGCCGCCGGGCACATAGAAGCTGAACGGCTGTGACACACTGCTGCCTACGTCACCGAGGTAGCCCTCAGCCAGGTTGCCGGGATCGAAGCCATCCAGATAGGCGACGGCGTGGGCACTATTGGTAGAAAGACAGGTGCCCAAGTCGAAGTTGATGGTCACGCAGCCCGCCTCAACGGCCCCATACGGCCCGAAGACCTGGTAATAGTTGTCCCCGGACAACGTGCCGGGAAACGCCTTGCCCCCTGCCCCGCAACCACTGGCGAAACCATCGCGCCACAACCGGGCTGACATCACGCCGGCCCCTGGCCCCAGGGTGCCGCTGCCGGAAATAGTGCTGGCGGCCTGGGCCGAGGCGACCAGCGCGCCGAGCAGCACAACAACTAGCACGAGCGAGAAAAGACGACGGTGGCTCATAACAGATTTCCTCTTTCTGAGGTCTGAAGGGTCGGAATCCAACAGAGTCATCACATGACTGTCTGTTGGCCTACACAAGATCGAGAGAGGCATATTCAGAGAAAATTCAAGTTGTGCTCATCACCTGTGAAAGCAAGGGGGAAATCTC
>JAXGOK010000078.1:0-3892 GCA_040767545.1 Aggregatilineaceae bacterium | reverse complement strand
GACCTCACGCCCACTCTAGGCCCGCGCAGACTCAGCCACATAGGGGATGGTCTGCGGGCCTTCCGGCAGCACGCAGATGCGCGCCCCCTGCCCGTACGTCTCGCGCAGCGCGGCGACCGTCTCGGCGATGTCGCGGCACGGGGTGAGCAGCGCCGCGCGTGTGGCCTCGTCGTCGAAATGATCCGAATACAGATACACGTCGGCCTTCGACTGGATGCGCGCCTGAATCTGCGCCGCCCACTGATCCTGGCGTGTCTCTGGCGCGCTCATCACCGCGTCGTACATTTCCTGCGGCGTGCGCGCCGCGCGCAGCATCTCGCCGAACAGCCCGTGATCGGGAATGCCCTCGCTGCACTCGGCGACCATGAGGATCGCCCCGCCGGGGCGGACGATCTGCTCGGCGGCGCTCATGCCCTTGCCGCACTGGTAGAGATTCATGTCCAGCGGGTAGCCGGAGTTGGTGGTGATGACGATGTCGAACAACTGCGGCACCGGTGCCATCGTCGTCTGGCGGGCGAAGGCGATGCCCGCGTCGTGGGCGGCCACCAGGTCACCGGCAAAGACACCCGTGACCTGCTTGTCGCGGTTGAGCGTTACATTGAGCAGGAACGCTGGCTCTGTGCGCAGCCCCACTTCACGCACTTCCTCGAAGATGGGGTTGCCGGTCGTCACGCCCCACGTGGCGCGCGGATTGCCGATCATGCCCGCGTCGTGGTTGCCCAGCACGGTCACCTGCCCGGCCATGCCCGGCATGACTGCCTTGCCCCCGCCGGAGAACCCGGCGAAGAAGTGCGGCTCGATGAAGCCGGTCAGGATTTTGACATCAGCTTCCATATAGGCGCGGTTGATCCAGATCGGGTGGCCGTTGCTGCTCTCGCCCAGGTACACCTGCGTGGAGGGATCGAAGCAGTTGTTCTGCTCGATGCGGTAGCGCCGGGCGATCTCCGCGCCGAGCATCTGGTCCAGCTCGGCGGGTGTATTGGGGCGGTGCGTGCCCAGGGCATTGCACAGCACAATGTTCCCGGCGGGCACATGGGCCAGCGCCTCCAGCACGGCGGGCAGCATCAGATGGTTGGGCGTGGGGCGGGTGATGTCGCTGAAGACGATGGCAACCGTGTCGTCCACCCCCACCAGGTCGCGCAGCGGCGCGGAGGCGATGGGGCGAGCCAGCGCGTCGCGCAGCGCCGCCGCCGGATCGGGCAGCGGAGGGATGTAGCGCGGGCTGACGACGGTGATGTTCGCGTCGTCCGGCAGGGTGACGGTCAGGCCGGTCTTGCCGTAATCGAGATGGATGTCCACGTCGTTTCCTTTTCCTGTTCCAAGGCCCTTGTGCCGATCGGGCGCAGCGGCTAGCGATCAGTGCGGGGCGGGACTGCTGGGCGGCGATCTCCCCGCGCCCCTGCCTAGCATCTTATCACCGGCGACCGGTCACCGGCAACAGGCTAGTGGTGATCGGTTGTTGGTGGGTAGTAATGGCAGCTCTGCTCAAGCTCACGAGAATTGACACGGGAACGGCACCGCACTATACTCCCTACCGATCAGGAACAATAGAAGCTGGCTTCTTCCGCAGTGCACTCTGTGCGAGGCCCAGCAAGGTTGGCACGCCCAGGGATTGTTGGGGCGCGCCACGTGGCAGGCCCTCGTGCAGAAATAGTACCGGTTACTGGCAGGGATTACCCGCACCGGCTGCACCGTCGCAGCCGTCCAGAGCCTGCGGGGTGAGAAAATGACCCAAGAATACGTTATTGCCGCAGACCTGGGCGCTGAGTCAGGCCGCGTGATGCGCGTTGGCTTTGACGGGCAGCGCCTCTCCCTGAAAAGCATCCACCAGTTCCCCAACACGCCGGTCGAGGTGCGCGGCACCATCTACTGGGATATTCTTCGCCTGTGGCACGAAGTCCAGGGCGGCATTGACTCGTTCGCCCAGGGAGCCGCCAGCGTCGGCATTGATACCTGGGGCGTGGACTTCGCCCTGCTCGACCGCGACGGCAACCTGCTCGCCAACCCCGTCCATTACCGCGACGGGCGCACGGTGGGCATGACCGAATGGGTGACCGAGCGCGTGCCCATGCGCGAGATTTACGAGCGCACGGGCATCCAATATCTATCGGTCAACACCATCTTTCAGCTTGCCAGCCTGGCCCATGCCAATAGCCCGCTGCTCGAACACGCTGCCCGGCTCCTCACCCTGCCCGACCTGTTCAACTATTGGCTGAGCGGAACGGCAGCGGGCGAGTTCACCATGGCTACCACTACCCAATGCTACAACCCGCGCACCTGTGACTGGGATCGGGCCACGCTCAGCGCCCTCGGCGTGCCGCTGAGCATCCTGCCCGAAGTGGTACAGCCGGGCACCCGCCTGGGCACGTACCAGGGCATTCCGGTCATCGCTCCGGCCTGCCACGACACCAACAGCGCCGTCGTCGCCGTTCCGGCCACGACCGGTGACTTCGCTTACCTCAGCAGCGGCACCTGGAGCCTGCTCGGCGTCGAAGTGACCGAGCCGATCATCACCGACCGCGCCTTCGCCGCCAACTTCACCAACGAGGGCGGGGCCTATGGGACGTTCTGCTTCCTGAAGAATGTCATGGGCCTGTGGCTGGCTCAGGAATGTCGCCGCACCTGGCGGAGCCAGGGGACACAGTATAGCTGGGACGAACTGGTCGCGCTCGCCCGGCAGTCCCCACCATTCCGCAGCCTGGTCAACCCCGACGATGCCCTGTTCATGCCCATCGGCGACATGCCCTCGCGCATCCGCGAGTTCTGCCAGCGCACCGG
Organism: Aggregatilineaceae bacterium; assembly: GCA_040767545.1. Taxonomy (GTDB): domain Bacteria; phylum Chloroflexota; class Anaerolineae; order Aggregatilineales; family Aggregatilineaceae; genus UBA2029. Next base: position 1,114 of record JAXGOK010000078.1, on the reverse strand, counting down.
CCAGCCAGCACCGGAGACAGTCGGTGAGTTCATGCGCGCCGTCTATGAGAGCCTGGCGCTCAAGTACCGCCTGGTGTTCGATACGCTCAAAGACCTCACGGGCCGTGATCTTGGCCGGCTGCACATCGTTGGCGGCGGATCGAAGAATAAGCTGCTCTGCCAGATGACCGCCGACGCCCTGGGCGTGCCCGTGTACGGAGGCCCGGTCGAGGCGACGGCGCTGGGCAATGCCATCGTGCAGCTTATCACGCTGGGCGAGCTATCGGACGTGCAGCAGGGGCGCGAGCTGCTCAGCCGGTCGGCGGACGTGATCGAGTACCTGCCGCGCAACACGGCGGCGTGGGAGCAAGAGCTGCCGCGCTATGCGGCGTTGGCCTCGTGACGGCTCTCTCCCAGACTCACCGGCGGACAGAGAGATTCACGGCGACCTATCCGTAAGCTGCCGGGCGCAGCAGAGCAACGCCTGAGCCGGTCATCCGGCAGCGCCGCCACTGCCCTCGCCTACCGGCAGAGCCGGTGCTTTTGTTGGCACATAGCAAACGAGGTGATCTTGATGAAGGGCTGGATGGGTAGAATTCTCATTATTGATCTGACACACAGCGCCGTCACCACTGAGCCGCTCGATCCCGGCATCGCCCAGCAGTTCCTCGGCGGGCGCGGCCTGGGCGCGCGGCTGCTGTGGGACCTGGTCGGGCCGGAGGTTGACCCGCTCTCGCCGGAGAACGTGCTAATCATCGCCACTGGCCCAATGACTGCCACCGGCTTCCAGACCAGCAACCGCTTCTCGGTGAGCACCAAGTCGCCGCTGAGCGGCACCGTGCTCGACGCCAACTCCGGCGGCTACTGGGGGATGCGCTTCAAGCGCGCGGGCTACGACGCTCTGATCATCAAGGGCCGGGCACCCAAGCCAGCGTATATCGAGATCACCGAGGAGGGTGTGTCGCTGCACGACGCAACGCACCTGTGGGGCAAGCGCGTCGAAGAGACCTCGCAGGCGCTGGGCCAGGACAACAACAAGCGCAATGTGCTTTGCATTGGCCCGGCAGGTGAGAACCTGGTGCGCTTCGCCGCGATCATGAACGACACTACGCGCGCGGCGGCGCGCGGCGGCCCC
>JAXGOK010000077.1:0-4071 GCA_040767545.1 Aggregatilineaceae bacterium | reverse complement strand
CAGAAATAAGATACGCCGCGACCGGGTCTGGTCGCGGCAGGCCCCTGGCGAGAAACGGACACTCACCGCCGGTCGGGAATGATGGTCACTTTGCGGTGCTCACCTTCGCCCACACTCTGTGTCGTCACCTGAGGGTGATCGCGCAGCGCCAGGTGAATGATGCGCCGCTCGTAGGGGGACATCGGCTCCAGAGTGACGGTGCGTCCGATTTGCAGCGCCTGGTCGGCCATGCGCTTGGCCAGACGGCGAAGCTGCTTCTCGCGGCGGGCCTTGTAGCCCTCGACATCAATGACGATGTTGGCGCGCCGCTGCAGGTCGCGGCTAGCGATCAGGCGGGTGATGTACTGCAATGCGGCCAGCGTCTCGCCCCGCCGCCCAATGAGCACGCCCAGGTCAGTCCCCTGGATTTGCAGCACCCAGGGCGTCTCCTCGCCGCCAGATGGCTGGGCGCGATAGACCGCCACGCGCGCCGTAATCTCCATCTTGGCGAGCAGCTCTTCCAGCGTCGCCAGGCCGACGCGCGCGTCCTGATCTAGCTCGTCGTCACTGACCGGCTGAGCGTCGGCCAGCATGGTGTCGTCGCTAAGGGCGTCCACGTCCTCAGTCGCCGGGGCAACCGCTTCCTCGTCCGCCTCGCCCTCTTCTTCCACCGCAACGCGGGGCAGCGCGACGGGCAGAGTCGTCGCGGCGGGGCGCTCAGGGGCCGGCGGGCGCGCCGGGGCAGCGGTCGTCAGCCGGATGCGCGCCTGCCGCGCGCCAATACCCAACAGCCCCCGGCTTGGCTCCTCCAGAATCTCGACAATGACGCTTTCGCGCCCAACGCCAAGCTCGCGCAAGCCCTGCTCGATAGCGGACTCGATGTCTGGCGCGTTAGTCTCCACAGACCGCGTGTCGCTCATAGGTATCTTCATCCTTTTGCCTTGTTCTTGGCACGGGCACGGTTAGCACGGCTGTCGTAAATGCCGCCGGAGCTTCGAGGTCTGCGGGGGGACAGCTTCGGCTCGCTGTGACGTTTGGGGGCTTCCTTGCGGGCTGGGGTGCGCTTGGCTTTGCGCGGGGCGGCAGGACTCGCCGCAGGTGCGGCAGGCTCCTCCACCTCCACCACCGTCTCAGTCGCTTCCACTTCTTCCGACTTCATGCCCAGCGTCTGCTTGAGGTCAATGCGGCCCATCATCGCATATTGGGCGATACCAATGAGGTTAGAGGTGATGAAGTAGATGGACAGGCCGGAAGCGAACGAGAGCGAGAAGAAGCCGAACATCAGCGGCATGATCATCATCATCTGGCGGCTGATCTGCGAAGCCTGGTCTGCCTGGCGACCACCTCCCCCCCCGGAAGATGGCGTGGCGGGCATGAGCAGCTTCTGTTGCAGCCAGGTGGTGATCACCACCAGCACCGGCAGGATGTAGAGCGGGTCGGGCACAGCCAGGTTCAGCCACAGGAATTTGTTCGCCAGCGGCACCTGCGACGACAGGTTGGCGATCCACAGCCGGCCCGACAGATCGAGCAACTGCGTGGGCGTAGCGGCCAGTGTCGCCACAATCGCCCGGTAGAGGCCGATCATAATCGGCAGTTGGATCAGCAGCGGCAGGCACCCGGCAAATGGACTCACGCCGTGCTTGCGATACAGCTCCCACTGCTCCTGGGCCAGCCGCTCGCGCTCATTCTTGTACTTCTCCTGGAGCTTCTTCAGCTCCGGCTGAAGCTCCTGCATGGCCTTGGTGGAACGCTGCTGCTTGATCGTCAGCGGGTAAGTTGCCAGCCGCACCAGGATGGTGAAGACGATGATAGCCAACACCACGTTCCCGCCCAGAATCTGGTAGAGGAACAGCAGGATGGTGATGAAGGGGTTGATGATGATGTCGAACATGGGCCAGTGCCTTTTTCTCGCAGATGTGGCGGGCTAGTTGGAGTATACCCAGCGTTCTTCGCCGGTACCGGCGGCCAGCGCGACCACCAGCCGGTCGCGGCTGGTGGTGCTGACGACGACCAGACCGGCCTCCTCTTCGCCTTCGGCCTCACCAGGCACAAAGACCAGATCGGCCAACACCTGCCCCTTCGTGTCCCGGTACCAGCGGCCTGCGCCGTCTTCCTTGCTCACCGCATACACGTTGTGGTCTTTCGACGCGACGATGAGCAGGCCGTCGGTCAGAATGGGAGTGGCGCGGATGCCGTCTTCGGCCACCGGCTTCTTCCACACCTGCTCGAACCCACTGTCAGTAATGCGCACAGCATAGAGCGCCCCGGTCAGGTCGCCAAAATAGAGCATGTCGCCCTCGAAGGCGGGGCTGCCCCACAGCCAGCCATCGGTCTCGAAACGGGCGACAACATCGTGGGATTTCAGGTCAACAGCGATTAGCTCGGAAGTGAACGTGCCCACGTACACCCGCTGCGCCAGCGGGTCATAGACCATGTTGCCAGGGGCAGCGCCGCCCAGGTTCTTGTGCCATAGCTCGACGCCGGTCTCGGCGTCGAGCGCATACAGCCTGTGGTCGAGCGAGGTCACATAGACCACCGCCCGGTCGCCATTGGACGGGTCTTCCGCCACGTACAGCGGGCGCGCCCACACACCGTGATTGGTGCTGAACGTCCACACTTCCTGGCCGGTCTTGCGCGAGACAGCCACCACGTTACGGCTGCCCAGCCCGAAGAAGACCTTGTCGGAGTCTACCGCAGCGCCCCCGATCACGCGATCTTTAGGCGTGACCTCGATGGGGCCGAGGATGGCCCGCTTGGCTGGCTGGTAGCGCCACAGTTGCTGGCCGTTGGCGTCAATAGCGTGCATACGCCCGCTGTAATCACCCACGTAGACCGTGCCATCCACCACAGTGGGCACGGCATAGAAGGTGGCGCCTTCGTCGTCGTATTCCCACAAGACCGCGCCGCTGGCCGGGTTGATGGCAACGACGCGCTTACCTTGCGAGAGGTAAAGGGTACTTTGCTGCTCGTCGGTGGAAATGCCCACCCAACTTTCCTGCGTCGGGCCGCCGCAGGCAGCCAGCAGCAGCACGCCCAGCAGCAACACGCCCAGCAACAGGCGTGAGCGGGAAGGGAAGAGGCGCGACGTATTCAATGGAACTCCTCGAAATTCTCGGCCAGCGTGGGTGGGAATCACGGCACCGGGTCATAGCCCCCTGGACTGAGAGGGTGGCAACGCCCGATACGCCGCAAGCCCATCCAGCCGCCCCTCAGCAGGCCGTAACGCTGGATGGCTTGGTAGGTGAAGTGGGAACAGCTTGGCTCGTAACGACAGCTTGGCGGCAGGATGCGTGAGAAGGTGAGCTGGTACAGGCGAATGAGCGCCAGGCCAATCAGCTTCATGACGACGACCCTTCCACCGATGGGTTGACCAGCCCCGCACGCTGCAAGCTGGCGCTCACCGCCTGGCGCACCACCTGGAACGGCTGCCCGGCGATGCGCGGGCGGGCGATGATGGCAATGTCGTACCCCTGCCGCAACTGGGTGTGTACCTCACGCACCGCTTCGCGCAGCAAGCGCCGGATGCGATTGCGCACCACTGCCGTGCCCAGCCGCTTGCTCGTAACGAAGCCGTAACGGTTGTGGGCCAATCCGTTCGACGTAACGCTCAGGATCAACAAGGGATGCTGCCAAACGCGCCCCTGTTGGCGCAGACGAGCGAAGTCTTCTTTCCGGCGAAGGCGCAGATGGCGCTGCATGCGCAGGGGGCCTAGCTCTTCCAGTTGACCTTCTTGACGTGATTGTTCATCTTTGGTGCCAAGAGCGTGCGCCCTCTGGCGCGGCGCGCCTTCAAGACGCGGCGACCTCCTCTTGTGCGCATCCGCTGGCGGAAGCCATGCACGCGCACGCGGCGGCGAATCTTGGGCTGATAGGTACGCTTGGGCATTGGTGTCCCCTTTCAAAAAACGCGCTCTGGGCGCGGGTTCAAGCGACTGCGTTCGCGTGGTGACGCGCTACGCCAGGCGCGGCGCGCGAAGCGCAAGTATAGCGCATGGGTTTGGAGGGGTCAAGCGTCAACAAGTGCCGCCGGGTGCGTGCAAAGATTGTCACAGGGGCGTATGGCCATGACCCCACCCCCCGGCCTCGCTGCGC
>JAXGOK010000076.1:0-4162 GCA_040767545.1 Aggregatilineaceae bacterium | reverse complement strand
TGGCGCGTGTGACGTGGCGCGTGTGACTCCCGCGCTCATTTTCACTTCGCCCCAATGCGCTTCTCCATGACCAGCCCGGCCTCACCGTCGCGGTAGTAGCCGATCTTGCGCTCAATGACGGCATACCCGGCGCGCTGGTAGAGGCGGATGGCTGGCTGGTTGCTCTCGCGCACCGTCAAACGGATGCAGGGCCGCCCGATGCGCGCTTCGGCGCGGACCAGCAGCGCCGCGCCCAGGCCGCGCCGTTGGTGTGCGGGACTCACGCCCAGGGTGACGATCCAGGCGCGGTCGCGGGCCAGGCCGCGCGTCGCACAGACGAAGGCGGCCAGCGACCCGTCCGGCGCGGCGATCTTCAGGTTGATCACGCCGGGCGTCAGGAATAGCAGCGCGAGGTCGAAGTACGGGTAAGCGTCGCGGGGGAAGATGAGGCGCTCCAGCCGGTACAGCGCGCGCAGGTCACGCAGCGTGGCGCGGCGCAGTGTGTAGCCGGGCGGCAGCGGCAGCGGGGACGGTGCGACCACTGCGCCCCTCAGCGCCCCGACGATGAAGCGCGGTAGCTCTGCACCTCGTCAATGGCCGCGATCAGGTCGGACAGCGAGGCGACCTGCTCGTGAACTTCGGCTTGCAGGCGTTGGGTGCGGGCGCTGTCTACCGCGCGGGCGTCAATGACCTGCACCTGGGCGTAGACGGTGCCCAGCGCCGAAAGGGTCTGCTCAAGCTGAATCTCGGCCCGCTTGATGTTATTTTCCAGGGCGCGCAGGTTGGCAAGCTGCATCTCTTTGGTCTGGATCGCTTCTTCCAGCTCGGCGCGCACTTCCGCTGACTCTTCCGTGCGTAGGCGGCGGCGCAGGTTGGTCAGGTCGTGGGGCACCATGCGCCGGTCGCGGGCGATGATGTCGTTTTCCTCGAAGTCGTCCAGCCGCCGGGCCAGCCTGTGGATTTGCGCGATCCATTCGTTGATTTCGCTAGCGGTCGCTTCCAGGCTGACGCGCAGCGCACCGGGGTGCCTGCGCGCCGCCTCGCCGATCAAGCGGCGGTATTCGAGGGCGCGCTTGAGCCGGTCGCGGGCGCGCGGACTCTTGATCGCGTCCGGGTCGTACTGGTCGGCGAGCATGGCGTCCACCGCGCGGTGAGCGGCCTGCGGGTCGGTCACAGTCGCGCCGAGGTAGATCGCCTCGGCGACCGCGCCGAAGATCAGCCAGTAGGCGGATTGCCACCAGTCGAACGGCTGGTAGCCCAGGCCGAACAGGACGATGGCCAGGGCGATGATCACGGCGCTTTCCACGCTGAAGAACGCCTGGCTGAGCATGGCGCGCCAGGCGCGCCCGCGCATTTCTTCTTTCATCTTCGACATCGGCGATCCTTGTCGGCCTTACCACAGACAGCCAGGGACGTATAGCGCCATACGCCCCTCATCTCCTGATACGCACGTCGCACGCAGCGGTTGCGGCGGCGTCAGCGGTGACTAAGCGCCCCCGCTCGTCCCGCCCAGGCCGAGCCGCTGGCGGCGCTCCTCAAGCTGAAGCTCGATCTCGGATATGCCGATGGCCTCGTCAATCTGCTCGCGCAGGTCGGCGCTGGCCATCTCCATGCGCGCCTCTTCGCGATCCAGGCGGGCGCGAATCTGCTCGCCGAGGCGCTGCACGTCGTCGTCGCCGACGCCAGCCAGGTCGTCGAGGCTCTTGAAGGCCTTGGTCGTCATCTCCTTGGCCTCGACCAGCTCCAGCAGCGCCTTGAGGTGCTCGCGCTCCTGCTTGATCGTGGTCAGCTTGGCCTCCAGCTTGAGCCTGGCGTCGAGCATCCGGCGGTACTCTTTTTCCTGCACCTGCCACTGCTCGTAATACTCCTGGGCGAGCGACTGCTTCTGGTTTAGCTCCGCCTGGGCAGCGGTTGCCAGGTCGGCCTTGCCGCGCACGAGCAGCGTGTCAATGTCGCGGTCAAGCTTCTCCGCTGCCGCTGCGAACTCCTCATACTTGCGCTTGAGCGTCTTGACCGTGCCGCCGACAGTGGCCGCCTGGTCGTCGAGCGCGTCCAGGTTGCGCTCGGCCTGGCGGATGTATTCATCCATCACCTTGACCGAGTTCGCTTCCAGCGCCGAGTCCACCAGCGCGTGCACGTTGGCTGAGATGAGCGTGTTGATTTTCTGCAGAAGTGAAGCCATCGTGTGGAATACCTCCTGTGAGAATAGCCATCAGCCGTCAGCACATCTGTTGGTTCTTGGTGATTGGTTTCTGGTTATTGGTAAAGGCGGCTCCGTTGCGGATTGTTTCACCAATAACCAACAACCAATCACCTGATTCTCCGTATGGTAGCACGCTCGCCGGGGCGCGTGCTGACAGCGCGCTGACAGTCAACTGACAGGCGCATCGTCGCCGCCGGACGCGAGGGTCGGCAAATGGATGACGAACTCCGACCCCTCGCCGACCGCGCTGGTGAGCGTGACCTGCCCGCCGTGCAGCCGGGTCACGCGGTTGGCAATAGCCAGGCCCGACCCAGCGCCCTGATCTTCGTACTTGTGGCGCTCGATCTGGTAGAAGCTCTGGAAGATGTTCTCGCGCTCGTTGGCGGGAATGCCGCGCCCCTGGTCGCGCACCGCCAGGCAGACGTAATCCCCGTCCCGGTAGGCGCGCACCGTCACCTCCGACCCCGGCTTGTCGGAGAACTTCACCGCGTTGTCAATCAGGCATTCGACCGCCGCCGCCAGGTATTGCACGTCCGCCTTGACCGGCGGCAGCTCCTCGTCCGCCGCGACGAAGATCGTCACCTGCTTCTCTTCAGCGATGTCCAGATACTTGGCCGTAGCCGTGCCCAGCAGCGCCTCAAAGCCGGTCAACGTCTCGCTGCGCCAGTTGAACGTGTGCGTCGCCTCGCCCGTCTCTAGCTCGACCAGCAAGATGAAGTTCTCCACCAGGCGACGCAGGCGGTTGGCCCCGGCGTTGATGCCGCGCAGGAATGAGCGCATGTCATCTGCGCTGAGGGTGTCGGCGTCGCGGTGCACCATGTCGGCGTAGGCCACCACGTAGGTCAGCGGCGTGCGGAACTCGTGGTTGAGGATCATCAGGATATTCTGCTTGATCGTCGAGACCTCGTTCTGCCAGTGACGCTCGATCTGCTGGCGGCGCTCCAGCTTGGCCGAGACAGCAACGAGCAGGTCGTCGGCATCGAAGGGTTTGATGACGTAGTCCTCGGCCCCCATGCGCTTGCCGCGCTTAACGTCTTCATGCTCGCCTTTGGCGGTGAGGAAGATAAAGGGGATGTGCACCCAGCCTGGCTCGGCCCGCACAGCCTCGAAGAAGTCATAGCCATCCATGCGCGGCATCATGATGTCGGAGACGATCAGGTCGGGCGCGTGCGGCTGGTCTTGGAGCACTTGCAAGCCCGCCTGACCATTGGACGCCGTCCACACCTCGTACCCGTTGATTTCGAGGATGTCGCGAATCCCTTCCATGAGGTGCAGATCATCCTCGACAACCAGAATCGTCGCCTTGCGCATGTGCCATCTCCTGCCCGTGCGTCACGAGTCTAGCACAGGCAACCATAAGCGGAATGTGCTGCCCTGGTGCTCCTGGCTCTCGACCTCCACCTTGCCGCCGTGCAGCTCGATGATGTCCCTGAGAATAGCCAGCCCCAGGCCCGTGCCAGGCACCGTCGGGCTGACATTGGAGGCGCGGAAGAAGCGGTCGAAGATCATCGCCAACTCGTCCGCGGGAATGCCAATGCCCGTATCGGTCACTTCAATGATAACCCAATCTTGACCGTCGTGCCCCGTTGCCAGGCGGCTGCTCACGGTGATCTGCCCGCCTTCGGGCGTGTAGCGGATGGCGTTGCTGACCAGGTTGGTCAGCGCCCGCTCGATCTGCTCGGAGTCGCCAGTGATGGGCGGTAGCTCCTCCGCTGCGGGAAAGTAGGCGAGCGTCTTGCCGTCGTTCTCAGCCCAGGCCGTGTTGTGCTCGACGACCAGCGCGACCAGCCGCTCCACGTCAATAGGTGCGCGCACGAGGCGGCGCTGAGCCTGCTGCTCGTTCTGCAAGCGCGAGATTTGCAGCAGGTCGTCAATCAGCCGTTCCAGGCGCAGCGCCTCGCGGCGCATCACGTCGAGGTAGGCCAAATGCCGGTCGGCAGGCCCCTTTTCCAGCAGTTGCAGGTACAGCTTGAGGTTAGC
>JAXGOK010000075.1:0-4215 GCA_040767545.1 Aggregatilineaceae bacterium | reverse complement strand
CGCCACCGCCGGGCGCGACCGCGCGGTTTACGTGTGGGACGCCGCCAGCGGGGAGCGCCTGTTCGCCGCCAACGGTCACGCCGACGACGTGAACGATGTTGCCTGGGCACCCGACGGATCGCGTCTGCTCACCGCCGCCGACGACGCGACCGCCCGCCTGTGGGACGCCTCGCCCGGCGACGCGCTGCACACGCTGGCTCACGGCGATTGGGTCAACGGCGCGGCGTGGAGCGCGGACGGATCGCGCGTCCTCACCTGGTCGCGCGACGGCACGGCGCGAATCTGGGACGCAGCGTCGGGCGCGCCTCTGCTCACCCTGACCGGGCACAGCGGCTGGGTCAGCGGTGCGGCGTGGAGTCCCGACGAGACGCGCGTCCTCACCTGGTCGTGGGACAACACCGCCCGCATCTGGGACGCGGCAACCGGCGCACCCCTGTCCACCCTGGTTCACCAGGGGCGCGTCAACGGCGCGCGCTGGAACGCCAGCGGGACGCGCGTCCTCACCTGGGCGAGCGACAGCCAGACGCGCGTGTGGGATGCAGCGAGCGGCGTGCAGTTGTTGGCCGTGACCGACCTGGTCACCGACATCACCAGCGCCGCCTGGTCGCCGGACGAGACGCGGCTGATCACCGCCGCGCGCCGCTCTGCCCGCGTGTGGAACATCAGCGGCGCGGTGCCGGAAGAAGTGCTGCTGAGCGGGCACACTGGCACGGTCGAGTTCGCGGCCTGGGCAGCGGACGGGGCGCGCCTGATCACCGCCGCGCGCGATGGCACCGTGCGCCTGTGGGACGCAGCAACCGGCGGCGAGATCATGGTATTATCGGCGCACGCCGGCGCGGTGACAGGCGTCTTCCCTTCGCCGGATGGGGCCGCCCTGCTGACCACTGGCGACGACGGCATGGCCAAAGTGTGGGATGCGGCGACGGGCGCGCTGCTGGTGACACTGGCCGGGCACACCGACGCCGTCAACGGGGGGGCGTGGTCGCCGGACGGGGCGCGCATCCTCACCGCCAGCGAGGATCGCACCGCGCGCCTGTGGGACGCGGCGACTGGCAACGAGCTGCTCGTGCTCAGCGGGCACGGCGACGGCCTGCGCAGCATCGCCTGGTCGCCGGACGGGGCGCACAGCCTCACCGCCAGCAGCGACGGCACGGCGCGTATCTGGCTCACCTGGCAGGCAACCGCCGACCTGGTCGCCTATGCCAACGCTTGTTGCCGCGTCCGCGAGCTAACGCTGAGCGAGCGCGCGCAGTTTAACCTGGGACAATGAGGAGGTTGTTGGTTGCTGGTTTCTGGTTATTAGTTGTTGGTCTCAGCGGCCAGCAGCCAGTGATACGGCGCATTGCTGGCAAGGTAGATATCTGGTCTAGTTACCGACAACTGACAACTGATCACTCCCAACAACCAATAACCAGAGCCACCAATAACCAATGATAACTGCCAACCATGAACAATGACCTCATCCACCAAGCAGCAGCCTGGCTCGACGCCGGGGAAGCGGTCACCCTGGCGACCATCGTGCGCATTCGCGGCTCGTCAGCGCAACCACTCGGCGCGCGCATGGTCATGACCAGCGACAACCGCTTCGTCGGGGCGGTCAGCGGCGGCTGCGTGGAAACCGACGTTTACGAGGCGGCGTGCGACGTGCTGGCCGGTGACGGCCCGCTGCTACTGCACTACAAGCACGTTGAGAATCCGCTGGTCGAGATCGGGCTGAGCTGCGACGGGCAGATTGATGTGCTGGTCGAGCGGCTGGATCGCGCCCTGTTCGACCTGCTCAGCGCGCCCCCCACGCGCATCCTGGTCACACTGTGCTGGCCGAACGAGCCGCTGCACCCCCGCCCCTTGCACGCCCACGTCCTGCCCGGCGGTGCGGCGTCCGCCCCACTGCCAGAAACCGTGCGGGACAATGCCCTGGCCGCGCTGGAGGCCGACCTGCCGCAGACAATCACCTGCCCGGATGGGCGCATTGCGCTGCTTGAGCCGGTGCTGCCCCCGCCCACGCTGCTCATCTTCGGCGGGGAGCAGATCGCCGTGCCGCTGGTGCGCCTCGCCCGGCTGATGGGCTTCCGCACGGTCGTGGCGGACGCGCGCCCGGCCTTCGCCACCCGCGAAAAGCACCCCGACGCCGACGAAGTGCTAGCTCTCTGGCCGGATGAGGTCGTGGCCCGCGTAGGCGTCAACCGGCGAACGTATGCCGTCTCGCTCAACCACGAGCCGCGCTTCGAAGACGCCATGCTGCGCGCGCTGGCCGGGCATCCGCTCGCCTACCTGGGAGCCATCGGCAAGCCGCAGCGCGCCGCCGAGCGCGCTGAGCGCGCCCAAGCCACCGGGCTGGACCTGGGGCAGCTTCCGCCCATTCACACTCCGGTGGGGCTGGACCTGGGCGGCAAGTCGGCGGAAGAGATCGCGCTGAGCATCATCGCCGAGATCATCGCTGTGAAGAATGGGCGTTCCGGCGGAATGGCGCGGGGCTAACACACCCTAGATTTCACTGCGGGATTGCGGTATCATAGCCGCCTGCACCAGGGTGCATTTCAGATCGCGGAGCGCAGAGATTCGCTGGCGGGGCGGCTTCGAAACCCGTCCCAACGAGTGCCAGTCCGCCTGAAAGATGCAACGCACCCCCTGCAACCATCCAGTGTTGAGGAAACAGACGATGAAAGTCATACTCAAAGAGTACGTCTACAAGCACGGGGTCGCCGGCGACGTGATTAACGTGGCGGATGGCTTCGCCCGGAATTACCTGATTCCCCGTGGCTTGGCGATCAAAGCGACGCCGGGCGCGCTGCGCGAGAACCAGCACTTGATCAAGCAGTCGGCCCAGCGCCGTGAAGAACTGCACAACATGGAGCACGAGGCCGCGCAGAAGATTCACGGCGTGGAGCTGGTCTTCGGCGTCAAAGCTGGCAAGAACCGCAAGCTGTACGGCTCGATCACGACCCGTGACATCGCCCAGGCCCTGCTGGAAAAGACCGGCGTGGACATCAACCGCCGGCGCATCAGCGAGCGCCCGCTGCGCGAGCTAGGCGTGCACGAAGTGCCGGTGCGCATCGCCGCGCACGTCTCGCCTGTGCTGCGCATCGTCGTCATCCGCGAAGAAGAAGTCGCCCCTTACCTGGCGGGCCAGCAGATCGCCAGCCTGGCCGAGGAACAGGTCTTCGAGGTCATCGAAGAAGAAGAGGCCATCGAAGCGGGCGAAGCCGCCGACCTCGAGCCGGTGGGCGAAGCCGAGCAGCCAAGCGAGCCGGTTGAATAGACCGTATCTGCACGGTTGCAGTGAATGCGCGCTGACGAATCGAGTGCTGGCACAGCCATTGATCTGATTGGTTTTGTGACGCGCCATCTGGCGTGCACACAGTGCCACACAGCCTATAAGCCATCCGACGTCCAGGTGACGCAGCACGAGCACGACGAATGGTTGCTGCTGGCGACCTGTCCGGCGTGCAGCGCCCAGCGCACGGTGGCGGCCTATGACGGGCCGACCTACTTGCGGCTGGATGGCGCTTACGGCCCGCTTCTGTCGCCGCTCACACCGCTCGACGTGGCCGAGTGGCGAGCCTTCCTGAGCCAGTTCATGGGGGACATGATCGATCTGCTGGCCGGGGGCTGAGCGCGCCAGTCTCAGAGAACTCTCAAGCGGGTGAATTTGACGATCACCCGCTTTTTGTTATAGTCGGCGGTGCGATTATCGTCCGGGAGTGTGCAGGCGTGAGCGATGCACGAGCTTTGGGCCAGCGTCTGCGCGAGGCCCGCGAAGCCAAAGAGCTGTCCCTCGCCGATGTCGAGCAGGCAACTCGCATTCGCCTCAAGTACGTAGAGGCGCTGGAGCAGGGCGACTACACCAGTATGACGCCCGTCCAGGCACAGGGATTCCTGCGCAACTACGCGCGCTTCCTGGGGCTGGACCTGGAGCTGCTGCTGCGCGAATTGGAGAGCGAGCAGGCCCCGCGCCGGGCGCGCCAGGGGCCGCGCCTGCTGCGCCGCCGGGCCGCCCCTCCTGACACCGGCACCGAGATCGCGCAGACGGTGCGCGCCCTCACCGGGGCAGCGTCGCCCGCGCCCGCCGCACCGCGCCGGATGCGCCCCCAACGCGCTCGGCGGAGCTTCCTGAGCAACGCGCTGATCATCGTGGTCGCCGGGGTCGTCGTCGCAGGAGTCGTGCTGGGCGGCACGCGCCTGATTGACAGCCTGGTTCAGTCCCAGACCCAGTCC
>JAXGOK010000074.1:0-4539 GCA_040767545.1 Aggregatilineaceae bacterium | reverse complement strand
ATTTTGAGGCGCTGCTCTGCTGCGCCCCGTCATTTCACCGCAGTTCCCAGGAAATGCGCGAACAGTCGCCGGTCGTGCTCGGCGGAGGGAGTCGCACGCTCCGGGTGCCACTGCACGACCAGCACGGGCAGCGTCGGGTGCAGCAGCCCTTCGATCACGCCGTCAGCGCACACGGCGAAGGGGATCAGGTCGGGGGCCAGCTCAGCGGCGGTCACGCCCTGGTGATGGTGCGTGTTGGTGTGCAGCGCTGCCGTCCCCAGCAAGCGGCGGAGCGGGGGATGGACGAGCGCCGCTTCGTGCGGCTCATTGGACTCGTGGGCCAGGAACCGTGCACCATGCGCGGGCAAATCCTGGATCATCCCCCCGCCGAAGTAGAGGTTGATCACCTGCAGGCCGCGACAGATGCCCAGCACGGGCAGCCCGCGCGCCAGGGCCAGGTCGAGCAAGGCCCACTCAGTCGCGTCGCGCTGTGGGGAGATGCCGCGCGAGCCTCGGTTGGGCTGGCCGTAGCGCGCCGGAGCGACATCGCCGCCGCCGGTCAGCACGACGCCTTCCACGCCGAGCGCGGTCACATAGGCGGCGGGATCGCTCAGCGCATTGGGTACCAGCACCGGCGCAATCCCCAGCTCTTCCAGAAACGACACGTAAGTGTGGCGCAGATAGTCCGCCGGGCGGCGGGCGTCGCGCACATCCATCGTGACAGCGAAGGGGCGCATGAGGTTATTCCTGTCGCTGCTGCGCCTCGAACCGCTTGAGCTGCGCCATCTGCGGGGGCATGATGTAGATGAAGGGGCGCGCGCGCTTGATCAGCCCGATGGCCTCGTCGAGAGTCATGCCCTGCGTGATGAAATAGGCGGCGGCCATCGTCGGGGCGCGGCCCACCCCGCCCGCGCAGTGAATGTACACCTTGCCGCCATTGCGCGTCACGCGCTCGATGAAGGCTGCGCCTGCGGCCAGGTGTTCCAGCGTGGGAGCGTCGTCGTCTATGGTGGGCAGGTAGCAGTACTCAGCCAGGGCCAGCCCACGCGCGGCGTCGTCGAACTCGGAGCGCAGGTTGACGCCGCCGGTGACGCCGAGCGCCTCCAGCTTGCGCTTGCCGTGCTGCCCGTACTGCCCGCCGACGAAGACCTGCGGCGTGATCTGGCTGAAGCGCACCAGTGGCACGCCGGTCAGCTTGGGCACTCCCCGGCCATAGACCCAGACCAGGGTCGTGCGCAGGCCCTGGGTGCGCAGCCGGCTGGCGACAATACGCAGAGCTTTGAGGGCGCGTTGGGCGAGTTTGGGCATGGCAGGCATGGCTTTCTGTGCGGCGCGAAAGGCAAGGGCGCGAGGCCGGGCGCGCTAATCGGCGGTCGGCAGGCTGGCGGGCTGCTCTTGTTCCAGGTCACGCTCGTCGGCGAGCGCGGGAACGTGCTTGGACGGCGGGCGGCCCCCTCCACCACGCGGCCCCTCGGAGCGCGAAGAGACGGTGCGCGCCAGAAAGACGACACCGCCGACCAGGGCCAGCGCCCAGGTGAGCACGCGCATGATGATGGCGATCACGCTGGCTTCACCGCTGCTGACTCCGGCCAATCCCAGGAAGAAGATGTACGCCGACTCCTTGACGCCGAGCGCGGCTATCGAGATCGGCAGCAGCTCGGCGACCGTCGAGAGGGCGACCATCGGCACGAAGGCGGCCAGCGGGATCGCGTCGCGCACGGCGATCAGCACCAGGTAGGTCGCGCCCATCGTCAGGGCGTTGGCGACGAGGGAGAGCAGGAACATCAGCACCAGGAGGGACGGACGCCACAGTTGCTCGCTGAGCGCCGTCTGCAAGCTGCGCGCCATCGCCAGCAGACCGTGCAGGCGCAGCCGCGTCATGAGCAGGGCAATCGGCTCCATGAACCAGCCCTGGCGCAGCACGAGCAGCCCCAGCAGCCCGGCGACGAAAGCCAGGTAAACGGCCATGATGAAGGCATGAGGCACCGCCCCCACTTCGAGCGTGTAGGCGAACGCGCTGGCCATGCCGAAGATGGATAGCAGGCCGATGCCGCGCTCGATGAGCACCGATGAGGTTGCGTCGGCCACGCGCCCGGTCTTGGCGGCGGTATCCACCGCGCGCACAGCGTCGCCGCCGACCGACGTGGGCAGGATGGTGCTGAAGAACGCCCCGACCAGGTACGTGCCCAGCAGCCGCCGGAACGACAAGTCCATCGCGCTCTGGTGAACCAGCAGGCCCCAGCGGAACGACTTGACGACGGTGCTGAGCAGCATCAGCAGCCAGGCCAGCGGGATGAGCTTCCAGTTGACGTTGATCAGCTTATCGCGGTTGCTGGCCACCAGCCCGATGACGATGGCCATCAGGCCGAAGGCGATGACCAGCCGCAGCCGCAGGATCAGCCGGGAGCGGCTGCTGCGGGCGGGCGACAGGCTCGTCTCGCTGGGCTGGTCGGCAGAATGATCGTCGCTGGGCATCACGTCGGTGCTCATAGATTTAGATCAGTCAGATGAATGCGCTCGCGTGAGTGCTACGAGGCAGCGGCCCGCGTCATTATAGCAGACGGGTTAGGCCCCGCCAATTGACAGTTTGTGCGAGCAGAGGGCATGTCACGCAGGGGGCGAGGCTCTTGAGCCGCAGAGACGCAGAGGATGCAGAGAAGAACGAAATACCCTTGTCTCTCCTCTGCACTTCTGCGCCTGAGCGGTGGTATCTTCTCCCGGCGGACATCTGGCGATTCCCGGCCCAAGCCGCGTATACTATCCCGCGCGGCGAAGGCTGCCGCCGATCGCAGTTTGCTAACGGCTTGCCTGTCTCCGAGGGAGCTAGACATGATCAAGAGAGTTGCGCTGGTGCTGCTCGCCTGTGGGATCACCCTGGCAGCGGCCCCGCTCAGCGCCCGCGCCCAGGACAATTTCGGCCCGACGATCGTGCTCTTCACCTGCGACCGGACAGAAGTCACGCTGGACGAGCTGGAATCCGGCGAGCAGACGGCAACGCTGGCCTGGCACATCGCCCATGTGGGCGAGGGGCTGCGCGTCGCCCTGCACACCTACCAGGGCCGGGCCTGGGTGCCCATCGAGACATCCGACCCCCTGCCGCCCGTCGGGAAATTGAGCGTGCCGCTGGCCGCGCCCGGCAACTTCGGGCCGCTCACCTTCCGCGTCAGCGTCGTGGATCGCGCCGGTGCCATCCTCGACGAGCGCACGCTGATCATCCCCTTCGACGAAGAGTGGCTGGACGCGCTCGAACCGGCCATCGAGTCGTTCACCACTCCCGCGCAAAGTCTGGCCGCGTCTGTGCTGGCCTCCGGCGGAGCGCGCGTGGAAGTGGCCTGGGCCGTGCGCGACCGCCACCCACTGACGGCCCTCACCTTCACCCAGTTGCTCGCGGACAACCAATCGCAGAATATCGAGCTGCCACGCGAGCATCTCTGGGTGCCCTCGCGCGGGACGGGCCTGGTTGCGCCTGTTCTGCCTGTCAGCGGGAACGAGGTGCGGCTGCGCCTGGCGCTCGTTCACGTGATCAGCGGCGAAGTGCTGGACGAAGCCCTGATCACCCTGCCGGTTATTGGTATGGCTATGCCGCCCACGCCCGCCCCCACCGCCGAGATCACCGTCACGCCGCTGGATGCGCCTGCCAGCCCCCGCGACCTGGTCATCCAGACCGAGTGCGCAGAGGGGCCACCGGGCCAGCCGCCGCGTGCCTGGGCGGACGGGCCGGGCATCCCCTCACCGGACGGGCTGCGCCTCGTCTACAGCGCCAACCCGGTCGGCGCGGCGCAACTGGTCATCGCCAACGCCGACGGCTCCGGCCAGATCGCCGTCCCCGCGCCGGACAGCAGCCTGCCGCTGGGCATCCGCCCGCGCTGGTCGCCGGACAGCCAGCGTATCGCCTTCGCCAACATCGTCCTCTCGCCGCCGGGCGGCACGATCTACGTGGTCAAGGCGGACGGCACCGATCTGCGCCGCATCGCCAGCTACACCGGCACCTTCGACGACCTGACCTGGTCCGACGACGCACGCCAGCTTTTCTACACCAGCGGCGAGGTGACCGGCTCCGGCGACAGCCAGGAGATCGTGAGCTACCAGGTCTATGTGATCGCAGCGGATGGATTAGGCAGCCCCTCGGTCTATGCCCAGGGCTGCGCGATCTACCAGCGCGCCGCGCCGTAAAGCGAGCGCCGGACTGCCAAACAAAAACGGGTCACGTTTGTGACCCATTTCTGCTCGTTGGATGTGGCAGGTGATGCCGACCGCGCTACCCCTGGCGCTGCTTGTGCTTCGGGCTGGCCGAGCACATCACGTACAGGCGGCCATTACGGCGCACAAAGTAGCACTTGTCGCACATCTTGCGCACAGAAGACCGTACCTTCATGACAACACCTCCCCTTACCGGGCTTGCAGCCACTACCCCTCAACAACGGCGCACCGGTTGGGGATAGGCGAATTGGGCGTACGCTTGAATGTTCCGGCGCGGCCCTCATGGACCAGCGCCCCATCATTATAGCCTGTTTCGCGCCAAAATCCAGACCGATTCGGCGGGTGGGGCGAGCAAAGTGT
>JAXGOK010000073.1:0-4543 GCA_040767545.1 Aggregatilineaceae bacterium | reverse complement strand
ACGGCAATGACGGAAGTCAGGAGAAGCCGGGCGCAGGCAGCCAGGCTTAGGGCGGCGCGCCCGCTCTCACGACCGGGGACGCAGCGTCACCGTGCGCTGCACAGACACGCCGGGGAACAGCGCGTCGGCCTCGTCCGGCAGGTAGCGGCGCACCATGTCCATCGTCAGCGCATTGGCCGCGCAGACCTCGCCGTATAGCTCGGCGCTGCGGCGCGGCGTGCGGACTTGCGTCTGCGGGTCGCAGGCAAACAACCCGAAGCGGAAGCGCGGATCGTAGCCGTCCGCCCACTCGAAGCCGTCAACCAGCGTGCGGTGGAAATAACCCTTGACCGGGAAATTGTAGTTGAGCGCGTTCCACACGCTGCGCAGCCCGCGCACGAGCACCAGCGGGCGCAGCGCGTCATCCCCGTCAGGGACGCCGTGCCCGGTGACGTAGATCGGCTTGCCCACCCGCCCGGCCAGCCAGCGAATCTGCTCAAGCAACCCCTCCGGCCAGATTTCACCGGCACCCTCCGGCCCCAGCAGCCCGTGCCGGGGCCGCGTCTGCTCGATGAACGCCTGGCGAGCCTTGAGGGGATTGAACCTGGCTGCGAAGCGGTAATAGGTGTTCAGGCCGATCCAGTCGAGCGTGTCGCACGCTTCGGGGACGGCGACCGTCCGGCGCAGGAAGCGTAGCTCGCCGGTCAGCAGGGCCTCGACGAAGGCGCGGTTGAACAGGTGGCGAAGCCGGTTGCGAGCCGGCCCGTGCAACCAGGCCGGGTGGCGCGCCAGCAGGCTGATCTGGTGCTGAGCCAGGCCAATGTGCGCGCCCGGCTGGACTGTTTTGATGGCGGCGTAGGCGGCGGCATGCCCACGCAGCAGCCCCTCAGCGACGCGTAGCGCGCGGCCCAGGCTCCGCTCGCCCGGCGGGAAGCGCCCCAGCAGATAGCCCTGCACGGCGTAAGCCAGCGGCTCGTTGACCGTGCACCACATGGTCACGCCGCTGCCCAGCTCCTCGGCGACAATCTCCGCGAAGCGGGCGAAGCGGTGCACTGTATCCGGGTTAAGCCAGCCGCCCTGCTCCGCTACCCACAGCGGGTCGGTGAAGTGATGCAGCGTGAGCAGCGGCTCCATGTGCCGGGCGCGCAGCGCGGCGATCATGTCCGCGTAGTGGGCGATGGCTTCCCCGTTGAACTTGCCGCGCTGCGGCTCGATGCGGCTCCATTCGACCGAGAAGCAGTGCGCGTTGTGGCCCAGGGCAGCGGCGCGGTCGAAGTCCTCCACATAGCGCCCGCCCCACCAGTCGCAGGCCAGGCCCGCCCGCTGAGCCTGGTGAATGCGGCCCGGCACCTGCTCCCAGGCGGCCCAGGTGTTGGGGACGCTGCCGCCTTCGACCTGGTGGGCGGCGGTCGTCGCGCCCCACAGGAAGTCAGCCGGGAAGGTGAGGGTGAAGTCGGTCATTGGGAGTTGTTGGCTATTGGTTGTTGGTGCTCGGTTGTCGGTGATCAGTTGTCAGTTTTCAGTTGCCCTGAACAGTGGTTGGCTATGGGTAATGGGTTTTGAGTTGTTGGTGTTCGGTTGTCGGTGATCGGTTGTCAGTTGCCGGTAATCAGGGTTCAGGTGATGGTGATCAAGGGTGAGGTCGCACAGACGTTTCTTGTTACACCAACCACTGAAAACCGATCACTGACCACCAATAACCAGAAACCAACAACCGATCACTGCCCACTATACACTACATCCGCGTAGACCTGGCGCACGCCGGTATCCACATAGCCCAGCGACTCGGCGATGCGCCGCGATGGGTCGTTGCCGTCCTCGACCAGGTAGAGCGGGATGCGCCCGCTCTCCAAAACCGCCTGCGTCACTCCCGCCGCCACGCTGGTGCCCAGCCCGCGCTCGCGCAGCGCCGGATCGGTGTGCACGAAAATCTCGGCGAAGGCGGGACTCTGCCAGTTGACTCCGGCCACAGCCTGCGCCCCGCCGGACTCGATCACGCAGCGCGGCGTGCCATCGTGAGCCGTCTCGTGCCGGGCCAGCACATTGATCACCGGCTGGAAGCGGCGCGGGTCCAGGCGCAGGATGTGCAGGATGCGGTGGCTGTCCAGGCGCAGCACGTCGCTCACCAGCGGAAGCTGGTTGACTCGCGCGAACAGAATGTACGGGCGGCCCGGCGTCAGCGCCTGGCCCAGCAGCGCGGCGGCACTTTCCGCGTCGGGGCACTGCAACGTCAGCAGCGGGCGGAACAGGTCAATCCCGGTCTGGCACACGGCCACGAAGCCGGTCACCCGCCCCTTCTCATCCGCGTGCGTGAACAGCGCCGAGCGAGCCGGGTCGTGGAACAGCGCGTAATAGGCGGTGGGAGCGTCCGCCGGGCTGGAATCATCGAGCAGACGGCGCACCTGCGTGCGCTGCGCGTGAATGGACACTATCTTGCCCACCGGTACGCTCACGGGTACAGCCGGTTGAGCATCCGCGCGTAAGGGATCGTCTCGCGGATGTGAGGCAGCCCGCACATCCAGGCGACGGTGCGCTCGACGCCCAACCCGAAGCCAGCGTGCGGCACGCTTCCAAAGCGGCGCAGGTCGAGGTACCAGGCGTAGTTCTCCGGCGAGATGCCGATCTCGTCAATGCGCGCCTTGAGCAAGGCGGCGTCGTAGATGCGCTCGCTGCCACCGGTGATCTCACCGTAACCCTCCGGGGCCAGCAAGTCCACGCTGCGGCAGACTTCGGGCCGCCCCTCCACCGGCTGCATGTAGAAGGCTTTGACCGCCGTCGGGTAGTGGTAGACGAAGACGGGCCGGTCGAACATCCCGGCGATGGCCGTCTCGTGCGGCGCGCCGAAGTCTTCGCCCCAGGTGATGGCTAGCTCCGCCTTGCGCTCCGGGTCGTCAATGGTTGCGACCAGGGCTTGCAGCCGCTCAACCGCCTCATCGTAGGTGATGCGCGGGAAGGGCGGGATGATCGCCTCCAGACGGCTCACGTCGCGCTCCAGGATGTCCAGTTCCGTGCGGTGCTTGCTCAGCACGGCCTCCACGATGGCGCAGACGAACTCCTCTTCCATAGCCATCAGGTCTTCCAGCGAGAAGAAGGCCATCTCCGGCTCGACCATCCAGAACTCCATCAGATGGCGGCGCGTCTTGGACTTCTCGGCGCGAAACGTCGGGCCGAAGCAGTAGACCTTGCCGAAGGAGGCGATGTTGGCCTCGTTGTAAAGCTGGCCGGTCTGGGCCAGGTAGGCGGGCGTGCCGTAGTAGTCAATGGCGAAGAGGGTCGTGGTGTTCTCACCGGCGGCGGGCGTCAGGATGGGCGTGTCCACCAGGATATAGCCGTGATCGTCCAGCCAGGTGCGGATCGTGCCGATGATCGTCGCCCGCACGCGTAGGATCGCCCACTGGCGCAGCGAGCGCACCCACAGGTGGCGGTTGTCCATCAGGAACTCGACGCCGTGCTCTTTGGGCTGGATCGGGTACTCATCAGCCATCTGGATCAGCGCCAGGCGGGTGATGCCCACCTCGAACTTGCCGGGGTAGCCCGGCGCGCGCTCGTCGGCGCGGACGACTCCGGTGATTTCGACGGACGACTCCTGGGTTAGCTCCTGGGCGAGGGCGAACATCCCGGCGTCCAGGTCCTTCTTGAAGGCCACGCACTGGACAATGCCCGTGCCATCGCGCACGAGCAGGAATTGCAGGCGGCCCTTGTCGGTGCGGTTGTACAGCCAGCCGCGCAGGGTCACTTCCTGGCCGTCATACTGGGCAATGTCGCCAATCTGGATGAGCGTCGCCACGAATCACGTCCTCGCTTGTATGCTATAATCCCATGAAAGAGCGCAGTTGACCGCCCTGCGCCCCGCTGACCGACCGTATTCTAGCGCCGGGACGGGACGGGGTCAAACGGCGCGGTCGGCCTACCGGCGCGTTTGGTCTTCAAATACCTTTATTTTTCCATTGATTTTCGTTAAAATAGGTATAGGGTATTAGGGACGGGAGCGCCTCCACACACCATTACATTTGCACGGCTCTCGCGTGGGCGCTCATGTTTCACTTGAGCCGGGAAATGCCTTCAGAGGAGGTTATTTTAATGTCAGGAGCTGCACTATCCTTTGTGGAGATGGAGCTGCGGTCTTCCGATACGCGTCGCCACTGGTCGGCATCGTCGCAGGCTTACGCGCCCGCCGATGTGCTGCTGGGCTACCTGGCCGATTGCTGGCAGCTTAGCCCAGTCGTGGGCCTGGAAGAGCACTGGCACGCCGGGGCGCGGCGGGTTGATGTATTCCATTTTGAGCTGACCAAAGAAGATCAGGTGCAGGTGCTGCCGGTGCAGAGCAACCCCATCGTGCGCCGCTTGATGGACGACCGCAAGCTGCGCGTCGTGCTGCTCAAGCGCGAGACGATCTCGCAGACCGGCGAGCACAAGCCTATCGGCTGAGGGCAGCGCGTAGAAAGACTGCTTATTGGGGGCGGCCAGGTCGCGGCTGCGATCTGGGCGCGTTGAATGGTGTTTGGCAGCACGGAGAGTGCCCGGCGCAGAGCCGGGCTTTTTTGTGCACGGCGCGGGCGTTCAC
>JAXGOK010000072.1:0-4566 GCA_040767545.1 Aggregatilineaceae bacterium | reverse complement strand
CCACTCCTGCCCACAATTGATAGCTATAGTGTACCGCAACGCCGCGCCAGTGTCAACACTTGACAACAACGGAAAGCCACCATATACTATTGCTAGTGTTGCGCAACACAAATGAAAGGAATCATCTATATGAGCAAGAAGACGCAAGATCGAAGCCCGCGCCTGGGGGTGAGCATCAACGAGGACTTTTATGAGGCGCTGCGTGTTGAGAGTCGAAAAAGCGGCCTTACCATCTCGCAGATGGTTCGGGCCGCTATTGAGGGGTACATGCGGGAGCGCGGCTATGAGGTTCCCGCCGACGTACCTTGGGGCGGGCGCCGCGGCGAGGAGTACGACGAGGGGCAGCCGGTGGCGGTAGGCGCGCGCTAACCGCGCCCACCGCCCGCCGTGCCTGGTGCTAGCAGGTCCGGCATCCGTAATGATAGGCCACGCGCGCCCAGCGCGCGAATCAGGAGGATGCAGATGGATGGACAGACCAAGACGGTCGTGACCGGGCTGGTGGTGCTCGCCGTGGTGTTCTCGATCGGCGCGCTCGCCTACTTCTGGACGGGGTTTGTGGATACCAGCGGCATCGAGACGGTATGGCAGCAGGTCGCCAAGGGCGCGGCTGCCGCGGCGCTGGCCGGGCTGGCGCTGGTGATGCTGCTCGGGGCGGGGCTCATGCTGTTGGGCGCCCTGCTCTCGGAAGTCGAGCGCTTCCGGCTCCGTGTCGGCGAGGAATACCGACGGCGATCATCTGAGAAATAGCTGCTACGGTTGAACGCCAGAATACACCTGCTGTGGGCGTCTGGACTCTGCTCTAAATCGGGTGTATGCTGGGAGAGGAAAACAAAAACGGCCACCGTGGCCTGGTGACCGTCATCGTGCCGAGATTGACATCGGCGGGCTTGCCTTGACACCCTCAAGTATAAAGTCAGCCCGCCCCAAAGTCAACCATCAATTCTATAGTTCGCGCATAGGCTCCCTCAAAAAACCAGGGTGTCAACAACCCGGATTGTACATCCGAGCTATGCGCCGCGTCAATACGCCGTAGGTGACGCCCACCTGACGACAGGCGAACAGAACGGTATGTCTAGAGAGGTTTTTTTGCAGGTTTTTTACAAGTTCGGGCTTTGACTCATGTATCGTGAAATGTGTTACAGTGAGAATGTAAATTCTCGCAAGTAATCCGGGGCTGGCAGGATTCGACGGGCTGGGGCGGCTGGCCGCCGCCAAGGCAGCGCGGACCCGCGTTCGACTCGCGGCAGCTCCACCATACAAAGCAAGCGCCCTGCCTGCCATGCGTAGGCGGGGCTGGAGCCAGCGCGCGGGCCATCACAAATACGCGCGCACCTGACTACATCGATGGACTTGAAGCCGGGGACAAAGACCAATGAGCACAAAGATGATGACGGCAGTATGGGAGCACTCCAAGGCGAACGGAAGCGCCCTGCTCCTGCTCCTCGCCATCGCCGACAACGCGAGCGACTACGGACTGGCCTGGCCGGGGATTGAGAACCTGGCCCAACGGGCGCGCATCGGGAAGCGCGCCGTTATCAAGCAACTCGAGAAGCTCGAGGAGATGCAAGAGCTGATCATCCACCGCCGTCCAGGCACCCATAACCACTATATCCTGAATATCCAGCAACCAGACGAAAGCCTCGACACCGCACTTAATACCCTTGCTGCAAAGATAAAAGTTCCTGTCGAAATACTGAGAGCCGAATTGCCCGCACTGGTGAACCGCAGTTCCAGTCAGTAAACCGCACTGGTGAACCACAGTTCACCAGTCAGTACAACCGGGCACTGGTGAACCAGCGATCACCAGGTGGTGAACCAGCGTTCACCACTACTGGTGAACCGGGGATCACCCGATCCGTCATTAGAAACGTCAATGAACCGTCAGAAGATGTTGTTGTTGTCGTTGATCAAGATGCGCGGGCGCGCGAAACGGAATGAACGCCGTCCTGCAAACCGCGCTTGAGGCGGCTGGCGAGACGACCCAATCACCGCCGAGGCCGGGTGAGCATTTGTTGGGTGGTGGCGATGCCGCGCTTGGCGGCGGTGGCGAGCGCCTACGAGAACAACATCGGCGCGGTGACCTTCATCGCCCGGCAGGAGCTGATCGACTTGGTCGACGCCTACCCCGAGGAGTGGATACTCGACGCCATACGCAGTGCCGTCACGCACGAGCACCGGCACCTGGCGTATATTCAGGGCTGCCTGGCGAACTGGAAGCGCGACGGGCGGGGCAAATCGCCGCCGCAAAAGCGGACGGAGCCGACCGCAGGCGCGCCGCCCGAGATGGTCGCTGCCATCTGCTCGGCGGGGATACGACCGGCGACCCTCACGCCGAAAAAGCGGGCGGATGTGGAGGCTGTCGCCTAGAGCTGGCGGTCGCTGGGGCGTCGTCCGCTCGCGTCGGCGATTTCAAGGGCTGGCTGGATGCCAAGGCGGCGCGCGAGGCGTGGAAATCCTCGCACGGTCAAGGTGATGCCGACCTACTGGACCGACTTCGCCGCCGTGCTGGCCGCCGAAGAGGAGCGCCAGCGGACTCACAAGCCCACGCCCATCCCCACGCTGGACGACAAGATGGAGAAGGCCAATTACATCCGATGGCTGCACGCCAACGGGCGCGCAGACGAAGCGAACAAGGTGACCTATGACGACATCCGACAACTCAAAGCCGCGGGAGCCTTCCCGCTTAGCGCCCAACTCAGTTGAGGCCGAAGAGGCGCTGCTGGGGAGCATCCTGATCGACCCGGACGCGATGCTCGACCTGGACGGCAAGCTGGCGGCGAGCGACTTTTTCATCGTCAAGAACGCGCTCATCTTCGAGGCGTTCGATCGCCTCTACCGGCGCGGGGCGGCCATCGACTACCTGACGGCCATTGAGGAGCTGCGCGGCATGGGCCAGCTCGAGGAGGTGGGCGGCCCGGCGTACCTGACCTACCTGCTGAACCACACCCCGAGCAGCCTGTACGCGGAGGCCTACGGCGAGCTGGTCAAGCGCAGCAGCTACCGCCGGCAGGTGCTGACCGGGGCGTCTACGCTGGCGCAGGCGGCCTATGACGAGGAGCGCGACGCCTTCGCAGTGCAGGAGGCGGTCGAGGCCGCGGTGGAGCAGTTGCGCGAGGCGCTGCCCCCGCAGGACGATTACCTGGCCGGGCGCGACGCGCTGCTGTACTACACCGAAATCATGCACGCGCGCACCGAAGAGGACGCGCCCGAGTCGCTGGGGATGCCGTGGGAGCCGCTCTCGCGCTACGTGGCCGGCGTCACGCCGGGCAAGGTGGTGCTGGTGTCGGGCTTCTCGGGCGAGGGCAAGACCATTGTCCTGGAGGAGCTGTGCGAGTGGGTGGCTATGACGGGCGGGCGCCCGTTCTACATCACGACCGAGCTCACGCGCGCCGACATGCTCGACCGGATGGTCTGCCGGCACACGGGCATCCCGTACCATGACCTGATCGCCAAGACCACCGACGCCCAGCGCGTCATCCGCGAGCTGGGGCGCAAGGTGAGCGGGTGGATTGGCAACATCGACTATTGGGAGACCAACGGGGCCAGCGCGCGGGCCATCTTCGGGCAAATCAAGCGGGCCATTCGCAAGGGGCGGCGCTACATCTTCATCGACTACCTGAGCGAGGCGGTCGGCTTCGATACGACGCAGCGCCAGCTCAAGGACGCCATCGACGGCTTCTTTCGCACCGTCCACACGACCGCCAAGCAAACCGGCGTGACGTTCTTCATCGCCTCGCAGCAGACGCCGACCGACCAGGGGCCGCGGGTCTTCGGGTCGAGCGTGCCCAACCAGAAGAGCGCGCTGCACATCCGCCTCGAGACCGAGAAGGCCAAAGAGAGCCGGATTTACACGGTGGACAACCGCCTCATCCCGGTACGCGAGGGCGACATCTCACCCATGATGCGCCTGGTGGTCGAGAAGAATACCTTCGGGCCGTCGAAGGTGGCGCCGGCCCTGTTCCGTGATGGCGCGCGCTACCGCTTCCTAGATGAAACACAGGTGAGTTTCACCCCGGCGTTCAGCGATGACGAGCTGGATGAGGCCGCGGCGCACCAGCCGGTACCGATGCAATCCAAGTTAGACCTGGACCTGAAGCCCTACTAGAGGAGGCACCATGCACCCCAACTCTTCCCCCACCCCGCGCGTCGAGCGGCGCGCCCACGGCGCGACTCGCTGGCGCGACGTGACCGGCGACGTGCTGGCCTGGGACGGCACCGTGCTGCGCATCACCACCCTGCCGGGCAACGTGATGGTCAAGGGCGCGGCGTGGCGCATCGACGGCGTGGAGTACGCCCAGCGGTATCTGGACACGATGCGACCGATGCGTGTCTGGTTGGCGCCGGCCGGCGACAGCGCGGAGGTCGTGTGATGCACCCATCCGAACTCTACCCCGGCCTGCCGGTGCGCCTGAGCACGACGCACCCGGAGACGGAATACAAGGCTGTGCAGTGGGCGCGCGTGTGGTACGTGAGCGATCGCACGCCCGGCGCGGTGATGCTCGTGACGTGGCAGACCCGGCGCAGCGCGCCGCTGCCGCTGCTGGTGAGCGCCAGCGCGCTCATCCC
>JAXGOK010000071.1:0-4617 GCA_040767545.1 Aggregatilineaceae bacterium | reverse complement strand
ATATTTGCGCGTATTACCCGTCTTGAATGTCAAACCTCAT
This sequence comes from Aggregatilineaceae bacterium, assembly GCA_040767545.1. Classification (GTDB taxonomy): domain Bacteria; phylum Chloroflexota; class Anaerolineae; order Aggregatilineales; family Aggregatilineaceae; genus UBA2029. The sequence continues at coordinate 4,577 of JAXGOK010000071.1, read as the reverse complement.
TAGGGGTGTTGCTTTGCTGCGCCCTTGCTGCCCAGCGATCTGTGCCCCTGTTTTTTGCAACTATTTAACAACATGATTATCGTCCGGCGAGTATACTATATTTAGCGTCCAACAATGCCAGGAGGTGTCCCGCCCCACGAATGAGGGAACGCTAGCGCAAGGCCCTGCGCCCGCCCCAGCATCGCGCAGGGATACGAGGTGGCGGTTGCGCGTCGCGAGGCGCGCCTAACCTCGGTTCGCCGGGGGAAAATCGAACGATCTGCGGATGCCGCCAGGGGTCGTGCCACACCCCTTTTCCTTCCCTCCCAACGCAGGCCGCGCCGCAAACACCGCCGGTGACGGCGGCCCAATCTGCGCGGTCGTGGTGTCCCAACCCTAGTATGTCAAGCGCATACCCTGGCGCGCGCCCGGCGTGCCCGCTGCCCTACACGGGAGCAGTGCGCCCGCCGTCGCCGTGCCGCCACTCCTGGGAGGGAATCCATCATGTGTGGAATTGTCGGCTATATCGGTCCTCGTGACGCCACGCCGATCATCCTCGACGGCTTGCAGCGTCTCGAATATCGCGGCTACGACTCCGCCGGAGTCGCCGTGCTGCAGAACGGTGCCATCGCCCTCCGCCGCGACGTGGGCAAGCTGGGCAACCTGCTGCGTCACGTGGGCGAAGCGCCGCTCAACGGGCACATCGGCATTGGGCATACGCGCTGGGCCACGCACGGCGAGCCTAGCCCGCGCAACGCTCACCCGCATCTCAGCCAGAGCGGGACGACCGTCGTCGTCCACAACGGCATCGTCGAGAACTTCCGCGAGCTGCGCGCCGAGCTGGAGGGTGAAGGCGTGCGCTTTGCCTCCGACACCGACACCGAGACCATCGTGCACCTGATCCAGCGCGAGCAAGACGCGGGGCATGACCTCACCGAAGCGACGCGCCGCGCCGTAAGCCGGCTGCGTGGCGCGCACGCCATCGTCGCCCTGACCGCCAGCGAGCCTGATCGCCTGGTGGCCGTGCGCATTGGCAACGCAGGCGGCGTAGCCATTGGCGTGGGCCAGGGCGAGATGTTCGTCGCCTCCGACATTCCGGCCATCCTGGAACACACGCGGCGCATGATCTTCCTCGAAAGCCGCCAGATGGCGACCATTACCCGTGACGCCTGCCACGTCCAGGCGCTCGACGGCGAGCCAGTGGACGCCGAGCTACACACCATCGCCTGGGACCCGGTCAGCGCGGCGCGCGGCAAATACAAGCACTTCATGCAGAAGGAGATTCACGAGCAGGCGCGCGCCCTCACCGATACGCTGCGCGGGCGGGTGGACTTCCAGGAAGGGCGCATTATCCTGCCGGAGCTTAACCTGACGTGCGAACAGGCGCGCCGCCTGACGCGCATCGTCACCGTCGCCTGCGGCACCAGCGCCTACAGCGGGCTGGTCGGCAAGTTCATGCTGGAGGCGCTGACGCGCCTCCCCGTCGAGGTGGATTACGGCAGCGAGTACCGCTACCGCGACCCGATTCTCGACGACACCTGCGCGGTGCTGGCGATCACCCAGTCCGGCGAGACGGTGGACACGCTGGCGGCGATGGAGGAAGCGCGCGAGAAGGGCGCATTGCTGTGGAGCATCGTCAATGTGCTGGGCAGCCAGGCTATGCGCCTCGCCGATGGGCACATCGCCATGCAAGCCGGGCCGGAGATCGGTGTCGCCAGCACGAAAGCGTTCACGGCCAGCATCGCCGACCAATACCTGCTGGCGCTCTACCTGGCCCAGGAACGCGGTCAGCTTGCGGAAGACCGGGCGCGCGCGCATGTCGAAGACCTGGCCCGCCTGCCAGACCTGGTCGGGCAAGTGTTGGAGCGCGAGCCGCTGGTCGAGGCATTGGCCGCCGAGCTATGCCACTACGCCAATTTTCTCTACCTAGGGCGCGGGATCAACTATCCCATTGCGCTGGAGGGCGCGCTCAAGCTCAAGGAGATCAGCTACATTCACGCCGAGGGCTACCCCGCCGGAGAGATGAAGCACGGCCCCATTGCCCTGATTGACGAGCACATGCCCGTGCTGGCCATCTGCCTGCAGGACGGCGTCTACGACAAGATGCTCAGCCAGGTGGAGCAGGCCAAGTCGCGCGGGGGGATCGTCATCGCCCTGGCGACCGACGGCGACACGCTCATCGGCGAGAAGGCCGATTTCGTCATCCCTCTTCCGCCGCTGCCCCCGCTGCTCAGCCCGATGGTGGCGGTCATTCCGCTGCAATTGCTGGCCTATCACATTGCCGTGCGGCGCGGCTGCGACGTGGATCAGCCGCGCAACCTGGCTAAGAGCGTGACGGTGGAGTAGCGGTCAGCGCACAGCCGTCAGCCGTCAGCGAATAGCGTAGGCGGGGCGTCTTGGCAGGTGACGCCCCGCCTTTCCCCCTCCCAGGCGAATGGGGCATAATGGACTGCATCCGGCTCCATCTGCCCAACAGGAGACTCCGCCATGACTGACATGCTCGTCAAGCTCTACGATCTGCCTCCGTTGGCCCCTGCGCTCGAACGGCCCGCCGCCGCCGAAATCATGGTGCGGCGCGCGCTCGTCCCCGAACGGCACCGCGTTCTGTCCTGGGTCAGCGGGCAATTCTGGGCGGGCTGGGCCAGTGAGTGCGAGGTAGCCTATGCGCGCCTGCCGGTCGCGTGCTTTGTCGCTGTGCACGTGGGGCGGCTCGTCGGCTTCGCCTGCTACGACGCGGCCTACAAAGGCGTCTTCGGCCCGATGGGTGTGTTGGAGTCCGAGCGCGGGACGGGCGTGGGGGCGGCGCTGCTGCTGGCCTGCCTGCACGATATGAGCGCCCAGGGCTACGCTTACGCTGTCATCGGCTGGACTGGCCCGCAGGAATTCTACGCGAAGGTGTGCGGCGCGACGCCCATCCCCGACTCGCGCCCCGGCATGTACACGGGTATGCTCAGCGACCCGCAGTGAGCGGGGAGCCGGTTTGCTGTGATAGAGCAAATGCTTGCTTCCACGCCCCTACGGGCAGGGCAAGCACTTCAATGAGACCTCCGAAGTCCGCGCGGACTTCGCAAGCCCTGCGGTGACGCTCGCCCAGGAATTGGGATTCTCTGCGCTCTGGCGGTACACTCCGGCCTTTGAGCGGACTCTCAACTGCGCCATCAGCCCGCGTGCCGGCGGGAGGCGTGGCGGCGTCCGCGTGTGCCAGCCTGCGCCTGCCCACCTCTTGTGCGTGGACGGGCTGCTAGCAGTCCCCAAAGGAATAGGGAGGTTTCCGTGTCCGATAAGGTTCGTGTCGCCATTATCGGCGTAGGCAACTGCGCCAACTCGCTGGTGCAGGGCGTGCACTACTACCACGACGCCCACCCCGACGAGACGATTCCCGGCTTGATGCACGTGACTCTCGGCGGCTACCACATCAGCGACATCGAGTTCAGCGCCGCGTTCGACATAGACGTGGAGAAGGTCGGCAAAGACCTCAGCGAAGCGATCTGGAGCGGCCAGAACAACACGATCAAGTTCGCCGATGTGCCGCACCTGGGCGTGCCCGTGCATCGCGGCATGACGCATGACGGCCTGGGCAAGTACCTCAAGCAGAAGATCACCAAAGCGCCCGGCCCAACGGCGGACATCGTCCAGATTCTGAAAGACACCAGCACCGATGTCGTCGTCAGCTACCTGCCGGTGGGCAGCGAGCAGGCGACCAAGTGGTATGTCGAGCAGGTGCTCAACGCCGGGTGCGCATTCATCAACGCCATCCCCGTCTTCATCGCCCGCGAGCCGTACTGGCAGCAGCGTTTCGCCGAAAAGGGCCTGCCGCTGATCGGCGACGACATCAAGTCGCAGGTGGGCGCGACTATCCTGCACCGCGTGCTGACCAACCTCTTCAACGATCGCGGCATCCGCCTGGAGCGCACCAGCCAGCTTAACGTGGGCGGCAACATGGACTTCTACAACATGCTGGAGCGCGAGCGCCTGGAGAGCAAGAAAATCTCCAAGACCAACGCCGTCACCAGCCAGCTTCCCTACCACCTCGACCCGGACAACGTCTACATCGGTCCCAGCGACTACGTGCCCTGGCTGCAAGACCGCAAGTGGGCGCACATTCGCCTGGAAGGCTCGGCCTTCGGTGACGTGCCGCTCAACATCGAGCTTAAGCTGGAAGTGTGGGACAGCCCCAACAGCGCCGGTGTGATCATTGACGCCGTGCGCTGTGCCAAGATCGGCCTGGATCGCGGGCTGAGTGGCACGCTGGAAGCGCCCGCCTCGTATTTCATGAAGTCGCCGCCGGTGCAGGCACCGGATGACGTGGCGCACAACAACGTTGAGGCGTTCATTCGCGGCGAGAATAACCGCACGGTCAAGCCGCCGGCGGGCTGGAAGGGCAGCGACAAGCCCTCGGTGCCGGCCAATCCGCACGCTGAGGACTAGCACGCAGCAGCCCGTTCTCCCCCAAAAAGAAGAATCACCGACACGACTTCGGAAGTCTGCCAGACTTCCGAAGTCTGTGTTTGGGCACCTGCGCGCGGGACGCAGCGGCGCAAGGCCCGGCACCCCCTGCCCGGCGCAGGCAGTGTATCGAATTCGGTTGATACTGGCTG
>JAXGOK010000070.1:0-4624 GCA_040767545.1 Aggregatilineaceae bacterium | reverse complement strand
GGGGGGGGGGGGGGCCCTTCCGACAACTGCCCAACAACTTGTTCGTGGACCCAGCAGGCGGCTGGGGCGCTCACCAGAGGTAGGTTTTCGGTAAGAATGGCAATTTGCACATTTCGTGTAGTCCGTACTACACTTCAACCATGTCAGCGCGCGCGAAACACACTCCCTGGACTTTCGCCCTGGTGATCGCCCTGTGGGTCACTGCTGTTGTGATCGTCCCACGGGCGTTGCAGCCCGCGCAGGGGCAGACACCCGACCCCAGCCCGTCGGTGTCGCCGGAGCGCACGCCGCTGCCGACGGTGGCCCCAATCACCACCGTTGGGCTGTACGAGCTGCTGGAGCTGCCTGTCGCGCTGAACGGCTCCTACGAGAATCCCTACGATCCCGCCGAAATTGACGTGATGGCCGTGTTCCGCCCGCCGGCTGGCGCGGCGCAGCGCGTGCCCGGCTTCTACATGCGGCTGTACCGGGACGCCTGCCTGACGGACTGCCTTGTAGAGAAGCTGGAACCGGCGGGGGACGGTGAATGGCGCGTGCGTTTTGCGCCAGACCGGGTAGGGCGCTGGAACTACACCATCGAGGCGCGCGACAGCACCGGCATTCGCGCCATTGAGCAGGGCGTATTCGATGTCGTGCCGTCCGAGCAGCCGGGCTACGTGGGCGCTAAGCCGGACTCGCGCTACTTTGTCTTCGACAATGGCGCACCGTACTTCCCGATCGGGCAGAATCTCGCCTGGTCGTGGGATGAAATCGGCGGCATCTACGCCTACGCGCGCTGGCTGGAGGCGCTGAGCGACGCTGGCGCGAACTACGCGCGCGTGTTCATTGACGTGCCCTGGTTCATTGGGCTGGACTGGCCGGGGCCAGTGGGCGACTACGACGCGGCGCAGGCGGCGGCTTGGCGTATGGACTCGCTGATCCGGCTGGCTGAGGAGCGCGACATCTACCTGCAGGTGGTTCTGGTGTGGCACCAGGCGCTCACCAACAAAGTGGTGCCGCCCGTATCCATTCCCGACGATGTGCCGCGCCCGCCGCAGCAGGCAAGCTGGGCGATTAACCCGCTGAATGTGAGCAACGGTGGCCCGCTGAGCAGGCCCGGCCTGCTGTTCACGGATGCGGAGGCCAGAGCGCTGATCCAGCAGCGGCTGCGCTACGCTGTGGCCCGCTGGGGGTACAGCCCGCGCATCTTCGCCTGGGAGCTGGTTGACGCGGTGGATGGCGTGCTGGGGTATTCCCCGGCGCGGGCCGAGCCGTGGCTGCGCGAGATGACGCAGTATTTGCGCGATATTGACCCGTACGATCACCTGGTCACGGTGGGGGCGCGCGACCTCGATGCCATCCTGTTTGACGACAGTCTGCTGGATTTCGTGCCCGTGACCTACTACCAGTCGCGTCCCATGGCTGTGGCAGAAGATCAGGTGGTGGGGACGGTGCGCAACGTGGCCGCCGCGCTCAGCCGGACGAAGCGCCCGGTTCTGCTGACCGAGTTCTCGCTGAACCCCTGGTTTGAGCCGACGGCAGATGACCCCACCGGAATCCACGTCAGCAACACGCTCTGGGCTGCGGCGCTGTCGGGCACGGCGGGTGGCGCGATGTCCTGGTGGTGGGACACGTACATTGACCGCCAGAACCTGTACAGCGTCTACGATCCGCTGGCGATCTTCGCGCGCGACGTGCTGTGGGATACGCCGGGGCTTGCCCCCGTGCAGGCGCGGCTGGTGGCTGGCGATCCGCTGGCTTATGATGCGGTGCGTGTGGACGGGTTCAGGCGTGACATGTTCGCGCCCGTTCCGCTCGACCAGATTTACCGGATTACCGCTGATGGCGCGGTTCCCTCCGTCGAGGAACTGCCCAGCTACCTGTACGGTGAGCGGAACGCTGAGCGCAGCCGGCCCCAGACCTACGTGATCGCGCCGCCTGTTGACACCGAGCTAAGCATCCATGTGCAGAACGTCTCAGCGGACGCGCCTGCGGTGCTGGTCATCACCATTGACGGCGTGGAAGCGGCGCGGGTGGACTTCAGCGAGGGCAGCCAGGACATTCTGGTGACGTTGCCGATCAGCGCCGGTGAGCACCTGGTGGTGCTCGATAACCTGGGCGAGGATTGGCTGCAACTCGGTTATATCGAGATCGCGCGCTACCGCACGCCAGCGCGCGCGCTCAGCCTGGCCGACAGCGAGCGCGGCTATGCCCTGGCCTGGGTGCAGCAGCGGGGCTACACGTGGGAGTCGGCGGCGGACGTGCTGAACCTGGAGCCGGTGACGTTTGACATGCTGCTGCCGGACATGCCGACCGGCCAGTACCGCGTTGTCTTCTGGGACGTGGTGACGGGCAGCGTGTTGGGCGATGACGCCGTGACGCTGAGCGATCAGGCCGGAGGCGTCCTGCGCGTCAGTCTGCCGCCCATGACCTCACCGTTGGCGCTGCGCGCTGTGCGTGTGGCCGGGCCGGATGTTGCGGAGACTCCGGCGGCCACGCAGTTCGCCACGCGCACGCCGCAGATCACGCTGACTGCGACGCCGACGATCACGCCATCGCAGACGGCGACGGCAACAGCGACGCCTTCGGCGACAGCGACGGTGACGCCAAGCCCAACTGCTACATTCACGGCGACGCCTACCGCCTCGAATACACCGACCAAGACGCCCTCGCCGACAAAGACCGCGACGAAGACGCCCACGCCGACGCACACGTCGAGCGCAACGGCTACGGCCACCGCTACCGCAACGCCATCGCGGACGCCTACCCGCACGCCGTCCCCGTCGCGCACGCCGACGAGCACGCGGACGCCCAGCCGCACCCCCGCGCCAACGAGCACGCCAACCGCGTGACCGACGAGGGCCAGGTGAGCGCAACCTGGCCGCTCTCATTTCTTCTCACAGTGTCTTCCGTGAATTGAAAGAAATCTGCCCGCCCGACGAGTTACGCCGGGCGGGCTGCTGTGCGTGCCAGATGGGGTGCGCGCCGGGCTACTTGGCCAGGTCGCGCAGAGTCAGATAGGCCGGGCGTGGGTTGCCTGCCGGGTCGAGCAGGCTCCACAGGCATTGCTCACCCGTCACGCCGACGACCGGGCAGAAGTTGAGATTCCAGAGGAACATGGGGCCGACGTAGCCTAGCTCCTTGCCAAGCTGGAAGCCGCGCAGGATGTAGGATGCCTGCTCGTCCAGGCTGGTGAAGGCGACGAAGGCGTATTCGGGCGGCGGCTCGACGTTCAGGCCGTCATTCGACCCCCAGCCGAACTCGGTCGGCCAGATGAAGGTGCCGCTGTCGCCGCTCTCAACCATGATCTGGCGGTAGTCGGCGAGCGTCTGCTTGAAGAAGAAGCTCGGATGATCGTCCCAGGCGGGCACCGCCGGGCGATTGTTGCGGCAGCATGTGCTGTCTGGCGGGTTGGCCCAGCCATTGGGGTGCGCGCCGATGGCGTCCGACCATTCGGCGACGCCAGCAGCGTACATCTGGCGCAGGTACACGCGGTCGTCAATGGCGTTCACCCCGTCGTTGAAGCCGGTCGGGGCCAGCCCTCCGGTGACCACCAGCGCGGCGGAGTCGGCGTTCTTGATGGCGGTGTAGGCCAGGCGCAGCAGCTCAACGTAGCTGGCCGCGCTGATGCCGCGCGGGGAGTTCCACTCGCGGCGCAGGTTTTGCTCGTTCCACACCTCGTAGGCGTCCACCTTGCCCTTGTAGCGCTGGGCAAGCTGGCCGACAAAGTTGGCGTAGGTCTGGTAGTCAGTCGGCGGCCCCTTCTCCTGGTCGGAGTCGCGCGCCCAGCCCGGCGCGGAGCTGACCGTCAGCAGGATGTTGAAGCCAGCGGCATCCATTGCGCTGACCATCTCATCGAGCGGTGCCCAGTTGATGCTGCCCGCGTTCGGCTCGTAGACTGCCCATTCGATCTGCTGCTTCACCCAGGCAACGTCCAGTGCGCTGGCAGCCTGGATGACCTGGGGAATGTTCTGGTTGGGCAGGTGAATCTGCACCCCGTAGGCGAAGCCCACGTTGGTCGCCGTGTTCTGAGGCATGGCGGGCGTCTGTGTCGCTGCGGGAATCGCAGTGGCGGCAGGAGTCGCGCCGACGCTGGTGGGCACAGGGGTCGGTGTAGCGACGGGGGCGCTCGTGACGGGCTGCGCCGCACCGCTGGGGATGCGAATCTTCTGCCCGACGTAGATCAGGTTCGGGTTGGTGATACCGTTGTAGGTCGCCAGGTACGCCGTCGGCAGGTTGTACTTCAGCGCAATGCGGAACAGGTTCTCGCCGGGCTGCACCACATGGACCGTCTCGGTCGGCGCTGGCGCGGTTGTGGGGTGCGGCGTCGGTGGAGTCACGGTGCCGGTGGGCTGGAGCGTCGGTGTCGTGACTGCGCCGGGAATGATGAGCACCTGGCCGACGAATACCAGGTTTGGATTCGTAATGTTGTTAGCCTGGACAATGGCCTGGACAGTTGTCCCGTACTTCAGGGCGATACGGGTCAGGTTCTCACCGGCCTGCACCGTATGCGTCGTCTGACCGCCCTGCGCCGCGACCAGCATGGGCGTCGTCAGGAGCACGGCCAGCGCCACCAGGGCGATCATAAACTGCCGCACATGCTGCATAGTCATGCCTCCTTCACATGGTGACATTGCATGGCATC
>JAXGOK010000069.1:0-4743 GCA_040767545.1 Aggregatilineaceae bacterium | reverse complement strand
AAGCATCTTGCCCTGCCTGTGAGATACGCCCGAAGCGCCCGGACTGACCGGCGTTTGTTTTTCGGGTGTATACTGTGAAGGTAGTCTCCACGCTGCCCAATCATCGCTGCTCAGTCATGTTTCCTTGTGCCGTTCCCCTTGCTCTCGCTGGAACGGGTGAGGCGCTGGCGCGCGAAAGGAAGCCCTTAGATGTCCCCGCGAACGATCCTGCTGAGCCTGCTCCTGGCCGCATTGCTCCTGCCTGCGCCGTCTGCTGCTGCGCAAGACGCGCCGCCGTGCCCCGCCGATGCCGGGGTGGTGATCACCCGCTCCATTGACAGCGCGGCGCTCGGCCAGACCATGTCGTACAACGCCTACCTGCCGCCGGATTGGTGCCACCAGGCCGATCTGCCGCTGCTGGTCATGTTGCACGGTCTGACCGGCGATCACACCGACTGGGTCAATAAGGGGCATCTCGACCAGGCCGCAGACGCGCTGATCCTGGCCGGTGAGATCAAGCCCCTGGTCATTCTCATGCCCGATGCTGATGACAGCTTCTACGTGGACGGGCCGGTCGGTGACTACGAGACGTATGTCGTGGACGAGCTGCTCGGTGCGGTGGACGCCGAGTTCCCCACCGCCGCCACGCGCGACTCGCGCTTCATTGGCGGGCTGAGCATGGGCGGTTACGGGGCGTTGTATCTGGGGCTGCGCCACCCCGACCTGTTCAGCGCCATTGGCGCGCACAGCCCGGCTATCCTGCGCCCAGAGGACGCACCGTTCTGGCTGTACGGCCCGGACAAAGCACTGTTCGCGGAGCGGGATATTGTCAGCCTGATCAACCACGATGGATGGCCGCCGCACATGCGCCTGTGGGTGGACATCGGCGCATCCGACAGCCTGATGCGTGGGGTGTACAACCTGTTCGGCTCGCTGTTCGGCCAGCCGCTCCCTGCCTTCGAGGGGCACGTCTGGCCGGGCGTGCACGATTGGAGCTACTGGAGCCGCCATGCACCGGACTACCTGCGCTTCTACGCGGGGGTGGGCGAGGGGCAGTAGTGAGTCCTCCCCGGCAGCAGCCCGGTCGCCGTTTGCCGGAATTGAACCCTAGTTCCTTAGTTGTGTGCGAATGTCTTATTAGTAAGTTATAATAATCATAGGCAGGCCTCGCCTTGTGAGGGATGGCCCCTCAGAGTTGTTAAGACAGGCCACAAGTCTTAGAAGGAGCAAGGCAATGAATCGGAGAAGAAATATCTTGCTTGGCGTGCTAGCAGTGGTGCTAGTGGTCGTGATTGCCGTAGTGGCATATATCCTGCTGTCCGAGGACGAGGAGGAAGAGGCTGCGCCGCCGACAGTGGGCGCGCTGACGCTCGGCCCTGAGGAGGCCATTCGTCTGGAAGGAGAAACCCATTGGGTGGATGATCCGGATGGACAGTTCACCATCAGCGTTGAGGCGACCAACGCGGCCCGTGTCGAGTTCTTTGCGCGTGACGCTGCTGGGAGTGTGCTGTCGCTGGGCGTTGATGAGGACGGCGCGGACGGCTGGAGCGTCACGGCGACCATCGAGCCGGACTATAGTGGATCGGTCTACGCCCAGGTCTATCCCAAAGAAGGTGAGTACGTGACCAGCGACGAGCTGCTTGTCGCCCGTTGAGTGCCCCCGACATGAAGTCGCCCAAGCGGTGCTGATACGAGTCACCGAAGTGGGAGATAGTGAAAAAGGAAGAGACCTTCTGAGGTAGACTGAAGGCACCCAAGCCCAGTCGAAGCAGGAGGTCTTTTCATTGGTCGCTTCTGCGGTTCCCGTAGGGATGGTTTGCGATGCGCCCCTGCGCGATCTCGCTTTGGGAATGGGTTCCGGCACATCGCGCCCGCTTCCCCCTCCTAGAATATTCGTGCTACCATTAGAGCATCTGGGTGGTGGGGTGTGTTGGGCCGTGCCCCGCCTGAACCAATCATCCTTTACCAGCAACCAACAACCAATCACCAACTACCAACCACCAACGAGGTCACCTATGCCCTTTGTCGAAGCTCCCACCACCTTCTACCTGGGCCGGCGATTTGACCCGGCGGCGCACCAGCCGACCGACGAGGTCGTCTATTACGATTCGCGCGACCTGACCACGCACGCCGTCGTGCTGGGCATGACCGGCAGCGGCAAGACCGGGCTGTGTGTCACCTTGCTCGAAGAGGCGGTGCTGGACGACATCCCGGCCATCGTCATTGACCCCAAGGGCGACATCACCAACCTGCTGCTGAATTTCCCGGCGCTGCGCCCGGCGGACTTCGCGCCCTGGGTCAATCTCGACGACGCGCGCCGCGCCGGACTGGACGCGGACGAGTACGCGCAGCAAGTCGCGGCGCAGTGGCGCGACGGCCTGGCTCAATGGGACATCACGCCGGGGCGCATGGAGCACCTCGCGCAGAAGGCGCACTTCAGCATCTACACGCCCGGCTCCGACGCGGGCCTGCCGGTCAGCATCCTCGACGCGATGCAGGCTCCGCCGGACGGCTGGGGGACGGGCGAGGATGAGTTTCACCGCGAGCAGATCAGCGGCATCGTCACGGCGCTGCTGGCGCTGGTGGGGCGCACCGTCGAGCCGGTCAAAGACCGCGAGCACGTGCTGATCGCCAACATCTTTGAGCACGCCTGGCGACGCGGCCAAAACCTGACGCTGGAAGATGTGATCCTCCAGGTGCAGAAGCCGCCCTTCGCCAAGCTGGGCGTCTTCGACGTGAACACGTTTTTCCCTGAAAAAGATCGCTTTGCGCTGGCAATGGAGCTTAACAAGATCATCGCCGCGCCCGGCTTCCAAAGCTGGATGCAGGGCGAGCCGCTCGACATCCAGAGCCTGCTCTACACGCCGGAGGGCAAGCCGCGCGTCAGCATCTTCTACATCGCCCATCTCAGCGACGCCGAGCGCATGTTCATCGTCACCCTGCTGCTGGAAAACGTGCTGGCCTGGATGCGCACCCTCAGCGGCACGACCAGCCTGCGCGCCCTGCTCTACTTCGACGAGCTATTCGGCTTCTTCCCCTCGCACCCCTACAACCCGCCGAGCAAGGAGCCGCTGATGCGCCTGCTCAAGCAGGGGCGCGCCTTCGGGCTGGGGCTGGTGCTGGCCACGCAGAACCCCGCCGACATTGACTACAAGGGCCTGGCGAACGCCGGCACATGGTTCGTCGGCAAGCTGCAAACCGAGAACGACAAGAATAAAGTCCTGGGCGGGATGCAAAGCCTGGTCACGGCGGAGGACGGCCTGAACATCAGCGACGTAGACCGGCTGTTGGTCAGCCTGGCCCCGCGCGTCTTCGTCATGCACAACGTCCACGACCGGGGCGGCCCCGTCCTCGTTCACACGCGCTGGGCGATGAGCTACCTGCGCGGCCCGCTGACTCGCCAGCAGATTCGGGTGCTGATGGCCACCCAGCGCGAGCGCCCGCTCTACCCGGCGCAGACCGCCGCGCGCCCGCCGTCGCTCCCGGAGATGCCGCCGCGCCAGGCGACGCCGCGCCCGCTCACGCTGCCGGACTTTGCGCCGCCAGCGCCGCCACCGACTCTGCCTGACGAGTCCACCCAGCCGACGGCGGTCGGCACCACGCCGCCGCCGCGCGAGCCTGCGCCCGCCCGCCCCGAGGCTGGTGTCGCGCTGCCGGAGGGGCTGAGCCTGACGCCGCCGGTCGTGTCGGCGAGCATTCCCCAGCACTTCCTGCCGGCGCTGGTTGCGCTGGAGACCGCCGTCGAAGCGTGGGGGCGCGAGACCGGCCTGCGCGCCGACCGCCCCGGCGATGCGCGGCTGGCTTACGAGCCGGTGCTGCTGGCCCAGGCCGACGTGCGCTTCGCCGACCGCAAGAGCAACATCAGTGAGATCGGCTATTACGCCTACCATGTGCGTGAAGTGGCCCAGGCCGGGCTGCTGCGCTGGGAGGAGCATCGCGCGTCCTACACAGACCCGCGTGACCTGGGGAGCGAGCCTTTCGGTGAGGTGGCCTACGGCGACCTGCCGCCGGGCCTGGTTGACGTGCGGCGCATGACGGCGCTGGCCCGCGAGCTAGAGGACTACCTCTACAAGACGGCGGCGCTGACCGTGCTCTACAACCCCGACCTTGACCTCTTCGGCGCGCCGGGGATGCAGCGCCGCGACTTCGTTGTTCAGGCGGGCGGGCTGGCCCGTCAGCGTCGCGACGCGGAGATTGACGCGGTCGCCCAGCGCTACGACAAGGCTTTCGACCGGCTGGAGGAGCAGTTGCGGCGCACGGCGCGCGATCTCGCGTCCGAGCAGCGGGAGCTAGACGCGCGGCGCAGCGAGGAGATGTGGACGACCGGCGAGGCGATGATGAGCCTGCTGCGCGGGCGCACCTCCTACACCATGTCGCGGATGAGCCGCACGCGGCGCTACCGCCAGCAGTCGCACGACGACGTGTACGAGGCCGAGCAGCGTATCAACGAGATGGAGGCGCAGCTTGAGCAGGCTCAGGCGGCGATGGAGAACGAGCTACGCGCCATTGACGACAAGTGGGCGCGCATCGCGGGCCGGGCCGATGATTACCGCATCAGCGCCTACAAGAAGGATATTCACGTCGGCGTGTTTGGCATCGGCTGGGTGCCGTACTGGTTGTTCGCGGTGGGCGGCGAGCCGGTGCTGCTGCCGGCGTGGGGTGGGTAGCGGTCAGCGATCAGCGGTCAGCCGTCAGCAGTCAGTGAGAACGGTCGCCTGGCCAACAACCACTCACCATCGCCCGCCAACCACAGAGAGGCCGTTT
>JAXGOK010000068.1:0-4914 GCA_040767545.1 Aggregatilineaceae bacterium | reverse complement strand
CCCCCGCTCAGCGAATGCGCAAATAGGTGATCGCGCTCTCCTGGAAGCCCGCGGCCTGGTAGAAGGCACGCGCCGCCGGACTCCCACGCGCGATGTTCACATACAGGTGAGTCAGCGCCAGGCGGTTGGCGTGGCGCAACGCTGCTTCGAGCAGGGCCGCGCCGACGCCCTCGCCGCGAAAGTCGAGCGCAACGGCCATGTCGTCAATCCAGCCGCGCCCGCCGGTCAATGTCTGCACCAGCGACATCGCCACGAAGCCGATCACCTGCCCTGGCGAGCCGTTCGCCTGGGCGACGAACACACTGACCGTCTGCCGCTCGCCAAAACGCTGGCGGGCGGCGTCCCAACCGGCGGGCGTCAGGCTGGCGTTGGCGTCCACCAGGCGCAGCAGGTCGAGCACGGCATCGGCGTCGCCCGGCTCCGCCTCGCGGATGTGGAAGCCAACCGCTCGCTCCTCCGACGTGTAGGGCGCGCGCTGGCGCAGGGCCAGCCAACGCTGGATTGCCTGGCGGTGCGTGCGGAAGGGCATGTCCGGCAGCTCGTCCAGTTGGAACACGCGCGCGTCCACCGCGTCATCCCCGGCGTGCAGCGCCCCGCCGACCGGTCGCGCGCGGTAGAAGACGATGATGCCGCTGGTGGGCGGGCCTTCGGGGAATGAGTAGATGCCGACCAGGTCTTCAAGCTGGATTTCGAGGCCGGTCTCCTCGCGCGCCTCGCGGACAGCCGCCTCCTCCACGCTCTCGTCGGCCTCAATGTAGCCGGACGGCAGCGCCCACTGCCCCGGCTTGACATGCCCGCCGCGCTTGATCAGCACGACGCCGCCTTCCATCTCGATGAGGACGCCCACGCCGGGCACGGGGTTGCGGTAATGAACGTAGCCGCACGCCGGGCAGATGAGCCGCTCGCGCGAGCCGACGGTGCGCAGGGTCAGCGGCTCGCCGCACTGCGGGCAGTAGGTCAGGCGCATGGGAGAGGTCATGGTGGAAGCCGGACGGCTCATAGCTCCAGGTAATCGCGCAGGGGATGGCTGCGGTTGGGGTGGCGCAGCTTGCGCAGCGCCTTGGCCTCGATCTGGCGAATCCGCTCGCGGGTCACGCCGAAGTGCCGCCCCACCTCTTCGAGCGTGTGCTCCTGGCCGTCGGTCAGGCCGAAGCGCATCTCCAGAACTTCGCGCTCGCGGGCATTGAGCACCAGCAGCGCCCCGTGAATCTGCTCTTTGAGCAGTTGGCGCGCGGCAGCGTCCACCGGGCCGGGAATCTTGTCATCCTCAATGAAGTCGCCCAGCAGGCTGGAATCTTCCTGGCCGACCGGCATCTCCAGCGACATCGGCTCCTGCGAGATGCGCAAGATGCGCCGGACTTTGTTGGCGGCGCGGCGCAGCTTGCGCGCCAGCCCGGTCTCAAGCTTCTCTTCCTGCGCCCACGCCGCGCGGATCGCTTCCACGTCCTCCGGGGCCAGAAAGTCCATTTCCAGGGCGATCTGCTCGGCGGTTGGCTCGGAGCCGAGGTTCTGGATCAGGTCGCGCTGCACGCGCATCAGCCGGTTGATCGTCTCGACCATGTGCACCGGGATGCGGATCGTGCGCGCCTGGTCGGCGATGGCCCGGCTGATCGCCTGGCGAATCCACCAGGTGGCGTAGGTGCTGAACTTGAAGCCCTTGGTGTGGTCGAACTTTTCGACGGCGCGCAGCAGGCCGATATTGCCCTCCTGGATCAAGTCCAGGAAGTTAATGCCGCGCCCCATGTACCGCTTGGCTACGCTGACGACCAGGCGCAAATTGGCACGGGTGAGCGCCTCGGCAGCCTGCGGGCCGCGCTCGGCGGCCTGGATGAACTCGTGCTCGGCGAGGGCGTTGGCCTGGGCGCGGTTCTCGGCCAGCCAGGCGCAAAATGCCTCGTAGCTCGGCCAGTCGGCCCCGTTGTTGTAGACGGCGAGGAGCCAGTTCTGGAGGGGGGCGGGGATGAGGTACAACGCCTGGAACACGTCGAACAGGTTCTCGGCGACGCGGTTCCAGTTCTCGTCACGGCCCCAGTCGCCATTCTCCAGGTACGCACGGACATACGATGGCTCTGTGCAGTTCCACGAGCGGCGCAGGTTTTGCGCCTCGCCGATCAGCAAGTCCACAAGCGGCGGCTCCAGGCTGAAGGTGGCGATCCATTGGAGGGTGGCCCCCCAATGATCGAGCAGGTGCGCGTAGAGCGCCGCCAGCACGTCCGCCGCATCCGGCTTGGAGTCGCCGTCGCCGCGCTCGGCGGCGAGACGCTGGCGGATGGCGTTAAGCAGGTGGCAGGCCGCGATCTGCGAGGAGAGCCAGGTCTCGCGGTCGGGGTCCAGAAGCTGAACCTGCCCGATCTCCTTGAGGTACATGCGCACGGGATCATCGGCGAGGACGGATGGCTCCAGGCGGGCCACGTCAATGCCGTTGTCGAGGCTTTCCAGGTCGCGGACATCTAGCTCGCTGGCGTCTAGGTCGGGCACCAGCGGCTCGTCGAGATCGAGCGCGCTGTGCTCGTCAATGAGGATCTCGACGCCCATCTCCTCAAGCTGATCGAAGAGGGCCTGTGCCTCTTCGCAATCCGGGTCGTCGAACAGCGCCAGAACCTCGCTCTCGTTGAGGTGCCGGTCGCGGCGGCCTTTCTCGATCAGATCGCGGATCGCCCTGGGTGTCTCGTTGATGGGGCTGTTGCGTGGTACGTTAGCCATGATCTCCGGGCATCTTCCGTGAGCACGTCCTTGCCGCCCTCAGCGGGCTACGGCCCTCGCAGGCCGTTGGCCTCGCGTAGCGTCCTGGCGATGATCTGCATGGCGCGGTTGTTCGCTTGCAGCGCCTCGTGATAGCCGGCGCCGGTCAGGTCGCCGCTGAGCGCCTGGGCATCCTGCTGGATGAAATACAACTCGTTGCGCTGCCGCTCCAAGAGACGCTGGCGCAGCGCCAATACTTCTTGCAGCCAGGCTCGCGTATCGGGTTCGGGCAGGGCGTTGAGGCGCGCCTGGTCGCGCATGATCGAGCGCAGCTCAGTCGCCAGCGCCCTGGGTAGCGCCTGCTCGAACTCCTCCAGGGAGGTTACGCGCAGCTCATCAACGACAGCGCGCATCTCCGGCGACAGGTGTGCGTAGAAGTAGTCGATCGGCTCATCCTCGTGCTGGTCGAGCGCGCGCGCCAACACCTGGAAGACCGCTTGATAGTCAGGACGGGTGAAATCCTCCGCTTTCAGGGGGGCCAACACGTCGGCCAGCAGCGCGTTGTCGTCTTGTAGCTCGCGCAGCAGCCGGTTGGCCGCGTACAGGCGCTCTGGCTGTTCAAGCAGCAGCCGCAGGCAGAACCCTTCGCGCAGCGCAGACTGTCCGGGCGGGCCGGTGGGCGCAGTCGCGGGGGCTGATCGCTCGGCCAGCCGCCGCTGCTCGCGCAGTGAAGGCAGCGCCCGCGTGCGCGCCGCCTGGCGACGCCGCGACCATTGGATGAGGGCACGCTCGTCAATGCGCACCCGGCGGGCCAGCGCCTGGATGTTGCTGCTGCGCTGGATGTCGCTCTCGGTTGCGGTCAGGATGGGCAGCAGCACACGCGCCGCTTGCTCGCGCTCCTGGGGCGACGATTGGGCGGTCAGGTGCGCCGTGCCTTGCTGGATCACAAAGTCTGCCACCGGAATGGCACGCGCCAACAGGGCTTCCCACGCCGCCGGCTCGCGCCGGATCAGGTCGTCGGGATCGTTGCCTTCCGGCAGGCTGACCACGCGAATATCCAACTCCAGCAAGCCAGTGTAACGCATCATTCCGCGCGGATCAAAAGTCACGACCCGATCGCCATCGAGCGTTTCGCGGGCGACATTCAGCCCGCGCATGGTCGCGTTGAGGCCAGCGGCGTCTGGGTCGAGGGCCAGGATCAGGCGGCTGGCATAGCGGTTAAGCTGGCGCAGTTGGTCTTCGGTGAGCGCCGTGCCCATCTGCGCTACGACGTTGCTGAAGCCAGCCTGGTGAGCCTGCAAGACATCCATGTAGCCCTCGACGATGACCGCCGTCTCCGTCTCGCGGATGGCTCTACGGGCCGCATCCAGCCCGTAGAGCAGGCGGCTTTTGTCGAAGAGCGGGCCTTGCGGCGAGTTGAGGTACTTGGGCACGGCTTCCTTCTCCAGCGCCCGCGCCCCAAAGCCAGCGGTGCGCCCGCGCCCGTCGCGGATGGGGATGACCAGGCGATGGCGGAAACGGTCGTAGACGTTGCCCTGCTCATTGCGAATGGCGACGCCCGCCTCAACGACTTCGTCCTGGGTGTAGCCGAGCATCTGCAGGTGTTGGAGGGCCTGACGCCAGTCGTCCGGCGCGTAGCCAAGCTGGAAGGCGGCGACCGTCTCCGGGCGCAGCCCGCGCCCGGCCACGTAGTCGCGCGCGCCCTGGGCAGCGGGTGCGGTGAGAAGCTGCTCGTGGAAGAAGCGCGCCGTCTCTTCGAGCATCCCTTGCAGGCGCTCGTTTTCGCTGGCTTGCTGCTGCTGGGCGGGAGTCAGCGGCTTTAGCTCGACGCCGGCGCGCTCGGCCAGGACGCGCAACGCCTCGCCGAAGTCCCAGCTTTCCTTCTTCATGACGAAGCTGAAGACATCGCCGCCTTCGCCGCACGCGCCAAAGCAGCGCCATGTCTGCGTGTCGGGGAACACGACAAACGACGGCGTCTTCTCCTGATGAAAAGGGCACAGCGCCTTGAAGTTGCGCCCCGCTTTCTGGAGGCTGACGTAGCCGGAGACAACGTCAAGAATGTCGAGACGTGCTTTCACGTCGTCAATAACAGACATGTCGGGTTGGAGTCCGCCGCTCCCGCTTGAAGGTGGTGCGGATTATATAGCGCGGTCGAACATTCGGGCAAATGTGACGGGGCACGCCGCAGCGTTGGACGCACTCGTGATGCTGCTGACGAAGGGGCGGGTTTCG
>JAXGOK010000067.1:0-5940 GCA_040767545.1 Aggregatilineaceae bacterium | reverse complement strand
TAACGACTCGTTCGTGGACCCGCAGGGTAAGGTCAGGTTTTGCACGCCCCCGGCTCGCCTTGCGCTGGATTCCCGATGGACTAGAATAGTAACGACTCCTCTCTTCCGATCACCGTCTGGCTCTGGGCGTGAGGGATACGACACATGTCAACCTGGATGGTCGTTGAGGACGAACCCGATCTGTACGATACGCTGCTGGCCTTGTTCGGCATCTGGAGCATTGACGGGGTGGCCTTCACCAACGGCACCGATGCCGTCAAGTGGATTGACGACGTAGACGCGGGCAGCGCCGAGACCAATATCCCGGAGCTGGCCATCCTCGACATCCGGCTGCCTGGAGTCGAAGGGCCGGAGATCGGGGCGAGGCTGCGCCAAAGCCCCGTGCTGAAGAACATCGCCATTGTGCTCGTCACGGCCTTTCACCTCTCCCCGGCTAACGAGCAGAAAGCCATCGAAAAGGCACAGGCCGACGACCTGCTGTACAAGCCGCTGCCCGCCCCTGAAGCGTTCCGGGCCGCGCTGCAAAAAGCTATCGCCAAGCGACAGGCTCCCCCGCCCGAAAAGCCCGCCGTCCCTGAGACCGAGCAACAGGCCCCGGTCGCTCAGGACGCAGCGAAACCGCCGCAGGAAAAGGAGGCATCAGGTGACGCCCCCAGCGGCAACCCTTGAGCGAGCGGCCCCACCCATGCGCCAGGTGACGCTCTCCGGCCTTGTCCGGCGGCGCTTCGTCCACTGCATGAGCGTGCGCGGGCAGTCCGCCGCCGACCTGGTGCGCGAGATCGGGCTGCCGCCGCTGACGCTGTGCCACCTGATCGCCGGGCAGAAGCTGCCGACCATCCCCCTGGCGGCCTACTACCGCATCGCCTGCTGGCTGCAAATGCCGCTGTGGAATACGTTATTGCTGGCCGGGACAGAGCCAAACCTGGCGATGCTGGTGCGCTTCGGCATGGAAGTGCAGGGCTGCCGGGCCTCCAGCACAGAGGATCAGGAGCGCACGGCGCACGCCATCGGGATCAGCGTGGCCGTCTTCCGGCGCGCGCTGCACGGCTATTCCGGCTTTCACCCCTCCATGCAAACCTGCGACCGTCTCGCCGACTGGCTGGCCTGGATGGGCGTGAGCGCGGAAGATGTCGCGCTGGCAGCGGGCATGGTGGTGCGCTACCACGCCACCGGGCGCCGCCTGACAATTACCCGGCAGGCAGCCCAGGCAGTCGCCCCGTACCCCTGCGCGTGCGGCAGGGCAGGGTGCATGGTGCCCGCGCACATTCCCGCCGGGCCTCGCCGCCAATGGCGCAGCGATGCCTGCCGCATGTGGGCCAAGCGCCGCCAGTCCGCGCCCGCCCCCGTCTCGACGGTGCCCGCGCGCGCCCTCCCCCACCCCCCGGAGATCGTGCGTTTTATCAGGATAAACGAACGCCCCGTTCCCGTGCGCTTTTGAGGATTCGGCCAGCACCTACCCGCATCCGATCGGTGGGGTAGGGCAGGGGTGAAGTCGCGCGCGGTTGGCGAGCTTCAGCCCCCTACCCTGGCAGGGGGTTGTTGGTGGTTGGTGGTGGTTGGTGATTGGTGGTTGGTGGTGCAGCAGTGATCGGTGATCAGTTGTCAGTGGGCCGTCGTAGGGGCGCACGGCCATACGCCCCCAACGCGTACAGCAGTCCCGTTCTTTTACTGATCACTGACAACCGATCACCTTATGTTGCCCCGGGGCAACATAGCGCAGCGTGCGAACAGTCGTCAGCGGGCCGATCAAGAAGACTTCCGAAGTTTCGGAAACTTCGGAAGTCTATCGCAGACACAAGCACCGATCTCGTAGGGGCGCATGGCCATACGCCCCCATGAGCACCAACTTAAGGCTTCTGGGTGCGCGGTACGGGCGGAACGCCCCTCCCCCTGGCCCCCTCCCCGGCCAAGCCAGGGAGGGGGAAAACGTCCCATCCGGCGGTCAAAGTCCCCCTCTCTAGCTCGGCTGGAGAGGGGGATTTAGGGGGAGAGGCGTGCACAGCCAGGCTTAAGTTGGCACACATAGGGCGCATGGCCATACGCCCCCAACGCGTACAGCAGTCCCGTTCTTTTACTGATCACTGACAACCGCTCACCTTATGTTGCCCTGGGGCAACATAGCACCGATCAGCACCCACCAATAACCAATCACTTCTCTTCCCCCGGCACCTGCCGCTCGACGATCTCCAACAGCCGGCGCAACGCCGCCACCTGACGGCGCACGTCCTCCGGCTTCTGGCGCTTGAGCCACTGGTCGGCCACCAGGGAGAGATCCGCCTGCGAGAACTGCCGCGCCAGCGTCGGCCAGCGATTCGCCACGCGCTCGGATACCGTCTCGGCGAAGTCTTCAGCGCCCGCCCGCGACGGGCCATCGCTCAGCAGCGCAGCCAGGTTCGGCGACTCGGCCAACTGCCTGACGCGCTCAGCGGACAGGTCGCGGGCGACGAGGAAGCGCACCAACTGCACTTGCAGCGCCTCGTCTTCTACCTTGAGCACGTAGCGCAGCCGCTTCTCCTCCAGGCGGTGGCGGTCGGCCAATTCCCATACGGAGTCCGGCAAGCGCAGCAATGCCTGAATGCGGCTGAACTGCGAGCGCTGCACGCTGCCTAGCGCGGCGCGCAGGGCCTCGCCCTCGCCGCGCGGCACGCGGTACTCAAGCGCCTGGCGGTACCAGTCATTGGGGATGGCGCGCGTGTAATCGGGGTGAATGTCGTACAGGTCGAGCAGCAGCGTCGCCAACTGGCGGGCCAGGGCCATCGCCGACAGCCCTTCGCGGCTGGTGTTCTCCGCCGCCTGCCGCCAGGGACTCGCCTGGGGGACGACGATACACTGAATCTGGTCGAAGCCGTTGGCAACCCACATATTCAGCCAGTGGTGCGCCCAGTAACGGCGCTCGCCGGTCTCGATGCGGTAGTAGCTGCCCCCGTCCATCTCCACGACCGTGATCGGGCTGACCTGCCCGCCGTGCCGGATCGTCGCAGCGGTGGCGACAATCGCGCGCAGCAGGTCTTCTTCGGGGCCGGGCGTGCCCGGCGGATCGGCGTCGAAGGTCTCTTCGGTTCGGTCGTCGGGGTCGCGGTCGAGCAGCGCCGCCCAGTCCGGGCGCGGGCGACCCCGCCGCGCCGCCTCCTCAGCGACCAGCGCCTCCCAGCGTTCGAGGGCCTGGCGCGCGTTGATGTTCCCGGCGCTGAACTCGCCCCGGATCGCCTCCGGCAGCACGCGGCGGGGCTGGGCGGGGTCGGGGCGAATGCGCTCCAGCACGATGGTGACGACGCGCATCCCCTTTCCGGCGATGTCGGGGGCGGCTTCGGCGATGCCGTCCAGGCTGCCCAACTCTTCGAGCAGGGCGCGCGTGCCTCGTGAGCGGCGTTTAGTCATGGGTGTCAGGCTCCTGCGGGGTTCATCACCCGCTCGACCAGCTCGCGCACGAATATCATGTAGGCACGGGCCGCGCTCGACTGGTCATCGTACATGAAGATCGACTCGCACGCATCGTGCGCGTAGGAAATGGCAACGTTGGTGGGAATTGGCGTGGCGAACAGGCGCGGGCCGTAGAAAGCGTGATCGCCGTAGAGGGCCAGGTTTTCGCGCTCCAGGGTGATGCGCTGGTCGTACTTGACCGGCAGGATGCCGGTCAGCCGGACGGGAATCTCCCAGGTCTGCTGCACCTCTTTGATCTTCTCGACGATGGCTTGCAGGCCAATCGTCTCCAGAAAGCGCAGCTCGACGGGGATGACAATGTCCGTCGCGGCGACCATGGCCAGCGTTGTCAGGCGCGAGAACGACGGCATGGTGTCAATCACCACCCAGTCGTAGCGGTCGGCCACGCTGCGCAGGGCATGGCGCAGCCGCACGGCGAAGCCGTGATCCTCGGCCAGGCGCGTATTGACCCCGTCCAGCGTGGGCGACCCCGGCACCACGTGCAAATCTTCGTCCCACGTCGAAGGGACGATCAACTGCTGCAAGACCGCGCCCGCCCGTTCCGGCCTGGCGACCAGCACCTCGCCCAGGCTTTCGGCGCGGCTCCAGTCGCGGCGACCGGTAGTCAGCAGGGTGGCGTGCGCCTGGGAGTCGGTGTCAATGAGCAGGACGCGGCAGGGCAGGTCGTTGTGCCGCAGCAGCATTACCAGCCCATGCGCCAGGCTGACCGCCGTAGTGGTCTTACCGACTCCGCCCTTGTTGTTCGTCAGACAAATACTGCGCATGAGCCAGTCTCCCTGAGAAAGCCGTCAGCCGTTGGGCGCTGCACATTCAGACTTCCGAAGTCTTGGAGACTTCGGAAGTCTCGCGGGGTAGAACATCACCTCTCGCCCCAATGCGAACGCACCCAGCGCCGTCACACGAACCCCCTCGTCCTTAGCGACTATTAGTAACAACCTGCGTCATAAATTTTTGATGTTATGTCATCAGAATAGGGCACATTTAGGGCCTGTCATCCTCCACCCCCGCCAGATACCAGGCTGCCCCCAATTCCAGCAGGCGGTGAATGTGGATCGTCTTGCGCATCCCCAGCCCAAAGCGCAGGCTCATCTCGATCAGCGCGTCCCACAATGGCTGGTCAACGTACAGCGTCGTGCGCTGTTGATCGCTCGCCTGGAGGTTCAGGTCGCGCAGGGGGGTAACGACCGGACGATCCACCAGCTCGCGCAGCCCCAAAATGCCGCTCAGCGACACCGCCCCGGCGGGCAGCCGCAGATCGTCGCCCAGCAGATCGTGCAGATCGCCCACCAGTTGCAGCGCGGCCTCGTTGTACAGGTCGGACGCGCTGATGGCGTGATCGGCGCGGCGGGTGCGCTGGCGGGCCAGCACCGTCATGCGCTGGTGAATGTGGCGGGCGATGCGCCCAGTGACGGGGACGCGGTTCTTGGGCGGGCGTCCGGGGCGGCCAGACGGCGGCCCGGCCTGCCGCTCCCTGACTAATTCCATCAGGCGGCGAAAACTGCCATCGTGCTCAGCCAACATCCACGCTCCACTTTCGCCTGGGCCAGCGCACTGCGCCCCCGATCATTCGATCTCGTCGCGCAGCCGGGCCGCGTCCAACGCTGCCGCCGAAATGCGCTCCATCCCAAATTCGACGATGTACCACAGGGCCGCGCCAGCCAGCTTGACCGCCTTACGAGGATACCCCTTTGACAAATCATACAACAGGTCCATCGCGTCGGGCATAAAGAGCGGCGTCTTGCAGCCCGCCCGGTTCAGGCGGAAGTTGATCAGCTCGGCGGTCTCCGCCGGGGTGAATGGCTCCAGCGTCGAGCGCGCGGCCACGCGGTCGTTCAGATCGGGCGCGTTGTGCAAGTTGAGGCGCAGCTCTTCCTTGCCGATGAGCACCACTTGCAGCGGCACCAGCCCGCCCGCGTTGAAATTGAACAGCTCGCGGATGATGTCAAGCTGGCGGCGCACCAATGTCTGCGCCTCATCAATCATCACGATGCAGTTGCGCCCGGTGCCCAGGATGTCCATGACCATGCTGCGCAGATCGTCCATCAGCCCGTCGTTGGTGCGCTTGCCCGTCTTGCCGCCTAGCTCCTGGATGATGCGCCGTTGTAGCTCGCGCGTGCCGGGGTGCGGCGGGTCGGGGATGTAGGCCACGACCGACGGCTCGCGGACATCACCGGCGGTGTACGAGTTGTAGATATAGCGGGCCAGCATGGTCTTGCCCGTCCCGTAGTCGCCGATGATCACGCTCAACCCCTGGCGCTGGTCAATGGCGAAGGTGGTCTTGGCCAGCGTGCGCGCCGTGACCCCGGCCACGTACAGATAATCCGGGTTCGGCGACAGAGAGAAGGGAAACGTATACATGCCGAACATGCGCTGCAAATCTTCCAGGCGGCGCTGCGTCACCGTCGGATCGGGCCGGTACGAGGGCGTGGCAAGTTTGGGCGCGAGTTTCGAGGTCATAGGCAAGCGGCGCGGAGTCCCTGTGCCTGGGAAGCCGTTTGA
>JAXGOK010000066.1:0-6494 GCA_040767545.1 Aggregatilineaceae bacterium | reverse complement strand
GGCAACGCGGCGCGTGCGATACGCCGCGCGCCCCTACCGAAGGATTTTGCTCACATACAAGCTAGCCGCCGGTTACCCTGTGCAGGCCGCTCCGTCGCGCGCCAGCACGTAGACCAGGCCGGGCGCGCCCGGATCGTAGGGCACATCCGCACACCCATTGCGCCGATCCACCACAACCAGCCCCACCTCGGCGAAGAGCCGCTCCATCTCTGCCAGCGCGGGCCACCATGTCTGCTGGTGGTACTCGTGCCGGTGATGCGCCGGGCCGAAGACGACTGTCTGCTGGTGGGCGATGCGGTGCTGCGCGTCGAAGTGCTGGCGGTAGATGGCCGCGCCGCCACGCCACTCGTCCCACTGCTGGGCGCGCAGGGGTAGCTCCGGCTGCCAGTCCTCGCTGCCGAAAAGCAGCCGCCCGCCGGGGCGCAGCAGCCCGGCGACGCGCCCCAGGGCAGCGTGCGCGCTGTCGCGGTCGGGGAACCAGGTCAGCAGGTTGCCGCAGAACTGGGCGACGGCGTCGAACGGCCCGCGCAGCGGCGGGCGAGCGGCGTCGCCCTCCACCCAGTCAACGGCCAGGCCGCGTCGCCGGGCGTGGTAGCGGGCAAGCGTCAGCAGCTCGTGCGACAGGTCCAGCCCGGTTACGCGCACGCCGCGCGCGGCCAGGGGCAGGCTGTGCCGCCCCCAGCCGCAGCCCAGGTCGAGCAGACGGTCGCCCGCCGCCAACCGCAGGTGGGTGACGGCGAACTGCACTTCTACTTCCGTGTTATTTGCCCATGCCGCCGGAGCATCGCCGCTCATCATGCGGCGGGCCAATTCCGCCGCCATCTGGCGATTCCAGGCGAGGTTATCGCGATGGGTGAGTCCAAGCGTGTGCATGGCAGAGACTCCTTCCCAGCGCACGGGCAGCACGGACATCAGCCGTTGCGCTTCAACTTACCCGTGCGCTTGGTGTACCTCTCTGCACGCTGGAACAGGTGGATGCCCAGCGGCAGCATGATCAGGCCCATGATCAGCAGGGGCCACACGTAACTGAGCGGGTCGGCGGTCGCCGTATCAGGCAGCAGCGCCGCCCGCATCCCTTCCAGCACATACGTCGCCGGCGAGATTTTCGCCAGGGCTTGCAGCCAGCCCGGCAGCACGCTGACCGGGTAGTAGATGCCCGACACAAGCAGGAAGAACGCCTGCACGATGTTGGTCATCTGCGCGCCACGCTCCGGGTAGAGCAGCGGCAGGATGGACGCCACCACGCCGATGCCGACGAACGACAGGCTGCCCACCAGCAGGATCACAGTGGCGGCGGTGAAGTCCGCGTCGGCGAAGTCGAGGTCGAAGAACGCCGCGACCACCACGCCGATGACCACAGTGAAGACCAGGCTGTAGACGATGGCGAAGATCGTCTGGCCGAGCATCTGGTTGAAGCGGTGCACAGGGGCCATGAAGGTGTACTCGATGGTGCCTTCCCACCGCTCCCAGGCGATCATCTCGCTGATGTTGTTAAAGATGCTGGCCAGAAAGCGCCAGACCAGCGTCCCGACCAGCAAATAGGTGATCAGGAAATTGGTGTCAATCTGCGTCTCGCCGGTGATCTCGGCGGCACCAGCCCCGATGAACGTCACCGACAGCGAGTTGGCGATGGAGTAGGCCAGCCAGACGACTTCCCAGCCCCAGTAGCGTTTGACCAGGTTGAAGTTGCGCGCCACGAATGCGTAGGATTGGCGCATCTCCAACTGAATGCCTTTTATCACGGTTGCCTCCCACGAAAACGGTTACCAGCGAAAGCCATCAGCTTTCAGCAATCAGCAGCCCGCCTCATCTGAAAACCGAAGACTGATCACTGATCACTTCTCCTCACCCTACGACAGCACCTTCTCCGGCTCGAAGTCCGCCACGTCGTCCTTCTCGACCAGCTCCTTGCCGGTGAGGGCCATGAAGACTTCTTCCAGCGTCGGCTCGTGGCCGTTGTGCCGGATGCGCCGCTTGAGGCCCGCCGGCGTGTCCAGGGCGACGATCTTGCCATCGTCGAGGATGGCGATACGGTCGCACAGCGCGTCGGCCTCGTTCATGTCGTGCGTGGTGATGACGATCGTCGCGTCGTGCGTGTCGCGCAGCTCGTTGACAAACGACTGCACTTCCAGCTTCGAGCGCGGGTCCAGGCCGGTCGTCGGCTCGTCGAGCAGCAGCAGGATCGGCTGCGTCAGGAAGGCGCGGGCGATGGCGACCTTCTGCTGCATGCCCCGGCTCATGTCTTCCATCGGGCTGGTGTAGCTGCTCTCGCGCAGCCCCAGCCGCCCCAGAATCTCGCGGGCTTTGCGGTCGGCTTCCTTGCCGGAGACGCCGTACAGCCGCGCCCCATAGAGCAGGTTCTCCTTGGGGCTGAGCTTCTTGAAGAAGGCCGCCTCCACCGACACGCGATTGATCAGCCGCTTGACGGCCATCTCGTCGCGCTCCACGTCCAGCCCGAAGACGGTGATCGTCCCCTCGTCGGGCAGCAGCAGCGTGGAGAGCAGGCGGATCAGCGTGGACTTGCCCGACCCGTTCGGCCCCAGCACGCCGAAGATTTCGCGGCGATAGACGCTGAACGAGACATCAGCGACGGCGGTGACCAGTTCCTTGCCACGCCGTGCCTTGAGCTTGTGCGGGGCGTCGTGACCGTTGGCCGCCTGGCCGTTGGTCGCTTTGCGCCTCCCGGCCAGCCGTCGCCACCAGGGTTCGGCGGCGACGTTGAAGCGTTTGATGACGTTGTCAACGACGAGCGCCGCTTCCTGTGTGGGGATGGAATTTTCCGTCATAGTGGTGTCCTCGGTGTTGCATAATTCATGCTCAGCTTTCGACGCGAGAAAAGCGGTTTCGGGCCTGTTGTGCCGCACAAAAAAGCCGCGAGCTGGGTGCCCGCGGCTTGAATGGCCGGCGACGGACTCGCTTGACGAGCCATCGCAAATGAAAACCGCGGGCATTGCGCCCGCGGCCAGTGTCTCTCGTTTAACTGAGTCTACCTAGCGGCAAACAGGCGCAATACGGCAAGGCACGCTCCCAGCGGGAACGCCGCTCATGCGAATGCGGATGAAGAAACGATTTGCCATTGCGCCTTTCTCCTTTCGTAGGATGCGCGCAGTATAGCACGGGCGGCGCGAGCTTGTCAAGGCTTTTGTGGGCAACGCTGTGTCAGGATGTGGGCGGTATCTTGAGGGACTGTATTTCAGGTCTGGGGCAGCACAGCATCGCCAAAGTCCGGGAGACTTCCGAAGTCTCCGGAGACTTCGGAAGTCTCCCGGACTTTGGCGATGCTGTGCTGCCCCAGACCTGAAATACAGTCCCTCAAGATACCGCCCACATCCTGACACAGCGTTGCCCACAAAAGCCTTGACAAGCTCGCGCCGCCCGTGCTATACTGCGCGCATCCTACGAAAGGAGAAAGGCGCAATGGCAAATCGTTTCTTCATCCGCATTCGCATGAGCGGCGTTCCCGCTGGGAGCGTGCCTTGCCGTATTGCGCCTGTTTGCCGCTAGGTAGACTCAGTTAAACGAGAGACACTGGCCGCGGGCGCAATGCCCGCGGTTTTCATTTGCGATGGCTCGTCAAGCGAGTCCGTCGCCGGCCATTCAAGCCGCGGGCACCCAGCTCGCGGCTTTTTTGTGCGGCACAACAGGCCCGAAACCGCTTTTCTCGCGTCGAAAGCTGAGCATGAATTATGCAACACCGAGGACACCACTATGACGGAAAATTCCATCCCCACACAGGAAGCGGCGCTCGTCGTTGACAACGTCATCAAACGCTTCAACGTCGCCGCCGAACCCTGGTGGCGACGGCTGGCCGGGAGGCGCAAAGCGACCAACGGCCAGGCGGCCAACGGTCACGACGCCCCGCACAAGCTCAAGGCACGGCGTGGCAAGGAACTGGTCACCGCCGTCGCTGATGTCTCGTTCAGCGTCTATCGCCGCGAAATCTTCGGCGTGCTGGGGCCGAACGGGTCGGGCAAGTCCACGCTGATCCGCCTGCTCTCCACGCTGCTGCTGCCCGACGAGGGGACGATCACCGTCTTCGGGCTGGACGTGGAGCGCGACGAGATGGCCGTCAAGCGGCTGATCAATCGCGTGTCGGTGGAGGCGGCCTTCTTCAAGAAGCTCAGCCCCAAGGAGAACCTGCTCTATGGGGCGCGGCTGTACGGCGTCTCCGGCAAGGAAGCCGACCGCAAAGCCCGCGAGATTCTGGGGCGGCTGGGGCTGCGCGAGAGCAGCTACACCAGCCCGATGGAAGACATGAGCCGGGGCATGCAGCAGAAGGTCGCCATCGCCCGCGCCTTCCTGACGCAGCCGATCCTGCTGCTGCTCGACGAGCCGACGACCGGCCTGGACCCGCGCTCGAAGCTGGAAGTGCAGTCGTTTGTCAACGAGCTGCGCGACACGCACGACGCGACGATCGTCATCACCACGCACGACATGAACGAGGCCGACGCGCTGTGCGACCGTATCGCCATCCTCGACGATGGCAAGATCGTCGCCCTGGACACGCCGGCGGGCCTCAAGCGGCGCATCCGGCACAACGGCCACGAGCCGACGCTGGAAGAAGTCTTCATGGCCCTCACCGGCAAGGAGCTGGTCGAGAAGGACGACGTGGCGGACTTCGAGCCGGAGAAGGTGCTGTCGTAGGGTGAGGAGAAGTGATCAGTGATCAGTCTTCGGTTTTCAGATGAGGCGGGCTGCTGATTGCTGAAAGCTGATGGCTTTCGCTGGTAACCGTTTTCGTGGGAGGCAACCGTGATAAAAGGCATTCAGTTGGAGATGCGCCAATCCTACGCATTCGTGGCGCGCAACTTCAACCTGGTCAAACGCTACTGGGGCTGGGAAGTCGTCTGGCTGGCCTACTCCATCGCCAACTCGCTGTCGGTGACGTTCATCGGGGCTGGTGCCGCCGAGATCACCGGCGAGACGCAGATTGACACCAATTTCCTGATCACCTATTTGCTGGTCGGGACGCTGGTCTGGCGCTTTCTGGCCAGCATCTTTAACAACATCAGCGAGATGATCGCCTGGGAGCGGTGGGAAGGCACCATCGAGTACACCTTCATGGCCCCTGTGCACCGCTTCAACCAGATGCTCGGCCAGACGATCTTCGCCATCGTCTACAGCCTGGTCTTCACTGTGGTCATCGGCGTGGTGGTCGCGGCGTTCTTCGACCTCGACTTCGCCGACGCGGACTTCACCGCCGCCACTGTGATCCTGCTGGTGGGCAGCCTGTCGTTCGTCGGCATCGGCGTGGTGGCGTCCATCCTGCCGCTGCTCTACCCGGAGCGTGGCGCGCAGATGACCAACATCGTGCAGGCGTTCTTCCTGCTTGTGTCGGGCATCTACTACCCGGTCAGCGTGCTGCCGGGCTGGCTGCAAGCCCTGGCGAAAATCTCGCCGGCGACGTATGTGCTGGAAGGGATGCGGGCGGCGCTGCTGCCTGATACGGCGACCGCCGACCCGCTCAGTTACGTGTGGCCCCTGCTGATCATGGGCCTGATCATGCTGCCGCTGGGCATCCACCTGTTCCAGCGTGCAGAGAGGTACACCAAGCGCACGGGTAAGTTGAAGCGCAACGGCTGATGTCCGTGCTGCCCGTGCGCTGGGAAGGAGTCTCTGCCATGCACACGCTTGGACTCACCCATCGCGATAACCTCGCCTGGAATCGCCAGATGGCGGCGGAATTGGCCCGCCGCATGATGAGCGGCGATGCTCCGGCGGCATGGGCAAATAACACGGAAGTAGAAGTGCAGTTCGCCGTCACCCACCTGCGGTTGGCGGCGGGCGACCGTCTGCTCGACCTGGGCTGCGGCTGGGGGCGGCACAGCCTGCCCCTGGCCGCGCGCGGCGTGCGCGTAACCGGGCTGGACCTGTCGCACGAGCTGCTGACGCTTGCCCGCTACCACGCCCGGCGACGCGGCCTGGCCGTTGACTGGGTGGAGGGCGACGCCGCTCGCCCGCCGCTGCGCGGGCCGTTCGACGCCGTCGCCCAGTTCTGCGGCAACCTGCTGACCTGGTTCCCCGACCGCGACAGCGCGCACGCTGCCCTGGGGCGCGTCGCCGGGCTGCTGCGCCCCGGCGGGCGGCTGCTTTTCGGCAGCGAGGACTGGCAGCCGGAGCTACCCCTGCGCGCCCAGCAGTGGGACGAGTGGCGTGGCGGCGCGGCCATCTACCGCCAGCACTTCGACGCGCAGCACCGCATCGCCCACCAGCAGACAGTCGTCTTCGGCCCGGCGCATCACCGGCACGAGTACCACCAGCAGACATGGTGGCCCGCGCTGGCAGAGATGGAGCGGCTCTTCGCCGAGGTGGGGCTGGTTGTGGTGGATCGGCGCAATGGGTGTGCGGATGTGCCCTACGATCCGGGCGCGCCCGGCCTGGTCTACGTGCTGGCGCGCGACGGAGCGGCCTGCACAGGGTAACCGGCGGCTAGCTTGTATGTGAGCAAAATCCTTCGGTAGGGGCGCGCGGCGTATCGCACGCGCCGCGTTGCC
>JAXGOK010000065.1:0-7041 GCA_040767545.1 Aggregatilineaceae bacterium | reverse complement strand
GTCTGGAACGATGGCTTGCGCTCTGGGAAGCGGGCCAGGGCGGGGTTGAGGGTGGTCTCTTCCCAACGGTTTTTGGCGTCTTGCAGGGATTCGGTCATGGTCTTGTTCCTCGGTAGAGAAGAAAATCAGCCTCACCCTCCGGGCAAGACTTCCGAAGTTCGTCATACTTCGGAAGTCTGTCACGCTAACCTCACCCCCTGCTCGCGACCATCAGCAGGCGGGGCGCGCCTATCATGAACGGGACGATGCTCAGCCAGGTATAGCCTTCGCAGGCAGCGAATCCGGCGGAGCCGAGCAGCGTCACCAATTCGCGGTACGTGTACAGCCGCATGGCCACGTCGAGAGTCGCCGTGCGCCCGCCGCCGACCAGGACGAAGTGCCGGGTCATGACGGCACTCGCGGGATCGTAGTCCCGCTCTTCGAGCACGAGCAGGTCATCGCCCACATGATCCCAGTGACGCTGGCCCAGGTGCGGGAGCATCGTCTCGGCGACGTGCGTATCGAAAACGAACTTGCCGCCCGGCTTCAGCGCGGCGGCGACGGCGCTCAGAAAGGCGCGATTGCCGCCGTCGTCGAAGAAGCCGAAGCTCTCCCAGAAGCAGTACACTCCGTCGAACGCCTCGCGCCAGGGCAGGTCCCGCATGTCGCGCTGCTCGGCGCTGATCCGCGCCTCCAGCCCGCGCGCCGCAGCCGCCGCGCGCACGTCGTCCAGCAGCGCCGCTTCGCTATCCACGCCCGTCACGCGGTGGCCGCGCGCCGCCAGCTCAACGGACAGCCGCCCGCCGCCGCAGGGCACGTCCAGCAGGTGCGCCGGAGCCGCCAAACCGAGCAAGTCCTCGATGTAGTCGGCTTCGCGCCGCGTCTGTTCGGGCGGCTTGCCCTGGCGATACACGGCCAGCACCAGAGGGTCGGCCCCCTGATGCGCGGCGTCAGAGTCAGGTGAAGCGGGCATGGTGTCCCCCGCTGCCTTCTACTGCACGGACTGGAACTGTGGAGCCAGCAGCCCCGCGATCTCGGTGAGCGGGATGCTGACCGTCTGCGGCCCGGCGGCGTAGGCGGCGACCTGGTACGGCTCGAAGAGGAAGGTGAGTGCCTCCGGCGTCAGCAGCCAGTCCTGGTAATTGACGGGATCGGGGCCGGCCCCCTCTTCGATCCATGCAGCGTCGGCCATGTCGCCAAGCTGCGCCACCAGGCTCGCCTGGACGAGCGGCGCAATGGTCGCCAGCGGGTCTACGCCGGGCGCGAACAGATCGGCAAGAGTCAGCAGGCGGCCCGCGTCCAGGTCGAAGGTGAGCGTCTGGAAGGTGGTCATGCCGTGCGCTCCGCCCGTGTACTCGTAGGCGCGGAACTGGATGCTGGCTACCGACGGCGAGAAGCTGAATAGCTCGTAGTCAATGTCCAGCACAAGCGGGCCGGGCGACGGGAACAGGCCGTAGTCCACCATCGGCTGTAGGAATGCTGCCCGCGCCCCGTCCAGGTAAGCGTCCACCGCCTCCTTGACCGCCTCGTGATCGGTTAGCTCCAGCGGATAGCGGGCTGTGATCTCGATGGTGTTGGCTTGCACGCACTGCCCGCGCTCGCTGTCCCATTGCCCGCCTACTTGAAAGCACTCGTCTTCCTGCGCTGCTGCCGCGCCGCCCCACAGCGTCGCCAGCAGCATCACCAGCCCGGCAATCGTCACAATTCGCTTCATGATGGACATCTCCTTCGGTCATTGAGGCGCGCACTGACCTGTTCAGAGCGCGTTTGATCACGGACACGGTGTTGCAGAGTTTAGCACCTCACTCCCGCCCTTGGACGTTCGGCTTGCCCCTTCTCTGGTGTTGAGGTGCGGGGGAAGTCAACCCGGCGCGCGACCGTGCTCGTGCGTCAGCGCGGCCAGCCGCTCCCAGGGCGTGCCACCGATCTTTTGCGGCAGGTCGTCCGGCAGGCAGCGCCAGCGCCATTGCCCCGCCGGGACGCCCGGCTTGTTCATGCGTGCGCTCGCACCCAGGCCGAGCACGTCTTGCAGCGGGGCGATGAAGGTGTGCGCTGGCGAAGCCATGCCCATCTGGATCATCTCCCAGTGCGGCTCGTCCGGCGTCTCCTGGCCGATGAAGCGGCACAGCCGCCCGCGATCCCAGTCACCCGCCTCGCAGTCCCACCAGCCGAGAACTGTGTTGTTGTCGTGCGTCCCTGTGTAAACGATGGTGTTCGGCTCGTGATTGGTCGGTAGGAAGCGGTTCTGGTCGGCCTCCGTTCCGCCGAAGGCGAACTGCAAGATCGCCATGCCGGGCAGACCCAATGCCTTGCGCAGGTCAATGGCCGCGCCCAGGTCGTCGCCCAGGTCTTCGGCGATGATCGGCAGTTGATCTAGCTCGCGGCCCAGCCCGGCGCTCAGCGCGCGGAAGAAGCCGATCTTCGGCCCGTTGACCCAGCGCCCGCCCTGCGCGGTAGGACGGTCGGCGGGAATCTTGTAGTACAGGTCGAAGCCCCGGAAGTGGTCAATGCGCACGATGTCCACCACCTGGAGCATGGCCCGCATCCGCCGAATCCACCAGGCGTAGCCCGTGCGCTGGTGCTCCTCCCACAGGTAGAGGGGATTGCCCCAGCGCTGCCCGGTGACGCTGAAGTAGTCCGGCGGCACGCCAGCGATGTAGTTGGGCCGCCCGTAGAAGTCCAGGTCGAATAGCTCCGGGTTGACCCACACGTCGGCGCTGTCGTGGGCCACGTAGATGGGGATGTCGCCAACGATGCGGATGCCCTTGCCGTTGGCGTAGGCGCGCAGCGCGTCCCACTGGCGGTAGAACAGCCATTGGCGGAAGCGGTGCTCGGCGATGCGCGTGGAGTGCATGTTGCGTGCCGCGCCAAGCGCCTGCTTCTCGCGGAAAATCTCGCTCTCCGACCACTCCACCCAGGGCCGCCCGCCGTGAAACTCCTTGAGGGCCATGAACAGCGCGAAGTCGTCCAGCCAGGCACGCTCCGGGTCGCGGCACCACGCTTCGTGCGCGGCGACGGCGGCGCGGTCGCGGGCGAAGCGGTCGAAGGCCAGCGAGAGCAGCTCGTCGCGGAAGGCAATGGCTGCCGCGTAGTCGCACTTGCGCGGCGAGAAATACGGGCGGTCGGCCACTTCATCGGCGGTCAGCCAGCCGTCGGCAACCAGCCCATCCAGGCTGATCAGGTTGGTGTTGCCAGCGAAGGTCGAGAGTCCCTGGTAGGGCGATTCGCCGAAACCGGTCGGGCCGAGCGGCAACACCTGCCAGGCGCTCTGCCCGGCGGCGGCCAGGCAGTCCACGAACCGGTAGGCCCACGCGCCCAGGTCGCCGATGCCATACAGCCCCGGCAGCGAGGTGGGGTGGAGCAGCACGCCGCTCGCACGCGGAAATAGCTCGCTCTGATGCTCGGTCATACTACCCCTCCTCCAGCGCGTGCAGCGCCAGCGCGAACGCCCCGCAGACGCCCGCATCGTCGCCCAGGCCCGGCGGGACGATGTAATCTTCGAAGGTTTCCAGGCGCGGGTGGACGAAATAGCCGTTAGCCAGCGCTGCCAGCTTCGTTCGGATCAGCGGGAACAACTGGCGTTGGTGCATCACACTGCCGCCCAGCACAAACCCTTCCGGCGAGAGCACGGTCATGATGTCCATCAGCGCGTGGGCGATGTAGTGCGCTTCCAGGTCCCAGGCCGGGTGATCGGGCGGCAGTGTCTCGCCGCGCTGTCCCCAACGTCAGGCGGACGCGCGTCCTGGCGCAGCCGCAGCACAATGTACTGGCGGCTGGGGTCGCGCCGGGCGTGTCGTAGCGGACGTTGTGCTCGTAGGTGCGCGGGCTGTGTAGCGTCGCGCCTGCCGCGACGAGGCGCGCGGCCAGCCCGTCCAGGTCGGCCACGTAGAGCTTGACTTCGGTCTCAGAATGATCGCTCATGGCGCTGTCGCTGTGCGCGTGTCGGGCGCAGATTGCTCACCGCTGAGGCGCAGAGGACGCAGAGAAGACGGTGAGGGGGCCGTTCGAGAAGTCGTGGGCCTGGCCCCCCACCCCCGGCCCTTCCCCCACGTGGGGGGAAGGGAGAAAAGCGCACGTGCTAAGCCCCTCCCTCCTTGTGGGGGAGGGTTTGGGGAGTGAGGGAAACAACTCAAATGGTCTCTGAGGTCTCTTCGTTCTCCTCCCGTGCTCTCTGCGCGCCAGCTTACGTTTAGAATCTCGCTCCATCCCGAAATATCCTGTCGCGGCAATCCTCTGGCGCGGTGCGCGTTCTCGCGTACACTGAGAGTATGGTGATGTGATCGCTCGCTGCGCGCCCACTGTACCACTCTGCCGCTGCCCTCACAACTCGCCTGCGAGGTGTTGCCGCGTGCACCCGACGGGAGATTCTCATGCCCACTGACCGCCTCCGCGCCGACTACGACGCTGGTTGCCATTGCCCGCGAGATGCAGCAGGAGGGCTACAGCGTGGACAGCCTGATCGGGCGGCTGCGGCGCTGCGTGGACGCGCTGGAATACGGCGGCTGGATCGGGCGCGGGGCAGGCAACTTCTACGCGGAAATGCACAACGACATCTTCCCCCGCCCTGCAACGCCTGGCTAATGCCTTGCTCGACGGCAGCGACGCGGTGAGCCAGATCAGCCAAATCATCCACGACGCCGAAGAGGAAGCGTCCGCGCTGTTTTCAGCGGCGTCTCTGAGCCATTTGAGAAGTCTGATCTGCGCGTCACCTCCCCCTAGTTCCCCTCTACACGCGGAGAAGGGACTTGACCGCACAGTGACTCCCCCTCTCCACCACGCGGAGAGGGGGCCGAGGCGTGAGGCTTTCAAACGGCCTCTTAGGCGTCAGTGCCCCAGATACGCTCCCACAGGATGTGCGGCGAGTCCTTGCGCATCCACACATTGCCGTTCTTCGGCGGGAACCAGATCGTCAGGTAATCCGCGTCCAGGTACGGGCCGGCGTCCTCCGGCTTCACCCATAGCTCCAGCACCACGTCCGGCTTGAGCGTCCCGATCGAATAGGCGTAATCCCACTTCATGTGCCCCGGCTTGAACTCCGGGATGATCGTCTGATCCATCGGCAGGTGAGCGATGACCGGATCGGTCTTGCCCAGCAGGTCAATATACGTGCGCTCGGCGAAATAGGGCACGATGCCCACACCGGCCAGGGCAACCGTCGCCTCGCTGGTCGTCAGCGCTTCCAGCAGCAATGCCTGCTCGACTTTCATGCCGTTCTCGGCGGCGTAGAGCGACGGCCTGATCAGCAGCCATTCCTTGAGCGCACCAGTGCCATAGGTGTAGTTGAAGGCCACCAGCAGGTATGCGCCCAGGCCAATCAGCCCCGCCCGTGCCGCCGCCGGACTCAGCCGGAACCCTGCTTCGTGGGCGGCCAGTGTGCGCGCGCTGACGACCAGCCAGCGATACACGTGGCGCAGCAGCGCCCACAGCAGCACGAACCACAGCGGCACGGCCACGCTCAGGTAGCGGTTCGTCCCGCCGTAGTGCTCCCAGGCGTCCCCGCCCACATAGACATTGTAGAGCACCTGCGCGGCGAAGAGCCAGGCCAGCAGCCGCACAGCCCGGTCGCGCCGGAAGACGAAGATGCCCAGCGGCAGCGCGCCCGGATGTACCAGGAAGCGCATGGTGATCTCGCAGCCGTGCGTGATACGCTTGACCAGCGGGTAGCCTTCCATCTTCAGTGCGTAGGTGTTGGGCAGCCATTCGCCGAAGTACCAATGGCGCAGCAGGAATTGCGGGACGAGGAACGCGGCCAGGATCAGCGGAGCGATGAGCAGGTGCCGGGCGCGATGCGGGCGATCTCGCAGCGCCAGGAACAGCGCCAGCGCCGCGAAGGGCGCGGCCATGTCCAGCCGGATCAGCGTGGCGAAACCGAGCAGCAGGTACGGCCCGGCGCTGAAGCGCCCGGCGCGCAGGGCGCGCAGCGCCTGCCACGCCGCCGCGCTGACGATCAGCGCCAGGATGCTGACCTCCGTCCCTTGCAGGCTCCACGTGTTCAGCGGCAGGTAGAAGGCGGTGAAGATCGCCGCGCCCAGCCCGACCCAGGGATCGCCGGTCAGCAGATCGGCCAGCCGCCAGACGACGAGTAACGTCAGCAGCATGAAGATCGCCCCGCTGACCTGGATGCACAGGCTGGTCAGCGGGGCGTCTACGCCGAGCCGGTGGAAGACCGCCATGTAGCCAACCCAGAGGGGATCGGTGAAGCCTTCAACGCGCGGGCCGCCGGGGTTCCAGACCAGGCCCTGGCCCCCGGCCAGGTGGCGGGCGTAGCGCATCGAGATCATCATGTCGTCGAACAGCACGAAGTAGCGCGTCGTCTGGGGGACATAGCTGCTCTGCTCGACGACGGCGCTCGTCTTGAAGATGAACGCCCCGGCATAGAGCGCATAAGCGATCAGAACCAGGGCGAACAGCGCGCGCGGGCTGCACAACAGGGCACGGATCATGCCGCCAGGCTCCCGTGTGTGATCTTGAGGCCCCGCATTGTAACCGATTGAAGGCACGCGGGCGAAATGCTCAGGCTACCACTGGGCGCAATGCCTCCCTAAGCTGCGTGCGGATGGCGCCTGCAATCTCGCCGTGCAGTCCGGCGGCGCTCTCCGGCTGGAGCACCACGTCGTGGTAGAAGCTGCCCGACGCGCGCTCGACCAGCCACAAGTCCACGCCGAAGTAGGGCACGTCCGGCTGGTCGTCGAGCGCGTCGAAACCGGCGCGGCGCAGCGCGCTCAGCAGCGTCATGTAGCGTTCCAGGGTCACCGGGTAGGTGAAGCGCACATCGCGGCCCGGCCTATCGTAGACGACGAGCAGCGTGCACTCAGCCCCGTGCCCGCGTGTCAGCGTCGCCACCTGGTTGGGATGCCGCCCGTCGTGGTACTGGATCGTCACGCGCAGCGCCTCGTTGACGCCGGGCTGCTGCACGACGTAGCGCAGCTCGTCCTGGCGCAGGCGCAGCGCGATCAGGCGGATCGGGTCGGCGCGGCGCGCTTCCATGTCACGGTTCTCCTCACTTCACACACGGCACCTAGCACGGGCGGCGCTCGGCTCCGCCCTGGCTTACTTCACCCC
>JAXGOK010000064.1:0-7113 GCA_040767545.1 Aggregatilineaceae bacterium | reverse complement strand
TTCGGGGCCGTACATTCCGCCTGCGAGCGATCTCGCTCAGTCGTGCTGCCGCTCTGGGAGCTTACCCCCCCGGTTGTAGACGATCCGGCGTGCTTCAGGGGACATACGGAAGCGCGCCAAATAGAAGAACACGCCGCCCTTCGTGCGGCGCTGCGTGCCGTCTGACGTCAGCAAGCCCTCTTGGGCGTCCAGCGCCAGCGCCTCCTCAACGAGCGCCTGGGCGAACTGCCCGCCGCACAGGTACACGATGGCTTCGATCTGGCGGAGCGGCTTCTCCTCGGTCTCTTCCAGCCTGGCGACTATCTCTTCGATGGTCTTCCGCTGGCGCGGCGTCATGTCTTTGTCGAGGTCGGGCACCAGGTAGCTCACGGACAGCCGCTTGCCGTGCAGCTCGACCCCGTTCAGCGCGTTCAGCGCGCGCGTCGCCTGCTTTTCCGAGGCCATCTCCACCAGGGCTGCCGGCTCGCCGGTACGCTGCATCACTGGAATCTCCAGCGACAGAAGCTCGCCGTGCTCCGCAAAAAGGGCACGCAGCTCGTCTGCTGTAACCTGTTCGTCCAGATTGGCCGCAAACAGTGCCGTTGCCATGAGCGCACCCCCGCCTGTGCTCGCTATTGCTGAGAGTCTCGTGCCAGAGGCCAGCGCCGCGCGGCGATAGCCTTGCCCTCTTCGAGCGCATCTTCGAGCGACTCGCCCTTGATCTGCTCAAGCTGCTGCTGCACCTGCTCCAACGGCCCGCGCACCGTCTCACCCACGCGGCGGCGGATGAGCAGCCCGCGCTGGACGACGGCCTCGCGCCTCTCCGCACCGCTGCGTGGCGACAGCCAGGCTACCAGCGGCGCGCTGACCACGAACCCGACGATCAACCCGGCAACGAACTCCACCGCCCCAACGCCCTGCCGCTCGCTCGCCATGCTCGCCTCCCTACGCCGTCTTCTTGCCCGAACCGGCGCGCGCCCTGCGCACGGTGCGCCGCAGCCCCAGCACTTCGCGCAGCACGCCGCCAATGGCGGCCAGCAGCGCCCCGGCCTTGATCACCGGCTCGACCACATTCTGGCTCATGAACTCGGCAGTGCCGCGCACGGTCGTCACCGTCTCGCTGGTGTTGTCCACAATCGGCTGAATCTCGCTCTGTAGCAAGTTGACCAGTGCCGCAAGCTGGATAATGAGCACGATCAGGGCGACGCCCATCAACATGCCCTCCATCGCCAGGACGATGATGAAGATGTCGCGGATCATCCCTACCCAGTTGGCCGCGTCGTCGGGGTCGGCCAGGATTGCCACCAGCAGCGCGCCGACCAGCCCAACCACGAACACCACGACCACCGCCGCCACGCCCACCAGCGGCCAGAAGTACCAGGCGCGTCCCTTGCCGCTCTCGACGGCGGCGCTGTCCGCCGCGTCTTGCGGTGCGGCAAGCTGTTCCGGTTTGTTCGCTTGTTGCAGCATGGTCGCCACTCCCCTCAATGACGGGCTTGCGATCGGACAGACAGCGCCCGTTAGCGCACACGCGCGCCGCGCGGGGGCTGCCGGGTGAGAATGCGCGCCGTGACGAGCGCCAGCCAGGCTCCCACCGTCGCCGCCAGCATGTGCAGCGGGCCGATGTCCAGCAGCGTGATCCCCAGAATCTCACCGGCAGTGTGCCCCAGCGCAAAGCCAAGCCACGACGCCAGCAGGAACAGCGCCAGCCGCCGCGCGTCGCCGCCGCTGACCAGATGGTAGGCGGCCCCGTAGAGGGTGGCGACGATGACGCCGAACACAAATGACGGACTCGGCATGGACCCCTCGCTGAGCCGGATTGACAGGCCAACACTCGCCCCCGGCCCCAGGCACCAACGCGCCTAAGTGTAGCACAGACTGCGCCAACTCACGAGAGGGCTGCATCCCGTCCTGATGGAGTGTCGGGGGTCCGTAGCCAGACTTCCGAAGTTTCCGAAAACTTCGGAAGTCTATGGCTCGCCTGACCAGCAGTACAACGCCCCACTTTCAGTCCGGCGCACATTACGCTAGAATGGGTGTGCGGGCCGGGAGAAAGTGATCGTTGTGCCCCCGCAAGCGCCATGTGCCAGATCGTGAACGGAGCCAGAACGGACGGGAAACCGTGACGTTGATTGACCAGCGCATCCTGATTGACGCGCCCCCGCAGATTATCTGGGAGTTCATCTCCGACCCTTACAAGCTCGCCGATTGGCACGCGGGCTATACGAGCGTCTCGGTGCTCACCACCCAGCAGACCGGGCTAGGCACTCGCCGGCGCTGCGCCGTGACCGGCGGCGGCAAAGATGTCATCGAGCAGATCACGGCCTGGGTGGACGGCCTAGGCTATGAGTACGAGTTGATCGAGGGCGGGCCGTATCGCACCATGCGCGGGCGCATCCGCCTCCAGCCGGGGCCGGACGGCACCAGCGTGCAGTGGACGGTCGAATACCAGCCCAGAGGCCCGTTCGGGTTCCTGCACGACCGGCTGAGC
Source organism: Aggregatilineaceae bacterium (assembly GCA_040767545.1). Lineage (GTDB taxonomy): Bacteria > Chloroflexota > Anaerolineae > Aggregatilineales > Aggregatilineaceae > UBA2029. The sequence continues at coordinate 4,643 of JAXGOK010000064.1, read as the reverse complement.
GGACGCAAGCAGTTCGCGGCGATGATGGCCGCCAGCCTGCGCGAGCTACGCCAGCAGGTGAACGCGCTTGGCCTGCGCATGGACGACGCCTACCGCGCCCGGCTGGGCATCCAGGGGCGGCTGAACGCCACCGAGCGCGCCCAGTACCAGCGCCGCCACCCCGTCCCGGTCGGCGCCGACTCGTCCCAGCCCGTGACCACGCCAGAGGGTGCGCCCGTCGCCATCGCAGAGGAAGCCGAGGGTGCGCCACCCGCAACCCCCAGCGAGGAAATGGCGGCTCCAGAAGTGCGCCCCGTCAGCTACGAGGCGGACACCGAGCCGAAACCGCCCGTTGGCCTGCATGAGGCCATAGCCGCCCAGCAGGAGAGTCCGATTCCGGCACCCGCGCCCCCGCTGGAGACAGAGACCGAAGCGCCTTCGCCGCCCGTCAAAGCGGTCCCGGCGGAAGTGCCGCTGCCGCCTGCCATCACCCCGCCGCCAGTGATCGCCCCGCCGGAGCCACAGCCACCCAGTGAGGAAGAGCCGGACTACCGGCGAGCCACGCCCCCGCGCGGCATCCCGGCAGTGCTGTCGCCCGCCGCGAGCGCCCCCTCGCCGTTTGCGCAGCCAACTCCGCAAGACGCCGAAACTGTACCGGCGCGCCCCACGCCGCCGCGTGGGATGCCAAGCGTGCCAGCGCACGAGGGCGTCCTGCCGCCGCCAACGCCGAAGACCGACACCGGCGAGATGAGCATTTGGGAGGTCTTTGGCCTGCGCCGTCCCAGCGAGCAGGACGAGGATGCTTTGCAGGGCTTGATCCAGTCGGTGGAGACGCGCAAAGTGATGGAGCAGCGCCGCGAGACGCTGCGACGCGGTCTCAAGCGCCCGCCGAGCGTCCGGCTGTCTGCCAGCGTCAGCGGGCTGCGAGCGCGCCTGGCCCTGGTGCGCGCTCGCGTGCGGGCGCACGCCTTGCGGCCCGACCGCTCAACGCACAAAAACGAAAACGGCGCGTGACGCGCCGTTAGCTGGGGTGGCTGGTGGGATTTGAACCCACGACCTTCTGATCCACAGTCAGACGTGCTAACCACTGCACCACAGCCACCATGGTGAGGGGCATTGTAACACAACTGGATATGGCCTGCCAGGGTGAATTTCGCCAACCGGACGGGGAGACTTGACATGGACAAAGACGCGCGGCCCGTCACTCGCACTGTGTTCATGGGCACGCCGGACTTCGCCGTGCCCGCCCTGCGTGCCCTGCTGGACATGCCTCACTTCGAGGTCACCGGCGTCGTCACCCAGCCAGATCGCCCTGCCGGGCGCGGCCAGCGCGTGCAGATGTCACCGGTCAAACAGGTGGCCCTCAGCGCCGGTCTGCCTGTCATCCAGCCGCTCAAAGCACACGAGCCAGCCGCCCTTAACCAGCTTCGCGCCTGGGCACCCGACTTCCTGGTAGTCGTCGCTTTCGGCCAGATTCTCCGCCAGGCCGTGCTGGACCTGCCGCGCATCGCCCCGATCAACGTGCACGCCTCGCTGCTGCCTCGCTGGCGCGGCGCGGCTCCCATTCAGGCGGCCATCCGCGCGGGCGACCGCTGCACGGGCATCACGACGATGATCATGGACGCCGGGCTGGATAGCGGCCCCATCTTGCTCCAGGACTCGATCCCGATCGATCCGGCGGAGACGGGCCAATCGCTGCACGACAAGCTGGCTCCCCTGGGCGCGCAACTGCTCGTCCACACCCTGGAATGGCTGCTCGGCGGCAGCATCGCCCCCCACCCGCAGCCGGACAACCCCGCCCTGATCACTCACGCCCCCCAACTCCGGCGCGAAGACGGGGTGCTGGACTGGACGGCGTCTGCCATCGTCATTGACCGCCACGTGCGCGCCTTCACGCCCTGGCCGGGCACCTTCACCGCCTGGAACGGTCGCCGCCTCAAGGTGCTGGCTGGCTTCCCCTCAACGGCCAGCCTCGGCCTTGCGCCGGGCCTGGTCGCCAGCACGGAAGGCACCCCGCTGGACGGGCTGGGGCCGCTGGCCATCGGCACCGGGAGCGGAGTCTACCTGCCGCTGCGCTTGCAGCTTGAGGGTCGTCAGGCGCTCGGCGCGGAAGCGTTCCACAACGGCGCGCCGGATTTCGTGGGAAGCACCCTGGGCTGAGGGCAATTCCTGGCGAGCGTAGAAGAATAAGGGGGCGCAGCAGTGCCATGCCCGGCACGTAGGGGCGTTGCTCTGCTGCACCCTTGTAGGGGCGGGTTTGCAAACCCGCCCCTACACCTCGCACCACAGTCACAGAGGCACCCCACAGAGGAGACGCCCCCTCTCACCACCGCTCCCGGCGCATCACCTCGTCCAGCGAGCGCCGCCCACCAGCGCGCGGCGGGCGTGTGCGTGGGTCATCGTCAGGATGCGGGTAGCCGAAGGAGATGAGCCAGGGCGCATCCTTGTCAGCGGGAATGCCCAGCACCCGCTGTGCGACCTCCGGCTCGTAGAGAGTGCCCATGCACGAGCCGATGCCCAGCTCCCACGCGGCTAGGATCATGTTCTGGCTGGCCCGCCCCAGGTCGAACGGCGTCGTCAGCGTCGGAGGGGTCTGCAAATCATCCACCACCAGCACGACGGCGAACGCCGCGTCCGCCGCGTGCGCGCACCAGGGGCCGCACGCCGCCAGCGCGTGCAGCGTCTCGCGCTCTGTGACGACGATGAACGTCCAGGGCTGGCGGTTCTTGGCCGAGCCGGACAGCCGCCCCGCATTGACGATGCGCGTGATGTCCTCCGGCGGGACGGGGCGCTCCGCGAACTGGCGCACAGCACGGTTGGTCTTGATCGCCTCACTCACCTGCATTGGCCATCCCCTCTGCTTGCATCTGGGAGCCGGTGACGGACGGCGACAGCCCGCGCAGGCGCTCGATCTCGCGCGTGAAGATGCGCCGCAGCGTGGCAATGGCTGTCGCATAGGTCGGCTCCGCGCCCAGGTAGCTCAGGCTTCCCTCGCCCAACGTGCGCCCCTTGCTGCGCGGCGTGTCGCTGGCATAGTGCAGGAAGCCGAGATCGAACGGCGCGATGTACAGGTTGACGATCTCGTCCACCGGGTGGCGCTGGGCGCGCACCATCTCGTAGACCGCCGACAGGTACGGCCCGGACTCCATCTCCACAATCGTGTAGCCCTCGCGGTAGAACACGTCCATATACTGGGCGTTCTGCAGGAACGTCCCGCGCACGCTGATCACTTTCTGGTTGTCGAGCACGCTGCTCAGTGTCAGGTAGGGGATCACATCGGACGCGCTGAAGCAGTTACCGAAGAGGTACGAGTTCTGGCTGTGCTCGTCGTAAACCACGTTGGCGATCATCACGTCGCCCACCCGTGCATTGAGCGTCGCCGCCTTGCCGATCACGTAAATGCCCTGCATCCGCGTCACGTACTGGCTGATCTTGGCCAGCACGTGGTAGGCGGCCATGCCCAGCGGGTAGTCAATGTTGACGATCAGCGCGTCGCTGTGACGCAGCAAAGCCATCTCATCAGCGCCAGCAGGGACGATGCGCGAGTCCATGCGCGCCGCGTCGAGCTTGTTTAGCTCGATGACCTGCGCCTCGATGTCGAACCCGTGCAGGCTGGGCACGCGGCTGATACCGGCCTCAGCCTCGGCCTGGCGGCGGCGCGCGTCCACCTCAGCCAGGCCAGTGTAGCGCCGCAGCGCGTAGTACAGGAAGTTGTTCTTGTTGTTTAGCTCATCGCGCACGCGCACGTAGTCGTATTCGGCGGTCAGGCCGGGGTCGCCCGCCTTCTCCACGAACTCGAAGAGGCGCTCCTCTTCGCGCAGCGCGAATCCACTCAGCAGGTTAGGCGCGGCGTGCACGTTGCTGGAAATGAAGTAGACGGGGCGATCTTGCAGGCTGATGTGCTCGACGTGCTGGCGCACGTTGAACCACCAGTCGGACGTGGCACGCTGGTAGTTGATGTAGGTGCCCGCCAGCAGTTGCACCGCCAGCCGCTTGGGGTGGCGCGCGATCTTCTTCAGCGTGGCGATAGTATCTCTGCCCCACGCATCTTGCAGGCGGCTCAGATCGTCCGCCGTCATGCCCAGCGCGCGGGCCAGCTCTGCCGTCCGGCTCAGCGAGGAATCGGCGCTGAAAGCGGCCAGGCTCGCCTGGGCCACCAACGATTGCAGCAGATCGTGCAGCTTGTTCCACTCGATCTGGTAAGCGACCAGGATCGGGATCAGGTCGTCAATGTCGGAGCCGCTGGCGATGTAGACCGCGAGCGTATGCTCCCCGTCGAAGGCCATGCGCCGGCGGCGGGCGGGCGCGGTGACACGCTCCCACTCATCCACCTGGGCGAAGCCGTGATCGTGGAAGACGCGGTCGGTCTGGCCCATCACCACCAGATCAACGTCGGCCATGCACGGCGGCAGGCGCATCGCCGCATAGAACAGCGCCGCCGCATCCGGCATTGGCTCGCGCGCCCGCGTGTGCAGCGATGAATTCACCGCCAGGTGAGTCTCCACCAGCGCGTCAAGCTGCACGGCACGGCTGGAACGCAGCAGCGAGTAGTAAGTGCGGATGTAGAGCGCGATCTCTTCGCTTCCGGTCTTGGGCACTGAGCGATCCATAGGCTGTCCGATTCTCCCCTATCTCGCGCGTGGCACGGGCGAGCGCCACTCAGC
>JAXGOK010000063.1:0-8144 GCA_040767545.1 Aggregatilineaceae bacterium | reverse complement strand
ATACGGCCACGTGGCCCGACAGGTTTTGCGCGCACTCCTGACAACCCACCGCCCAGTCGAGTCGCCCGTTCCAGGTGCGACCCCTGTCTGCCAGAGAGCGAGGAAGGACCCATGACCAATCCCTCTCAATCCCCCGCCCCCCGTTACCGGCGCATTGTGCTTAAGCTGAGCGGCGAAGCCCTGGCCGGGCCTGAGGGCTTCGGCATTGATCCCGACCAGGCCACCGTCATCGCCCACAAGATCAAGTCGGTGACCGACTTGGGCGTACAGGTCGCGCTGGTCATCGGCGCGGGCAACCTGTGGCGCGGCAGTAAAGGCGTGCAGCGCGGTATGTCGCAGGCTACCGCCGACCACATGGGCATGATCGCCACCGTCATGAATGGGCTGGCCCTGCAAGACGCGCTGGAGCAGATCGGCGTGCCCACCCGCGTGCAGACGGCGGTGATGATGAACCAGGTCGCCGAGCCGTACATCCGCCTGCGCGCCATCCGCCACATGGAAAAGGGGCGCGTCGTGATCATCACCGGCGGCACCGGCAACCCCTACTTCACCACCGACACGGCAGCGGCCCTGCGCGGCATGGAAGTCAACGCTGAGGTGATCATCAAGGGTACGCAGGTAGACGGGGTTTACACGGATGATCCCAAGAAGAACCCCGACGCTCGCCGCTTCGACCGTCTCAGCTATTCCGAGGCCATCGAGTACCGCGTGCGGGTTATGGACCTGACGGCGATCACGCTGTGCATGGATCACAAGCTACCGCTGATCGTGCTCAACATCTGGGACGATCACAGCCTGCAAGATGCGGTGCTGGGCAAGAAGATCGGCACGCTGATTGACGGGGAGTGAGTCGTGAGGCGCGGGCTAAGGCAGCCTCTCACTCGCTGTCGAGGATGGCGTCCACGCGGAACTGCCCATCGGCGGAGTCGGCGGCGTTGGCCAGGGCCTCGTCGCGCGGCAGCGACGGCCCGGCGACATCCGGGCGCAGCACATTGTGCAGCAGCAGCACCGAAGCAGTGGGCGGGATGGCGTCGGTGTCCAGCGCCCGCAGCCGCTCGGCGTAAGCCAGGATGCCGGAAAGCTGCGCGGCGTAACGCTCGCTCTCTTCGTCGGTGATCTGGAGCTTGGCTAGCTCGGCGATATGCGCCACCATCGCGCGGTCAAGTGTCATGGGTGCTGCTCCCGTGCTGAGGTACCTTACCGCAGCGGATTATAGCGCAGAGCCAGGCCCGCGCCGAAACTAGCCGAGCGCCCACGCCAATGGGTCAGCCGGTTGTCGTTCTCACCGCCGCCAAGTATCATTACCATCATGACGCCTTCCCACACGGGCAGACGGTCACCGTTGCGCGTCCGCCTGTCCACGCTGTCTGACGGCAGACTGTTAATGTGACCCCAGCCCGGATGTGACCCATGACGGTTGTACACGCAGCCCCGGCCATCTCCAGACCGAATCCGCAGAAGAAGAATATCCTGATCCGCCGCCTGGCTCGCGCCCCCTGGTGGCTACTGCTGATGGCGCTGATGGTGATTCTCTTTGTGCTCAGCGTCAACGACCGGCACCCCTACCCGATCGTCTGGCGTGCGGTCAGGCAGGGCATCTGGACGACGATCTGGGTATCCATCGTCGCCTACACCATCGCCGTGATCCTGGGGCTGTTCATCGCCCTGCTGCGCCGCTCGAACAACGTGGTCATCTACCAGCTCAGCACGTTCTACGTCGAGGGCGTGCGCGGTATTCCGACGTTGGTGCTGGTCTACTACATGGCCCTGGCTGCCATCCCGCAGTTGATCTCGCTGGGCAACGACCTGGGCGAGTGGCTGACCTGGCTGCGCATCACGATCACGCTCAGCGACAGCGCCAGCTTCGATCTCACCTTCCAGAGCATTGGGTCGCGCCTGGCGGCGTTCGACACGCGCCAGTTTCCGAACACCTACCGGGCGATCATCGGCCTGGCTATCTCCTACAGCGCGTTTCTGTCTGAAGTCTTCCGCGCCGGCATTGACAGCATCGGGCGCGGCCAGCGTGAAGCCGCCAGCAGCCTGGGCATGACCCGCCGCCAGACCATGCGCCTGATCGTGCTGCCGCAGGCCGTCCGCGTGGTGATTCCGCCGCTGGCCAATGACTTTATCGCCATGCTCAAGGAAAGCTCGCTGGTCTCCATCCTCGGCGTGCAAGACATCACCCGCCAGGGCCAGACCTACGCCGCCAGCACGTTCACCTTCTTCCAGGCATACAATGTGGTCGCGCTGACCTATCTCGTGCTAACCCTCTCTTTGTCTATGGCGGTCAAGCTGCTGGAGATGTACCTGCATCGCGGGCAGGAGCATGTGTAGCGGTGATCAGCAGTCGGGTTGTCAGAAAGAACACTGCGCACCGTGTGCCCTGGCTCTCGCTGGCCGCTGATAGCTGATCGCTGAGGAGGAAGCCATGTTCGATTTCAGCGGGCACGTGGCACTCGTCACCGGGGCGGGTGGCAACCTGGTCGGGGCGATTTGCCCCGCGCCTTTTACGACGCCGGGGCCAGTCTGGTGCTGGTGGATCGCCACCCCGACCGGCTCGCCGCCGCGTATCCGGCGGAGCAGTTCGCGCCTGCGCGTACACATCGCCGCCGCCGACCTGACCGATGAAGCTTCCGTGCAGGCGTTGGTCGCCGGAGCGCTGGATCGCTTCGGCGCCATTGACATCCTGGCGAACACAGTCGGCGGCTTCCGCGCCGGGACGCCCGTCCACGAGACGCCGCTGGAGACGTGGGGATTCATGCTGGCGCTCAACGCGCGCTCGGCGTTCTGATCCAGCAGGTGGTCATCCCGCCGATGCTGGCGGCGCGCGGCGGCGGCAAGATCGTGCATGTGGCCTCGCGGGCCGCGCTGGTGGCAGCGCCCGCCAGGTCGCCTACAGCGTGTCGAAGGGGCGCGGTTGTGCGCCTGGTCGAGACGCTGGCCGCCGCGCCACAAGGAATCAATGCCAACTGCGTGCTACCCGGCACCATTGACACACCGCAGAACCGCGCCGAAATGCCGATGCCGACTTCAGCAAGTGGGTCGCGCCGGAAGCCATCGCCGACGTGATCCTGTTCCTGGCTTCCGGACGCGGCGCGCGCGCGGTCAGCAGGGCGGCGGTGCCCGTCTACGGGCGGAGCTAACGTTCATCGCAGACAACAAATACTCCACTGCTCGCACCTCGTTCAACAGGACAGCGCATGAGCGTCTCACTGCGCGTGCAAACCCTGGGCATGTTCCGCGTGTGGCTGGCTGGCGAGCCACTGCCAAGCGCCGTCTGGAGGCGCGAGAAGGCGCAGCGCTTGTTCCAATTCCTCGTCACGGCGCGCCTCAACGACAGCTACCGGATGCTGCCCAAAGAGCGCATCACCGCCGAGCTATGGCCGGCGCTCGACGCCGGGCGCGCCGACCGTGACTTCAAGGTGGCGCTCAACGCGCTCAACGATGCGCTGGAACCACACCGCCCGGCGCGCTCCTTGTCCACATTCGTGACGCGGCACGGCCTGGCCTACGGCCTCGACCCCGACGCAGCCATCGCCATTGACGCCGAGGAATTCCGGCTGGGGCTGCACAATGCCGCCCGGCTGGAGCGCAGCGACCCTTCCGCCGCCATTGACGCTTACCGCGATGCGCTGGATCGCTACGCGGGCGATTACCTGCCCGACGCGCTTTACGAGGACTGGGCCAGCCTGGAGCGCGAGCGCCTGCAAACGCTCTACCTGACGGGGGCGCTGCGCCTGGCCGCCCTGCTGCTGGACGAGGGCGGCTACCAGGAGGCGATTCACCTGTGCCAGTCCGTGCTGATGATGGATCGCTACTGGGAAGAAGCGTACCGGCTGATGATGCTCAGCCATGCCCTGCGCGGCAACCGTCCGCTGGCCCTGCGCGTGTACGAGGGGTGCCGCGCCGCGCTCGAAGAGGGGCTGGACCTGCTGCCGATGGCCGAGACGACCGAGCTTTACGAGCGTATCCGGCGCGGCGACCTGCCTCTGCCGGGAGATCGCTGAGAGAGGTTATTGGTTTTTGGTTAATAGGTGATTAGTGGTTGGTAAAGACTGACTGGTTGGGAGTGCGTTCTACCAACAACCAAAAACCAACAACCAATAACCCTCTTTCCCATGCAACCCAACTGCAACCCGCGCCCGCTATGCTGGAAGGTGAGATGGTAGCTCTACGGAGGCCGCGATGAACCAGGATGTGGTGTCGTTTGTGCTGCGCTTCGTGCGCGAGGAGAGCGACGGTCACCCGGCCCGCTGGCGCGGCGTGATCAAGCACGTGCAGAGCGATCAGTCCGCCGACTTCGCCGCCTTCAGCGACGCGCTGACCTTCATGCAGGCGCACGTGGACGAGGCCATCCGCCGCGCCTTCTCCGCTGGCGAGCCGGACGCCGCCGAGAGCATCCTGACCGAGACGGCCCGCCTGTGGGGGGAGCTGGCCCCGCGCTACACCGACCTGATGCTCCAGTCTATGGAGATGATGCTCGACCAGGGCCGCCGCTTCAGCGAGAGCTTCGCCGAGAACCTGGCCCAGTGGAGCCAGGGCGCGCCGCCCCCCACCCCGGCGCAGCAGGACGCCGTGCTCGCCCTGGTCGAGCGGCTGGCGACCCAGGTAGACGCGCTGACGGGCAAAGTCGAGGCGCTGGAGACGCGGCTGCGCGATGCCTGATCCGGCCAGCGGCACGTTGCGCGCCAGCCTGGAAGCCTGGGAGCGCGAGATTGCCGCCCAGTGGGACGCCTTTGTGCGCGCGCCGGGCACGCTGCGCCGCATCGGCGGGCAGATCAACCAGACGTTGATCGCCCAGCAACGGCTGAGCACGGTAATGCAGGCGAGCGGATTCTGCGCAGTGCCCGCCTGGGAGCGGACGGCGCGCCTGCTCTACCTGCTGGAGCGGCTGGAGCAGCAGATAGGTGACCTGGCCGCGCGCGTCGAGCAGCTTGAGAACAGGGTGAGCCGCGACGATGAGTGATCCGCTGGAGCGCGCCGCCGCTTTGTGGTCGTTGGGCTTGCAACAGGTGTGGGAACGCTACACCGCCGCCCAGGAAGCCATCCTTGCCCAGGGCCGCGCTCTGGTCAGCCAGACTCCGGCGACAGTGGTGCGCACTGAGGGGCGCGCGCGCCTGCTGCGCTACACGCCCCAGGTGCCTGCTCCGCACCCGATCCCGCTGCTGTGCGTCCCCTCGCTGATCAACCGCCATTACGTCATGGACCTGATCCCGGAGCGGTCGCTGGTGCGCTACCTGCTGGGGCGCGGCATGGACGTCTACATGCTCGACTGGGGGACAGCCACGCCGGTGGATCGCTACCGCCCGTTTGATGAGTACATTACCGGCCTGCTACGGCGCGCGGTAGCCGCTGTCCGCCAGACCAGCGGGGGGAGCGCCGTCTCGCTGCTCGGCTACTGCATGGGCGGGCTGTTCGCGGCGCTCTACACTGTGCTCTACCCGGACGATGTCGCTGCCCTGGTCAACTTGGCCGGGCCGGTTAATTACCACGACGATGGCATTTACAGCCTGTGGACGCGCCCGGAGTGGATGGACGCCGACCTGTACGTGGACGCGCTGGGCAACATCCCCGCGCCGCTGCTCAACATGACCTTCAACCTGGTGCGCCCGACCAACGAGCTGGTGCAGGCGCTCAATTACTGGGAGCGCGGCGAAGATGAGGGCTTCATGCGCCGCTTCGCTGCCATGCAAATCTGGCTCAACGACCCGACGCCCTTCCCCGGCGAAGCCTTCCGCAAATACATCAAGGACTTCTACCAGCACAATCTGCTGGTGCAGGGCCAACTGGAAGTCGGTGGGCGGCGCATTGACCTGGGCACGATCCGCGCGCCCACGCTGACCATCGCCGCGCGCCACGATCACATCGCTCCCTGGCGCTCGGTGACGCTGCTGCATGACCTGGTGGGCAGCGCCGACAAGGACGTGATCGTGCTGGAAAGCGGGCATATCGGCCTGGTCATCGGCGCGAGCGCGCAGACCATGCTGTGGCCGCGCCTGGGCGACTGGCTGGCCGCTCTCCCCTTCTCCTAGCTTGGCTGGGGGAAGGGGCCGGGGGATAGGGGCCTTCCGACGAACTGCCTGACAGCATGATCGTGGCCCCACACTGGGCGTATCTCCTTTCTGGGACAAGAGATTACCGCTGAGGCGCAGAGAGCGCAGAGAAAAGACGGTGTTAGTTCTTCTCCGCGTGTCTCTGCGGTTCAAGCATTTCGCCCCCATCGTGAGATACACCCCCCACACTCCGGCGCTTGGAGCCGGGGAGCCGGGCGGCTATAATGGACGCTATGAAGAACTACCGTCACCAGGACTCGCCCCCTGTCTTGCCCGAACAGGCCGCGCTGATCGTTGCCGCGCTGCTGATGGCCGTCACGGGCTGGGTGGGGCTGTGGATGCTGATCACCACCACGCTGCCCACCGCCTTCCCGCGCTGGATGTTCTTCGTGTTCCTGTACCTGGCCGTCACGGGGACGGCGCTGCCCTTTGTGCGCTACCTCAACGCGCGCTTCAGGCGCGTGGAGGCCGGCCCACCGGCGATGGGCGTGGTGCTGCGCCAGAGCATCTGGGTCGGGCTGTTCGTGGTGGCCTGCGCCTGGCTGCAAATTCCGCGCGTGCTCAACCCGGTCATCGCCCTGATCCTGGCGCTGAGCCTGGTCGTCATCGAGTGGTTCCTGCACATGCGCGAGGGCGGCCAGCCGGAGTCGTAGCGTGTCCGCGCCGCTTGAAGTAACCAATAACCCATTTCCACCCTCAAGGATGTGACTCATGAAAGCTGACCTGGATCGCCTGATGACCGAGCGCGCTCTGGACGCGCTGCTGATCTTTCCCGGCGAGAACGAAGACCCCTACCGCACCTACCTGAGCAATGGCGTGCAGCATTCCGGCCTGGTGATCAAGCGGCGCGGCGACGCCCCGGTGATCATCGTCAACGGCATGGAGCGCGACGAGGCGGCCCGCAGCCGCCTGCCGGTGCACACCTACGACGATTTCGGTTACGGCGAGCTGAGGCGGGCACACAAAGACGACCAGGACGCGATGACCGCCGCCTGGTACCGCCGCATCTTTGAGGAGCTTGGCGTTGGCGGCAAGATCGGCGTCTACGGCGTGACCGACCTCAACATCGCCCTGCGCACAGTGCGGATTCTGGGCCGCACCTTTGGCGACGCGCTGGAATTCGTCACCGAGCAGGCACGCGAGACCGTCTTCGACCGCGCCTACGAGACCAAGGACGCTGACGAGCTAGCCCGGCTGCGCGACGTGGCCCGCCGGACGAGCGCCGTCATGCGCGCCGCGCGCGACTGGCTGGCGACGCACCGCGCGGTGGAGGGCATTGTCGTCGGGGCGGACGGGTCACCGCTGCGCATCGGCGATGTCAAGCGGCACGTGCGCGGGCTGCTCCACGCGCAGGGTCTGGAAGACCCCGAAGGCATGATCTTCGCCCAGGGGCGCGACGCCGCCGTGCCGCACAGCAAGGGGGCCGACGACGAGCCGCTGCGTCTGGGCGCGACCATCGTCTTCGACCTGTTCCCGCGCCAGCCGGGCGGCTACTTTCACGACATGACGCGCACCTGGTGCCTGGGCTATGCCCCGCCGGAGGCGCAGGCCGCCTACGACGCGGTGATGTCCGCCTTCCGCCGCTCGCAGGAGATGTGCGCGCCGGGACTGTCCACCAGCCAGGTGCAGCGCATGGTCTGCGAGCTATTCGAGGCGGCGGGCCACCCGACCGTGCTGAATACGCCCTCCACGACCGACGGCTACATCCATTCGCTGGCGCACGGCATCGGGCTGAACGTGCACGAAGCGCCGTACTTCCCCACCTTCAGCGACCGCTACACGCTGCAGGCGGGCAACGTCTTCACCATCGAGCCGGGGCTGTATTACCCGGAGCGCGGCTACGGCGTGCGCATTGAGGACACGGTGCACCTTAACGAGGCGGGCGACTTGGAGGTGCTGACCGATTGCCCGTATGATCTGGTCATTCGCTTGGAGTCGTGAGTGGGGAGTGATCAGTGATCGGTTTTCAGTTATCAGTGGCAGTGGGGCAGACGATCATGGAAGCATTGCTTTCGCGTATCCTCTAGGGGAACATTCCCACCTGCCCTACGCATCACCGATGTTCTGTAGGGGCGGGTTTTGAAACCCACC
>JAXGOK010000062.1:0-8456 GCA_040767545.1 Aggregatilineaceae bacterium | reverse complement strand
AGACCGGGGCCGGGCACGGCAGAGCAGCACCCCGACGTGATCATGCCTCTTGGCCTTCTCCCTCACTCGCAGCATAATAGGCCCCTGGCTTGGGTGACATGGAAGGACGGGTCGTGCCCCTGGAAACGCTCTGGCAACGCTACGCCGACGGCGGGTACGCCGCCGTGCGCGACGCGAACCCGGCGGACGCGGACGAGTGCTTCTACCTGGCGCTGATCGCCTTCGCCGAGGGCGAGCCGGGCTGTGCCGCGCGCTGGGCGGCCATTGCTGCCGAACGCAGGCCGCAGCGCCGCGTCTACACCCAGGCGGCGGCGTATCTGGCGCGCGTCGTCGAGGCGGGCACAGCGCGCGTGTACGGCGATGGGACGGCCTTTGCCGCGTTCATTCGTGGCGGCGGCAACGTCGGCCTGTACGCGGCGGTCAGCGCGGCGCTGCGCGCGATCTACGACGAGTACGAGTCGCTGCGCCTGCTGGACATCGGCGTGGGCGATGGGCTGGCGCTGCTCCCCGCGCTGACGCCCGCCGTGACCCGTCTCGATCTGGTGGAGCCATCGGCGGCGATGCTCGCTGCCACGCGCGCCGCCCTGGAAGCACGCGGGATCGTCCACCGGACGCACCCGCTGACCCTGGGCGAGTTCATGGCCAGCGCGGATGGGCAGCGCGGTCAGTGGGACGTGATCCAGGCGACGTGGAGCTTGCAGTCCATCCCGCCGGACGAGCGCCCGGCGGCCTTTCGCTGGCTGCTGGCGCATGGCAAGCGCGTCCTGATCGCCGAATTCGATGTGCCGCAGTTCGCCGCGCCGCTCAGCCTGGAGCGCGTCCGCTATTTCGTCGCGCGCTACGAGCGTGGCCTGGCCGAGTACGACGGCGACGGCGGGCTGGTCGCCCAGGGCTTCCTGCTGCCGGTGTTCTTCGGGGCGTTCGACCGGACGGCGGCGCGCACCAACTGGGAAGGCCCGATCCAGGGCTGGAGCGATGATCTGCGTGCGGCGGGCTTCGCCCAGGTGACCGCGCGCACCCTGTACTCGTATTTCTGGGCGGACGCGGTGCTGCTCGACGCGCGCTGATGCCCGCCATACTCAGGCGAAAGAGAGTGCACCATGCGCGATGTGCTGGTTTTCTCCGCTGAAGTGGGCGCGGCGCTGCGGGCCGGGTCGCCGGTCGTCGCCCTCGAATCCACGCTGATCACGCACGGCTTCCCCTACCCGGCCAACGTCGAGACGGCGCTGGCGATGGAGAGCGCCATCCGTGCGGAGGGGGCTGTCCCGGCGACCATCGCCGTGCTCGACGGGTGCGTCACCGTCGGGCTGAGCGCGGCGCAGATCGAGGTACTGGCCGGGCTGGGCCAGGCGGGAGTGCGCAAGTGCTCGCGCCGCGACCTGTCCATCGTCGTCGGGCTGGGCGAGCACGGCGCAACGACCGTCGCCGGGACGATGATCGTCGCGCACAGCGCCGGCATTGAGGTTTTCGCCACCGGCGGGATTGGCGGCGTGCATCGCGGGCACCCGCAGGACGTGTCCGCCGACCTGATTGAGTTGGGGCGCACTCCGGTTACGGTCGTTTGCGCCGGAGCCAAGTCCATCCTCGACCTGCCGCTGACGCTCGAAGTGCTGGAGACGCAGGGCGTGCCCGTCCTCGGCTATGGCACCGACACACTGCCTGCCTTCTACAGCCGCTCCAGCGGGCTGCCCGTTGACCAGCGCGTGGACACGCCGCAGCAGGTCGCGGCCATTGTCGCCGCGCGCAAGCGGCTGGGCCTGGGTCACGGCACGCTGGTGACGGTGCCCGTGCCGGAGGCGGACGCGCTGTCCGCCGACGAAGCGGAGCGAGCCATCGCCGAGGCCACGCGCCAGGCCGAGCAGGCCGGCGTGCATGGCAAGGCGGTGACGCCCTTCGTGCTGGCTAAGGTGCTAGAGCTGACCGGCGGGCGCTCGCAGCGGGCGAACATCGCCGCGCTGGTCAACAACGCCCGCGTCGGGGCGCAGATTGCGGTCGCGCTGGCGCGTTAGTGCGCCCTAGAGAGATGCACGGCACATGCTTGACTACATGACCTTCGGCCTCATCCTGGATGACATCGTCCTGCCCGACGGCACGACGCACATGGGCGTGCTCGGCGGGGGCGGCGCGCAGACTGCCTGGGGCATGGCTGCCGCCCTCGGCTCTGGTGCCGCAGTCGGATTCGTGGCGGGCGTGGGGGCCGACCTGGACGCGGCGATCCTCGCTCCGCTGCGTGCGGCGGGCATTGACCTGAGCGGTGTGCGCGTCAGCGACTTGCCGACGCCGCGCGCCTGGCAGGTGACCGAGTCCGACGGGCGGCGGACGCAGGTCTGGCGCGTGCCGCCGCAGACGCTCGGCGTGCAGCTTGCGCGGCGCTGGGATGTCCTGCCGCAGGCGTACCGGGCTGCGCGCCGCTTCCACTGGGGAATTCACCCGGACGAGCCGGGCGCTGCTGCCTTCGCCGCTGAGTTGACCGACAAGGGCCGCACCGTCAGCCTGGAGCCGTTCCGTGCCCCGCAGCGCCCGCTGAGCGACGAGGCCCTGCGCGACCTGCTGGCGGCGTGCGCCGTCTTCTCGCCCACTTGGGAGGAGGCGGCGCGCATCACCGGCGAGACGGAGTCCGATGCCATGCTCGCCCGCTTCCGCGCATTGGGCGGGCGAGTGTTGGCGCTGCGACGCGGGCCGCACGGCGCGGACGTGTGGGACTTGCGGGCGGGGCGCGGCGTTCACGTGCCCGCTGTGCGGACGGCGGTCGCGGACGTAGTTGGCGCGGGCAATGCTTTCTGCGGGGCGCTGCTGGCCCGGCTGGACGAGGGGATCGGCGAAGCAGCCTGCCACGCCAGCGCCGCCGCCTCGTACATGGTCGAGCAGATCGGCCTGCCGCCGTCGCTCCCCGACCCGCACGACTACGCCCGTCGCCTGGACGCAGTGCGGGCGGGGCTGGTATCGTTGGTGATGAGTCGTGAGTTGTGAGTCGTGAGTCTAGAACAGGTGGCAATCTCATGACTCACGACTCATGACTCAAAACCCTTCTGGCGGAGCGAAACCCGTGACGCGCACCACCAACGACGCGCCCGCCTGCCTGTGCGTGGGCGGGATCATCATTGACGACATCGTGCACCCCGATGGGCGGACGCAGATGGGCGTGTTGGGCGGTGCGGTCTCGCACGCCGCCGCCGGGATGTTGATCTGGGGCCAGCGCGCGGGCATCTTCGCCTGCGCCGGACGCGATCTCCCCCAGGAAGCCTGCCGCCGCCTGGCCCGCGACTTCGACACGCGCGGCCTGGTCGTGCGCGATCTGCCACAGGCGCGTGCCTGGCAGTTGTTCGAGTGGGACGGCAGGCGTACCGAGGTGTGGCGCGTGGACTTGCTCGCCCCGTTCGTCTACGAGCCGCTCCCTGACCAACTGCCCTCCGTCTACAGGCAGGCGCGGGCCGTCTACCTGCTGCGCGACGCGGCCCAGATTCCCGCCTGGCGCGCGCGCTTCCCGGCGGCGACGCTGCTGTGGGAGCCGTTGCAGCAGATCATGGTGCCGGGCTACGGCTCGGAGTTCCGCCCGGCGCTGGCGAGCGCCGACATCGTCTCGCCCAATCACCTGGAAGCGGCGCTTGTCTACGGCTTCGACGATCCGGCGGCGCTGGTACGGGCCATGCTGGACGACGGCGCGCGGATCGCCGCGCTGCGTCTGGGCGCGGACGGGTCGCTCGTGGGTGCGCGCGGGCAGGACGCCCTGCTGCTCGTGCCCGCCGTGCCCGTCGCGCAGGTGGTAGATCAGACCGGCGCGGGTAACACCTATTGCGGGGCCTTCCTCGCCGGTTGGATGGAGACGGGCGATCTGGTGGAGGCATCCTGTTACGGCGCGGTCGCGGCTTCGTTCGCCCTGGAAGTGACCGGCGTGGCCGACCCGCCGCCCGACCTGCTGGCGCAGCGCGCGCGGCGCTACGCCTGGGTGCGCGAGCGTGCCCGCCCGCTTGCGTGAGCGGCGTACCTGGCTCACAATGGACGAGATAGGTCTTTGGCTCTTGGTTTTTGGTGGTTGGTAGTCAGGGTGTGATCGCTGTGCACTCTCAATACAATCAGCGGGCAGCGATCCTCAAGGGAGATCGCAAGACAGCGCGTCTGCCTGATCACTGACCACTGACAACCAACAACCAATTACCAACCACCACCAACCCTCTACCATCGAGGTTGCCTTTCGTGCCTGTGCTGCCCGACGAACTACGCCAGACTCCCCCCTACCGCGCGCGCGTCATGACGCCCGCCGATCTGAAGGCTGTGGCGCAGATTGACCGTGACGCTTTCGAGCTGTACCGCCGCCAGCAGCGTCGCCTGGCGCGCTCGCTGCGCCTGCGCACGCCCGAAAATCTGAACGCCGCCGTGCGCCGCCCCTATCCGGGCGTGGTGGTCGAGTCCCCGCCGGGGCGCGTGGTCGGCTACTGTTTCGCTCACGTGTGGGGGGCGCTCGGCTGGCTGGGCACGCTTGGCGTCACCCCGGCGAGCCAGGGCTTGGGGCTGGGGCGGGCGGTGACGGCTGCCGGGCTGGAATTGCTGCGCCAGGCTGGTTGCCAGACGCTCGCCCTGGAGACGATGCCGGAGAGCGGCAAGAATATCGCGCTCTACGCGCGGCTGGGCCTGGAGCCGCGCACCCTGACCTGTTTGTTCCAGGGCGAAGTCCCCGCCGCCGAGAGCACGCATTTCGAGGTCTGGGACGGCGGGGGAGCATTGCGCGAGGTCGCCGGGCGGCTGGCCCCCGGCCTCGACCCCACACCGGCGGCGCGCTGGCTGGACGACGAAGAAGCCGGGCGCACGCTGATCTGGCGCGAAGACGGGGAGGTGGTCGCCTTCGCCGTGCTGCGCCACAAGCCGCGCCGCCTGGAAGGGATGCAGACGCACCTCACCGTCGAGGCGGCGGGGTGCTTGCCCCAGGCGGCGAGGCACTGGCCGCGCTACCTGAGCGAGATGCAAGCCTACGCCGAGCGCTTGGGGCAGGTGGGGCTGGTTCTGCCGGTCAATGGGCAGCAGCTTGCCCTGCTGGGGTCGGCGCTCGCCGCCGGGCTGCGCATCGTCCACACGCGGGTGCGCATGGTCAGCGGGCGCGACTTCGGCGGCGCGGACGACCTGCTCATGCTCACCCTGGCGATGTGAGGGCGATTCCCGCCGCTGGCCATCAGCCCGGCTTTGCGTTATAAGCTAGACAGCACGCTTCGAGTCAAGCGAGAGGAAACGGGGCATGAAACGCATGGCGCTCGTCGTGGTGATCGTGTCCGTGATGGTGGGCGCACTGGGCCTGGCGAGCGCGCCGTCCCGCGCGCAGGAGACCGCTGCTGGCCCACGCCTCATCACCGGCAGCTATACGACCACCAACCCGATTTACCCCACCATTGGCGCGCAGACCAGTGTGCTGCTCTATGACCTGTCCGGGCTGGTGCGGGCCGACTTCGACTTCCAGCCGCCAGACGAGGCGCAGGTTCTCGGCACGCTGGACGGCGATATCGTCAGCGGCGAATACACCATTGCCCTGCCGGAGAGTCCCGCTGGCCAGCCGCTCGACTTCGACGGCGACGCGACCACCCCGCCCACCGTGCGCGTCTTCGCGGCGGCGACGTTCATCGAGTTCCGGGGTGACGAGCGCATGAATCGCGGTGAGATGCCGCTCGACTTGTCGGTGCGGCTGGAGCCGCTGTCCTTCAACCTGATCGGCGGCCACGTCATTGTCTGGACGCCGGGCGAAGGCGAGCAGTTCCCCGCTGGATTCGGCGCGGACGGCGTGGCCTTCACAGGCGACGATCCGTTGCTGACGCTGCCCGCTGGCTGGAGCGTGGTCTCGCTGGAGACGGAGCCGTTCACCCTGCTGCGCGAGGCCACTGTCACCTTCCCCATCGTGGAGAGCTTCGGCAGCCTGAACGATTATTCGGACATGACCTATCTCGACGCATGGGAGACGCTCTTCCGGCGCACGGCGGAAACCTACCCCTTCAGCGCCGAGAAAGACCTCGACTGGGACGCCATCTACGCCGAGATCACGCCGCTGGTCAAGCGCGCGGCCAATGACCTGGACTTCCACCTGATCATCACCCGCTTCGGCAGCCTGATCCCGGATACGCACATCGGCTACGTGTCACTGCCGGTGATGCAGAGCTTCTTGTTGGGCGGGACAGGTATTGACCGGCTGACGGTGACGGACGAGGGCGAGGTCGTGGTCGTTGAGGTGGGGCGGCGGTCGGCGGCCAGCGACGCAGGCATCCGCGCGGGCGACGTGCTGGTTGAGGTGGACGGCTCCCCGGCGCTGCAGGCGCTCGACGAGACCCCCCTACTGCTGACCAGCGCCTCCACGCCGCACAGCCGACGCTACCTGCAGGCCGCGACTATGTTCCAGGGGCCGGTTGGCTCGTCGGTGGGGCTGACCTGGCGCACACCAGCAGGCCAGGAGCGCAGCGCTACCCTGACCCGCAAAGCCGATGTCAGCGCGATCCTGGCCGCGTTTGGAGGGTCGGTGTTCGGCGATCCGATCGAGTGGTATGTCCTGCCGTCGGGCCTGGGCTACATTCGCGTGAGCAGCTTCTCTCAGGAAGTCAGCCAGGCCGGGGAGCGCTTCACTGAGGCACTGCGCGAGCTAGCTGACGCCGGCGTGCCAGGCATCGTGCTCGATCTGCGCGACAACAGCGGCGGGCTGGTGCAGTTGGCGATGGACATGGCCGGGCACTTCGCGGCGAACTACGAGCGCCTGTCCGATCTCTACTACGCGGACGGCACGGGCGCATTCGCCTATCGTGGCTTCATCGAGGTGCTGCTCAGCGAGCCGGCGTATGACGGGCCGCTGGCCGTGCTGGTCAACGAGATGACGGGGAGCGCGGGCGATTTGTTTGTCTACGCGCTGCAACACGAAGGCCGTGCGCTGATCGTCGGCGAGACGCCGAGCGGCGGCTTCACCGGTGAGGTGGGCGACGGCCAATACCTGCTTCCCGGCGGGCTGCAAATGCAGATTCCCACGGGGCGGGTCACCGACCCCGTCAGCGGCGCAGTATTGATCGAGGGGACAGGCGTGCTGCCCGATGTGCGCGTGCCGCGCACGTGGGAGAGCGTCGTCTCGCCGCAGGACGAGGTGCTGCAAGCGGCGGAGGCGGCGCTGTTGGGCGAGCAGTGAGCGGCGCGGCGTTCAGGAGCGCGATCCGCGCGGCAGGATGACGCTGAACACGCTGCCCGTGCCGACCTTGCTGCGCACGTCAATATGGCCCCCGTGCCGCTCGACAATCGCCTTGACAATGGACAGGCCCAGCCCGGTGCCTTCGACATCGGGAACATCAGGTCTCTTGACGCGGTAGAATGCGTCAAAGACGCGGGGCACATCTTCCGGCGGGATGCCAATGCCGGTATCACCGACCTGGATGATCGCGTGCTGGCCGCGCAGTTTCGCGCGCACGGCGATGCGCTCGCCCGGCGGCGTGTATTTGAGCGCGTTGACGATCAGGTTGTCCACCACGCGGGTGATGGCGCTGGCGTCCACGATAACGGTCGTGTCTCCTGTGGGCGGCGCGAGTGCCAGCGTGATCCCCTTCTGCTCAGCGATCAGATGAAAGTTGCCGACCGCCTTTTCAAGCAAGCCTGCCAGTGACACCGGCGCTGGCTTGAACTGCCAGCTTGTCTCCATCTGGGCCAGGTCGAGCATGTCGGTCACCAGCTTGCGCATCTTCTCGACGTTATCGTCAATCGCCTGGAGCGCCTCGTCCATCAGCGCCCGGTGCTCCTCGGCGACCGTCAGCCGTTGCAGCACAGACCTGTAGCCCAGGATGACGTTGAGCGGGTTGCGCAGGTCGTGGGTAGCCATGCGGATGAACTCGTTTTTCATCCGGTTGAGCGACTCGAACGTCTGGCGATCCTGGTGGCGCAGCGCCTCGATTTCCTGCCGCTGGCGAACCAGAGTAAGCTGGCTGGCGATGCGGGCCAGCACCTCGCGAAACTTGAACGGCTTGGTGATGTAATCCACGCCGCCCACCTCGAACCCCCTGACCACGTCATCAATGTCGCTCAGCGCGCTGATGAAGATGACAGGAATATCGCGCGTGGAGGCGTCAGCCTTGAGCCGCGTGCACACCTCGAAGCCATCCATGCCGGGCATGGAGATGTCCAGCAGCACCAGGTCGGGGAGGGCTGACTGCGCAATGCGCAGGGCCTCGGGGCCGTTGAGCGCCTCGTGAACCCGGTAGTTGCGCGATGAGAGCACGTCGGTCAGCAGGCGGAGGTTGGCCTGGTTGTCGTCCACGACCAGAATGTCCGCCTGGAACTCAGCAGCAGGCAGTTCGGTCATCGTGCCTCCTCGTTCAGGGCAAGCCAAGCCGTTGCCACGCGTTCGCCGGGGATGGTGGGGTCGAAGGCGGGAGTCTTGAGACGCCGCTTGAAAGCCTCACCCCCGGCTCCCTCTCTGTACACAGAAAGGGGGAGTCATTTTGCGGTTAAGTCCC
>JAXGOK010000061.1:0-11242 GCA_040767545.1 Aggregatilineaceae bacterium | reverse complement strand
TCAAATGAGGTGTAGCCCTCCCTATGCGGCGCTCAACTCGTCGTGCGCGCCGCACCAAGCGCCGCCAGCAGCGCGTCGCGGGCTGAGTGGCGCGGTGACCAGCCAGCCGCCGCCAGCCGGTCTGTGCGCAGCATCGCGCCCCGGATCAGGGCGCGCGCCCACAATGGGGGCGCTGGCCAGCCGCGCCAACGCCAGCCCCACCATGCCCGCAGCGCCAGCCATGCCGCCGGAACGCAGCTTTGTCCGCGCCCGGCCAGTGCCGCCAGCTCGCGCAGCGCCAATCCGTCGCTGGCGGCCACGTGGTATATCCCTGGTAGATCATGCCAGATCGCGTGCTCAATAGCCAGCAGCGCGTCCTCTTCGTGAACCAGCGCCAGGGCGCGCTCCTCCGCCCCGCAGACGAGCACCGGCAGCCGCCGCACATGGCGCACGATCTCGCCATGATGCGCGCCCGCCACCAGCGCGACGCGCAGCCGCGTCAGCACGCCGGAGTACTGCGGCGCTGCGTCAAGCTCCAGCCAATCTGCCAGGCGTGCCCGCGCCCGCCCGTAGGCGCTGGCGCTGTGCCCGCGCACGGCGGCATCTTCGCCCAAGACTGTGCCCGCCGCGCTCGTGCCATACAGCGCTGCGCTGTTGGCCACGATCAGCTTGGGCACGCCCAGCGCCATTGCTGCCCGCACGAATGCCCGCGCCTCGCCAAGCAGCGCGGCCTCGCACCGCCGGTCGCGGCGGGCCAGCGGCCAGCGCAGCGGCGTCAGCAGCACGGCAACATCGGCGTTTGCCAGGTGCGGCCACCACTCGCGCTGCTCGTAAGCTGCGCGCACAAAGCGCAAGCCGGGCAGCGGCGGGTAACAGGGACGGTCGTCCAGGCCGGTGACAGCGTCCGCGCGCTTGCTGGAAAGCAGGCGCTCAGCCAGCAGTCGCCCGGTGCTCCCCGCCACGCCGCCTATGAAGACGCGCATGGTCTCCCCCGGCGCACAGCGCGCACAAAACAAGCGGGCCAGAAGGTCGCACGCTCCTGGCCCGTTGGCTGCAAGACAGCGGCGCGTGCAGCTAGTTCACGCGCTCGCGGACGAAGAACTCGATGCGGTCGCCCTCAACGAAGTCGTGGAACCCGTCAAGGCCGATGCCACACTCGAAGCCGGTGCGCACTTCGCGCACATCGTCTTCAAAACGCTTGAGGCTGGCTACTGCCACACTGCTCGCCAGCACATTGCCCTGGCGCACCACGCGCGCCCTGGCATTGCGCCGTGCCACGCCTTCCAGGATATACGAGCCAGCGATGTTGCCGATCTTGGGCAGGCGGATCACGCGGCGCACCTCGGCCACGCCGACCAGCTTGTCAGCGTACTCCGGCTCCAGCAGGCCGTGCAGCGCCAGCTCGACGCTCTCGATCAGCTTGTAGATCACATTGTAGGTGTGAATGTCAACGCCCAGCGACTCGGCCACGCGCTCGGCGGCAGCGTCCGGCTCCACGTTGAAGCCGATGATGATCGCACGGGAGGCGTGGGCCAGGTTGACATCGTTCTCGGTGATCTCGCCCACGTCGGCATGGAGGACGCGCACCTGGAAGTCGCCTACAGAAATGCCCTCCACCGACTTGATGACCGGCTCCAGCGACCCGTCCACGTCCACCTTGATGATGAGCAGCAGCTCTTTCGTCTCGCCAGCCTGGAAGCGGCTGAAGACCTCTTCGAGGGTGAGGGCCGGGGGCGCTTTGGTGGCAGCTTCTTGCTGCGCCAGCCTGCGCTCTTCGACGATGACCCGCGCTTCCTTGATGTCCTTCACCACCTCGAACATCTCGCCGGCGTGCGCCGGCGCATCCAGCCCCATGACCGACACCGGACACGAGGGGCCGGCTTCCTTGATCACGTTGCCGTTGTAGTCGAACATGCGCTTGATGCGCCCGTGCGAGGTGCCAGCAATCACAACGTCGCCCGTGCGCAGCGTGCCGTTCTGCACCAGCAGCGTAGCCAGCGCGCCGCGCCCGGTATCCACACGCCCTTCCAGGACGGTGCCCGCCGCCGGAGCGTTCGGGTTGGCGGAGATGTCCTGCTCCTCGGCGACGAGCAGGATCGCTTCGAGCAGGTCTTCAATGCCAGTCTGCGTCCTGGCGCTGACCGGCACGATCAGCGTGTCGCCGCCCCATTCGTCCGAGCGCAGATTCAACTCATCGGCAAGCTGCTGTTTGACGCGGTCGGGGTTGGCGTTGGCCTTGTCAATCTTGTTCAGGGCCACGACCACCGGCACGTTCGCCGCATGAACGTGGGCATACGCCTCGCGCGTGGTGGGCATCACGCCGTCGTCCGCTGCCACCACCAGCACGGCAATGTCCGCGCCCTGCGCCCCGCGCGAGCGCATGGCGGTGAACGCCTCATGGCCCGGCGTGTCCAGGAAGGTGATCGGGTGGTCGTTGTGCGTCACCTGGTAGGCACCAATGTGCTGGGTAATGCCCCCAGCTTCGCCCTCCTGCACGTTGGTCTTGCGGATCGCGTCCAGCAGCGAGGTCTTGCCGTGATCCACATGTCCCAGCACGGTGACCACCGGCGGACGCGGCTTGAGCGCCTCGCGCGACTGGTCGGCATACAGGCGGCGCCACGTCTGCGTAGCTGTGCGATCCGGGGCGGCCTCCGGCTCCGGGGGCTTGATCGGCTGGACTTCAAAGCCCAGGCTGTCGCCCACAATGGCCGCAGTATCGAAGTCTATCTGCTGGTTGATGGAGGCCATGATGCCGTTGCTGATGAGTTCCTTCATCACCTCAATCGGGCTGGCACCCATCAGGTCGGCAAGCTCTCGTACCGTGAGAAAATCCGGGACTTCAAGTATCTGTTTCTGCTGTGGCATAGGCATAGCGACCCTTCCGCTGCCAGATGGCAGCAGCACCGCCGCTAACCTCCTTTCATGGGTTGTCTGTATGTCCAGCGGACTGCGCCGGGCCGTTGCGACCCCCAAGGGCGCAACGGAGAGGCGTCGCTACTCGGTTCTGGGACGCACCGCCGCCAACCGCGCGCGATCGGCATCGGTCAGCGTGGTGCGCAGGGCCTTAGCCAGCGCATCACTCGCCAGGGCGCGATCCCAACAGGACGGATCGTCACACAAGTAAGCGCCACGCCCGCTGCGCTTGCCGGTCGGATCCACGTGCACGCCCTCATCGGGAGCTCGCACCAGGCGAGTTAACGACCGCTTGTCGGCAGTCGTGCGGCAGATCACGCAGGTGCGCTGGGGGACCCGGCGGCGCTTGGTTGTTGTACCGGGCTTGCCCATCGTGCTACAACACCCTTACAGGCCAGGGCCGATTATTCGAGGTATTCGTCCCATTCGCTCCGGCGACGCCCGCCCTTGCGACGGCGGCGGGCGACGACCTCGCCGCGCTCCTCATCGAAGATCAGCTCGCGACGCTTGCCCTTTGCTTTCTTCTTCTCGCGCTCGGCCTCGCCGCCCTCTTCCTCGTCGAAGACTTCTTCCTCGTCAATCTCTTCCGACCCCTTGGGCCGTCCGGCGCTCCTGGCACGCCGCTCCAGCTCAGCGGCTTCCTCGGCGTCCAGCAGTGGTGCCGGCTCTGGCTCGATGAAGGCTGGCATGGCTTCCTCTTCCTCTGCCAACTCGGCGGCGACTGGCGCGACCTCGTCCTGGGCAGGCTCGGCCACCACTTCCTCAGCCGTTTCGGGCACGGCTTCGGCCTCCGCCGGCTCCGGCACTGGCTCCGGCTCCGGCTCGGCGGCGCGCAAGATCACCAGGTCGTCAAGCGCATAGCGAATGGCTTCCATCGCATCTTCGCCAGCGCCACCCTGTTCCAGCATCCGCTCCAGGTTCTCGGCATCGGCGAGCACGCGAACCATCAGCTCGCCCACATTCTCGATGCGCGCCAGGGCGCGGTTGATGTCCTCATCCAGCTCCAGTTCTTCGATGGCCATGCGGTACGCTCGCTCTGGCACCAGGCTGCGCACGCTGCTCATGGCTTCACGGCGCGTCGAACGGCCTTCCTCGCGCACAGCCTGCATACGGCGCTCAGCCAGCTTGACGAACTCGCTCAGCGTCTTGTATTCCTCCGGCTGCACGGGGCGGTTGGCGAGCTTCTTCTCCATAATACGCTCGACTTCGACCACCAAATCCGGCATTTCCGAGCGCAGCGTATCCAGCGGCGGCTCTTGTAGCGCGGCATAGGCCTTTTCGGCGGACTCGGAGACGCTCTTGATGTCAATGCGCCAGCCGGTCAGCTTGGCAGCCAGGCGAGCATTCTGCCCTTCGCGGCCAATCGCCAGCGAAAGCTGGTCGTCCGGCACGATGACCGTTGCCGTGCGCCCGGTGTCCAGGTCTTCTTCGAGCAGCATGTCGCTGACGCGAGCCGGGCTGAGCGCCTTGGCGATGAAGATCGCCGGGTCAGCGTTCCACTCGATGACATCAATCTTCTCGTCGTTCAGTTCTTTGACGATGTTCTGAATGCGCATTCCGCGCATCCCGACGCACGCGCCTACCGGGTCAACCCCCTCTTGCAGGGCAGTAACGGCCACTTTGGAGCGGTGCCCGGCTTCGCGGGCAATATTCTTGATCTCGACCTGGCCGTTGTAAATTTCCGGCACCTCGTACTCAAACAGGCGGCGCAGCATGTTCTTGTGGGCGCGGCTGACGATGATCTGCGGGCCGCGCGTGTTGCGCTTGACCTCGGCGACATAGGCGCGCACCCTGTCGTGCGGGCGGTAGCGCTCGCCGGGAATCTGGTGCTGGCGGGGCATGACCGCCTCGGCGCGGCCCAGGCTGATCGTCAGCGTGCCATGGCTGACACTCTGCACCGTCCCGGTGACCAGGTCGCCCTGGCGCTCGACGAACTCGTCGTAAAGGGAGTCGCGCTCAGCCTCGCGGATGCGCTGCAAGATGACCTGCTTGGCCGTCTGCGCGGCGATGCGCCCGAAGGTGATGCTGGTCTGCACCGGCACCATCACCGTGTCGCCAAGCTGGGCATCGGGCACCTGCTCGTGCGCCACTTCCAGGGCCACTTCCGTCGAGTCCGACTCGACCGACTCGACAACTTCCTTCTCAAGGAAGATATGCGCCTCGCCCGTCGGGTCAATGCGCGCCTCGACGCGCTGGTTGGTGCCAATATTGGCATCGCGCTTGTAGGCGGAGACGAGCGCCTGTGAGAGGGCGTCCATCACTACCTCGCGCGGCAGCGCGCGTAGCTCGACAATCTCGTTGAAAGCCAGGGTGAAATCGCTCTTCATGGTTCTGCTTGGTTCTGCCCTACCGGGACTCATGCCGTCAATGGGGTGCTGAGAAAGCCAGCCATATACAACGAAAAGTGGGGGGGTCCCACTTTCCTCAGTACATCTCGGTCTCAGCAAACACAGTATAGCATAGGCCACTTCGCTTGACAAGGGCAGCGGGACGCCCGAAACAGGGCAATCGCAGACCGTGAGCGTTCGTGAAATAGTCCCGGCGGGGTCATCGTACGCTGTCGTGCGCCCGGAATGACTGGCGCTCGACCAGCTCGACCGCCAGCACCACGTGCTCAGCTTCGAGCGACCGAACCTCAATGCGCTGCAGCAGGAGCCGCGCCGCAACGCGCCCTTTTTCCATGGCTGGCTGGCGGATAGTGGTCAGGGCGGGGCAGGTGAGGCTGCTCGCTTCGATGTCGTCGTAGCCGATCAGCGACAGCTCGTCGGGGATGCCCAGGCCAAGCTCGCGCGCGGCCTGCATGACGCCGATCGCGATCACGTCCGCCATGACGACCATCGCCGTTGGATGCCAGCGCGACTGCCACAGGGTGTGCAGTCCCTCGTAGCCACCGGCAGCGTCGCACTCGCACTCCAGCAGGCGGATACTGGGGGCGTCCAGTGACAGCCCGTGCTCGGCCAGGGCGCGCGCGTAGCCCGCCATGCGCCGCTGGAGCGTACCGGCGTACTTGCGATAGTCCCCATGATGGCCGGAGCGGATGCCGAAGATAGCGATCTGCTTGTGCCCCAGCGCCAATGCGTAGGACATGGCGGCATAGGCACCCGCCTCGTCGTCAATGTTGACGCACGGAATCCCTGGGGTGGGGTCGCTGTCCACCATGACGAACGGCACGCCGCGCTGCTGGAGCACGACCATTGTCCCGCGAAACGTTTCCAGTCCCAGCGTCAAGAAGCCATCCACTGCCGCGCGCACAATGGCGCGGCGCAGGCTGCCTTTGAGCGGTGGGACGAGCATCAACGACATCCCGCTCTCGTGGCACACATCCCCCACACCTTCGATGAACTTCAGCAGGTAGGGATTGCGCGTCATGACCGGGATCGGCTGCGGAACCAGAATGCCTATGCAGCCGGTGCGCCGCGTCTTCAGATTGCTGGCCACCGGATCAGGCGCGTAGCCAGCCTCCTCCGCAACAGCCAGGATGTGGCGCAGTGTGTCTTCGGACAGGCGCTCAGGGTAGTTGAACGCAAACGAGACGGCAGTCTTCGACACGCCGGCGCGGCGGGCGATCTCGGAGATGGTGATCTTAGTCATGAGCGTCTTTCCGGGGCAGCAGGACGTACCCGGCTCGCGAGGGTAGACTATCGAGCACGAGCCTGCCCTCGTGCACGAGGAAGCGCTCCCCGGTGAAAGCGTCTTCCCATGCAGCCGCGCGCCTGGCTGCGCGCCCCAGGGGAATGCGCACATTCTGGCGCGCTTCCCTGGGGTTGAGGACGACCACCACACTGTCCTCGTCCAGGAAACGATGATAGGCGTAGACGGCGTTGAACACGGTGAGCGGCTCGAATCCGCCTTGCGTCAAGGCGGCGTGCGCGCGGCGCAGCGTAATCAGCCGGCGGTACGTCTCGTACAGCCGCCCATTCCAGCGGTGCTCGTCCCAGACCATCCCCGCGCGGCACAGGGGGTCATTCTCGCCCGCCATGCCAATCTCATCCCCGTAATAGACCATCGGGATTCCAATATACGTGAATTGGAAGATCGCCGCGAGCCGGGCGCGCTCAGCATCGCCGCCGCATACGGTGAGGATGCGCGCCGTATCGTGGCTGCCCAGCAGAGTCAGATGATAGGGCGCGGATGGCCCGTGCTCTGCTCGCAACTGCGCCAGCTCATGGTCGAAGTCCTCAGCGTCCATGTGATCCCAAGCGCAGTAGTCGAGGATGGCGGCGCGCAGGCGGTAGTTCATCACCCCGTGCACGGTGTCGCCCCCCAGCCAGGGGGTCGCTCCCCGCCATTCTTCGGCGACGACGTAGGCGTCCGGCTTGGCCTTGAGCACTTCTGTGCGGAAGGCGCGCCAGAAGTCAAGCGGCATCTTCCAGGGCACGTCGAGCCGCCAGCCATCAGCGCCCTGTTCCAGCCAATAGCGCGCCACCTTGAGCAGGTACTCGCGCACGGCAGGATTGGCGTGGTTGAGCTTGGGCAGAAATGCCGCGCCTCCGCAGGTCTGATACGAGGGCGGCGTCGTGGTGACAGGGTATGAGGCGATGCTGAACCAGTCGGCATAGGGTGACGCCGCTCCGCGCCGGACGACATCCTCGAAGGCCCAGAATCCGTCGCCGCAATGATTGAAGACCGCGTCCAGGATCAGGCGTATGTCGCGCCGGTGCGCATCGGCGGCCAACTGCCGAAACTCATCCAGCGTCCCGGCGGCTGGATCGATCTGCAAGTAGTCGGACGTGTCGTAGCGGTGATTGGTGCGCGCCCGGAAAAACGGTGTCAGATACAGCGCGCCGATGCCAAGCTGCTCAAGATAACCGAGCCTGGCGCGGATGCCGGCCAGGTCGCCGCCGAAGAAGTTTTCGCGGGTTGGCAGGCTATCCCAGGGCACGGTTCCGGGTGGGTCGTTGGCCGGATCGCCGTTGAAGAACCGTTCGGGGAAAATCTGGTAAAAGACCCGCTCGCGTGCCCAGCCGGGCACTGACCAATGCTCACCCATCGTGCTAGCCTTTCACGCCCGACTGGGCGACGCTTTGAATGAACCACCGCTGCCCGAACAGGAAGACGATCAGCGTGGGCAGCGTCGCGGTGACCGTACCCGCCATGAGCAGCGTCCACTGCGTCCCGTAGCGGCCCTGGAACATGGCCAGGCCAAGCTGCACGGTGCGCATGTTCGGGTCGTTAATGACGACCAGCGGCCACAGAAAATCGTTCCAGGCGAACATGAAGGCGAAGATGCCGAGCGTCGCCAGCCCAGGGCCGGACAGCGGCAGGATGATCCGCCACCAGATACCCAGGCGGCTCGCGCCGTCAATCATCGCCGCTTCGTCCAGCTCGCGCGGGATGCCCTGGTAGTATTGCCGCAGCAGAAAGATGCCGAAGGCGCTCACCATGCGCGGCACAATCAGGGCCGCGTAGGAATCGACCCAGCCGAGCCGGTCAATGATCAGGTAGGAGGGAATCAGGGTGACGTAGAACGGGACCATCATCGTCGCCAGGAAGACCAGGAACAGCGCGTCACGCCCTGGGAACTTGAGCCGGGCGAAGGCGTAGGCTGCCAGCGAGGACAGAAGCACCTGCCCAAGCACAATCCCGGCGGTCATCACCATCGAGTTCAGGTAATAGCGCGCGAATGGCGCGGCCTGCCACGCCTTGTCGTAGTTGGCCACCTCGAAGTGCGTGGGGATCAGGTAAGGAGGCTGGTGGGTGAGCGCCGCCGGCTTGAGCGACAGGGTGAGCATCCATAGGAAGGGGATGACCATCACGAATGCCCCGGCGATCAGCGTGGCGTGGATCAGCAGCTTGCCCCATTGCAGCCGCGCCGCACGGTGCCGCACCGCGCGCGTCAGGGAGGTGCTTTGCACGCTCATAGGGCAGACTCCCGCGCGCCAAAGAACTTCCACAGGATCAGTGAAGCGGTGAATACGATCGCGAAAATCACCCATCCCATCGCCGAGGCCGTGCCCAGGTTGAAGTAACGGAACGCCTGGCGGTAGAGCAGGAACCCAACGACCTCGGTCGTCCCCACCGGCCCACCCTCAGTCATCACGTACACCACGTCGAAGATGAGGAAGGCGTCAATGATTGACATGATGACCAGCATCAGGGTGATGGGGGCGATCAGCGGAATGGTCACATGCCGGAAGCGCGCCCAGATTCCGGCACCGTCCACTGTGGCGGCCTCGTAGTAGTCTTTGGGGATATTCTGCAGGCCGGCCAGGAAGACGACGATATTGAACCCCAGACGCTTCCAGAGACCAACCAGAATCACGATGCGCAGCGCCCAGGTAGGATTGCGCAGCCAGGCGGGTGAGGGCGGCGTCAGGCCGATATTGCGCAGGAACACGTCAGCGTAGCCTGTGCCCGGCGTCATCAGGTAACGCCAGACCACAGCCGCCGCAACCGTTGACGTGACTACAGGCAGGAAGTAGATCATGCGGTAGATGTTCTGGCCGCGAATGCCGGAATTGAGCAGCATGGCGATCACCAGTCCGAACGCCACGCCCAGCACAGTGACCCCGCCCATGTACTTCACGGTGACGCCCAGCGCGTTGCGGAATTGGGCGGACTCGTAGATGGACTGGTAGTTAGCCAGGCCCACGTAGGTGCGCTGCGGGCTGAAGCCGTCCCACTCCATGAAGCTCAGGTAGCCCGAATAGAGCAGCGGGTAGATGTTGAAGACGGCAAACAGCAGCACCGCCGGCGCAAGGGCCAGCGCCGCAGCAGAGAGATCGCCCTGCCGGTTGGCCCGATGCCAACTTGCGCGCAGCGGAGTCACTATGGACATGTTGAAACCTCGACCAGATCAGGGAAAAGACTGGGAGCAGATAGAGTCTGCCCCCAGTCGGCAAGAGTTGCTACTACTTGAGCAGGTCGTTCACGGCGGTCTCAGCTTCGGCCAGCGCGTCTTCAGGGCTTATCTGACCGTAGAGAGCGCGCTCGATTGCCGCCGAGAAGGCATCCGAAAGCTCGGAATACTGCTGCACGGGCGGGCGGTTGTGCGCGTACTGCTGCATTTCGACGAAGGGCAGCAGGCGCGGCTCAGTCTCTTCGATCCAGGTGCGATAGGCTTCATTGGTGGCAACGGAGTCGCGGACGGGCATGAAGCCGGTCTGCTGATCCCACTCAAGCTGGGTCTCAGTGCTGGTGAGCCAGTTGATGAAGTCCCAGGCCGCCTGCTGCCTGGCCTCGTCGGAAGCCATGATGAAGATGTGCTCGCCGCCCATGTTGGTGGCTGGCTCGCCGTCTTCAGGGTAGGGCATGGGGGCCGTCGTCCACGCGAAGGGAGCGGTGCCAGCCCAGATGCCGACCATCCACGAGCCGTCCATCACCATGCAGGCCTGGCCCTGGCCGAACAGCCCCCAGTCAGAGAGCGTGTACGCGCCTGAGTCGATCAGGCCCAGCCAGTAGTTGAGCGCCTTCAACCCGGCTTCAGAGTTGAACGCGGCTGCGGTGAGGTCGTCGGTGAGGAAGTCGCCGCCAGCCTGCCACAGATAGACCTGGAACTGCCAGGTCAGACCTTCGCCGGGCTGGGTGTAGAGTTCGAGGCCGATGATGCCCTGCTCAGGGTTGGCGCACTGCACGGCCATGTCCTGAAGCTCGGCCCACGTGGTCGGCGGAGCAGCCGGATCGAGGCCAGCCGCTGCGAAGAGGTCGCTGTTGATGAACAGCTCGAGGTTGTTGGTGCTGACCGGCAGGCCATAATACTGGTCGCCGTAGGTGTTCACCGCGAGCAGCGCGGGATAGAAGTCGGCGATGTCGGTGCCGGACGCCTCGATGAGGCCGTTGAGCGGGGTCAGCACGCCGGAGTTCGCCAGGAAAGGCATCCAGACCATGTCGGCGGCGGCGAGGTCAGGGGTGTCTCCCCCGGTGACTGCCAGTTGCAGCTTGGGCAGCAGCTCGCCCCAGCCAATGAAGACATTCTTGATTTCGACCTCGGGGTGCTCGGCATTGTAGCGATCCACAAGCGCCTGGATCACCTCGCCGTTCTTGCCATCCCAGTAGTTCCAGAACGTCAACTTGATCGGCTCCTGGGCGCGGGCCACGCCCAGAGAGCTAACGCCTTGCAGCACGAAGACGGCTGCAAGGAGAGCCACGATTACCAGGGGTAGTGCGATGCGTTTCATGTCTTTCTTGTTCTCCTCAAGCTTTTCAACAAGCGGAAGATCATCTAACCAGTGTATGACGGGGACGGGCAGGCTCGGCAAGCTGACTCCTTTCGATGGGTTGGGACGGAAGCATGATATAAACCGGTTTACTAAACCGATTTAAGCACACATTGGGGCGCTTTGTCAAGTACCCTCTCTGGCAGGGGCATCTCTCGCTCTTGGGGCACAGCCGGCCTTGTAGGGGCGGGTTT
>JAXGOK010000060.1:0-11249 GCA_040767545.1 Aggregatilineaceae bacterium | reverse complement strand
TCCGCCGCGCGTGAGGCTGTTCATCCGTGCCAGGCTAGTCACCGAGAGCCTTTTTGTGGCCCCCCAGGCCCACGCCTCACCGCCCCAATACAAAAGAGGGCAGCCTGCGCTGCCCTCCAGTGACTCCGTATTCTGACTACATCAGGAACATCGGCATGCCGAAGACGTGACGCACCTTCGGGCGGTACTGATCCACATCGTACAGCTCGGCCACGTTGACACGCTTGACGCCCTGCATCGTCGTGCTCAGGTTGATGTCGGTATACAGGCCGCGCTGCAGGGCTACCATGCGCCCGAAGCGCCCCTGCTCCACCAGGCTCATCGCCATCTGCGCGTAGTTGGCCGCCACCATCAGGTCGAGCGAGTCCGGCGCGCCAGAGCGCATCAGGTAGGCCACCTGCTGGTAGATGATGTTCTGGTTGGTGATCTCCTTGAGCAGCGCGCCGGTGATCTGCCCGATGCCGCCCAGCTTCTTGTGCCCGTAGGCGTCGGCCTCGCCGGTCTCGATGATCTCGCCCTCAACCAGACGCGCGCCCTCGGAGATGGTCAGCATGGCGTAGTTGCTGGGGTTGACCTTCTTGTCCTCAAGGACCAGATTGGCCAGGCGGTGAACGTCGAACGGCACCTCGGAGATGATCGCGCGGTCTACACCGGCCAGGTAGGCGGCAATCAGCGACGTTTCGCCGGAGTTGCGCCCGAACAGCTCGATCACAGCGATGCGCTCATGCGACCCGGCGCTCGTGCGCAGGTTGTGGATGAACTCCACCGAGCGGGTCACGGCGGTGCTGAAGCCGATGCAGTAGTCCGTGCCGTAAACATCGTTGTCCATCGTCTTGGGGATAGCCACGACCTTGACCCCCTCGCGGTGCATCCGCTCGCCATAGCCGAGCGTATCATCGCCACCAATGGGGATCAGCACGTCAATGCCCAGGTGATCCAGCACCTTGAGGACATGCTCTGTGTAGTCGTAGACCTCACGCGCGCGCTTGTCCGTGTGCATAGGCGCTTCCACGTCCTGCAAGTGCGCGGGGACGCCATCGGCGAGCACATTGCCGGGGTTGGTACGCGAGGTGTGTAGGAATGTGCCGCCCGTGCGATCTACCGTGCGCACGCGCTGCTTGGTGAGCGGCATCACCCACTTCTCACGCTGTTCCTTATCCTTCTCGTCAATGTCGAAGTCCAGCAAGCCGGCCCAGCCGCGCCGGATGCCGAAGATCTCGTGGCCCGCGTCCTCCGCGCGGTACACGATCTGCTTGATACACGGGTTCAGGCCAGGAACATCGCCGCCACCCGTAAGCACACCAATTCGCAACATAGTACTCCTCCAGTCCTCAAAACAGATTGCACGCTCAGGCAGCCAATTGGGGAGTATGGTGCCTGGAACCACAGTAAGGGGGTGTGCCGGCTACGCACACCCCCTTGATTATAACGGGTCAACGCTCGTTATGCGTTTGACAAAACTCACGAATCAGAGTGTAGGTGCGCCACAAAAGACGCAGCCCGGCGGTGCATCACTTGGAGAGTATCTCGGCCATCGAGATATATTCCTCTGAAACGGAGCGTTGCTTGGTTGTGGCATCGGTCAGATTGACCGTGCCGATCTCGCGCCCGTGCAGCCCAACCATGATCCCCGACTCACCGGCGAGCAGCAGCTCTACCGCCTTCACGCCGAGGCGCGTCGCCAGCAGCCGGTCGAATGCGCCGGGGCTGCCGCCGCGCACCACGTGCCCTAACACGGTGATGCGCACCTCAAAGCCGACCTCGTGCTGCGACAGGTATTCGGCCACCTCGTGAATCTTGGGCGTCGCGCCCTCGGCGATGATGCCCATCGCGTGGCTCTTGCCACGCATGTAGGCGCTTTCCAGCGCTTTGCCGGTCTCTTCAAGCGTGGTGGGGTGCTCCGGAATCATGACGAACTCAGCGCCGCCCAGAATGCCCCCCATCAATGCCAGGTAGCCGCAGTTGCGCCCCATCACTTCCAGCAGGAAGCAGCGCTCGTGGCTTGCCGCCGTGTCGCGCAGCTTGTCAATGGCGTCAAGGATCGTATTGAGGGCGGTATCCGTGCCCACCGCCATGTTGGTACCCCAGATATCGTTGTCAATCGTGGCCGGGACGCCGACTACCGGGAAGTCCATCTCGTGCAGCGCCAGCGCCCCGCGCAGGCTGCCATCGCCGCCGACAACGACCAGCCCCTCTATCCCGTGCTCGTTCAGGCGGCGCAGCCCCCGCTTCTGCCCCTGGACGGTCTTGAACTCCAGGTTGCGCGCCGTTTGCAGGATGGTGCCGCCGCGCCCGATAATGCCGCTCACATCACGCGAGGTCAGGCGCTGAAAGTCGCCGGCCAACAGCCCCGTGTATGCCTGCCGGATGCCATACACTTCCACGCCGGCGGCAGCCGCCGTGCGAACTACAGCGCGAATCGCCGGGTTCATGCCCGGCGCGTCACCACCACCAGTCAATACTCCGATGCGTCTTATGCTCACCATGCACAACTACTCCTGTCCTTTGAGCTGGGAGCTGGCAACCACAGCGACTCTGGATATCCCCCCGGCTCCGAAACAACCGATTATTATAGCATGAGAGCGCCTATCTGAACTAGGTTTCTTTGATCTTTACCGACTCGATTAACACCTGGACATCGTCCTGGTAGTGCTCCAACAAGCCGGCAGGCATCTCCAGTGACCATTGCAGCCCCTTCTGCGCCGTGATCGGCGTGACAAAAGTGATACTGGTCCACTGGTCGGGCGCTGCGATGTCGCGGAAGATCACCCCCGGAGAGCCAGACGGGGTCACGTCGTTGCGGTAGCCGCACAGCCCGCCCCCGTACTCGTACACGGTGGACTGGCCCTGCTGGGCGCGCACGGCGTCGCAGGTGAAGTCGCCGGGGACGGTCTGGGCGAGGTCAACGGTGAGCAGGATGGGAGCACCTTTGCCGCTCGAATACGCACCAGCAAGCACCACCGGGTTAACCTCGACGATGGCGAAGTGCGAGCCTGCGCTCTCGAAGTCCTGCCATGTGCGCTGCTCGTTGTCGAACTTCAGGGCCTCATCCAGCAAGTCGCGCGCGAATTTCCACTTGTCATTACCGGCGTCGGCCACGTACCAACTGCGCGGCACCGTCAGCGACACGTCATAGGTGCCGTCGGAGAACTCGACTGTCTTGCGCCCCGCATCGCCGGGCAGGAAAGATGCCGCCACGTCAATCACGGGTCTCGCCTGGGGCACAGCCAAAACGAGCACCACCACCAGCAGCACCGGCACCACAATCATCATCACCAGCGAGAGCAGGCAGCTCCCCCAGCAGCCGCTACAGCCCAGGCAGCCGGAACAGCCGGGAAACCCGCAGCCGAACAGCCCGCGCCGCTTCTTCTCGACGTGCTCCACCTGGACTCGCTGCGGCTCGGACGGTGTCACCGGCTGGCCCATCGGCGCGTACTGCGAATACGGCAACGGCGACGGTGGCGCGTACTGCCGGTAGGGGCCTGACTCCGGCGCACCAGGGACCACGCCCTCATAGCTCACCGGCCTGGGTGGGGGCGGCGTATATGCTTCGGGCATGGGTACCGACGGAGCCGGAGCAGGCGGGCGTGGGCCGTATTGCTGCTGGAATTGGTCGAGCAGTGTGCGTGCCTGCTGGTTGGACGGGTTGACGCGCAACACTTCGCGCAGCGCGCGCTGGTACTCGGCCTGGTCGGCGGCGACGGAGGCCAGCCACAGCCAGGCAACCTCATTGTCCGGCGTCGCTTGGAGATACTCTTGCAGAAGCCGGCGCGCCTCGTCGCGGCGTCCGGCCTGGGCGTGTTCTACCGCCTGGTGAAGAAGGGAAGACATGAGACCGTACCTCCTGCCGCGCGCCGCGCAGCCCGCTATCAATGCCGCCACGAATGATCACACCCCTAGCATTATGCTCCAAATTGCGCCAGCCACCAAGTAACTGCCAGCGTGCACGCAAAACCCGCCAGGCATGGGCGCTGCTCTGCTGCACCCAAAACAGCCTTCTGGGGTCGCAATCCTATGCCTTCCCTGCGCCCGCCAGATTCCTCGCGCGGGCGCGGTTGACAATCCCCCGCCCTGCCGCCATAATCGCCCGCATGTTTACGCCCACCGTGCGCCGGCTGATCCCGGCGGCCCTGCTGATCGCCCTGGCCGCCAGCGCGTGCAACTTCGCCACGCAGCCAGACCCGATCATCGTCACCGCCACGCCGAGCAACGCCGCTCTGCTGAACCCGGCGACGCCGACTGTCCCCTACGTCACACCGACGCCCGCCTTCGTGCCGACGCCCACCCTGCCGCCCGACGTGGCCTTCGCCGACGCCGAGCAAGCCCTGCACAACGGTGATTACGTCGCCGCCGTCGGCTACTTCGACGCGGTGCTGGTCCAGCCGGATGCTGACCCGACGCTGCGGGCCGCCGCCCGCTACGGCCTGGGCGAGGCCGCGCTGCGCGAAGGGCTGTTCGCCCAGGCTGCCGACACGCTCTCGCGCTTCATCCTCGAAAATCCCAACGACGCGCGCCTGGCGCACGCCACCTTCCTGCGCGGCGACGCTTACCTGGGGCTGAGCGAGTGGCAGCTTGCCGTCAACGACTTCCTGACCTACCTCGCCCTGCGCCCAGGGCTGATTGACAGCTACGTCTACGAGCGCATCGGCGATGCCTACCTGGCGCTCGGCCAGCCCGCGCAGTCGCTCGCCGCCTACACGAAGGCTGCCGACGCCACGCGCGAGCTATCGTCGCTGGTTGCCCTGCGCGAGCGCGTCGCCGCCGGCTACCTCAACGCCGGACAGCCCGACCAGGCCCTCGCCCAATACGACGCGATCCTGGCTGTCGCCCAGAACGCGCCCTACCGCGCCAGCATCGAGTACCAGGCAGCGCAGGTCGAGATCGGTCAGGGCGACGTGGCCAGCGGGCATCTGCGGCTGGGCCGCATCGTCCGCGACTACCCGGAGACATCCCCCGCTTACCGGGCGCTGGGCCTCATGCTCAGCGCGGGCCTGCAGGTGGATAGCTACCTGCAGGCGCGGATCAACTTTGCCAACAAGGACTACAGCGCCGCGATCCAGGCGCTCAACGCTCACAGCAGCGAGAACGGCTTCTCCTCAGTGGAGGCGCTGATGATGTTGGGCCGCGCCTACCGCGAAGTGGGCAACGTCCAGGCGGCGCTCACCACCTTCCAGACGGTGCTGGACACCTACCCGACCGATCCGGTCTTCGGCGAGGCGTGGCTGGAACAGGGCCGCACGCTGTTCCTCAGCGGCGACGTAGCGGGCGCCATCCAGAAATACACCGCGCTGTCCACGCTGCACCCGGATGTGCCCGAAGGGGCCGAGGCGCTGTGGCGCGCCGGGTACCTGTACAGCACGCAGGGCAACACCGACGCGGCCCTGGGCACCTTCGACATCCTCGGCCAGAAGTACCCCGGCACCACCTGGGCGCAGGAAGGGCTGTACATGGGCGCGACGATGGCCTACAACGCCGGCAAGATCGGCATGGCCGCCCAGCTTTTCAGCCAATTGGCAGCGACCGGCAGTGGCGAGCTTCAGGCGGCGGCCTACCTGTGGGTGGGCCGTCTTTACCAGTCGGACGGCAAGGACGATCTGGCTCGCCAGGCGTACCAGGCCGCCGCAGCCGCCGATCCGGGCGGCTACTACAGCCTCCGCGCCGCCGATCTGCTGGCCGGGCGCGATCCGTTCGCGCCGCCGCCCGGCACCCGCTTCGAGTTCGACGAAGCCGCCGCCCTCGCCGAAGCGGAAACCTGGCTGCGCGCCACGTTCAACATCACCCAGGAAGGGCCACTCTACCCCCTGAGCGCCGCGCTGGAAAGCGATCCACGCAAGGCAGTGGGCGCGAGCTGATGATCGTCGGTGCAGAACCACCACCGCCGGATGAAGCCGCTGGGGAGAAGGAGCTTTGGCGCGCTGCTCAGCGATGTGGAAGGTGACCCGCTGGCCCTCTACCAGCTTGCGTGCCTACCTGCGCGACCTGCGCCTGTACCGGCTGGTCCACGAGGCGGCGGCCAGGCTGATTGACGCCGCCGGGATTGACACGTTCCAGGCCCTGGTGCCATCGCCCGGTTGCGCTATCCCGCCTACTACCGCGACCTGGTGCTGCTCGCCGCCGCCGAGCACCGCCTTGACCCGCTGCTCGTTTTCGCCCTCATCCGCCAGGAAAGCCTGTTTGAGGGCTTCGCCACGTCCCTACGCTGCCGCCCAGGGCCTGATGCAGATCATCCTCGACACCGGACAGTGGATCGCCCTGCAGCTTGGCTGGCGCGACTACCAGAACAGCGACGTGTACCGCCCCTACGTCAACGTCGCCTTCGCGGCACCTATTACCTGCGCTACGTCATGGCCAGCCCGAGGCTGCTCCCACGCGGCTCTGGCCGGGTACAACGGCGGGCCGGGCAACGCTGCGCAGTGGTTGAGCATCTCCGTTCCAGACCTCGACCTGTTGTGCAGACCATCGGCTTCGACGAGACGCGCACCTACGTGCGGCGCATCTACGAGCAGTACAACGTCTACCGCGCGCTGTATGGGGTGAGTTGGAGAGACTGCCTCACGGTCAAACTTAGCCACAAGGGATTTGGGAGGAAGGATTATGGCAAGATCTGCACTTCTTTGTGTGGATCGAGATACCCAAAACTTCAAGCGGTTTCAATGATCACAACGCATCCTGAGGTTATCCGAGAGCCAGCAGCAGTCGCGGCCCAGATTGTCCCCGGCGCAAGCTCAGGATTCCCTTGCGTCCCATTTTGTTCATTTCCACGCGCTCAAGCACGAGGACACACTGGTCGCCTTTGAACTTGTCCGCTATCTATGTGATCAGTGGTTTAGCTTCAGGCTCAATCCAACCCGGATGTACAGGGGGCTGCTCATTCGGTGAAAAGATTCCCCAGGGCACGTAACCCCGGAAGACTCAGCACTCTGCGCAATCCGGCAGTTTACCTCACCTCTGGCCTCGCTACGCTCGGCTCTTCCCTCCGTCAACGGAGGGGGAGGCAAGGCGCGCCAGCGCCGGGTAAGGTGAGGTCGTAGGGGCGTATCGCCATACGCCCCTGCGAGGGCGCAGCAGAGCAGCGCCCCTACCGCCTGAAGGTTCTCACGCCCCATCACACCTTGCAGTTGCCAAACCCGGCTGAGGGGGTATGATCGCCGCCAGGCGAGATACGGAGCGCCAGAACGCCCGGCGCGCGCAGGCGGAGAGCGAGCGATGAGCCGACGGTCAGCATGGCGGGCGTGGGCGTTGGCGGGAGTCCTGCTGCTGGCGGCGTTGGCGTGCAGCGTGACGGTCACGACGGCGCACTTTGAAAACGTCCGGCTCTACCGCGAGGCAGACCGCGAAAGCACAGCGGCGCGCACCTTCTCCGCCGACGAGACCGTTTTCTGCCTGGCAGACCTCAAAGACGCTGACGGACAGGTGCCCGTGCGCGCCGAGTGGGTACGTTTGCCGCAAGAGAAAACCGATCCACCCAGGGCGACTGTCGTCCGGCAAGAGTTTGTGGCGAGCGACGGGCTGGTGATCTTTGAGCGCCGCCGCCCGATGGGAGCCTGCGCCAGGGCCGTACCGCGTCGAGCTATACGTGACGATCACCGCACCGCCTCGCTCGATTTCACCATTCGCTGAGTGGCGGGCACACCTGCCCCTGACCGTTGAGAGGCTGTTCCAGAAGACCTGATCCAGTGCTCACCTCACCCTCAATCTCCTCTCCACACGTGGAGAGGGGACTTGACTGCAACTGGCGCCCCTCCACCACGTGGAGAGGGGGCCGGGGGGTGAGGCTAAAGGGGGTTCCCATGAAGGCAGTGCTGCTCACCGAACATGGCCCGGCGGAAGTGCTCCGCGTCGTGACGGATCACCCCGTTCCGGAGCCGAAGTGAAGTCCGCGTGCGCGTGCGCGGCGGCTCTCAACTACCTCGACATCTGGGTGCGCAACGGCTGGCCGGGCATCCGGCTGGCCTACCCGCACATCCCTGGCGCGGACGCGGCGGGCACGATAGACGCGGTCGGTGAGGGCGTGGGCGAGTGGCGCGCGGGCGACCGCGTCGTTGTGAATCCGACCATTGGCTGCGGGCGTTGCGCGTTCTGCCGCGCCGGGCAGGAGCACCGCTGCGTGCACTTCATGCTGCTTGGCGAGCACACCAGCGGAACGCACGCCGAATACATCACCGTGCCCGCGCGCAACCTGCTCGGCCTGCCGGAGCACGTGTCGTTCGAAGAAGCGGCGGCGGCCTCGCTGGTCTTCGTGACCGCCTGGCACAGCCTGATCACGCGCGGCAATCTGCGCCCCGGCGAAACGGTGCTGATCGTTGGCGCAGGCGGCGGCGTCAACACGGCCTGCCTGCAAATCGCCAAGCTGACCGGATGCACGGCCATCGTCGTCGGCAGCACCGACGAAAAGCTGGAAGCAGCGCGGGCGCTCGGCGCAGATGTCGTCGTGCGCCGCGATGTGGAAGGCGGCTGGTCGCGCGCCGTGTACCAGATCACGGCCAAGCGCGGCGCGGACGTGGTGGTAGACAACGTCGGCGCGGAGACCTTCAGCGGAAGCCTGCGCGCAGCAGCGCGCGGCGGGCGCATCCTCACCGTCGGCAACACCAGCGGCGCGCAGTTCGAGATAGACAACCGCTACATCTTCGGCAAGCACCTGAGCATCCTGGGCAGCACGATGGGGCCGCACGCGGACTACGTGACCGTCATGCAACTGCTGTTCAAGGGGCGGCTGAAGGCAGTCATTGGCGCGCAGTACGCGCTGGAAGACATTCACGCGGCGCACCGCGCGCTGGAAGCAGGCGCATACTTCGGCAAGATTGTGCTTACGGTAAGCTGACCCCGCAGGGAGTTGGTTAGATGACCACCGCAGCCGCCCCCTACGCGATTCCTCTGCTCCTCAGCGCGCTCGTCCTGACGGCGGGCGTTTGGCTCGTCTGGCAGCGCCGCCGGATACAGGGTGCTCCGCGCCTCGGCGTGCTGCTTCTGGCGGTCATCGTCTACCAGGTGGGATACGCCCTGGAGCTGAGCAGCACCACCAAAGCATGG
The DNA here is from genome assembly GCA_040767545.1 of Aggregatilineaceae bacterium. Taxonomy (GTDB): domain Bacteria; phylum Chloroflexota; class Anaerolineae; order Aggregatilineales; family Aggregatilineaceae; genus UBA2029. The sequence goes on along the minus strand of JAXGOK010000060.1, from coordinate 2,219 downwards.
GCCTACTTCTGGATTCGGGTCGAGTACTTTGGGATCGCTTTGCAGCCCTGCGCGCTGCTGGTGCTGGTTGCTGTCTATGGGAGCAGCCGGTGGATCGAGTCGTGGCGGGCACGCGCGGCGCTGCTGCTTATCCCGGCCATCACGCTTCTGCTGGCCTGGACGAACAACGCGCACGAGCTGATCTGGCGTGATTTCCACCTGGAGCCTTATGGTGACGTGTACCGCTCGGCATTCTCACGCGGGGCCTGGTACTGGGTGCAGATTGTCTATCTCTGGGTGACGAACCTGGCTGCCCTGGCCCTGCTGGTGCGGGCCTACCGTCAGGCTACTGGCATCTATCGCGGCCAGACGGCGATCCTCACGGTGGGCGTATTGTTTCCCCTGGCGTCTCTGGCGGCTTATCTTGCCGGGGCCATCCCCGGATGGATCGATCCCACACCATTCGCACTGATTCCTTCCGTGCTGATGCTCGTCTGGGGAGTGCTCTATTGGAAGCTGCTGACTATCATGCCGGTGGCGCGCGACACGGTGTTCGCCAGCCTGCACGATCCGGTGATCGTGCTCGATCCACAGGGCGCGGTCGTTGACCTCAACCCGGCAGCCGCGCGACTGCTGAAGCGTCCGGTGGCAGAAACGCTCGGCCTCGCCGGAGACACGCTGGTGGCCGGTTGGCTCGACCTGGCGGCGCTGCAAAACGAGGGAGAGCAAGGCCAGGAGATCGCCATCGAGCGCGACGGCGAAACGCTTTTCTTCCACGCGTGTTGGATGGCACTGAGCGGGCGTGCAGGCCGACCTACGGGATCGCTGATCGTGCTGCATGACATCACCGCCCGCAAGCGTGCCGAAACTGAGCGCGAGCGGCTCATTGCCAATCTGGACGCCTTCGCGCGCATGGTCGCCCACGATCTGAAGAGTCCCCTGGCGGTGCTGGTGCCTGCCAGCCTGACGCTGCGCGACGACTGCGGGCAAATGTCCCAGGCGGAGATCGTCGAATTCGCCACCATCATCACCGACACCAGCCTGAAGATGAACGCCATCATTGAGGCGCTGCTGCTGCTGGCCCAGTTGGAGCGTGTCCAGAAGGCTAACATCGGGCCGGTCAATCTGGACTCTGTAGTCGGCCAGGCGCTCAGGCGGCTGGATACCGAGATTCGCACCGCTCATGCCCAGGTGATGCTGCCGGGCGAGTGGCCGACGGTGACCGGATATGGCCCCTGGCTGGAAGAAGCCTTCGCCAACTATGTGAGCAATGCGATCAAGTACGGCGGTGAGCCGCCGCTGATCACCCTCGGCGCGGATCGCCAGCCCGACGGGGCCGTGCGCTGCTGGGTGCGCGACAACGGGTGCGGCCTGAGCGCCGAGCAGCAGGGGCGGCTGTTCGCCGAGTTCACCCGGCTGCACAGCGAGCGTGCGAGCGGTCACGGCCTGGGTCTATCCATCGTGCGCCGCATCATCGAGCGGCTGGATGGGCAGGTGGGCGTGACCAGCGTCGAAGGACAGGGCAGCGAGTTCTATTTCATCTTGCCAGGCGTTCCGGCAGATGTCACCCAGGAGGTAGAGCCATGAGCGCCGCCAACCGCCCGCGCTGTGACTGGGTTCCGCTGGAAGACGCGCTGTACACGGCCTATCATGACGAGGAATGGGGCACACCGGTTCACGACGACCGGCTGCTGTTCGAGTTCCTGATCCTGGAGGGGGCGCAGGCCGGACTGAGCTGGGGGCTGGTGCTGCGCCGGCGGGCGCACTACCGGCAGGTCTACGACGGCTTCGACCCGGCCATTGTCGCGCGCTACGACGAGGCGAAACAAGCCGCACTGCTGGCCGATCCGGGCATCATCCGCAACCGGCTGAAAGTGGCCGCTTCCGTGCAGAACGCGCGCGCTTTCCTGCGCGTGCAGGGGGAATTCGGCAGCTTCGACCGCTACATCTGGCAGTTCGTGGGCGGGCACCCCCGCGCCAACGCCCGGCGGACGCTGGCCGAGATTCCCGCCGAGACGCCGGAAGCGCGAGCGATGAGCAAGGACTTGAAGGGGCGCGGCTTCACCTTCGTCGGGCCGACGATCTGCTACGCATTCATGCAGGCGTGCGGGCTGGTCAACGATCACCAGGTGACGTGCTTCCGCTACGGCGAGCTAACCGGCGGCTGAGCGCCCAGAGCGGAATGCCCCTCCCCCTGGCCCCCGCTCCGCAGCGGAGAGGGGGCAGCGAGGCGCGTCAGC
>JAXGOK010000059.1:0-12231 GCA_040767545.1 Aggregatilineaceae bacterium | reverse complement strand
GCATTCGGATTTGGGGCTGCGCCCCTGCGCGGGCGAATTCACGCATGGGAGCTTGAGGCGGGCCTGGCCGGGCATTTCAGGTCTGTAAGGTCGCTGTAAGGCTGGCGTAATCTCGCTGAACGATGATTGCCGAAGCTGAACGGCCTATTGCGCAGGAGGAAATCCGTGAGACGTTATGGCAACCCTGTGAACGCCACCCGGTTGGTGCTCGCCATAATGCTGGCGACGGGCTTGGCGACGCCTCTGGTCACAGCGCACGCGAGCACCCAGAGCACGACCACCCTGGTTCTCAGCGTGCCGTCGCTGTGGGAGGACGTGCTGACGCCAGACCTGTTGGCCGAGTTTGAGGCCCAACACCCCGGCGTGGATGTAGTCACCACCTTCAGCACGACGACGTTCTTTGGATTCGGTATGCCCGGCTCAACCATCGCTGACCAGTTGGACACCACCGAGGAGCAGGTGCTTGCGGCGGACGTGCTGTACGTTGACGCGACCACCCTATCGGCGGCGGGCACGCAGGCGGGTTACTTCCTCGATCTGCTCCCGCTGGCGATGAGCGACCCCACGCTGGATGTCGCCGACTTTGTGCCGGCGGTGTGGCAGTCCTACCAGTGGGACAACGGCATGTGGGCGCTGCCCCTGTCAACGGACGTGATCCTGCTGACGTATGATCCGGCGGCCTTTGACGAGGCGGGGCTGGCCTATCCCAATGAGCGCTGGACGATTGACGATTTCGCCAATGCAGCGCGCGCGCTGGCGCAGTACAACGCCGACGGCACCGTCGCCACCGCCGGGTTCTCCACGCTGGCCGGGGGGAGCAACCAGGAAGTGTTCCTGCGCGCGCTGGCCGGGATGGGCCTCTATGACGCAACGACCGTGCCGAATGCACCCAGCCTGGCTAACCCCGCGCTGGAGTACATCTTGCAGACCTGGTATGAGCTAGCCCAGGAAGGCGTGGTCGCGGCGCAGGGAGGTGGCCGCGATGAGGATGTTCCGCTGCGCGTCGAGGGCATCAACGGGTACTCGCAGCGCGGCGGTCCCAACCGGGACTCTGCCGAAACGCGCTATGCTTCGCTGCTGCCGGGTGGCGTGGCCGGGCTGAGTGTGCAGGGCTTCGCCGTCAGCGCGGGCACCCAGTACCCGGAGCTGGCCTACGCGCTGGCGAGCTTCCTGACCGGGCGCTCCGAGCTAACCAGCAACAGCTTCAGCGCTGCTCCGGCGCGCTATAGCCTGGCGGGTGCCACCACCACGAACAACGCGGGCGGTGCTCCCGGCGGAGAGCCTGGCGGTATTCCCGGCGGGCCAGGGGGCGGCTTCTTCGGCAACCGCACCATCCCGGAGGCGATCCAGCCTGTGGTAGATCAGGGGCTTGCCGCCGGGCTGCCCGTCGCCGAGCTACGCTATGTCTCCTACCTCAGCACGGCGCTGGACGACATGCGCACCAACGGCACCGATGCGCTGTCGGCGCTGCAAGTGGCCGAGGCCCAGGCGATCAGTGACATGCAGACCGCGACGGCGCGCGCGGGCACGACCAACCTCTATGTGACCGCTCCTGCCCCCGAACCGGAGCTGGCCCCAGGCAAGATCAAGCTCACCTGCGCGGTCAACCTGGGGTTCGGCGGCGGGTTTGGTGGCCCCTTCCAGCTAGCCAACCAGGAGGAGTGGGACCAGCTGATCGCCGACTTCGTAGCCAGCGACCCGCAGGTGGGCGCGGTGACTCTGGAGCAAGCCAGGGACTCCGATCTGGCGGCGCTGGCCGAACAGTACGACTGCTTCATCCTGCCGTCGAACGCAGTGGAGGGGGCGGACGTTAGCTCCCTGCTGAGCCTCGACCCGCTGCTGGACACCGATCCGACCTTCGACCGCAACAACGTGATCGGCAACACCCTGGCCCAGCTTCAGCAAGACAACAAGACCTGGGCACTGCCGCTGGCTATCGAGCCGCAGATGCTCGAATACGACCCGGATCAGCTCGCGCGGGCCGGCGTGCCCGAACCGCTCAACGGCTGGACGGTGGACGCCTTCGTGGATGCGCTGCGGATGCTCAAGCCCTACGACACCGACCCCACGCCGTTCGTCGCCGAGGATCCGAGCGGCTCGTATATCATGATGCTGATCGCGGCCTTCGGCGGCCTGCCGCTGGACTACCGCACCGACCCGCCGACGGTGAGCTTCACCGACCCGGCCACGGTTGACGCCATCCGCCAGGTGCTCGATCTCGCCGCGCAAGGCTACATCAGCTACGGTGGGCTGCAAAGCTTCCAGATCGCTGACCCTGCCACAGCCACAACCCCCGCCATCACCACCAACACCCTGAACCAGTTTCGCGGCCCGCAGCCGCCAGGGATGGAGGGAGCGACGCAAAGCACGCAGGTGATGACGACCTACCCGCAAGGCAGCCAGTACGGGGTGATCGCCTACGAGATCACCACCGGCTATATCAGCGCCACCACGCAGAACCCCGACGCAGCCTACCGCTTCTTGAGCGAGGTCTCGCGCAGCCCGCAGCTGTTCTCCGGGATGCCCGCCCGCCAGTCGCTCACCTCCGATCCGGACGTTGTGGCCGCGCAGGGCGCTGAGATCGTGGCTGTCTACCAGCAGCTTGACGCGCTGCTGCGCTCGCCGAACACCATTGTCTTCCCCACCTTCACGATGGGGCGCGGCGGCGGTGGCCTGAGCATGATCCAGTCCTACTGGCTGCGGCGCGCCTTCGATCGCTACGTCACCGAAGGGGCCGACCTTGAGCTTGAGCTGGCCGACGCCGAAGAGCTGACGCTGGCCTACCTGGAATGCACGCAGAGCGTCACCGTTGATGTCTCCGCGACCGGCGGGGAGCAGATGGGCCGGCAGTTCGAGCTGATCGGCCAGTGTGCGACGAGCGTTGATCCGACCTTCAGCATGGGCGGCTAGCCCTGACTCAGGGGGCGCGGGGGTTCTCCCTGCGCCCCCCTGCCGAGACTGGCTCATGATGCGCTTCTTCGACCCCATTCTCTTTGCCCTGGAGCGGCTGTGGCAGCATCGCACGCTGGTCTTCTGGACGCTGGTGGGGCTGTCGGCGGCGACCACGCTGGCGCTGAGCCTGACCCTTTATGTGGACGCGGTGAACACCGGCTTACTGACTGACAAGCTGGCCGATCCGCCGTATGCGTTCCGCTTCCGCTATCTGGGAAGCTGGGAGGGTGCGATCAGCACCGCCGACGTGGAGCGCGCCAACAGCGCCGTCTTCGGCACGTTCGTCGAGACCATCGGCCTGCCCGCAGCCCAGACAGCGCGCTACACCGGCGGCGGCAACTGGAATGTCACCCGGCAGGGGGATACGCCGGTGGCTTTCGGCACGTACGGGCTGGGCGCGCTCGAAGGCGCTGACGCGCAGATACAGATCACGGAAGGGCAGTGGCCGCCGCAGGAGACTGCCAGCGGGGGCATCCCTGTGCTGATGTCTGAGAAGCTGCTTTACCAGACCGGCCTGCAGGTCGGCGACGTGCTCACGGCAGCCAAGCCCGGCGCGCCGTCTGCCCTGACGCTCGAAGTCGTGGCGCTATGGACGCCCGCTGACGCCAGCGATCCGGCGTGGATTCTGACGCCCAAGTTCTTTGACAACGTGCTCCTGCTCCAGCCCGCAGACCTGGGGACAGCGCTGGAGGGCATAGAGGCTCCGGTCGAGGAGGTGGACTGGCAGATCATCTTCGATGGCAGCGGCCTGCGCACGTCCGACGTTGGCGGCCTGCTCGACAGCATCACCAGCGGGCAGCGCGCGGTGACAGCGGCCCTGCCCGGCATCCGGCTCGACGTGTCGCCGGAGGCGGGCTTGAAGGTGTTCAGGGAGGAGGTCAGCCGGCTGACGCAGCAGTTGGTGATCGTGGTGATGCCGGTTGGCGGCCTCATCCTCTACTTCGTGACCATGCTGGCCGGGATGCTGGTGGGTCGCCAGCAGCAGGAAGATGTCACCCTGAGCAGCCGGGGCATGAGCCGGCGCAAGCTCCTGGGGCTGCACGCGCTGATGTGGCTGATTCTGGCTGGCGCGGCGCTGGGGATCGGCCTGGTTGTGTCGCCAGCGGTCGTCCAGTTGATCGGGCGCACGTCGTCGTTCCTGCGCTTCGACTACCCCAGCGAGGCGCTGGACATCGTCTTCACGAAGCAGGCGATCCTGGCCGGGGCGGTGACGGGCGGGCTGGCAGCGAGCAGCGGACTGTTGCTCGCCTGGCGTGTGACGCGCCAGTCCATCAACGCCTACAAGCGGTCAGAGGCCCGCTCCGGCAAGGCGTGGTGGCAGCGCATCTATCTCGACTTCATGCTGTTGGTGCCCGCCGGGTACGTGTTCTACACGTTGCAGGCGCAGGGCGGCCTGTCTACCGGCGCGCAAGACCCGTTCAGCGACCCGCTGGTCTTCCTGGCCCCGACGCTGTTTTCGCTGGGGCTGACTCTGCTGTTCCTGCGCGTCTATCCGTTCCTGCTCAACCAGGCGTCGCGCCTGGTGGCCGTGAGCAGCAGCATGGCTCTGCTCATGGCGCTGCGCGAGCTGACACGCTCGATCGGGCGCTATCGCGGCACGCTGCTGATGACCTGTTTCACGCTGGGCCTGATCGGGTTCACAGCGTCCATGGCCAGCACGCTCGACCGCAGCCTGGAAGACGTGATGCGTTACAAGGTGGGGGCGGAGCGCGTGCTGGTCGTGGCCTCCGAAGCGCAGACCGAGGAAGGGACTTCCTCCGACACCGGCACCGAGCTAACCGTCGTCGGCTATAACACGCTGCCCGCCAGCGACCTGCTGGAGGTCGAGGGCGTTTACGCCGTATCCCGCGTCGGGCGGTACCAGGCGCAGATCGTCCTGCCGGGGCAGCGCGTGACGGGAACCATACTTGGCGTGGATCGCGCAGCGATGGCGGCAATTGCCTACTTCCGCCAGGATTACGGCCCTGAGCCGCTGGCGGACGCGCTCAACCGGCTGGCTGGTCAGCGCACCGGCGTGCTGCTGAACACGGCGGCGGCGGAGCAGTACAGCCTGCGTGTGGGCCAGGAGATCACCATCTTGATCTCCGCGCTGAACGCATGGTACGAGACAGAGGTGCCAATCGTCGGCCTGCTCGATTACTTCCCCACGCTCGATCCGCGCCAGGGCTTCTTCCTGATCGGGAACATTGACCCCATCTTCGAGCTAGTGGGCACGGAGCTGCCGCACGACATCTGGCTGCGCCTGGAGCCGGGGGCCGACGGCGACGCCGTGCTCGCCCAGGCGCAGGCGCTGGGCTTCCCCGTGCTGGACTGGCTGAACCCGGCAGTGCTGATCGCCCAGGCGCAGGCGGATCCCACGCGGCGCGGCGTGCTTGGCTTCCTGTCGGTCGGGTTCGTCTCGGCGATCCTGCTGACGCTGGTGGGCAGTGTGATCCAGAGCACGGCTTCCTTCCGCGCGCAGGCTGTCCAGCTTGGCTCGCTGCGCGCGATGGGCCTGGGCGGGATGGCTGTGGCCGCGTACCTGTTGCTGGCGCAGGGAGTGGCCGCGCTGGGCGGCATCGCTGGCGGAACGGGGATCGGCCTGGCGGTCACGCTGCTGTTCCTGCCGCTGCTGGACTTCAGCGGGGGGCTGCCCCCGTACCTGGTGCGCATGGCCTGGGGAGACATCACAGTGGTGTACTCCATGTTCGCGGCGGTACTGCTCGGCGTGACGGTGCTGACCACCCTGTTTTTGAGCCGCCAGCGCGTTTCGACGCTGGTCAAGCTGGGAGATGCCTGACCAGTTCCTGGGGATGAGAGGAGTAGAGGGGATGAGCATACGCACGGGATGGGCAGCAGTCTTGTTGGCTGTAAGCGGGGCGCTGTTGGCGGCCTGCTCGTCGGCAGGCGACCTGTCCGGTGACGACCTAGCCCAGGCGCAGGGTGCGCCAACTTCGACCCCCGTGCCGACCGCCGAGGTCGCCGCGCGCCCGACCTACGTCGTCCAGCGCGGGACGGTTCAGGACGTGTTCACGTTCACCGGGCGCTGGCAGCCGCGCGACCAGATGATGCTGTCCTTCCCGGTCAGCGGGACGGTGCGCCGGGTGACCGTCAAGCGCGGCGACGCGGTCAGCACCGGCACTCTGCTGGCCGACTACGACATCAGCGACCTGGAGAACCAGTTGAGCAGCGCCCAGATCAAGCTCGAAACGGCGCTGAGCAACGTAGATACCAGTGAGGTGGGCGGCATCCAGAGCGTGGAAAACGCCCAGATATCGCTCGCCAACGCGCGCCTGTCGCTGGAAAGCACCAAGGCGGGCAGCCCCTGGACGAGCGTCGCCTCGGCGCGGCTGCAAGTCGAGTCGGCGGAGCAGTCTTTGGCCGACGCGCAGCGCAGCTACAACGAGGCGCTCAGCCACCCGGAGAACCTCGCGTCAGCCGTTGACAGCGCCTACCAGCAGTTGCTCAACGCCCAGCGCCAGCTTGAGAGCGCGCAGATCAGCTACTTCTCGGCGGCGCAGAACTACGCCAAGTACGACATCAGCCTCGATCAGTCAGAGAATGCCGTGCCAGGCGGAGCTAAACCTCCAGCGCGCCCTGGACGAGGCGGCGGGCGGCGTCGGCGACGAAAACGTGCGCTCGGCGCAACGAAATTGACCAGATCAAGAGAAGTCGTGGACTCCTCGCTGTACGCGCCCATTGACGGGGTGATTCTGGATGTCTACATCGCGCCAGGACAACGCGCAAGCCTACGCTACTGTGATTGTGATCGCCTTGCCCGAACCCAAAGAAGTCATCGCCAGCCTGGCTATCTCCGACGCCAACCGGCTGAGCACGGGCATGACCGGCGCGTGCCAGGTGATGAACCGGCCAGAGACGGCGTTCGGCTGCATCGTGCGCTCCATCCCGCTCAGCAGCAAGGACGCCGACCAGACGACGCGGGTAGCTGCCTCACTGGTGGGCGTGGCGGATAACCAGCTTATCGAGGTGCAGATGCCGCTGGAAGTGCGCGAGGATGTGCTGTGGCTGCCGCCCAGCGTGCTGCGCACCTTCCAGAATCGCACCTTCGTGGTGCTGGACACGCCCGACGGCCCGCGTACAGTGGACGTGCAGCTTGGCCTGCAAACCGACGAGCGCGTGGAGATCGTCAGCGGCGTGAGCGAAGGCGACGTGGTGATCGCGCCGTAACGCAGGAACCTAAGGAGCGTGGCCCATGTCTCGTCAGAATGGCAGCAACAATACAAACGGCAGCGGCAGGCCCTACATTGACTGCAAGAACGTGGTGAAAGCCTACGCGGTGGGCGGTCACGAGATCGTGGCGCTGCGCGGGATTGACTTCACCATGCGGCGCGGTGAGATGGTCGCCATCGTCGGGCCGAGCGGCGCGGGCAAAAGCTCGCTGCTCAATCTGCTCGGCGGGCTGGACACGCCTACAGCGGGCCAACTGAGCGTCGGCGACCTGAGCCTGCTGGACCTGCAAGGGCGTGCGCTGGCCGACTTCCGGCTGCGCCAGGTGGGGTTTTTGTGGCAGCGGGTGGGGCGCAACCTGCTCGCCCACCGCTCCGCGCTGCGCAATGTCACCCTGCCGATGATGCTGGCTGGCCTGGGGAAGCGCGAGCGCGTGAGCCGCGCCAAGGAACTGTTAGAGGCGGTGGGCATGACAGACCATGCCCACAAGCACCCGGCGGATTATCAGGCGGCCAGCAGCAGCGCACGGCCATCGCGGTCGCCCTCGCCAACCATCCGGGCCTGCTACTGGCCGACGAGCCGACCGGCGCGCTGGACAGTGCGAGCGCGCGCCAGGTGATGGAGGCACGCTCACCACCCTGCGCGAGCGCTACACCCTGACGATCTTGATGGCAACTCACGACATGGAAATGGCCGCTTACGCAGACCGCACCCTGACTCTGCGCGATGGCGCTCTGGGCCAGGACCTGACCCACACGGCGGCAGAGACACCTCCCACCCTGGACGAAGAAGGGCGCATCCGGCTGCCCGCCGCTGTGCGCTCGCACCTGGACGAGGCGGCGCGCATCACCGTTGAAGTCCGACCAGAGGGTGTGCTGCTGCGCCCGGAGCAGGACATCGAGGACAACACCGACGTGCTGCTCCAGGACATTCTGCCGCGCAAGCACACCAATGGCACCGGTCGTCGCAAATGGCGGTTTTGGCGGGACGGGCGCGCGAATGCGGAGATGCGACGATGAAAGACGAGTTGTGCGTGCACATGCGCGATGTCCATCGCAGTTTCGGCGATCTGCAGGTGCTGCGCGGCGTTGACCTCGATGTGCGCGTGGGCGAGCTGGTCGCTCTGTTCGGGCCGTCGGGGAGTGGCAAGACGACTCTGCTCAACCTGATCGGCGCGCTGGATCAGCCACAGTCGGGCCAGATCGAGGTGCTGGGCAAGGACATCGTGCACCTGAGCGAGAGCCGCCGCACCAGGCTGCGCCGGACGCAGATCGGGTTCGTCTTTCAAGGGTCGTCGCTGCTGCCCACCTACTCGGCCCTGGAGAATATTGACCTGGCGCTGCGCCTGCCGGGCATCGGCTTCGTCGAACGGCGGCGGCGTGCCAGGGCTGCGCTGGCGGCGGTGGGCCTCAGCGCGTGGGCCGGCCACATGCCGGAGGAATTGAGCGGCGGCCAGCAGCAGCGCATTGCGATTGCGCGCGCGATTGCCCTGCACTCGCGCCTGGTGCTGGCCGACGAGCCGACCAGCGGCATTGATACGGCGACAGTACGGCGCGTCCTGGCTCTCTTTCGCGGCATCGCCGTCGCGGAGGACACCACCTTTCTGATCGTCAGCCACGATCCGCTGGTCGCGGAGTATGTGGACACCGTCTATGACCTGCTGGACGGCAAGATCGTCAGGCGCTCGCCTGAGCTTGAGCCGGACAAGAGCGAACGGAGGGACGAGGCATGGGTAGGGTAGCGGCGAAACTCGCAGCAACGCTAGTTCTGGTAGCTGGCTCGGTGCTGGTAGGGGCGCTGTTCTCGTTTCACGGCTCCTCAGACGTGGGCAATACCTCGCTGGCGCGCTCCGTGCCAGAGGTGCCCGCCGCGCCGCCGACGCTCATCCGGGGGCAGAGCCAGAATGTGATCCTCTCAACCCTGACGCCGGAGCCAAGCGCGACGGCGACTCTGCTGCCGCCGCCCACTCTGGAGCCGCCAACTGCCACGCCCATGCCCACATCGCTCCCCAGCGCGACGCCGAGACCCACGACGGAGATCAACGTATCGCTGCCGGGCTTGCACGGCGCGGAAACCCCTACGCCGACCTCAACGCCGGGCTGCGAGCCGCGCGAAGATTGGAAGCTCACCTACACCGTGCAGTTCGACGACACGCTGACCGCTATCGCGGACAGGTATGGGGTGTGGGGTGACGAGCTGGCCGAGGGGAACTGCATCACCGACAAGAACATGATCGTGGTGGGGCAAGTGCTACAGGTGCCCGGCGATACGAAGCCCAGCCAACCAGAGGTAGAATGTGTGCCCTGGGAGGTGCTGACGCCCTTCAGCGGCTCGGTGACCGTTCCGGCTGACGGTGCAATCACGTTCAACTGGCGCGGCCCTGCGGCCCCCATCAACCTGATCCGCATCTACCGGCCCGACGGCACCGCGTACGAGCGCGTGATCGAGCTACGGCAGAACGAGAGCATCAACCTGACCGAGTTTCTATCGCTCGAAGGGACGTATACCTGGTATGTCTTCCCCCTGGGGCGGGACTTCAAGCAGGTCGAGTGTCTGGAGGGAGGCCCCTGGACATTCTACAAGCCGCTGTCGTCAACGCCGACGCCGACGGTAAGCCCCGGCACCCCTGGGGGGATGTGAGAATGCCCCCTGAGGCGGCTGTCAGACCAGGCCGCGCCGGGGAGTGATTCGACTTTGGAGCAGGCGCATGGGTAACAGGCTCGGAACGATCTACCCACACTCAATTCGCTGGCGGCTGCCGATCAGCTACGCGGGAATCGCGCTGCTGGCGGCGGTAGCTCTGGGCGGCGTCCTGCTCTTCACGCTACAGCAGCATTACGATCAGCTTGAGCGCGAATATCTCGATGCCAGCGCAGCCTCCGTTGCCCACAGCGCGGAGCGGCTGTATCGGGATCGGGACACTCTGTCCGACGACGTGCTGCAATCTTCGGCTAACATCTATGCCTTTCTGGTGAAGGCGCGGGTGCGCTTACTGGATGCTGACCGGCAGATCATCGCGGATTCGGGCACGTTGTCGGATCAGGACTTGATCAGTGTGGACGTGCGCAGACCCGCCTTCGCCGCAGGGGGACCGGAGCCGCAGCCGGCAGGAGCGGGGTTCGAGACTTTCCTGAGCATCCAGCCCGGCCCAGGCGACCCAGAGGGCGAGTTTCTGGCGGGGTCTGAGGATGCGCCGCGCTATCCTTTCAGGTTCGCGCCCGATGCTGTTGACCGGCTGCTAGCAGGGTTCATTTCGGGCGGCTCGCGCACCAGCCTGAGCGTGACGGTTCCCCTGTTCGGCGCCGATAATTCGTTGCTGGGGTACCTGGAACTGTCTGAGTCTCCGGCCTTTGGCACCGATATCATCAGGGATGTCGCCGAAAAAGCCATTGTCGCGGGCGTCGTGGCGGTGTTCCTGGCGGCGGTGGCCGGCTGGGTCGCCAGCCGCCAGATCAGCCGCCCGGTTCTGGCGCTGGCCGAGACCACGCAGCACATGGCCGAGGGAGATCTCTCGGTGCGCGTGAGGCTCAAGCGGCGTGACGAGTTTGGCCTGCTGGCGCGGACGTTCAACGCCATGGCCGAGCGCGTCGAGAACACCGTGCTCACGCTGCAACGCTTCGTGGCCGACGCAGCCCATGAGATCAACACGCCCATCACGGCGCTGCATACGAATCTTGAGCTGGCCGCTTCAGGCGGTCGCCCGGCTGATTTCCAGGCCGACATCGCGCGCGCCCAGGTTGAGCTGGCCAGGCTGGAGACGCTGGCGCGCGAGCTGCTGACGCTCTCGCGGCTGGAAGCGCGCAGCCCGGAGCGCCTCCGCGCGCCACTTGACCTGGTCGCCCTGGCCCGCCAGGTATTTGAGCATTACGCCTCGCGCGCGGAGCAGGCCGGAATCGCACTGGCTCTCAACGCGCCCGACACCCCTCTGATCATCCAGGCCGACGAGCAGCAGATCGCGCGCATGGTTGATAACCTGCTGGACAACGCTCTGAAGTTCACCCCCTCCGGCGGCACGGTGACCCTGGGGTTGGAGGCTCTGGACGGCGGCGTGGAGCTGAGCATTGTTGATACGGGCATTGGCATCCCGGCAGAAGACCTACCGAAGCTGTTCGGCAGATTCCATCGCGGTCGCAACGTGGGAGCTTACCCCGGTCACGGGCTTGGCCTGGTGATCAGCCAGGCGATTGTCGAGGATCACGGCGGACAGATCACCGTCGCAAGCGACGGCGCGGGCACACGGGTGAAGGTGCGCCTGCCCAGCGATGACCCAGAGAGGAGGCATGCGCTGTGACCGCCACCTGCATTCTGCTCATCGAGGATGATCCTGGCATTGGGGGCAGCCTCAAAACCGCGTTGGAGCGCGAGGGCTACAGCGTGCACTGGAAAAGAGAGGGGGGCGACGGCGTCGCCTATGCGCGGGATCACACGCCCCATCTGATCATCCTGGACATCCGGCTGCCCGATGGCTCTGGCTTCGACTTCTGCCGCCAGATGCGCCAGCTTGGTGTGCGCCAACCGGTGATCATGCTCACGGTTCAGGCCGACGAAATGGACAAGGTGCTTGGGCTGGAAATGGGGGCGGACGACTACATGACCAAGCCCTTCAGCCTGCGCGAGCTTCTGTCCAGGATACGCGCCCATTTGCGCCGCGCGTATGGCGACCTGGCGCTGGGGGACAACGATGTGCTGTATGCCGGCGACCTGGTGATTGACCGGCGGCGCGGGAATGTGCTCCGCGACCAGCAGGTGATCAATGTGACGCCGACCGAGTTGCGCCTGTTCACCTATCTGGCGCAGCACCCTAACCAGGTGCTCAGCCGCGAGCAGATTCTCGAAGCAGTATGGGGGTACGACCATTCCCCGGAAACAGAGCAGGTGGTCACGGTCAATATCCACCGCCTGCGCGAGAAGATTGAGCAAGACCCCAGCCAGCCAACGCTGGTGCTCACCGTGCCGGGCTTCGGGTACAAGCTGGTGCATGAGGCTACGCCCGCACCGGAGAGCAAAGGCAGCCAGTAGCCAGGAGCCAGCGGGATTGCGCGAGTGGGGGTGAGGTCACTAACCGGAGTCAAGCGAGTCGCCGCAGCCTGTGCACGCGCTCGAAGCTTAGGG
>JAXGOK010000058.1:0-13533 GCA_040767545.1 Aggregatilineaceae bacterium | reverse complement strand
CAGGGGGAGGGACCTTCCGCCGCGCCTCGTCCCAACGCTCGACTGCGCCCAGCCCGACGACGGCCAGCAGCATGGGCAGCAGGTCCACGTAGGGGATGCTCATCTCGATCCAGACGGTCTGCGCGCTGAGCAGGATCACGGCGGCCAGCCAGCCGGTGATCGCTCCGCCCAGGCGCGCCGCCCGCCCGCCAACTGCCAGCAGCAGCAGCGCGCCCATGCCCCAGTGCAGCACTGCCGCGCCGGTCAGCCGCCCGGTGAGGGCAAGCTGCCCGGCGAAGAGCGTCTCGACGATCTGCGGGAAGCCCAGGAAATGGTTGTGCGGCGCGGCGTAGAAGCGCCCGCGCTCTACGTACTGCTGCGGCCCGGCCAGGTGATAGGCCAGCGCGTCCCACTTGCCCGGCGGCAGCAGAGCCAGGATCAGCGCCAGCGCCGCTAGCCCCAATGCCAGCACCGCCAGGAAGCGCGCCCACCGTCCGCGCGGCAGGGGCGTGCGCAGCCAGTCCGCCACTTGGCGCGCCCAGGCCAGCGCGTCACGTCCGGCCAGTGCCCCGGCGATGACCAGGGCCGCCGCGACACTCCACCCGCTCAGGGCCAGCGAACCCACCGCCAGCAGCAGCAGCGAGAGGACAGGCAATCCCACCGCCCCCGCTGCCGCGATCTGTTCGGGCGCGCTGCCCCACAGCAAGTCACAGCGGCGCAGGATGCCCCGCCCCACGCCCCCGCCAACCAGCACGAACGCGCCCGCTACCGCGCCATCGAGCAGCGCGCCGCCGAGCGCCCCGGCCAGCGGCGGCGTGACCGGCTTGTGCACCCAGTAGTACAGGCCGAGCACCAGCGTCACCCAGGCCAGGGCCAGGGCCGTCAGCGAGAGACTTGTCCGTTTCATGGCGGGGCGCGCCTTATGTGTGGGCTGCCGCCCGCCTACCAACGCTGGTGTACCATCGTGCGGATGTACGTGTCGTAGATGGTGCGCACCTGGGCCATTGTCTCCTCAGAGAGCGGCGGCAATTCCGACGCGCGGACGTTGTCCTCGGCCTGCGAGGGGCGCTTGGCCCCAGGGATGACGCACGACACCGCGTCGAACATCAGAATCCAGCGCAGGGCGAGCTGGGCCATCGTCGCGCCCGGCGGCACCAGCGGGCGAAGCTCCTCAACCGCTTCCAGGCCGACGCGAAAATTCACGCCGGAGAACGTCTCGCCCATGTCGAAGGCTTCGCCGTAGCGGTTGAAGGCGCGGTGATCGTCTGCGGCGAAGGCGCTCTGCGGCGTCATCTTGCCGGTGAGCAGGCCGCTGGCCAGTGGGACGCGGGCCAGGATGCCCACCTTACGCCGCTGCGCCTGGGCGAAGAATAGCTCGGAGGGACGGTGACGGAACATGTTGAAGATGATCTGCACCGTCTGCACGTTCGGGTATTCGATGGCCTTCAGCGCCTCCTCGACCTTCTCCACGCTAACGCCGTAGTAGCGTATCTTGCCTGCCCGGACGAGATCGTCCATCGCGCCGAAGACCTCCGGGCGATAGTAGACCTCGGTGGGCGGGCAGTGAAGCTGCACCAGGTCGAGGCAGTCGGTGTCCAGGTTGCGCAGGCTGCGCTCGACGAAGCGGGTCAGGTTGGCGTCGTTGTAGCCGTCCGCCGTGTGCGGGTCGAGCCGCCGCCCGGCTTTGGTGGCGACGATGATCTCCTCGCGGCGCTCTTTGAGCACTCCGGCGATCAGGCGCTCGCTGTGCCCGTCGCCGTATACGTCGGCGGTGTCAATGAAGTTCACGCCCAGGTCAAGCGCCTTGTGCAGCGCAGTGATGGACTCCTTGTCGTCCACCGACCCCCAAGACCCGCCGATGGCCCACGCGCCGAAGCTCACTTCGGACACCTGCCATCCCGTCCGGCCCAGTTCGCGGTAGTTCATGGTGGCTCCCTCCTGTGGTGAGTGGTTATTGGTGGTTGGTTGACGGTTATCAGTTATCGGTTTTCAGTTGTCGGCTGGCGGCTGGCGGTAGGGGCGCTGCTCTGCTGCGCCCTGGGCGGGAATAGACTTCGGACCTTATTTTTGCGCAAACACAGGCCCTTTCTATTCGCTTCTGACGGTCTAGACCTGGTATTTAGGGGTCTGCGCAGTACTTTTGCAGGCACTCCACCAGGCCTGTGGAAAATTGCTTTAGACTTAGCAGCTCGACGCGCACGAGGCGATGGTTCTCAAAGACCAGGCGGCCTGGAATAGCCAGCAGGTCGCGCACAATTCGCTTGGGGGCATAGTCCTCAAAGGGGCTGCCCACCAGCGCCTGGTGGTAGAAATGGGCCAGCAGGTTGTGAGCCACGTCGGTGAGCAGGATGTAGCCCTTCTGCTCCAGGAAACTGCGTTTGCGACGGGCTTCCAACCCCAGGCCGCTCTTGTCGTTGCGGAACTGCTCGACTTCCGCTCCGCCCCGGTCATCGTAACGGGCCATCAGCGCTCTTTTGGAAGGCAGGGTCAGGGTGCTGAGGTAGTAACTGTGCCGATAGACCCCCTTCTTGAGTTGTTTCTTGACCAGCACGCGCACCGGGCGACCATAATCGACGGGGGGCGGCACTTCGCCCAGCCAGACATCGGGGCGATAGCCATCCCAGCGCCGCACTTGTCTGGCTAAGGCTTCGGCACGGCGGTTGTTCATGCCCTTCACCACCACCTGGTAGCCCCGTTGCAGCAGCCAGCGCACATGCGCATCGCTACCACCCCCACCATCAATGCGCCAGACCGTGCGCTGACGTTGGGCGGGGGATAACTCTAAAGCAATTTCGGCACTGTCGACCGACGGACGCAGGCAATGGCTCGTGTGCTTGCTGCCTGGATACACGTCTGAGTGGATCGTCTCGCGGTAGGCGCTGGCACTAACCCGCGCCAGTTGTCGTCCGGTCGTGTTTTTTTGTCGCTGAAATACCCCTTCTGGCTCTCCTCAGCCCGCTTACTGCAGGGCAAGCCGCTCAGATCGAAGTCCAACCACAGGTAACCGCGCCAATCATGATGCTGCACCTGGCTGTGAAAGTGCATTAGAGTTAGCATCCCGGCCCGCAGCGCCTCAATTTGCTTTAGACTTAGCCCATCCAACAGGCGTGACAGGGTCGCTTGGTCGGCAAAGCATGCCCACCCCTCAACGGTAGCCAGCGCCCGCTCCCCACCCAAACGCCCATTGACCTCACCGAGCGTTTCGCAGCCGGCCAACATGCTCCACAGCACCTGTCGCAGCAGATCGCCCGCGCTAAACACCCGCCGTATCTGCCCGAATTCTCCCTCACTGAAGAACGCCAACTGCCCTGTTGCCTGGTATATGGCCCCTAGCACTGCCAAAGGCGCGTAGCTCGTGTTGATGGGCGCAGCGTCGGTCAAGCCTATCTCCAGTTTCATCGGCATGCTCCTTGTCCTGCTAAGTCTAAAGCATTTTTCCGATGATACCGCTTTTCGACCATTAAGGGCCCTGACCGGCGCTTTGCCTTTCCCTCAACCGATTAGAAACCGCCTCTGTTTGCGCAAAAATAAGGTCCGAAGTCTAGTGCGGCAGGGCGAGATGTGCGCCATGTGGAGCTGGGCTACAATACCGCGCAGGGCAACGTACATACAGACCTGGCGCAGGTATGGGGAGCGCGCAGATGAACCGTTTCAGATACTCTCTGGCGATGGCAGCGGTCGTGATGGTGGCGCTGGCCGGATGCACCTTCAGCACGGACGGCAACGAGCCGACGACCGTCCCCCGGCCCACGCTCGGCACGCCCATCGCCTGGGCGACGGCGCATACTGACGTGCCCGCGCCTGCTCTGCCCACCGCAACCGCGTTCGTCTTCTCCACGCCGACCGCCGCGCCTACCCTGACCGCGCCGCCAACCGAGGCCGCGCTGCCCACCAAAGAGCCTCTCCCGACGCTGACGCCGAGCGCGACGCGCACGCCGTTCGCCATCTTCCCGGCGACGACCGCGCCCACGCTGACTGCTGCGGCACCGGCGCTCGCCACGCCGACCACTGCCCCCACGCTCACCTTGCAACCGTCGCTCACCCGCGCGTCCTCGGCCACGCCGACGATCCCGCCCTCGTTCACGCCGGTGATCGTCCTGACCAGCACGCCGCTCCCTACGTCGGCACCGGCGGCCCAGGTCTGCCCCACCTGCGGCAACCTGCGCCTGCGGGCCAACCCCGGCACGGCGGGCAGCATCGTCACCCTGCTGCCAGCCAATACCCCGCTGAGCGTCATCGGGCGCACGGCAGATAGCGCCTGGGTTCAGGTGGTGCTGGACGACGGCACCAACGGTTGGGTTGCCGCCCAATATCTCACGCTGACCATTGATCTGAGCGTCGTCAGCGTGACGGGGACGGTTCAGGACGCGCCAACCGCCGTCGCTGCGGGTTACGCGGTGGTGTCGGGCGTGTCGTCGAACGCGCGGCGCATCTTCCTCGACGGGCTGGCGAGGGGCAACCTGGCCCACGTCTTCACCCGCGTGGGCGACAGCATCAGCGCCGCGCCGCAGTTCTTGACGCAGATCGGCAGCGGCACGTACCAACTGGGCGAGTACGGCTACCTGGGCACGGCGATCAGCTTCTTCTCCGGCCCCAACGGGCGTGGTGCCAACCCCTTCGCGGCGTCGTCTATGGCCGCGCGCAACGGCTGGAGCACGGAGAGCGTGCTCAACCCGGCCAACGCCGATTCCGGCATCTGCCGCGCGGGGGAGACGCCTCTCGCCTGTGAATACCGGGTGACGCGCCCCGCCGTCGCGCTGATCATGTTCGGCACCAACGACTCCGGCGGGATGCCAACCGCGACCTTCCAGGCCAATCTACAGGCCATCGTGCAGACCTCAATCAATATGGGCGTGATTCCGGTGCTGAGCACGATCCCGCCCAAGCGGTACAACCCGGCCACCGATGGCCGCATAGCCGAGTTCAACCAGGTGATCATCGCCACCGCGCGCGCCTATGACGTGCCGCTGTGGGATTACTACGCGGCGATGATCGCCTTGCCCGATGGCGGGCTGGCAATAGACGGTGTGCACCCCTCCACGCCGCCGTCGGGCGTGACGACGATCTTCGACGCGGTCAATCTGCGCTACGGCTACACCGTGCGCAACCTCACCGCGCTGCAGGTGCTTTACACGCTCTGGCAGCAGATCCTCTACGACGCGGATCAGGCCATCCCCGCGACCGCGCCGCCCGCCGGAGGCGTGCCCACCAGCGCGCCCGGCGGCCTGGGCGACCCGGCCTGCATGGGCGTGCGGCCCTCAAGCCTGGTAGTTGGCGGGCAGGGGCGCGTGACGCCGGGCCTGGCCAACAAGATGCGCAGCGCGCCGGGCACCGCCGCCGCCGAAGTTGGCAGCATCCCCGGCGAGGCGATCTTCTCGGTCATTGACGGGCCGCGCTGCGCGGACGGCTACCTGTGGTGGCAGGTCAGCTACAACGGGGTAACCGGCTGGACGGCGGCTGGCAGCGGCACGGAAGACTGGGTGGTGCCGTACCCGTAGGGGAGCGGTCTAGTTGTTGGTGATTGGTTGTGGTTATTGGTAGGGGCGTTGCTCTGCTGCGCCCGCTCTGGAACGGAAGTCTGGCATTCGAGCTCCGATGCGTGTAGGGGTGGGTTTGCAAACCCGCCCCTACTTGTCTACTGCATCGCCGCACGCCACACGGCATCAAGCGCCTGCAATGTCACCAGGTTACGCAACGGGTAGCCGCGCTGCAAGTTGGCCGGGGCCAGGTCGCCGGAATCGGTGAAGGGCAGGCTGAGGTGCCGCCCGTCCTCGTTCAGCCCGTGATTGGGCAGCGCCTCCAGCGCCAGCCACAGGTTCATCAGCGGCACCTCGTAGTCGAGCGCCACCCGCACCACGACCTGGTTGTACTCGATACTCTGCTCCCACAGCGCCAGGTTGCCCGGAAAGGTGCTCAGCAGGGGGATCACCCCGGCCTGGATCGTCTCGTGGACGATCCGGCGCAGATTGCGCTCGAACTGCTCGGTGGGCGTGAAGAGCAAGTCCTGCGCGCCGAACATGATCACGGCCACGCTGGGCCGGTGCACGCGGTACTCGCAGCGCAGCGGCGATTCACCGGGCTGGCAGGCCAGCGGATTGGCGAACGCAGGGTCGAGCACGGCGCTTGTCACCAGGCCATCGTAGGCGGCCAGACTGTCCAGTGCCAGCGACGCCCCGAAGTGGTCTACCACCGCTTGCAGGTAGGCGAACTCGCCCAGGTTGTAGCGGCTCCCCCCGAACGGACTGAGGAAATGCTGGTTGTCGGAGATGCAGTCGCCCACTTTGGCGACGGTGCGCGCGCTCGCGCCGAGGATGCGCCCGTTTTCGTAGATGGCGCGGGCGCGGCCCATCCAGGCGGGTATCACCGGATAGCTGGTCAGGTCTACGGCGCGAGCGCTGTCCGTTCGCGGGGCGGGCGGCACGAAGACGATCTCGTTGCTGACCAGCAGGCGCGCAACGGACGCATCCGGCGGCAGCAGCAGATGGCGGCGCTCGATCCAGCCGCGCACGCTGCCGTCGCTGCTGTGACCCAGCACCCAGGCGGTGTCGGCGCTGCGCCCTTCGAGCGCGACTTTGGCATGGGGCATGAACACGCCGACGATGGGCGCGGCCCGATCCGGGCGGCTGTAGGCGGTCAGCGCGTAGGGGGCGAGCGCCTGAATCTGGACTTGGGCGGCGACTCGCTGTGGCGGCGCGATCCAGGGCAGCGCGGCGGCGATCAGGGCGAGAGCGGCAAGAAGGAGTCGGCGGGGCATGGGGGAGTGGTTGTTGGTTGTTGATGATTGGTTGTCAGTCGTCAGTTGTCAGTCGTCAGTGATCGTCGCTGGTGGTAAGTATCTCTCGGAACGGGACGGGTGTCTTTCGTAGGGGCGTAGCGCATACGCCCCGCCGGACTCCCCCAACCAGACAAAACTTCGGAAGTCTATTCCGCAGCGGTGCCGCACATTCTGATCGCTGACGGCTGATCACTGATCACCGCTCCGACTTTACACGATATGCCGCCCAGTGTAAACTCGCCCAGAGCCGCAGGGGGTGCTTTTGTCTTCCCGGCGGTGAGCCTTTGGAGCGAGCTATGCTGCGACGACTGCTGGCGCTGGCCGGGGCAGGGGGCGCGATCCTGGGGGTAGCGCTGGGTCTGGCGGCGGGGGCCAATCCCCTGACCGGGGCCGCTCCCCCTGCCACGCCCACGCCCTTCGACCTGCCCGATCCCGTCCCTGGCCCGCTGAGCCTGGACGAGGTGACCGCCATTGATCTGGCGTCTTTCCCGCCGGTGCCGGAGATCAGCGAGAACGCGCGGGCGATCTACGCGCACAGCCTCGCGCGCGGGGGCGATGCGCACGCCTTCGTCAAGGTGGGCGACTGCATGACGGACACCCCTTACTTTCTGATCCCTATCGGCGAGGGCGACTATGCCCTGGGCGAGTACGAGTACCTGGAGCCGGTCATCGCCCAGTTCCGCACGGAGGAGCGCGACTCCTTCGCCCGGCAGAGCCAGGCGGCGGCAGGCGGCTTCAACGCGGCCAGCGTCCTTGATGCGATGTGGGCCAACCCGGAGTTCTGCCAGGCGGGGGAGACGCCGCTAAGCTGCGAGCTGCGCCTCATGCAGCCGAGCATCGCCCTGATCATGTTCGGCACCAACGACGTGCAGTACCTCACCGCCGAGCAGTTCGCTTATTTTCTGCGGGCGCTGGTCGTGGAGACTGTACGCGCTGGGGTGCTGCCCGTGCTCAGCACGTTCCCGTACCGCCCGGAGTTCCCGGAGCAGACGGTGCTTTTCAACCAGATCGTGGCGGGGGTGGCGCTGGAGTATGATGTGCCGCTGATCAACCTGTGGCTGGCGCTGGAGCCGCTGCCCGACCGGGGCGTTGACCCCGCCGACCCGACGCACATGACGGTACCGGCGTCCGGCGCGGTGTGCGCCTTTGAGGACGAGAACCTGGCGGCGGGCTTCACCGTGCGCAATCTGCTGACGCTGCAAACGCTCGAAGCGGTGCTCGCGGCAGCAGAAGAGGAGGGAGCATGACGGCTACTGCTGGCCGCACATCCTCCAAACGCCGTCCTCTTTGACGGCGCGGTAAGTCGTCCCGGCCAGGCTTTGCTGGCGCGGAGCCTCGCCGCGATAGGTGATCACCAGGGTGCCCTCGCAGGTGACGAGGGTTGCGTCGCCGTCCTGCCCGTTCTCGCGGCAGGCCAGGCCGTCAAGCTGGGCCTTCACCGAGCGGAAGGGGGCCGCTTCGAGCGCGGCCTGCGCTTCCCAGGCGGCGCAGGACAGGGTGGCGAGCTTGCCCTCATCGGCGGCAATCTTGGCCTTGAGGTAACTTTCGATGGCGTCCGGCGCGCTGACTGACTCGGCGCACGCGGAGAGGGCCAGGGCCAGCAGGAGCAGTAAGATCGGGACAGAATGGATGCGGCGCATGAGCGTTCCTTTGCCGGGCGGATGTTATCAGACGGGCAGCGCACGCCGCGATTATAGTATGTTTGGGGCGGGATGGTCGAGAAGCGATTGCCAGACTTCCGAAGTCTAGGGCGGTGGCGTTACCTCACCCCCACTCGGCGCTGACGCGCGTCAGGCGGGGGTGTAGGGGTGGGTTTGTAAACCCGCCCCTACGCGGGCGCAGCAGAGCAGCGCCCCTACCTGGCGGATTTTGCAGACATCCCAACCGGGATTCGACACTCAATCACCGGCAACCAACAACCGATCACTGGCAACTGATCACTGACGACAACCAACAACCAATCACCAACCACCAGAGCAAAGGGAAGCGGAGCGATGACAAACGGACGGGCGCGTACTGTGTTAGCAGGACTGCTGAGCGGACTCCTGATCGTGACGGGCGGGGCCGCTTCGGTGACCCGCACGGCGGCGCAGGACGGCGATCAGTGCGTGGCGCTGGCTGAGCAGGCCATCGCCGAAGCGGGCATCTACTGCGGCGAGCTGCTGCCCGGCGAAGTGTGCTACGGGCACGGTGAGATCAGCGCCCGGCCCCTCGGCGCGAGCGAGCTAAGCGCGGTGAGCGCCGGTGACCGCGCGCCCCTGGACACGCTGGACGCACTGGCGACCGCTGCCGCCGATCCTGCGGGCGAGGGGTGGGGCGTGGCCGTGCTGAGCCTGCCCGCCGCCGAGGGCGCGACCATTACGGGCGTCCTGTTCGGCGACGCACAGATCGCGCGGCCCCCCGTCGCCGGGGCGGAGCGGCCCACGCTGCCCGTCTTCAACCGGGGCAGCGCGCAGATCAACCTGCGCGACGGGGCGGGCATCACCTACGCTGTAGTGGGCCAGCTTGCCGCTGGCGAAGAGGCGCTGGCCGACGGGCGCAACGAGCAGGGTGACTGGTTGCGCGTGCAGCTCGCCGGCGGCATCGCCTGGGCCTTCACCCCGCTGATCGGCTGGGAGGGAGACCAGAGCGCGATCAATGTGCTGGCCGTGCTGCTGCCCAATGATGTGACGCCGGTCAAAGTGGCGGGCGCGCCGTTCGAATCGTTCACGCTGACCAGCGGGGGCGCGCCGTGCGCGGCCATGCCTGCGGGCCTGCTGCTGCAATTCACTGGAGAGAGGCGGGCCGAAATCACCGCGAACCAGGTGACGCTGGCCTTCGCCGATGCCACGCTGCTGGTCACCGCCGCACCGGGCGATTCCCTGACCGTCCGCGCGCTGGCCGGGGCGGGGACGGTCACGGCGCGCGGCGTCTCCGTTGAAGTGGCAGCGGGCGAGGAGGCGCGGGTTAATCTGGGCGGCGACGGCCTGACGCCGGTCGCTGCGCCGGTGGCTCTGCGCGCCTTCCCCTTCGCCGATATAGCCTATGCGCCGCTCGACCTGCTGGCGGAGCCGGTCGCCTGTCTGGTGGGCGCGCCTGCGCCTGACGCGCAGGTGTCGCTGCGCGTGGGGCCGGGGGCGCAGCGCGGTACGTTGGGCAGCCTCTCGACGGCGACGACGTATACGGCGATTGGCTGGGCCAATGACCCCGACGGCGCTCCCTGGTGGCAGCTTGACACGGGCGCGCAACCCTCGTGGGCGGCGCAGGCCGAGGTGCGGGCCGTTGGCGCGTGCCAGGCCGTCGCCCAGGTGGAGCCGCCGCCGCTGGTCTTCGCCCCGCCATCGGCTCCGCCTGCCGGGGGTGAGGCGGCCCCTGCCGGAGGCGCAGACCTGGCCCCCGCCGCGAATTCCGTCTGGCAGATGCGCCCCGGCAGCGACAACATGACCGGCGAGTGCTCCGGCGCTCCGGCGATCAACTTCTGCGATCACCTGGCGGCGATTGCTCCGGCGGCGGGCGGTCTCTCGTGGAAGGGGATGGAGGCCAGCGCCTACTTCCTCAGCCGGATTCAGCCCAACGTCTACGCCTACGCCGGGCCGAACGTCCTGGGCACGGGGCGGGTGAGCATGACGCTGAGCTTCACCAGCGAGACGACGCTGACTATGACCATGAGCCTGGTGCTGAACAGCGAGCCGAGCTGCCAGCACGTCTATTATTACACCGGCACGCGCAACTGGTGAGCGTAGGGGCGTCCGCTCACATTGCCTCACCCCCTAAATCCCCCTCTCCAGCCAAGCTAGAGAGGGGGACTTTGATCGCCGGATGTGAGCGCTTTCCCCTTCCCTGGCTTGGCCGGGGAGGGGCCAGGGGGAGGGGCCTTCCGCCCCTACGACTCGCGCCAGCGGCTGGCGGTGTTCTTGTGGGCGTATGGCGATACGCCCCTACGCTTTTGTAGGGGAGGGTTTCGAAACCCTCCCCTACAGCCGCGCGTGGTATCCGCGCCACTTTGTTACACCCCTACGGTACCAGGCTTCCGAAGTTTGCTTCTGCCCAGGGCGATGAGTCCGCTCTCCAGACTCACGACTCCTGACAACTGATTACCAACAACCAACAACCAATCACCACATGATCTTGTTCAGGTCGTTGTCGCGGAACTGCTCGGCCTGGCGGTAGCCGTCGTCGCCGGGGCGGGTCATGTACCCCTGGTATTCCTGGTTGGGGAACCCGTAGACCGTCCACTCGCCGAGCACGAAGGGCGGCACGGTCACGCCCGGCGCGCAGTCTTCGCAGGAGACGGGAATCCACTCGCCGTTGTAGCGGCGGGACAGGTGCAGGTGCGTGCCGTTGCTGATTCCACCCTGGCACGAGGGGTGGCCGAGCCGGTCGCCGGTCTGCACGCGCGTGCCTGCGGCGATGCGCTCGCTGTCGTCCAGGTGCAGGTAAACCAGCGTCCAACCGGTGTGCTCGTCCCCGTCGCCGTCCAGGTCGAGGATCACATAGCCGTCGCTGCTGCGGGCGATGACGCCCGGCGCGGCGGCGGTCGCCCAGTGCGGCGAGATGTAGCACGCGCCCTGCGCCTGCACCAGCTCCTCCGGCGGCTCCGGCGGGGCGAGGTCAATCGCGCCCCAGGCCGATCCGCTGTTGTACGCGCCATGCGGCCCGCCAGTGTAGACCCATTCCTCGCCCTGGGCGAAAGGCAGCGTCAGCGCGGGCTGGACGAGGTCGGGCGGCACCAGCGGCTCGATGGCGTGCGTGAAGGGGTCGCCGAACAGGCTGAGGTACGTCTCGAAGAAGCCGCTGGGGTGCACGTCGCGCTGCCACTGGGCGGGGCTGGTCGTCAGGCCGAGCATGGTTTGCACGGCGACCGTCCCCGCGTTGAGCATGGGGTCGAACAGCACGCGCTGGTCTTCGCCCAGCGTCATGGCGATGGTGCCGCGATACTTCCACCCGTAGTAGCCGTAGTTGAGCGCGTCGGCGGCGTCGAGAAGCTGCTTGAGCAGCCCTTCGCGCCCCTCTTTGACGATCCCCAGCGGGTAGAGGACTTGCTCATCGGTAGGGTAGGGGGTGGACAGCCACTCGCCGCGATATTCCAGCAGCGCCAGCAGCAGGCGCGGGTTGACGCTGTACGAGCGCGCGACGAAATCCACGATCTTGACCCCGCTCCACGTCTCCTCGCCGACCTGTTCGGAGTAAGCGCGCAGGAAGCCCTGGCGGAACTTGACCGCGCCGGTGATGCTGAAGCTGCTGGCCGTGGGGCCGTAGACCAGCTCGCTATCGGGGATCAGCTTGACGGCGGGCGTGGTCACGCCCCCACCAGCCGGCACGCTGATCAGTTGCCCGACTTCGAGCCGGTTCGGGTCGGAAAGGTCGTTGAGGGCCAGCAGATCGTCTACGGTGACGCCGTAGAGCGCGGCAATGGTGCCCAGGGTTTCGCCGGGCCGGACGGCGTGCATCCCTCCGGCGGCCTGCGTGTAGCGCGGCGTATCGGGCGTGGGCTGGAGGGGGGTGGGCGTCGGCTCGTCGGGCGTCATCGTCGGCGGGACGACAAGATGCCCGCCCTCGTCGTACTCCGGCGTGGCGGTCACGTAAATCACCTGCGGGGAAGACAGCGAGCAGGCCGCGCCCGCGACGCTCAGCGCGGCGAGCAGCAGGGCGAGCAGAGGGCAGTGGGCACAGCGCCGGAAGCATCGCGGGGAAAGCGTCATTGCAGCGCTTTGCTCAGCCGCTCCAGCGAATGGGCGTAGCGGTAATCGGTGTGGCGGTGGCCGTCCGGGTATTCCTCGTAGACATGGGGGATGCCCAATGCTTCCAGCTTGCGGTGCAGCATCCGCGCCCCCACCTGAAGCTGGTATTCGTCGTAAATGCCGACATCCACATAGGCCAGGCGCATCTGGCGCAGGGCATCGGCGCAGGCGGGCACGTCGAGCTTGCGGATCGGGTCGTGGGCCAGCCAGCGTCGCCAGACGGCTTCGTTCAGCGCGCCGGTGTCGGGGTCAATGGGCAGGTCGAAGCCGCGCGGCTGCCCCGGATTGCCGCCGAAAGCCGCCGCCCAGCACACGGTCATGATCAGCTCCCAGAAGGCGCTGTTCTTGGGCCGGATGTCGGGGATGCGGGCGATGAACTCGTCCAGCGAGCCGTAGGGCGCAAGCTGCTGGTGCATCCGGCTGAGGCCGGGCAGACAGGTGTATTCCCAGTAGATGTCTCCGCTGTGGCAGGCGAACGCGCCGAAAACCTCCGGGTGGTGCATGGCCTGGGTGATCGCGCCGAAGCCCCCGCTGCTGCGCCCGATGACGGCGCGGTGATCGCGATGGGGCAGGGTGCGGTAGTTGCGATCCACCAGCGGGATCACCTCCTGGATGAGGTAATCCTCGTAGCGGCCCATCCCGGCGGAGTTGACGTACTGCGACCCGCCGAAGCGCGTCCACATGTCCGGCATGACGACGATCAGCGGGGCGATGCGCCCGGCGGCGAGCAGGGCGTCAAGCTGTTCCTTGATCGTCATGTCCCAGGGCCGCCAGTTGAGCAGGCCCGGCCCGGTGTTGCCGTGAGTGCTCAGCAGGTACACGGTGGGATAGCGCGCGTCGGGCAGGTCGTCGTGGCCGGGCGGCAGGTAGACCGTCAGGGGGCGAGCGTGCGGGTCGCCGAGCGGGTTGTCGCGCAGGACTTCGCTGGCAAGCTGCGGCTGCTCGATGCGGCTGGGGCTGAGGTACACGGCATTTGCTCCTGGTCGCTGGATGGCTCTCATTGTAGCCAAGCGAGAGGGGGGCGGCAACAGCGTCAGCGTCGAGGCAGAGTCGAGGTCT
>JAXGOK010000057.1:0-14772 GCA_040767545.1 Aggregatilineaceae bacterium | reverse complement strand
AGCGTAGAGGCGTATTGCTATACGCCCTAAGGGGCCGCAGCAGAGCAGCGCCCTACAAGACCAGCGTGTAGGGAATTTCCCAACGCTATCTTCTTGGCTGGCTAGCTCGCCTGCTTGAGCGGTGGCGGTGTAGTCCCTTCTGGCTGGGGCAGAGGATGCGGCTGGTCGAACAGGGGCGGCAGCCCCCAGACGGCGCGCGCCTGCGT
Source organism: Aggregatilineaceae bacterium (assembly GCA_040767545.1). GTDB lineage: Bacteria > Chloroflexota > Anaerolineae > Aggregatilineales > Aggregatilineaceae > UBA2029. The sequence goes on along the minus strand of JAXGOK010000057.1, from coordinate 14,566 downwards.
GCAACGCGCCAGGTCTTCCTGCGTGAAGCGCAATGCCTCACCCGTCCACTCAACGTCGAATTCGCGGCAAGGCGAGGGCCGTCCCTCGTAGATGGTGCAGCGTACCCCACGCCCGATCTCGCCGATCAGCGCGGCGCAGCGCGGATGCACCTGGTTGGTGCCCTTCATGCAGCTTAGGACTGGCGTCAGGTCTTCTGCCAGGTCAGGGGGCACGGTGCCGCCGTGCGACGAGTCAGCTTCGGCCCAATAGAACGACACGCGGAAATGGGCGCAGCACGCCCCGCAGCGCAGGCACGGGTTGCCGCCGGGCATAGGGACTATTTGCATCCCGGCGATCGGGATCAGGGTCAGGGGTTGGGTCTCTTGCGCGCTCATGATCATCCACACACAGCTACGGCGAGCGGTCGGGTCAGGTCAGGCGGCGATCAGGTGCCGCTGGCATGAGAATCGCTGTTTGTAAGGGAGCACAACTGATCGGGAGCTTTCCGGCGGGCGGGCAGCGCCACACAGCACCGTAGCAGCGCCGGTGCCACGCGCAGAACCGGGCTGTCAGAGGAAGATGAACAGCGCAAGATCGGACATAGTCACTGCGCGGAGGGCATCCGCGCGCACAGACGGGGAAATCGTCCAGATCATACGATACCTGCGGGGCGCGTGGCAAGCCCCAACTGCGCACGGGGGTGTGCGGAGTCTGGCCGGCAGAGCAACGCCCCCATGCCCTGACGGGTTTTGCGCGCAGCGCTTAATTTGCCCGCAAAGCCCAGCGTGATATACACTCTCTACCATGAACGTTCATACCAAATTCAAACCTTTCGGATTGGCCGCTCTGCTGGCTGGCCTCATCCTGCTGGCAGCCTGCGCCGAGCAGCAGAGCATCGCCGTCTACGTCACACCGACGCCGGCACTATCGGCCATGCCCGATGACCCGCCCACGCCTGCGCACGTTGCCGCCCAGCCGACGACCGATCCGGCGATCACGCCGCTGCCCACACCGTTGCCGCCGCCGCCCGGCGTCACCTTCGGCCCGATCACCGGGCCGCAGTATACGCCGGAGCCGTTGCATACTGCCCTGCCGCCAACGGTGAGCGTCCAGCCGTGCCGCGCGCGCGTGGTTGTGGCAGGAGCCAACCTCTACACGGCTCCCGACTTCACAGCGCCTGTTGCCCGCGCCGCAGTGGAGCGCGAGCTGCTGACTGTTGACCAGTTCGCGACAGACGCGGCGGGCAACGCCTGGGCCAGCACGCCGGACGGCTGGCTGCCACTCAGCGCCGAGGGACGGGCGCTGGCGGAGGTGGCCGACGTGCGCGCCTGCGAGATTCTGCGCGGGCGCGAACCGAACACTACGCTGCTGGGCCTGCACATCCTCAACGAGCGCAGCCAGGCGGAGATCCTCGCCTTTGTGCAGCGCATGAGGGACGCGGGCTTTCCGGTCGGCACGCTCAAGGGGCTGAACGGCTCCGAGCAGACGCTCACCCAGGCCAAAGCTATCTCGCCGGAGACGGTGATCGTCTACCGCTCGATTCTCACGCCGGACGGCATGAGCGACTGCCCCGCCGACATCCGCCAGGAGCCAGACCCGGCAGCGACCGCCCGGCGCTGGCTGGCTGGCCTCAAGCAGTACTGGGATCAGGTGGACGCCGACTACTACGAGTTCATGAACGAGTGCCCGGCGTCGCTGCGCTGGATCTCCGAGTTCTCCATCGAGGCGATGAAGATCGCCAACGAGCAGGGGCGCTGTCTGCTGCTGTTCTCGTTCCCTGGCGGCAACCCCGACATGCAGGCTTTCAACGACCTGCTGCCCGCCTACCAGTACGCGGTTGATAACCCATGCGCGCCAGGGCGCACGCACGGCATCGCCCTGCACGCTTACAGCCTGGAAGACTCGCGCCTGCCCTCCGAGTCGGACGTGTGGATCGCGCTGCGCCACCGCGTGCTGCACGAGCGGCTGCTGCTGTCCCTGCCCGCAGCGGCGAACCTGCCGGTTTACATCACCGAGATGGGCATCGGCGGGGGGACGATCATGCCAGGCTGCGGTCTGATCATCCGCGACGCGCTGCAATACACCTACCAGCTTGAGGAAGACCCGTATGTGAAGGGCTTCCACCTGTGGAATGTCGGCTCCGGCGCGCAGTGGTATGACATCACGTCTTGCCTGCCCGACCTGGCCGACGCGCTGATCCGCTATTACACGTTCAAGCCGTGACGGGCTGGCTCCTCACCGGCGATGCGCCCCTGCGCGCCTCACCCCCTAAGTCCCCCTCTCCGGCCAAGCCAGAGAGGGGGATTTTGATCGCTGGATGGAACGTCTTCCCTTCCCTGGCTTTGCCGGGGAGGGGGCCAGAGGGACGGGCGTTCCGCCTGGACGCTCCCGCCGAATGCCTTAACTCAATGCGTATAGGTTAGCAGAACCGCCCCTATGTGCGGTGCCCCGCATGACGCGAACGGGCCACTAATTCGCCGCTGTGCCCAACGCGCGGTAGACTTGGGCGGAGCGCAGCCCGCTCTGAGACGGTGAGCGCACGAGGCGCAGCAGCGCCCGTATCGCTCTGAGGAATCGGTTGATCAACGCTATGCTAAGCTCGTCCTACGTGACAGATACAATCAGCGCGGCGCACAGCCTGACCATCGAGATCGGCCCCGAAATCTGGCGGCTGGTCAACGGTGCACGCCCATCCAGCGAGGCATCGGGCGCGGCTCCGGTGCTGGTCGAAGCGCGCCCGGATGGTCTGACCTATGCGCCGGCGTTCGCCCGTGCTCGCCAGCTCCCGTCGCAAGGATGGCTGGCTCCCTCAGGGATCGCTCGCGTGGTCGTCGGCTGGGCACCGGAATATCAAAGCTGGCACCTGGGGCTGCTGCTCGCTGAGTCCGCTGAGGACGCGGGGGAGCCGCGCTGGTGCGGGCTGGCGAGCTGGCCCCAGGGCGAGGCAGCCGAGCACGAAGAGGATGCTCGTCAGGCGGCCCAGGCGCTGGCCCGGCTGCTAGACCGCCCGCTGCATGTCGTCGCGCCGCCCAGTCCCGCGCCGATCATTGCGCCGCCGCCTCCGGCGGCTGACACGCGGCCTCTGGTCGTAGCGGCTCCGCCCGCGCCCGCTGATGTGCCGCTGCGCGAGCCGCCGCTCACCTTTGAGGGATGGGCCTTCGTCGCCCGGCAGACGCGCTGGGTCTGGAAACGACGGGGGTATTGGGTGCTGGGCGATCTGCTGCGCGCGGTGGGGCTGGTGGTACTCGCCGTCGTATTCGCGCTGTTGGGGACTGGCACGCTGAACAGCGGTCTGGCTGAAGTGAAGCCGTCCTGGCTGCCCGCGCTGGGGCTGGCGGTGGCGGTGGCCATGTTGGTGGCGGCCCTGCGCGCATTCTGGCGCATGATCACCACGACGGACGTGGTGCTGGATGTCAAGAGGCGCGAGGTGCGCGCGCGGAGCCGTTTCACGGGCAGCACGCGCTGGCGCTTGCCGTTCGAGCGGGTGAGCTATGTCTTGCTGAGCCAGACGGCCCCCAGCCCGCAGGGGCGCAAGGGCAAGGACGGGCCGATGCGCGTCGCCCAGGATGTGTGGGTGCATCTCGCCGAGGGTGACCGATTCCGGCAGGTGGTGGAGCTAGGCCGCGTCGAAGGCGTCTCCCGGCAGTGGGAGGCGGCGCGCGCGGCGCTCAAGCAGCCTGGACGCCGCCAGATTCGGCTGGCCGATCTCGACAGTCCGGCGCACCACGCTGTGTTGCATATGGCGCGCGTCCTGGAGGCAGACGCCTGGCTGGACGTGCGTAAGTGAGGGCGTCCGGCAGGCTTGCCTTGCAGCGCGTCAGCCTTGATTGGCACCTGCTCACCGCGCGTGCTACCATTCGACTCAACGCGCCGCTGGCGGATGAGAAACGACGATGTTTGACATGTTTTCGGGGCCTCTGGATAGCCGGCAGACCACTCGCCTGGTGCTGCTGGCGATTATCCTGCTGACCGTGCCGTGCTACTGTCTCGGCGCGGTGTTGCTGGCCTACGCCCCGGCGGACAAGGGCAGGACAGCCGTCCCGACCGATTCTACGCTGGGCGGTGCGACAGCGTCACCGGGCGTGCCGACCTATACGCCATTTCTCACGGCCACGTACACGCCGTTCGGACAGCCGCTCCCGGCGACGCCGCCTCAGTTGTTCCTGCCGACGAACACGCCGTTTGTGATGCCTGCCACCTGGACGCCAATTCCCACCTGGACGTTCATTCCGACGATCACCACTGCGCCCACGCTGACGCTGCCACCGTCGCCTACACTGCCACCGACCGCCGCACCGACGATCGCGCCGCCGCCGACCAACACAGCGGTGCCAACCGAAGCTCCGCTGCCGACCGAACCGCCTCCGGCGACGGAAGCGCCGCTGCCTTCGCCTACTCAGGAAAGCCTGGAGCCGGGGAACTGATGCCCCGATCACGCCACCATAGGAAACACACGAGCCAATGCCACTAGACCTCCAAGAGCATTTGCGGGCGCTGTGCACTGCGCCCGCGCCATCTGGTCACGAGGGGCCAGTCCGCGCCGTGATTCACGATGCCTGGGCCGGACTAGCCGACGACCTGCGCACTGACGCCCTGGGCAACCTGATCGCGCTCAAGCGGGGCAGCGGGCCGGAGCCGCGCCGCACGATCATGCTCTGTGCGCACATGGACGAGATCGGCCTGATCGTCGCCGAGGTGCGCGAGGGCTTCATCCGCACCGTGCATCTGGGCGGCATTGACTACCGCACCATGCTCGCGCAGCCGGTGCTGGTGCATGGCCGCCAGACTCTCAAGGGGCTGTTCGGCGCTGCGCCGCCGCACATGGCGCGCAGCCGCGACAAATACCCCGCCTCCGATGAGCTATGGATTGACGTGGGCCTGCCTGCTGACGAAGTCGCCGCGCTGGTGCGCGTGGGCGACATCATCACAGTAGATGCGCCCGCCGTCGCGCTGAAGGGCGATCACCTGGCCGCCAAGGCGCTCGACGACCGTGTGGCCGTCGCTGTGGTGACGCTCTGCCTGGACGAGCTGGCTCGCCGCGATCACGCCTGGGACGTGGTGGGCGTGGCGGCGGTGCAGGAGGAGGTCGGCAGCTACGGCGCGCTGGCCGCCACCTACCAGATCGCGCCGGACATGGCTATCGCCATTGACGGGTCGTGGGGCGCGCAGAAGGGCGTCGGCGACGACGAGGGTTTTGCCCTGGACGACGGGCCGACTATTGGCCGAGGCCCCAACTTTCACCCGTTGCTGGTCAAGGCGCTGCACGCTGCCGCCGATGCCCTGGAGATCGAAGTGCAGATCGAGGCCGTCCCCGGCAATAGCGGCACCGACGCCTGGGAGATTCAGGTCAGCCGCGAGGGTATCCCCACCGGGCTGATCGGCGTCCCCATGCGCAACATGCACACGCCTTCGGAGGTGGTCAACCTGCGCGACGTGACGCGCGCCGGGCGGCTGCTGGCGGCGTTCATCGCCGGGCTGACGCCGGATTTCCTGGACTCCCTCGTCTGGCCCGAAGCAGCTACCCTGAAGGAGCGTGAGGCATGATGGACGTGCTGCGCGAGCTATGCGAGGCGACCGGCATCTCCGGCGACGAGGGCGAAGTCCGCGCCCTGATTCTCAAGCACATTCAGGGCCACGTCGAGGACATTCGCATTGACGCGCTGGGCAGCGTGCTCGCCGTCAAGCGCGGCACCGGCGCGGCCAAGCTGCGCGTCATGGCCGCCGCGCATATGGACGAAGTCGGCATGATGGTCATGGGCTTCGACTCTGACGGGATGATTCGCTTCAGCGCGGTCGGTGGGCTGGACGCGCGCATCCTGCCGGGGACGCGCGTGCTCGTTGGCCCGGACAAGATTCCGGGCGTGATCGGCTGGCCGCCGCTGCACCTCAACAAAAGCCAGGACACCGTGCCCATTGACCGGCTGCGCATTGACATTGGCCTGACCAGCCGCGAAGCCGCCGAGAAAGCCCTGACGCCCGGCGATGCCATCGCCTTCGCCAGCTCGTTTGAGGTGCTGGGGCCGACGGTGCGCGGCAAGGCGTTCGACGACCGCGCGGGCTGCGCTTCGCTGATCTGTCTGGTGCAGGGCGATCCGTTCCCCTTCGACCTGCACGTGGCCTTCACCGTGCAGGAGGAGGTCGGCTTGCGAGGGGCGCGAGCCGCCGCCGGGCAGATCCGGCCCGACGCGGCCTTCGTGCTGGAGACGACCGCCTGCCACGACCTGCCGCAAGACCCCGACGAGCCGGATCAGACGACGATCACGCGGCTGGGTGGCGGCCCGGCGATTACGGTGGCGGATCGCTCGATGGTCAGCGACCCGCGCCTGGTGCGCTATCTGGTGCGTGCCGCTGACGCGGCGGGCATCCCGCATCAGTTCCGCTCGCCGCAGCACGCAGGCGGCACCGACGCGGGGGCCATTCACCGGGCGGGGACGGGCGTGCCAAGTGTGGTGGTAGCCAACCCCTGCCGTTACATTCACGGGCCGTATGCGATCATGAGCATCGCCGACTGGGAGCACCAGGCAGCCCTGCTGCGCGCGGCGTGGATGACTCTGACACCGTCTGTTCTGGAAAGGTAATAATCTCGTGGACACATTGATCAAAACACTCGCCGAAGCCTGGGGGCCACCCGGCTATGAGCATCATATCCGCGACCTGATTCGCGCTGAAGTCGCCGACGCCGCCGACGAGATCACCGTTGACGCGCTCGGCAACCTGATCTGCCGCGTGGGGAATGGCCCTAAGCGCGTGCTGGTCTCTGCGCACATGGACGAGATCGGCCTGATCGTCAGCCATATAGACCGGCAGGGCTACGCGCGCTTCGCCAACATCGGGGCGCTGTTCCCGGCGACGCTGCTGGGCGCGCGCGTGCGCTTCGAGAACGGGGCCATTGGCACGATTGGCGTCGAGCACCAGTTCAGCAAGCGGCGCGATCTGCCCGACCTGACCGGGTTCTACATTGACATCAGTACCGGCGTGGACAGCAGCGCGCCCGTCAGCGTGGGCGACCCCGGCGCGTTCGTGGGCGAGGTCTTCCGGCGCGGCGAGCGCATCATCGGCAAGAGCCTCGATAACCGGCTGGGCTGCGCCGTGCAGATCGAGGCGCTGCGCCGCGTCAAGGAGGCGGGGACGCCGCACAGCGTCTATTTCGTCTTCAGCGTGCAGGAGGAAGTTGGCGCGCGCGGGGCGGGGCCGGCGGCCTACGGCGTGGAGCCGCACCTGGCGCTGGCCGTGGACGTGACCCCGTGCGGCGACCAGCCGCGCGACAGAGAGATGGCGATCCGGCTGGGCGGCGGCGCGGCGATCAAGATGCGCGACGACTCGCTAATCGTCCCGCCAGCGGTGCGCGACCTGCTCATCACGCGCGCCGAAGAAGCGGGCATCCCCTACCAGCTCGAAGTGCTGACCGGCGGTGGCACCGATGGGCGCACGATTCAGGCGGCGCGGGCGGGCGTCCCCACCGGGGCGATCTCGCTGCCGCTGCGCTACGTGCACACGCCCAGCGAGACGGCGGATATGGGCGACGTGCGCGCGGCGGTGGATTTGCTGGCGGCGATGCTGGTGGGGTGCATTCGGATTTGGGGGCGAAATACTTGAACCGCAGAAGTAAGCCCAGGTAAGGAATTGAAGAGGCGAGTTGTCGTGCCCCGGTTTACCTCACCCCCGCTCGGCGCTGACGCGCCTCGCCGCCCCCTCTCCATGCATGGTTCACGCACCGACACTTTTTATGGAGAGGAGAAGAGAGTAGACTCATCGGTCATCGCCCACTGAGCAAGAAGGAGGATGACGCGATGAGTCAGGGGGAATTGTACCACTGGCTGGACTATATGCGGCAGTGTTTCCGGCATTTGAAGTTTTGGCAAGCGACCGTGATCGGGCTGTATAGCTACGGCATCGTGCAAGCGCGGCACTGTGCGCCGAGCCGGGTGGCGGAGAAGCTGGGGCTGGTGGGCAAAGCAGACAGCCTCCAACGACGCTTGGAGCGTTATCTGGCCAACGACCGCATCTGCTGGCAGAGTTGTAGTCGGGCCTGGGCGCGTTGGGTGCTGATCCGCTACCACGGAGAGCGACTGATTCTGCTGGTGGATGAGACCAAGCTAGGGGGGCTATTGAGTGTGATGGTGGTGGGGTTAGCCTATCGAGGCAGCTGCCTGCCGCTGGCCTTTTGGGCCTATCGGCCTCATGCCTGGCCGATGAGCCAGGTGGCCTTGATCACCACCCTGCTGGGGTGGATCGCCCCCGCCATTCCGCCAGGGGTCATCCCGTTGGTGCAGGCGGATCGGGGCCTTGGCACCTCGCCCGACTTGATACGGGAGATTGCTGACCACTTCCACTGGCACTACCTCTTCCGCGTGCAGAAGCAGACCCGTTTCCGCTTCAGTCCCAACACCCTGCCGTGCGCCTTGAGCGACTTGTTGCCCAAGCACGGGCAGTGTTGGCATGGGCGAGGGGAAGCTTTCAAGAAAGCGGGGTGGCTGGCGACGGAGGTTCACCTCCTTTGGGGACCGGTGCATCGAGAAGCCTGGTGTCTGGTCACCAACTGTCCCGACATTGACGGCTGGGAGTATGCCGTGCGCTACTGGCAGGAAGGCAGCTTCCGTGACCTGAAGTCCGATGGCTGGCAGTGGCAGACCTCGCGCATCACCACCCCCAGCCATGCCAATCGCCTCCTGCTGGTCATGGTTCTGGCCTATGCCTGGGTGCTCTCTCTCGGCAGCCTGGCCTTCGATGACCCTGATTTACGCGGTCAGGTGGTCTCCGCCGATGTCACCCGCTATTCATTATTCCGTCTGGGCTTCCGCCTTTTGGAGCGCTTCGCAGGAGGCGTTCAGGCGCTCATCCTGACCCGTTTCCGCGATTTGCTCGTCTTTTTCGACGGTCCGACCCCCTCAAGTGTTAAATGTGTCGGTGCGTGAACCATGCATGGAGGGGGCAAGCCGAGCGAAGCGAGGCTGGGGGTGAGGTAAACCCCCGGATTACGAAAGACTTTCCTGAGCTTACTGAGACACAGGGGACGCGGAGAAGAACTAATACCATCTTTTCTGCGCTCTCTGCGCCTCAGCGGTGCTCTCTTGCCCCAGAAACGAGATACACCCGTGCTGGTGGGGGAGGTTGCGCTATAATACATGAAATCTGTTGAGTCTCGGAGTTAGGTATGGTGCCACCTATTCAGCAATCGTTGTTCGCGGCCCGACAGGCCAAGCGATATAATATCCCATTTCCCTCCACTCGCTATCAGGGGAGCAAGCTCAAGCTCACGGAGTGGATATGGGCAAACGTTGAGGACCTGGAATTCGATACCGTCTTAGATCTGTTTGGCGGGACAGGCTGTGTCAGCCACTTATTCAAAACGGCTGGTAAGCGCGTCATTTACAACGATATTCTGCGGTTCAACCGGACTATTGGCCTGGCCCTAATCGAAAACAGGGATGTGCGCTTAGCGCCAGCGGATGCTGAACTGGTGCTTGAGCGACATCCCGGCATCAACTACCCCGATTTCATTCAGCGAACGTTCAGCGGCATCTACTTCACTGACAACGAGAACGCCTGGCTGGATCGCGTTATTTACAACATAGATCATTTGTTGACCGATCCATTCAAACAGGCTTTGGCGCGTTTTGCGGTTTATCAGGCTTGTATCGCCAAGCGTCCCTACAACCTCTTTCACCGCGCTAACCTATACATGCGCCAGGCCAGAGTCCAGCGATCCTTTGGCAATAAAACGACATGGGATACGCCTTTTGAAGTCCATTTTCGCGCTTTTGCCATCGAAGCCAGCGCAGCAGTGTTTGACAACGAGCGCAGCAATCGGGCTATTTGTAGTGATGCGCTCGAGGCACCCGTTGACGTTGATCTGGTTTATATTGACCCGCCCTATGTGAACCACAGAGGCGTAGGGGTGGACTATCTGGATTTTTACCATTTTCTCGAAGGACTTACGATGTATGATGAGTGGCAATGGCGCATTGACTACAGCACCAAACATCGGCGGTTGCAGCGTTTGGAGTCTCCCTGGACTAGACCCGGCACCATCCTGGCGGCTTTTGAGGCAGTGATTGCCCGTTATCGTAAAAGCATTCTGGTTGTCTCCTATCGCAACGATGGCATACCATCCCAAGATGCGCTCATAGAGGTGCTCAAGCGATACAAGGGCAATGTCTTTGAGGCCAATAAGCGCCAGAAGTATGTCTTGTCTAAACGCGATTCAGCCGAGCTACTCCTAATTGCACTGTAGCTGCACTGTGGTGAGCCGAAGCAGATGACTTCTCAAGATGCATTCCGCGACTCCTTGGTCTCCTACTTTGGTAGGTTGCGCGAGCGGGTGACAACAGAGACGGGGGATTGGACGGTAAAAGGATTCATTGACGTTTACCAGCGCATCTACACGATCACGCTGGACACCAAAGTGCTGTCCAAAGCACTTGAGTTGTTGATGTTTCCAGTGTTGGTCGAATTTGCTCAGGCAAACGGCCACAAGATGGTGTTGGCCCGCCAACAAAACCAATATCCCGACATTAGTTGGCTGGCTCCCGATGGCACCAAATATGCGCTGGACATCAAGTCCACATATCGTAGAGTGGTGGATCGCCAGGGGAGGTCCAAGGTCAACGGGATGACGTTAGGGACGTACACAGGTTACTTCAGAGCGCGAGAAAGTGACTCAATCACCACCTTTCCCTACCAGAACTATACCAAGCATTATGTGCTTGGTGTAATCTACACTCAGATCAAGGGTATTGATGAGCGGCGTGTCTATGACATCGGCCAACTGGCAGACATTCCTGCGGTTGCCAGAGACTTCGACTTCTTCCTGCACGAGAAATATCGCATCGCCGCGGATCGCCCAGGGAGCGGAAACACCCGCAACATTGGCTCCACTGTGTTCGGGGAGCGGTTGATCAACGGGACAGGGGTTTTTGCTTCATTGGGCGCCGACGTATTCGATGATTACTGGATGAACTATCGCACCATGGCCGATGCACGTGCAGAAGGGATGGAGTATCCACCCTACCGCAACTTGCATGAGTACAAACGGTACAAGCAGCAAGGTTCCGCTATTCTCGCCGTTGCAGATGACCAACTCGAATCCGAGGTGGATGAAGCAGACGAACCATCCGAGGATGAGGCATAAGTTCGGCCAGCACAACCGCCCCCCACAGTCTCGCTCTGCACGGGGATGGTGCATTTCCGCTCACCGTCGCCAGCACACCAGCGAGGACCAGTACGGGCGGCCCGCCTATCCGTCGCCATAGCGTTCCCGGTAGACCTGCTCGCGGGTCTTCTCCAACTCGGCCAGAACCTCTTCCTCGCTCAGGCCATGCTGCTCGTAGGTTTGGCCTACGGCGCGGGCCGCCTCCCGAAAGCGCTTGAGCCGTTCCTGGTGGCGCTCACGTTCTTGCATCAACTCCTCATATTCGGACATGGAAAGGATAGCTACAACCGGCAGGCCGTCCTTCTCGACAATGAAGTGCTCCTTGCCCGAAAAGGCGCGGCGCAGCAGGTCGCCGAACTGACGGTGAGCGGTGGTCGCGGGGATGGCAACTGGTGTTGATCGCTGGGTGGGCATGGTGCTCTCTCCTCACCGGTCTGCTGCGCATCAATGAGCAGAGATGCGCATCATTACATAACAATACGTATTACGACAGAAGACAGGCGATAAATCAAGGGGTTTTTTCACACAAACCGCCCCCGCACGACTCCCTGCGCACGGGGGCGGTGCCTTTCCACTGACCGTCGCCAGCTTATGCCAATTCCAGTGACTTGCTCTCGACGAGGCGCGTCGCCAGGTCGGCAAAGGCTAGCACGGGCTGCGCGCCCAGGTCTTCGCCGGAGCGCAGCCGCACGCTGACCGTGCTCGACGCCGCGTCGCGGTCGCCGACGACCAGCATCCAGGGAATCTTCTGCTGCGTCGCCGCGCGAATCTTGCCGCCCACGCGCCCGTTGGAGTCGTCCACGCGCACGCGCAGTCCCCTGCCGTGCAGGATCGCCGCCACCTCCTGCGCGTAGGCAATGTGCCGATCGGTCACCGGGATCAGCGCGACCTGCACGGGAGCCAGCCACGCCGGGAACGCGCCCGCGTAATGCTCGATCAGCACGGCGACGAAGCGCTCCATGCTGCCGTACAGCGCGCGGTGGATCATGATCGGCTGGTGGCGCTCGTTGTCCTCGCCCACGTACTCCAGCTCGAAGCGCGCCGGCAGGTTGTAGTCCACCTGCACGGTGCTGATCTGCCATTCGCGCTTGAGCGCGTCGCGGATGATGAAGTCCAGCTTGGGGCCGTAGAAGGCCGCTTCGCCTTCCTCTACCGTGAAGTCCAGCCCCTTCTTGGTCGCCGCCGCGATGATCGCCTGGGCCGCCTGCTCCCAGACGGCGTCGCTGCCCACGTACTTGTCGCTCTGCGGGTCGCGGATGCCCACGCGCGCCCGGTAGTCGGTCAGCCCCAGGCTGCGGAAGATGAACTCCACCAGGTCTACCACGCCCAGGAACTCATCTTCAAGCTGCTCCGGCGTGCAGAAGATGTGCGCGTCGTCCTGGGTGAAGCCGCGCACGCGGGTCAGCCCGTGCAGCTCGCCCGACTTCTCGTAGCGGTAGACCGTGCCGAACTCGGCCATGCGCACCGGCAGGTCGCGGTACGAGTGCAGGTCGTCCTTGTAGACGTGGATGTGGTGCGGGCAGTTCATCGGCTTGAGCATGAACAGGTCGCCTTCCACCTCGAAGGGCGAGTACTGGCTGTCCTTGTAGTACGGGTAGTGCCCGCTCTTCTCGTAAAGCGCCACGCGCGCGATATGCGGCGTAATGACCGGCTCGTAGCCGCGCTCGATCTGCACGTCGCGCAGGAAGCGCTCCAGCAGGTCGCGCAGCACCGCGCCGTTGGGCTTCCACAGCGGCAGGCCCTTGCCCACCAGTTGGTCGAAGGTGAACAGGCCAAGCTGCTGGCCGATGACGCGGTGATCGCGCTTCTTGGCTTCTTCGAGCAGGGCCAGATACTCGTCAAGCTGATCGGTCGTCTCCCAGGCCGTGCCGTAGATGCGGGTGAGCATCTCGCGGTTCTCGTCGCCGCGCCAGTACGCGCCCGCCGGAGCCTTGAAGGTGATGCTCACCGCGTCAGGGTTGATCTCGCGCGTGTTGGCGACGTGCGGCCCCCGGCACAGGTCTTCGAACGTATCCTGCCTGTACGTGCTGATCACGACCTCTTCGTCGGTCTTCTCGCCGTACTCATCCACGCCGCCGTACTCCAGCCCATCAATCAGCTCGATCTTGTACGGCTGGTCGTGGAATAGCTCGCGGGCGGCGGCGGCGCTGATCTCCTTGCGGACGAAGTCGTGCCCCTCGCGGATGATCTGGCGCATCCGCGCCTCGATCTCGGCCAGGTCCTCGTCGGTCAGCGGGCGCGGCAGGTCGAAGTCGTAGTAGAAGCCGTCTTCGATGGGCGGGCCGATGGCGATCTTGGCCTGGGGGAACTTCTCCAGCACGGCCTGGGCCATGACGTGCGCCGCCGAATGGCGGATGCGGTAGAGCTTGCTATCCTGATAGCGTTCCATGAGCTTGTCGGTCTTCTCCTCTTCGCTTACGTTGCTGCTGCGGGCGGGCGCGCGAGTTACGCTGGGGCAGCGCACCCGGCAGCACTAGGCACATCTGAGATGGTGAGGCACGTGGGAGCGAGCAGAGATGCTCTGCGCTGACCCCCGCTGCCGGTATCGGTGCGGCGCGTCCGGCAGGGATCAGCGCAGAGGGTCCCTACCCGGCTCGCCCGGCAATTGTGCGCGTTCTGCTGTCAGTGGGGAGATCGGTCATAGGATGCTCCTTTCAGCGGGCCAGCGGCCCGGTCTCGCCGGCAAACTCAACGAAGACGTTTTCGAAGACGCCGAGCACCATCAGGTTGTCCACCACATCTTCAATGATCTCCGGTGTCAGGTTCTCGACGATGACGTGCGGCGTCTCCAGCGCCAGAAACTGCATCGGGGCCAGCGCGCCGTTGTACTGGCGGGCGACATCCAGACTGAGCTGCATTTCCTGCTGGAGATGCTGCAAGGTGACGAAGTGGGCCTGCCACAGCCTGTTGTCTTCCATCTCCACCAGAACATCCGCGCTGTCGCTGAGCGGGTCGAATCCGATCCTCGGCTCAGGCTCAATCCACACACGTTTGACAAACACGGCTGTGATCCTTACTGTCTCATCCAGCATAAACTCATACCACCATACTACACCGATAACGCCCCAAAAATGAAGACCCCCGCCCGAAGTTGGGGCGAGGGTCATAAGCATCCACGCGGTTCCACCCAAGTTCGACAGGGCGCAGCGAAGGGCGGCGCACGGTCCTCATGGCGGCTGCTAACGGGGCCAACCGGCGTCACTTACTGGGCGCACCAGGCACCGTTGGGCGACGCGCTCGCGGGGGGTCTTCCTGGCTCGCCGGATGAGCGGACTTGCAGTCGGCGATCCGCTCTCCCTGGAACCGGGGATGGGCCAGTACTCGTCCCGGTCAACGCATTGGAGGGTATGTGCTCTGCTGTTGTACAGGATACTGGAGGGTGCGGTCGCTGTCAAGGCTCATGTGGGGGGCATCCCACTTCTGTGGCATCTCGT
>JAXGOK010000056.1:0-16312 GCA_040767545.1 Aggregatilineaceae bacterium | reverse complement strand
CAAGGACACACTGCCCGCACCGCGCAAAAACCTGCGCAGCGGTCAAGACGCGGTATACTGGGTGGGCACGTCCGCTCTGGCATGAGGTGGGGAAGAAAAGCAGTATGCCGCAGTCGCCCCTGGACATCAGCGAACAAGAAATCCGCAAGCGCAGCAGTCCGCTGCTCGAAGGCGCCATCCAGGAAGCCGCCCGCTTGCGCCACAACTACATCGGCACCGAGCACCTGTTCAACGCCATGACGCGCCTGCCCGGCAGCGTCACCGCGCGCCTGCTGGTCGAAAGCGGGATGGAGCCGCGCACCATTCGCAACCTGATCCGGCGCGAGATCGGCGCGGGCGACGACGCGGTGAGCGACTCACCGCCGCTCACCCCGCGCGCGCACCGTGTGCTGGCCATGGCCGTCTATCTGGCCGACGACGCAGGCGAGCGCCTCGTCTCCGAGCAGCAGGTGCTAATCGCGCTGCTGCAAGAAGGTGAGGGCATCGCTGCCCGCGTGCTGATCCGCCAGGGGGCCGACCTGTCGGCGTGGATCGAGCGGCTGCTGGACGACATGGACGGCGACGCCAACGACTTCGACGAGTTCCTTTTCGGCGACCTGGACTCCTCGCCCGACGTCGAGGACGACCTGGACGCGGAGCGACACATGCCCACCCCGCTGCTCGACCGCTATGGGCGTGATCTCACCGCGCAGGTGCGCCAGGGCAAGATCGGCCCAGCGGTGGGCCGCGAGACCGAGATTCGTATGATCGCCCGCACGCTGCGCCGCAGCAAGAAGAATAACCCGCTGCTGCTCGGTGACTCCGGCGTGGGCAAGACGGCGGTGGTCGAGGGGCTGGCCTATGACATCGTGCACGGGCGCGCGCCCAAGTTCCTGCACAACCGGCGCATCATTGGGCTGGAGATCGGGATGCTGGTGGCCGGAACCAGCCTGCGCGGGCAGTTCGAGGAGCGCATCGTCGGCATCGTGGACGAAGCCAAGAACGCGCCGGATGTGATCCTGTTCATTGACGAGATTCACACCATCGTCGGCGCGGGCGACACCATTGACAGTAACCTGGACGCGGCCAACATCCTCAAGCCGGCCCTGGCGCGCGGTGAGATCACCTGCATCGGCGCGACGACGTTCGAGGAATATCGCAAGGCCATCGCCAAAGACCCCGCGCTCGACCGCCGCTTCCGCACCATTGACATCCGCGAGCAGGGGGTGGCCGAGACGCTGGTCGTCGTCGAGCACGTCTACCAGCGTTACGAGGCGCACCACAAGGTGACCATCCTGCCCGAAGCGCGCGAAGCTGCCGTGCGCCTGTCCGACCGCTACATCCGCGACCGGCGGCTGCCCGACAAGGCGCTCGACTTGCTCGATGAGGCGTGCGCGCGCCTGGTCATCCAGACCAACGCGCCGGATGCCGCCGAAGACGAAGACGCGCCGCCGCTCGAAGTCACCGCTGAGATGATCACCCAGGTGCTCAGTGAATGGACGGGCATCCCGGTCAGCGAGCTAACGGCCAACGAGCGCGAGCGGTTCGCGCAGATGGCCGAGACGTTGGCCCGGCGCGTCGTCGGCCAGGAGCACGCCATCCAGATCGTCTCCGACGCGATCAAGACCAACCGCGCCGGTCTGGGCGATCCCAGGCGGCCCATCGGCGTCTTCCTGTTCCTGGGGCCGAGCGGCGTCGGCAAGACGGAGCTTGCTAAGGTGCTGGCCGCCTTCCTGTTCAACGACGAAGACGCCATCATCCGCCTGGACATGTCCGAGTTCCACGACGAGCACACCGTCGCCCGGCTCATCGGCGCGCCGCCCGGCTACAAGGGCATGGAACAGGGCGGGCAGCTCACCGAGGCCCTGCGCCGCCGCCCGTATAGCGTCGTGCTGCTCGACGAGGTGGAGAAAGCCGCGCCGGAAGTGTTCGACACCTTCCTGCAAGTGTTCGACGAGGGCCGCCTGACCGACTCGCAAGGCGTGACGATGGACGGGCGTCATGCCGTCTGGATCATGACCAGCAACATCGGCACCGGCGACGTGGGCAAGGGGCTGGGCTTCACTGCCCAGCCGGATCAGCTTCCCGACTACGACTTCCACCTCAAGAAGCACTTCCGCCCGGAGTTCCTCAACCGGCTGGATGAGGTGGTCATCTTCAAGGCACTCTCGCCGCAGACGCTCGACATCATCCTCGACCTGCAAATCGCGGAAGTGACCGCCCGCCTGACCAACCAGCGGCTCAAGCTGGTGCTGGATCAGGGGGCGCGGGAATTGCTGCTGCGCGAGGGCTATGAGCCGGCCTATGGCGCGCGCCCGCTGCGCCGTGCTATCCAGCGCCTGCTGACTCGCCCGCTGAGCAACGCTATCCTGGAGGAGCGCTTCCAGCCCGGCGACACGGTGCGCATCACCGCGCACGGCGACGCGCTGCTGCTCAAGAAGGCGCGCGGGGATCGTCCAGCCGCAGCCGACGGCGATCCGGCTGCCCAGGCCGAGGGCGTTGAGCCGCCGCAAGACGCGCCATCCAGGGCCGCCGGCCATGTGGAGTAGCGTTCCACGCAGGCACACATAAGCAGAGACCGATTATGAGCATGTCAGCTTCCCGGCCTGACGACCCCGCGCGCGGTGCCCTGCTCTCCGACCACCCGCATCCCCGGCCCGCGCTGCGCCGGATTACGGCGGTGCTCGTCGCGCTGGGAACCGCTGGCGCGCTGCTGGGGATCGTTGGGCTGCTCGTGCTGGGCTTCGGCTACGGGCTGCCGCTGCTGGTGCTCAGCGTCCCGTTCCTGGCCGCGCTGATCGTCCCCCTGTTGCAACTCACCGTACTGCATCCGCGCGTCACCGTCTACGAGCGCGGCGTATGGATTCAGCCTCTCCTGGGGCGCGGCGTGTGGATTCCCTGGGCGAGCATCGCCCGCGTCGCCGAGCACACGCTGATCCGGCGCGGGCAGGCGCGGGGCCGCGACCGCGAGCACTTCGGCCAGTTGATCGTGGTGGAGCGGGGGCTGCCGCCCGTGTTCATGGTCGTGGGGCTGATGGCGGGGCTTGGCTGGCGGACGCGCGCCTTCGGCATCTCCACGCACAGCCACGTCGAGTACGAGACGCTGCGGCGGGCCATCGTGCGCGGCGCGCGGCAGTGAGGGCTACGAGGCGCTTAAGAAGCAGGCGTATCGTCCCCCTCTGAGTCGAGTTCCTCGCGCACCCGCGCAGCAAGCTCCTGCCGCTGGCGGGCACTCATGGCCGGGGTCGGGTCTTCGTGGCCGATCAGCTTGTCGTAGGCGTCGCGCAGCAGAGCCGCGCTGCGCGCCCAGGCGTGCTGGCCGATCACCCACTCGCGCCCCTGCTGTCCGATTGCCGCGCCAAGCGCCGGGTCTTCCAGCAGGGCAATCACCGCGTCGGCGAACTGTTGCGGCGTGTCGCGCAGCAGCATGTGCTCGCCGTCAACCGCGTCCAATCCCTCCGCGCCCACCGTCGTGCTGACCACCGGACAGCCGCAGGCCAGTGCCTCTAGCAGCTTGAAGCGCGTCCCGCTGCCGCTGCGCAGCGGGCAGACGAAGACGGCGCTGCCCTGCAGGTAGGGGCGCGTGTCGGGCACCAGGCCGGCGACCGTCAGCGGGATGGCCGGGTCGTCGTGCAGGTCAGCAGCTCCGGCGGGGCGTCCTTGCCCAGCAGCACCAGCCGGAAGTCGGGGCAGCGCTGTAGCACGCGCGGCAGAATCTCCTCAACGAAGTAGAGCACGGCGTCGGTGTTGGGGAAGTACTTGTAGTCGCCCATGTAGACGGCGGTGCAGGAATCGCGCGGGACGGCCTCGTCCGGCTGGAAGTAGTCCACGTCCACGCCGTTGGGCGTCTGCACAGTGCGCACGCCGGGTGTCGCTCGCTTGACGATGGCCCGATCCACGTCCGACATCACCCCGACGACGGTCGCATCGGCCCAGGCGCGCGGCTCCCACACGCGCATCTTCTGTCGCCTCCAGCCAGATGCCGGGCCGCGTGAACCAGGGCTTGGCGACGCGGGCGTGCCGTCCCCAGGCGACGTACTCAATGGCCGGCTCGGACAGCAGCACGGGTGCCTTGAGGCGGGCGGGCAGGTTGGGCAGCATGTAGAACGACTCGACGTGCACCAGCGCGACCGGCTTCTCGGCCAGCACGCGGGCCACCGTTTGAGCCATCGCCGGAGTGTGGTAGAGGCGCATGGTGACCGGCCTGGGCGACGTAACGCTGAGCCACGCCGCTTTGAGCGTGCCGGGGCTGGGCGCGCGATCCACGACGATCAGATCGTCGCATAGCTCGCGCAGCGGGTCCAGGTCGAAGGACTGCTCCTCCGGGCGGCCAAAGCAGACGAGGGTGAGCCGGTAATCCTCGCGCAGGTGCTTGACCAGGTTGTAGGTGCGGCTGCGCCCGCCGCTGTTGGGCGGGTAGGGCAGGTAAGGCGTGAGCATCAGGACATGGGGCTTGCGCATAGCCGGTTTCTCCCGTGTGTTGTCCGCCGCAGAGTGTACAAGTGGGCGGGCGGCCCGTCAAATGGGGGGTAGGGCGGGGGCGCTGCTCTGCTGCGCCCTGGTTTACCTCACTCCCTGGCCTCGCTGCGCTCGGCCTGTCCCCTCTCTATTTGAATCTATGCGTTACGCACAGATACCCCCCATCCCCCGGCCCCTTCCCCCGCGCTGCGCGGGAAGGGAGCTAGTGCGGGCGGATTTCTGGACACAGTGCTTAAGGGGTAGAATGAGCCTGGAGGGCCGGGGATGGGGGGGGACAGGTGCGGCCCAAGATGTGGGGAATGGATAACCGCTGCGGAGAGGGGGAAGTGAGGCGCACCAGCGCCGAGCGGGGGTGAGGTTGATGGCTCAGCGTCAGGCAATCACCTCTCGTTGTTTCAGCCCGCCTGTTGTACACTAGCGCCTGGTACCGGCGGGCCGCTGTGCCTGCCCGGTGATCCCGTCCGAACGACGAAGGAGGCGCATTCCGCCATGATTCGCCGCACAGAATCCGACGCCATCTGGCTCATTCACCAGGCGACGCACGCGGTCGTCGCCGGGCAGATCGCCGCCCAGTGGAACGGCATCGCGCACGGAGCGAGCGCCCCCCGCGAAGACCTGCTGATCGCCGCCGCCTGCCACGATACGGGCTGGCACGCCGCCGAAGACAAGCCGCGCATCAACGCGCAAGGGCTGCCGCGCACCTTCACCGAGATGGATCTCGACGAGCATTTCGCCATCTGGCGGGCGAGCATAGACGCCGTCTTCGCCATGAGCCGCTACGCCGCCTTGCTGACCAGCCTGCACTGCGCGACGCTGTACACGCTGCGCCTGCGCTACATTGACGATCCACCCGCCGCCAAAGCGCGCATCGGGGCCTTCCTCGACGAGCGTGCCGCCTGGCAGGACGCGCTGATCGCGGTGCTGCGCAATCACCCGCGCTATGCGCTAGCCGCTGCGCCGGACGCTCTGGACGAGAACCTGCGCCTGCTCCAGGTGTGGGATTACCTGTCGCTGCTGCTGTGCATGGGGCCGGTGCACGAGCAGGTGCTGGAGGACGTGCCGCTCGGCGCGGGCCGCCGGGTGACGCTGCGCATTGCCGGCGACGGGTCGCGCGGCATGGCGCTCGATCCCTTCCCGCTGGCAGCCCCGCTCATCGTCTGGATTGACGCGCGGCCCGTGACCGGCGCACCGTTCGCCAGCGACTCCGCGCTGCAGGCCGCGCTGGATGGGGTGCCCTACAAGCCACTGGTGTTTGAGATCGTCCCGCTGTAGCCGGGCAGGGGCGCACAGGAGGCACACGAGATGGCCCCCAGGACGAACCTCAGGGTGCTGGTGCTCGATACCGATTTCTACGCGCGCCAGGCGATCAACAGCTACCTGGCCTGGGACCGGCGCACGCGCGTCGTGCACCTGGCCGATACGTTGGAGTCCGTGCGGAAATACGTGCGTGCGGTGGACGAATCCGAGTGGCCGGACGTGGTTCTGCTCGACGCGCAGGCGGCCAGCACGCCCGCTGAGCTGGCTCGCCTGGTCAGCGAGATCGAGCAGACGATCCCGCACGTGATGACGCTCGTGCTCGACCGTAAGCTCAACCTGGAAACGCTGCACGCCTGCGAGCAGGCCCAGGTGAACGGCTACCTGCTGCGCGACGAGCTGCGCATTCGCATCGCCTCGGCCATCATCTGGGCGCAGGATCACGATTTCGTCGTCACGCAGAGCGTCAAAGAGGCGCTCAGGGACGAGTTTGAGGGGCGGCTCTTCCGGGCGGCTGTCGTGCCGGAGCGCCGCGAGTATCCCACGCTGACGGCGCGCGTTCGCCAGGCGTTGCAACTGTGCGTCGTCGAGGGAATGTCCGCCGAGCTTGCCGCCGACGAGATGGGCATCAGCCCGCACACGGTGCGCGGCTACGTCAAAGAGGGCTACCGCATCCTGGAGGCTTTCGACGATACGATCTACCCGCCCGACATGAGTCCGCAGGAAAAGGCATTCATGCGCTTCACGGCGCTGGCCGAAGACATCTCCGGTGCGGAGACTTAGAGGCCGCAGGATTGCGAATTGCGAATTGGAGAGCTCGCGTGCCCGCGTTCCAGGGCGGCGAGGCGGGCCGCGCGGTCAGCGGGAGGACAGTCGGGGGAAGCGGCAGGGCGGCTCATGGGCGGCGATCCTGGCGGACGATGGCCCCGCCAGGGCAGGCGGCCACGCAGGTCATACACCCCCAGCAGCGGCTCAAGTCCAGGAAGGGGGCTTCGCCCCGGTCAATGATGCGGATGGCGCTGCCCCGGCATTGGCGGCGCGCCAGGCAGTCAGCGCAAGCCAGGCACAGTCCCTCGTCAATGCGCAGCACCAGACCGTTGCGGGCAGTCCCGACGCTCATAGGCGGCCTCCCTCCATCTGCGGGGTTAGATGCGCGCGCGGGGTCGTTGGTTGTTGGTGATTGGCTCCTGGTGGCTGGTTATCGGTTATTGGTTATCAGTTGTCAGAGCGTGTTTGTAAAAGCCCCCATCCCCCGGCCCCTTCCCCCAAAATGAGGGAAGGGGAGCAGAGCTGCCGGATTGTTCCCTCCCTTCCGCGTAGCGTGGGGAGGGGTTAGGGGTGGGGGGAACGACTTACCGCTTAGCCTCGACTTTGCACATTCAACGACAGCATTCATGAGCGTTTTGTTCAACGCTGGTGATTTTCGAATATCTTGCGATCACACCGATATTCGAAAAATCGGCATGTCGGCAGTTTCCTCTAGCCGGAAGCGCCGTAAGTAAGGAGCGTTATGTGCAAAGCTTGCTTTTGAGTGATCAGAGAGAGCGCATGGTCAAAGCTCGGAGCCGTGAGTCTGGAGTCAGGACGCCAGAGCATAATCTTCTGACTCACCCCCCTGACAAATGAAAGCTGACGACTGACGACAAGCACTTCCCCGTAACTGGCGCGTAACTGGTCTGCGCTAGGCTGCGGGCAACTAGAGCGCCGTCTTTCTGCTTTCTGGATATTCGCATGACCTACTCTGAGCTTCCCCCCATCGGCATTGCCGGGACGGGGGTCTACATCCCGCCGCAAGTCCTCACCGGGCAGGAGATCGCCGCGCGTACCGGCCTGCCCGACTTCGTTGTGCTGGAGAAGATGGGCATCCGCGAGATTCACGTCGCCGGCCCCGAAGATACGATCACGGCGATGGCGGCCAAAGCTGCTCGCCGCGCCCTCGACGCCGCCGGACTCGATCCCCTGCAACTGGACGCCATTCTCTATCACGGCAGCGAATACAAGGATCACATCGTCTGGTCGGCGGCGTCCAAGATTCAGCAGATGATCGGCGCGAGCAACGCCTTCGCCTTCGAGACCTACGCCCTGTGCGCGGGCGCGCCCATCGCCTACAAGGTGGCGCGCGACATGATGCGCCTGGACGACCGCCTGCGGAACGTGCTGCTCGTCTCCGCCAGCCGCGAAAACGACCTGATTGACCTGGGCAACCTGCGCACGCGCTTCATGTTCAACTTTGGCGCGGGCGGCAGCGCGGCCATCTTCCGGCGCGGGCTGGCGCGTAACCTGGTGCTGGAGTCGGCGGTGCGCACCGACGGCTCGCTGGCCGATACGGTGGTGCTCACGCCCGCCGAAGGCGAGATGCGCCTGATGCCGCCGGAGATGGGCACGCTGCACGGGCGGCTGGACGTGCAGGGAGCCGACTACATGGCCGAGCGGCTGGGCGCGGTCTCGCTGGCGAACTTCGTCGGCGTGATCAGCGAAGCGGTCGAGCGCAGCGGCTATGCGCTGGGCGACCTGCGCTTCCTGGGCATCACCCATATGAAAGCGTCGTTCTTCCGCGAGATTCTGGCGGCGGTTGGCCTGACGCCCGACCAGGCCGTGTATCTGGATCATTACGGGCATATCCAGAGCGTGGATCAGGTGCTCGCGCTGGAATTGGGATTGGCGCAGGGCAAGATCAAAGACGGCGACCTGATTGCCCTGGCGGGCGCAGGCACCGGCTACACCTGGAGCGCGACGGCGCTGCGCTGGGGGTAAGGGCGTAACAGTAGGGGCTGAGCAGAGCGCAGCCCCAGGGCATAGTTGAGGGCGGACAGGTATCAGGAATGTCTGGGGCGGAGAACTGTTCTTGATTCTTACCTCACCCCCACTCGGCGCTGGCGCGCCTCGTTGCCCCCTCTCCATGCATGGAGAGGGGGCAAGCCGAGCGAAGCGAGGCTGGGGGTGAGGTAAACCAGGCAAGCAGCAGAGCCGCACTCGTACCCTGGCGCAGACGCCCTTACTGAAAACTGATCACTGATCACCGACAACTACCCTTTGAGGGAGGATGGATAGCAATGGGCACACGGTTAGCGGGCCGCGTCGCGCTGATCACCGGCGCGGGGCAGGGTCTTGGCAAGGCGATTGCGCTGCGCTTCGCCCAGGAAGGGGCGAAAGTCGTGGCGTTGGATGTCGCTCCCGACGGCATCAACGCGGTCGCGGGCGAAATCAAGGCGGCGGGCGGCGAGGCGCTGGCCGTCGTCTGTGACGTGACGCAGCGCGCGCAGGTCGCGGCGGCGGTGCAGGCGGCGCTCGACGCCTTCGGGCAGCTTGACATTCTGTGCAACAACGCGGGCATCACCCGCGACGCGCGCCTGGTCAAGATGACCGAGGAGCAGTTCGACCAGGTGATCGCCGTCAACCTGAAGGGCGTCTTCAACATGACGCAGGCCGTCGCCCCGCACATGGTCGAGCGCGGCTACGGGCGGATCATCACCACCTCGTCGGTCGTGGGGCTGTACGGCAACTTCGGCCAGACCAACTACGTGGCGACCAAGGCGGGCGTGATCGGCATGACTCGCGTCTGGGCGCGCGAGCTGGGGCCGAAGGGCATCACCGCCAACGCCGTCGCGCCGGGCTTCATCGCCACCGATATGGTCAAGACGGTGCCGCAGGAAGTGCTGGACAAGTTCATCAGCATGACGCCCGCACGTCGGCTGGGCGAGCCGGAAGACATCGCCAACGCCTTCCTGTTCCTGGCCTCGGACGAAGCGTCGTTCGTCAACGGGGCGGTGCTCAGCGTGGACGGTGGGCTGGTGCTGTAGAGGCGTTGCTCTGCTGCATGGCGTGTAGGGGCGTATTGCTATACGCCCCTACGGGGAAATTGCGGGCGTTCCCCCGTCGCGCCGGGCGGGTAGGGTACAATAGAAATGGGGGTGGGGCGCTGAGTGCGCGTCTGCCTCGCCGCCCTAAACACTTTTACGCGGGTTGATCATGCACCAAAAATCGCTTTACATCGCCGACTTTCTGGAGCGCCGCGCCCAGCTTACGCCGGAGCGACTGGCGATCCGCGACACGATCACCGGCGCAGACATCACCTACGCGGCGTGGCACGTCCAGGCAACGCGGACGGCCAACTACCTGCGCGCGCTGGGCGTGTGTGCGGGCGACCGCGTGGCTGTCTACGCGACCAACAGCCTGGCCTACCTCGACCTGTGGATGGCCTGCGGCACCATCGGCGCGATCCTGCAAACGCTCAACTGGCGGCTGACGCCCGCCGAGCTGGGAGGGCTGATCCGCGACGCCGCGCCGGTCGCGCTGGCCTATTCGGGCGAGTTCGCCGAGGGCGTCAACCGGCTGCGCCCACAGGTGCCCAGCGTGCGCCATTTCGTCGCCTTCGACGCACCCGCTGCTCCGGGTGACTGCCCCTTCGCCGGGCGGGACACTCACCCCGCCACCCTGCAAGCGCCCCGCCCCGACCTGGACTGGGACTCGCCCTGGGTGATCTGCTACACCGGCGGCACGACCGGCCTGCCCAAAGGGGCGATCCTCTCGCACGGCAACATGACCTGGAACAGCATCAACACGGTGATGAGTTGGGGGCTGGATCAGGACGACGCCGCCATCCTCAACGCGCCGCTCTTTCACACCGGCGGGCTGAACGTTTTCACCCTGCCATTGGTACACATCGGCGGGACGAATATCCTGTGCCGGGGCTTCGACGTGGACCAGGTGTTTGACCTGATCGAATCCGGCGCGGTGACGCTCTACTTCGGCGTGCCGACCATGTTCGTCCTCATGCAGCAGCACCCGCGCTGGCCGGAGATGGACTTCAGCCGGCTGAAGCTGGTCATCAACGGCGGCGCGCCGTGCCCCATGCCTGTCTTCGAGCGCTTCTGGGCCAAAGGGGTGGACTTCAAGACGGGCTATGGCCTGACCGAAGCCGGGCCGAACACCTTCTGGCTGCCCGCCGCCGACGTGCGCCGCAAGCCGGGCGCGGTCGGCTTCCCGCTGATGCATGTGGATGTGCGCGTCGTGCACCCGGACGGGAGCGAGTGCGCGCCGGACGAGCCGGGCGAGCTGCTCATTCGCGGGCCGCACGTCACGCCCGGCTACTGGAACAACCCCGCCGCCACTGCCGAAGCCATCCGCGACGGCTGGCTGTATACCGGCGACCTGGCCGCCCGTGACGCAGAGGGCTACACCACCATCGTCGGGCGGCTCAAGGACATGATCATCTCCGGCGGGGAGAACGTCTACCCCGCCGAAATCGAGAGCGTGATGTACCGCCACCCGGCGATCAAAGAGGCGGCGCTGATCGGCGTGCCGGACGCCAGGTGGGGCGAGGTCGGGCGGGCGATTGTGGTGGTCGAGCCGGGCACGGCGCTGACCGCCGAGGCGCTGCTCGCCTTCCTGCGCGAGCGCCTGGCGGGCTTCAAGGTGCCCAAGTCGGTGGTCTTCGCCGACGCGCTGCCCAAGACCGGCGCGGGCAAGATTGACAAGAAGGCGCTGGCCGAGCAGTACGGTAGGTAGTTGAAGGTAATTGAGAGTTTTTTGCAGGTTCCATGCTCTCTAATCTCGAAGTGATTTCAGGCAGATGGCTGAAGAAGTGAGTTGCCATGTTCCGGTTGACCTCACCCCCAGCCTCGCTTCGCTCGGCTCTCTCCCCCTCCGGTTTGGAGAGGGGGAAACGAGGCATGTCAGCGCCGAGTGGGGGTGAGGTCAACCGCCAGAAGGACGGAGAACCATGCCCCTGGCCAAAGCGAACGACATTCACCTGTTCTACGAGACGCACGGTGACCCCAACGCCGACCCCCTGCTGCTGATCTGCGGTGTGGGGCAATGGCGCGCGTCGTGGTGGCGCAACGTCGGCCCGCTGGCCGAGCACTTCCACGTCATCACCTTCGACAATCGGGGCATCGGCGACTCCGACAAGCCGGACGCCCCCTGCTCGCTGGACATGCTGGCCGAGGACGCGCTCGGCCTGCTGGACGCGCTGGAGATCGAGCGAGCGCACGTCTTCGGGCACTCGCTGGGCGGCGGGATCGCCCTGTTCATGGCCCGCAAGCAGCCCCGTCGCGTCGCCAGCTTGCTCCTGGCTTCGACGCTCTACTGGGGGCCAAAGGTGACCATGCCCTCGGCGCGGGCGATGCAGGCGTTGCAGGATCGCTCCGGCGACCCGCTGGAGCTGGTCAAGCGCGGCACGCGCATCGCCGCTGCGGAGGGGTTCGAGGCGCGCGACCCGGAAGGCTTCCAGCGCCTCATTGACCTGCGCTTCAGCAGCCAGCAGACGCCCGCCCTCTACCTGCGCCAGAGCAGCGCCGGGCTGGCCTATTTCCAGCAGGATCACATCACGGACTTCACGCCGCCCATGCCCGTCCTGCTGCTGGTCGGCGAGCACGACGAGGTCACGCCGCCCGCCAACAGCCAGGCCATCGCCGCCGCCTGGCCGGGCGCGCAGGTGCGGATCATCTCCGGCGCGGGGCACCTGTTCTTCATCGAGCGGGCGGATGCGGCAAACCAGGCCATCCTGGACTTCCTGAAGGGGTAAGGCATGGCTCGCTACGCGCAGATTGCCAGCACCGGGCGCTACGTCCCGGCCCAGGTGCGCACCAACGCCGAGCTTGACGCGCTGCTCGGCGAGCCGGTGGATCAGTGGCTGATTGACAACGTGGGCATCCGCCAGCGCCACCTGATCGGCGACGACGAAGTAACCTCCGATCTCGCCGTGCACGCGGCGCGGCAGGCATTGGAGCGGGCGGGCGTCGCGCCGGAGGACGTTGATCTGCTCATCCTGGCGACGGACACGCCCGATTACGTCTCGCCGGGCACGGCCTCGGTGGTGCAGTACAAGCTTGGCGCGGCCAACGCGGGCACTTTCGACGTGAACAGTGCCTGCGCCGCCTGGGTGATCGGGCTGGACATGGCCGCCCGCTACATCGCTACCGACGATGCGTACCGTCATATCCTGGTCGTTGGGGCCTACGGCATGACGCGCTACGTGGACTGGACGGACAAGCGCACCTGCACCCTCTTCGGCGACGGGGCGGGGGCGGTGCTGTTGCGCGCGGGCGAGCGGCCCGGCTTCCTGGGCGGCAACATCAAGTCCGACGGCTCGTTCCACGATTACATGGGTGTCTTCACCGGCGGGACGGTCGCGCCAGTGGGCGGCGAGGGGTCGCCGCGCCAGGTGCTCGAAATTCGCAAGCGCTTCCCGCCGGACACGAACAACCTGGGCTGGCCGCCGCTGGTGCGCGCCCTGATGGAGAAGATCAGGCGACCGGTGAGCGCCATTGATCGCATCTACTTCACGCAGCTTAACGCGCGCACCATCGAATACGTGATGGCCGATCTGGGGCTGCCGCTGAGCAAGACGCACATGATCATGGACAAGTGGGGCTACACCGGCTCGGCCTGTATGCCGATGGCCCTCGATGACGCGGTTGAGGGGGGCATCGGCCCGCAGCCGGGCGAACTGGTGATCTTCTGCGGCAGCGGCGCGGGGTATACGATGGCTGCGGCTGCGTTCGTGTGGAGATAGATTATGCACTACGACGACGTGATGGCCCGCCTGCGGGCGCTAGCGAACGCAGACAATGTCGCTGGGATGGCGCGTTACGGGATCAGGCCCAAAACGGAGACTCTGGGCATGTCGGTCTACACCGTGCGCGAGATCGCCAGGGAGATCAAACGCGATCACGCCCTGGCGCTGCAACTCTGGGACTCCGGCGTGCACGAGGCGCGGCTGCTGGCGGGCATGATCGCCGATCCGGGGCAGATGACCTCCGCCGAGATGGATCGCTGGGCGGCGACATTCGACTCGTGGGACATCGTGGATCAGACGACGAGCAACCTGTTTGACAAGACGCCCTACGCCTACCAGAAAGTGTTTGAGTGGGCGGAGCGCGAAGAAGAATTCGTCAAGCGCGCCGCGTATGCGCTGATCGCGGCGCTGGCGGTGCAGGACAAGAAAGCGCCCGACTCCGCGTTCGAGGCGTTCTTCCCGGTGATCGTCGCCGGAGCGACCGACGAGCGCAACTTCGTCAAGAAGGCGGTCAACTGGGCGCTGCGCAACATCGGCAAGCGCAACCAGGCGCTCAACGGCGCGGCGATTACCCTGGCACGCGAGATTCAGACCCTGCCGGCCAAGCCGGCGCGCTGGATCGCCTCGGACGCGCTGCGCGAGCTGACGAGCGACAAAATCCAGCAGCGTCTAGCCAGGAGAAAGTGACGGACGGCCTATGTACATCGGCGACACGCTAAAGAACAACGAGTGACCAAAAGGAGCGGCGATCGTGACCACCCTCGAAGAACTGCGTGCGAAAAGAGCAGAGATTCTGCGCCTGGTGGCCCGGCATGGCGCGTCGAACGTGCGGGTGTTCGGCTCAGTGCTGCGCGGAGAGGCCGGGCCGGACAGCGATATTGACTTGCTGGTAGAAGGTCTGGAACACGCGGCTTGGGGCGGCGGTGCTTTGCTGATGGAGCTGCAGGAACTACTGGAACAGCGGGTTGATCTGGTCACGCCCGGCGACCTGCACCCCCTAATCCGGGATGAGATACTCAAAGAGGCTGAACCCCTATGAAGCACGATCGGGTCTATGTGGTGCATATTCTGGAAACGATCGCCGACATCAACGAGCTGACTGCCGCTGGGCGCGAGGCCTTCATGACGGCCAAACATGATCGCGCGGCTGTATTGCACTATTTGCAGACGATGGCCGAGTCGACACAGCGGCTGTCAGACGAGATCAAAGCAGCCTACCCGGTGGTGGACTGGAAGGCGATCAGCGGTTTTCGCAATCGCCTGGCGCACGGCTACCTGAGTGTGAACATGGACATCGTTTGGAGCGTCATCCAGGACTACCTGCCAGAATTACAGCGCGCTGCCGAAGCCATGCTAGCAGACCTGGAGGAGCAGGGCGGGGAGACATCTGAACAGAGGTAGATTGTGTGCAGCAGTAAGGACGCGCTGCGCGAGTTGACGAGCGACAAAATCCAGCAGCGTCTAGCCAGGAGAAAGTGACGGACGGCCTATGTACATCGGCGACACGATGGGACGGCGCGCGATCTACACTCCTGACCGGCTGGCGGTCGTGGACGCGGGCAAAGCCGCCCGCCCCCACTTCACCTACCGCCAGATGAACGAGCGCGCCAATCGCCTGGCCAACTGGCTGCGCGATGAGGTGGGTCTGGGCAAAGGCGACCGCGTGGGCATTGTGGCCCACGACGGCGTGGAGTTCCTCGACGCTTTCTTCGCCTGTGGCAAGCTGGGCGCGATCCTGGCCTGCTACAACTGGCGCATGCACTGGCGCGAGCTGGCCCAGGTGGTGGGCGACACGACGCCCAAAGTGTTGGTGTTCTCCGACGAGTTCAAGGACAACGCAGCCCAGGTGGTGGCCGCAGTCCCCTCTGTGACGCACACCCTGCACATCGAGGGCGAGGGCATTCCTGGCAGCAGGCACTTCGAGACGACGCTGCAATCCGGCGCGCCGGACGCGGTGACCTGCGAGTCATTGGAGGCGGAGGACACCGCTGCTCTGATCTTCACCGGTGGCACGACCGGCCTGCCGCGCGGCGCGCAGATCAGCCACCGCATGATCGGCTGGAACACGCTCAACACGGTCATTCACGACATCCTGCCCGGCGATACCACCGTCAACCTGTTCCCGATGTTCCACACCGGGGGGATGTTCGTCTACACGCTGCCACTGCTGATCGTCGGCGGGACGGTGGTGCTGGTGCGCCGCTTCGACCCGGCGCTGGTGCTCGACCTGATCCAGCAGTACCGGGCCGACTTCATCGGGGCCGTGCCGACCATGTACCAGATGCTCACCCAGGCCCCCAACTGGGCGGAGGCCGACCTGAGCAGCCTGCGCTTCTGCACCAGCGGCGGCGCGGCGCTGCCGGTGCCGCTGGTCGAGCAGTTCGGGCGCGAGAAGGGCGTGCGCTTCAAGCAGGGCTTCGGCATGACCGAGTTCGGGCCGGGCATCTTCGCCCTGGCCCCGGAGGATGCCATCCGCAAGGCGGGCAGCATCGGGCGGCCCAACTTCTTCGTGGACGCGCGCATCGTGGACGAGCACAACCGCCCGCTCCCGCCCAACCAGATCGGCGAGCTAGTGCTCAAGGGGCCGTCGTTCTGCTCCGGCTACTTCAACCTGCCCCAAGCAATGGCCGAGGTCGTGGACGAGGACGGCTGGTTCCACACCGGCGACCTGGCTCGCTGCGATGAGGAATGGTACTTCTTCATCGTAGACCGCAAGAAGGACATGATCATCTCCGGCGGGGAGAATGTCTATCCGGTGGAGATCGAGCAGGCGCTCTACCGCCATCCGGCGGTGCACCAGTGCGCCGTGATCGGCGTGCCCGATGCGAAGTGGGGCGAGGTGGGCCGGGCCTGTGTGGTGCTCAAGCCGGGCGCTGCCGCCAGCGAAGAGGAGCTGCTGGCCTTCCTGCGCGAGCACCTTGCCGCCTTCAAAGTCCCGAAGTCCGTCGTCTTCCTCGACGCCCTGCCCGTCTCGGCGGCGGGGAAGATTCTCAAGCGCGAATTGCGCGAGCGATTTTCGTGAGCAGTCCCTAAAAGGGTTTTGGACTGATGAGCACCTTGATCGCCTGTGATTGACCTCAC
>JAXGOK010000055.1:0-17444 GCA_040767545.1 Aggregatilineaceae bacterium | reverse complement strand
GCTCCTCAGGTGGGATTCCGTCATTGGACAGCAGGATTGTAGCACACTGACCGGACATTGTGCTTTGGGCGATTAACGCTACAATACCGGTAATGACCGCAGTGGAGCCACCGATGACCCCCGACGATCCGGCCCAGACGCAGCAGCACATGGACTCCGTGCCTTCACCCGATGGGCCGGGACTGCCTGCGCATCCTCCAAAGGCGGCGTCAACTTCCGGACACTGGTACAGCTTTCCGGGCCAGCCAGCGGCGATGCCTTCGCCTGAGCTGTTCTCCGGGCCGCTGCACGGGCGGGGGCGGGGACGCAGCAAAACGGCGCGCGACCGCGTCCAGCGGCGCAAGGTACGCCGCGAGCTAGGCGCGCCCGATGACTGGGCGTGGGTGATCATTGCCTCGGCGCTGCTGGGCATGACCGTCATCATGAGCATGGTGGCGTTCTTCCTGCTGCAAGCGACGCGCGGCACGCAGGGGACGGTGGCGACCAGCGCCCCGCCGCTTGAGCCGACCTCGGTGCTGTATGGTCCTGGCGGTGTGCTGGCCGCGTCGGGCGACGAGCCGGTAGGCGGTATGCTGGGCGACGGCCAGAGCATGATCATCCGCCCCTGGGACGGGAAGGAACGCTTCACCGTGCTGGTGATGGGCATGGACTGGCGGCCAGGGGAGTTCGGTGCGTCGGTGCGCACGGACACGATGATCCTGATCAGCCTTGATCCGCGCACGAACAGCGTGGGGATGCTGAGCATTCCGCGCGACCTGTACGTAGACGTGCCCGGCTATGGGCCGCAGCGCATCAATGCGGCGTACAGCGCCGGTGAGCTAGAGGGGCCGGGCGGCGGGCCGCGCCTGGCGATGCAGACGGTGCAGTATAACCTGGGCATTCGCGTCAACGAGTACGTGCTGGTCAACTTCGATACGTTCATGCGGGTGATTGACCTGATCAACGGGATCAATGTCGAGGTGCCGTATGAGATCTACGACCCGCTTTACCCAGACATGAACTACGGCTACGACCCGTTCTATATCGAGGCAGGCTGGCACCAGATGGACGGCGCGACCGCCCTCAAGTATGCTCGTAGCCGCCATGCCAGCGATGATATTGATCGCAACCGCCGGCAGCAGCAGGTGATCTTCGCCATCCGCGACAAGATCACGGCCTACAACATGATCCCGGAGCTTGCCGTACAAGCGCCCGCGCTGTGGTCAGAATTGAGGGAAGGCATTGATACGGGCCTGGGCCTCGACCAGATATTGCAGTTGGCATGGTGGGTCAAGGACATCCCCTCGACGAACTACCGGAACGGGGTGCTAGGCTGGGAATACGTCATCCCGACGAACTGGCAGGGGCAGGATATCTTGGTTCCCAACCGGTCGAAAGTGGGGCCGCTGATGGTCGAAGTCTTTGGGCCCGACTACAATCAATGAGCATGAGTAGCGCAGCACGCCAGGAAGGGAGCACAGTCTCCCTTTTTTGTGTGGCAGCGCAATGCCTGGGCAACAGGGCAGCGCTCACCGATATTGGCGAGGGCACCTGCGGCCCGGTTTTTGGCCGAATCCGTTCTGCACGCGGAGTGAGTTTGCATGACAGCATTGCAGCAGATTATCGCGACGCTGCGCGAGCGCAAGTGCGCTCTGGCGCAGCCCTACTACGTGCCTGGCCTGTGGGTAGATCATGAGCATCCGGCGGCTCAGGCAGTTGACCCTTACGAGTTCTACGCGGCTAAGCTGGAATGGATCCGTGCGCAGCCGCCGCAGCCACTGATTCAGGGCGGTGGCGGTGCGTGGACGCGCTACGCCATCGTCTACAACCTGTTCCCGCGCGTGACAGCGGCCTATGACCACGCGCACGATGGTCAGTTGGCGATTGGCCCCTCGCCGGATGGCTGGCGCGAGACGGGGACGCTGCTCAAGAGCATCGCGCTGCTGCCATATATCCGCAGCCTGGGCATTAACACGGTGCACCTGCTGCCGATCACGGCGGTGGGGCAGGACGGCAAGAAGGGCACGCTGGGATCGCCCTACGGTATCCGCGACCCCTATGCGCTGGACGAGAATCTGGACGAGCCGGCGCTGGGGCTGCCGGTGGACACGTTGTTCGCGGGCTTTGTCGAGGCGGCGCATCACCTGGGGATGCGCGTGGTCATGGAGTTCGTGCTGCGGACGGCCTCCAAAGACGGCGCGTGGATCGGCGAGCACCCAGAGTGGTTCTACTGGATTCGCGAGAGTGTGGCGGATCGCGCGCCGGGCAGCATGGACTCAGGCGCTTACGGCAACCCGATCTTCCCGCCGCATGATCTGATCAAGGTCAAGGAGAGGGTCGCTCGCGGGGACTTCAAGGCGCTGCCCCCGCCGCCAAAAGCGCACCGGGCCATGTTCACGCCCCCGCCTCGCCCTGACCAGGTGTGGATGGAGAATGGGCGCTGGGTAGGCCAGCTTGAGGATGGCACGCGGGTGCGCGTTCCTGGCGCGTTCACCGACTGGCCGCCCGACGATAACCAGCCGCCCTGGACGGATGTCACCTACTTGCGCATGTACGATCACCCGGATTTCAACTACATCGCCTACAACACGCTGCGCATGTACGACGAGCGGCTGGCCCGCCCGGAGAATGCCGTCGGGCCGCTGTGGGACGCCATCGCCGGGGTGATCCCGCACCACCAGCGCGAGTTCGGCATTGACGGGGTGATGATTGACATGGGGCACGCGCTGCCCATGCCGCTCAAGCAGCGCATTGTCGCCTCGGCGCGCGCGATCAACCCGGACTTCGCCTTCTGGGACGAGAACTTCGTCATCGGCCAGGAGAGCGTGGACGAGGGGTATAACGCCGTGCTGGGCTATCTCGTCTTCGACTTCCACCGTCCAGATAAGCTGCGTGAGTTCCTGGGCAGGCTGGCCTATGAGCGCCTGCCGCTGCCTTTCTTCGCCACAGCCGAGAGTCACAATACGCCGCGCGCCGTGATCCGCCCCTACTCGCTCCAGTACGTGCACTATGCGCTGGCCTTCAGCATTCTGGTGCCGGGCATCCCTTTCATTCACAGCGGCTTCGAGCTAATGGAGACCAAGCCGATCAACACCGGTCTGGGCTTCACCGACGACATGATCCGCGAGCATCCCGCCGAGTCGCTGCCACTGTTCAGCGAGTGGGCCTTTGACTGGACGCGCCCGGACAACCTGATCGGGTCGGTGCGCTATGCGCTCGCGCTGCGCCAGAAGTACGCGCATCTGCTGAGCGATCCCGACCCGGCGACGGTCTTCGTGGGCCACAGCGACAACCCGACCCTGATCGTCCTCGCCCGGCAGAACGGCGCGGAGACGCTGGTCATCGTAGCCAGCGCCAGCTTTGC
The DNA here is from genome assembly GCA_040767545.1 of Aggregatilineaceae bacterium. Classification (GTDB taxonomy): domain Bacteria; phylum Chloroflexota; class Anaerolineae; order Aggregatilineales; family Aggregatilineaceae; genus UBA2029. The sequence goes on along the minus strand of JAXGOK010000055.1, from coordinate 14,101 downwards.
CACGCGCGAGGAGGGACGGGCATTCCTGCCGGTGTGCGAGTGCGATCTCGCGCCGCTGTGGGGCACCGATGTTGCGCACCGGGGGCAGGGGGCCGTACATCTGGACGTCAGCCTGGGTAATGGGCACCTACTGATTCTGGAAGGCGGGCCGGACTTCCCACGGCTGAGCAAACAGGTGTGAAAAAGCGCGGCGAGAGCACTCCGCAGAGGTACTCTCGCCGCCGATGGTGGCTGAGAATGGTGACTAGTGCAGCGCGGCCTTGAGCAGGTCGCGCACGTCCTGGTAGATCGCGTCAATCGAGCGGTTGGCGTCCACAGACTTGATCAGACCCTCGCGCTGGCGGTAGTAGGGCATGACGCTCTCCTCAACCTGGGCGTGGAGGTTCAGGCGCTTCTCGATGACCTCTGGCCGGTCGTCCGCGCGACCTTCCTGGCGGCCCAGCAAACGCTGGCGCGAGACGCTCGTGGGCAGCGCGAAGTCCACGACCAGATCAAGCTTGCTTCCTAACTCGCGTAAAAGATCGTCGAGGGCCTTGGCCTGGGCAGCCGTGCGCGGGAAGCCGTCGAAGATCACGCCTGTCTGTACGTCGGGCTGGGAAAGCCGCTCGCGCACCATGCCGATGGTGATTTCGTCGGGGACAAGCGCCCCTTTGCTGATGTATCCCTGGGCCTGCTGGCCCAGCGGCGTCTTTTCGCTCAGGTGTTTGCGGAATAGCTCGCCCGTAGAGACTTGCACGAGACCAAGCTCAGCAGCCGCCCGCTTGGCCTGGGTACCTTTGCCGCAGCCGGGCGGCCCGAAGAAGACCACGAATGTCGGTGTCATAGAAGCTCCCTCAAGTGCACTGTGAAGAACGTCGCAATGCGCGCGACAGGACAGGATTGTACCGGAAGCTGCGCGCCAGACCAACTACGCTAGAGCAGCTTAAGCTGGCCCGTGCAGCCTTCCGCCGACTCCGCTGCGCTTTCCAGGTCGCGGCGCTGCTTGTAGGAGTCGATCTCGGCCTCGGCCCAGGCGACGATATGCTTGATCGAGGCACGCCAGGCGGCGCTCTGCTGGCCCAGACCGAGATCAGCGCGCGCCTCGCAGACGATGTCGTAAACGCGCTCGCGGCCCAGGGACGCCAGCACCAGGGGGACGAACAGCCGGTAATTGCTCACCGTGGGCGCAATGCACGAGTCGGGGCACCCCACGCGCCGCAGGGCCTCCTCGAGCGCCTGCTGATCCAGAATCTCCGGTCGCTTGGGCATGGCTTGCACTCCCATCCTCACGACGGCTATCTATATGTAGTGTACGCGATCAGGGGTGTGCCGGACAAGTGAGGAAGGGCAAACAAAAACTCGGCAATGCGCCGAGTGTGCAGAGTGGCGACGGTGTGATTTGAACACACGACCCAGGGCTTATGAGTCCCCTGCTCTACCGCTGAGCTACGTCGCCTAGCTAGGGGAGTATTATACCAGTAGACGCGGCTACGTCAATGGTTTTTCGCCTGCGTTTCTGGCGCTGACCGCTCAGCGAATGGCTTCCCAGGCCAGATGTGCCAGTTCCGGCGCGATCAGCTTCTCCCAGGCAAGCTGGACGGCATCGGGCGACCCCGGCGTGGAGATGATGACCTTGTTGCGGTAGATGCCGGCGGTCGCGCGGGAGAGCATCGCCGCTGCGCCCACCTGCTGGTAGCTGAGCATTCGGAACAACTCGCCGAAGCCGGGCAGCACCTTCTCCAGCTTGCGGCTGAGGGCATCGTAGGTGCGGTCGCGGTGCGAGATGCCCGTGCCACCGTTGAACAGGATCACGCGGGCCTCGCTTTCGGCCAGCTCATCCAGCAGGGCCGCAACCTGATCTGCCTCATCTTTGATGATGCGGTAGCCGACCACACGATGACCGGCAGTGGCGATCTGCTCGCGCAGATAGGCGGCGTTCACGTCGTTTTCGGGCGTGCGCGTGTCGCTGACGGTGACGATGGCGATGGGCACCGGCCCCTGCTGGGCGGCAGTTGCCTTGTGCCGGATGCTGCTGGAACTCATAGGGCCTCGCTGGTGCGTGCGACGCTGGATGCCAGATGACGCTCATGATAGCAGGAGGGCAGACAGGGGGCAACCCTGGCCGGGCTGCCCCCTGTGTATGTGGAGTCTTGCCGCGCTGAAACAGCCTACACGGTGTGCATGTAGCGGTTGATCTCCCAGCGCGTCACGTGAATGCGGTATTCGTCCCATTCCATGCGCTTGGCCCGCTCGTAGACATTGTAGATGTGATCGCCGAGTGCCTTGCGCACGACCTCGTCTTTGGCCAGATCGTCAAGGGCTTCTTCCAGCGTGCCGGGCAGCACGCCAACGCCGCTGGCCTGGCGCTGAGCGGGAGTCCAGTGGTAGACATCGTCGGAGATGGGAGCCGGCGGCTCAAGCCCGCGCTCGATTCCGTCCAGGCCCGCTTCGAGCATGGCGGCAAAGGCGAGATAGGGGTTGCAGCTTGGGTCAGGGAAGCGTAGCTCAACGCGCGTGTTGCTCTCGCGTCCCGGTGAGTGGCGTGGCACGCGCACCAGGGCTGAGCGGTTGCGCTGCGCCCAGCAGATGTACACGGGGGCCTCATAACCAGGGGTGAGCCGCTTGTAGCTGTTGACCGTCGGGGCCACGACGGCGGCGAGGGCGCGCGCGTGGACAAGCTGCCCGGCGACAAACTGGCGCGCTGGAGCAGACAGGTTGAACATGCCCGACGGATCGTACATCCTGGTCGCGCCGGTCTTGGTGTCCATCAGGCTTTGGTGGACGTGCATACCGCTGCCGTTGATACCGAAGACGGGCTTGGGCATGAAGGTGGCGATCAGGCCGTGCTTGGCGGCGATGCCCTTGACCGTATACTTGAAGGTCACGCAGTTGTCGGCAGCGTGTAGAGCTTGCTCGTAGCGGAAGTCAATCTCATGCTGACCGACGGCGACCTCGTGATGGGCCATCTCGACATGGATGCGCAGTGCCAGCAGCGCGCGGGTGATGTCGCTGCGCACGCGCTGAGCCTCGTCACCGGGCGAGAAGTCGAAGTAGCCGCCGACATCGTGGGGGACCGCCTCACGACCGTTCTCGCGGAAGAGGAAGAACTCCAGTTCTGGCCCCGTGTTGTAGATGAAGCCGAGCTTTTCGGCGTGCGCTATCGCGCGCTTGAGTGCATAGCGCGGATCACCTTCGAAGGGGCTGCCGTCGGGGTTGTGCACGTCGCAGATGATGCGCGCGCGCCGCCCCATCGGATCGTCCAGCGTCCAGGGCAGAATGCGAAAGGTGACGGGATCGGGCCGCAGGAACATGTCCGATTCCTCAATGCGGGCGAAGCCCTGGATCGAAGACCCATCGAACCACACGCCGCGCTCAAGCGCATCCTCCAGCCCCACGTCCTGAATGGTCACGCTCTTGGTCGCGCCGAAGATATCAGTGAATTGCAGGTCTATGAACTTTACGCCCTCTGCCTTGACCGTCTCAATAATGGCGCGGGCCTTGCCTTCCATAATGGCGGCTCCTATCTGTAACAACCGATGCACGCTGATTATAGTGAGGCACCGATCAGGGGCCACTGCCCAGCTTGTGCATTACTCACAAGCACAAAACAGCGCGAGTAGCGCGTATGGATGATCTGCTGAAGTGGCCCGAAAAACATTGGGCAAGGTGCCCAATCAGGATCAGGCACCGGCCTCGCTGAGAAAGGACTGTACCGCTGCGGCGGAGTTGAGCGTATGGCGTTGGGCGCTGCGGTCAATGCGCTTCACCAGGCCCGACAGCACGTCCTTCGGCCCCAGCTCGACGAACGTCTCGATCCCGCGCGCGCGCATCGCCTGGACAGACTCAGTCCAGCGCACGGTGGAGGTCAACTGCGCGCCAAGCTCGGCGCGAATGGCCTCGGCTGATTCCAGCGGCGCGGCGTGCACATTGCCGATCACAGGCAGCCGGGGGGTGCTGAAGGGCGTGGCCTCCAGCGCGCGGGCGAAGTCGGCGGTGATGCTTTCCATCAGGGGGGAGTGCGAAGCCACGCTGACCGCCAGCGGGACGACGCGCTTGGCTCCGGCCCCCTCGATGAGGGGCAGGGCCAGCTCCAGGGTCGGCTTGTCGCCAGAGATGACGATCTGGCCGGGGCAGTTGTCGTTGGCGATGACCAGCGGATGACCGGTCTGGGCGCTCGCCTCGGCGCAGATGCCCGCCAGCGCTTCCGTGTCTAGCCCCAGGACGGCAGCCATCGCGCCCGGCGCGCGCCGGCTGGCCTCGTGCATCAGCCGCCCCCGCTCGCGAACCAGACGCAACCCGTCTTCGAAGGTCATGGCACCGGCAGCGGTCAGGGCGGTTAGCTCGCCGAGACTGTGCCCGGCGGCACACGCAGGCTGGAAGGAGTCGCCTAGCGCCTCACTCAGGGCGCACACCAGGGCGACGCCCATGACGAACAGGGCCGGTTGCGTGTTGAGGGTGTCATTGAGGGTTTCGGCGGGGCCGCTAAAGCATAGCTCGCTGAGGGGGAAGCCGAGCACTTCGTCGGCATGGGCGAAGATGACGCGCGCGTGAGGGAAGGCAGCAACCAGGTCGGCACCCATGCCGACCTCCTGCGATCCCTGGCCGGGGAAGATGAGTGCGGTTGCTCGCCAATTGATCATCGTGCATCCCTTCTTTCTGGTTATCCACTGGCTGCGCGCCAGGGTTAATAACGCAAAGAGCCGTGCACGTCAAGGCACGGCCCCAGCATTGTTGAAGCAGGGAAATGGCTGCCGCCAGGCGTTCTATTCCTCTTCGGCGACTGGCAGCACTTCACGACCACGATACATGCCGCAGTGCGGGCAGACCTGATGTGCGGGCTTGTATTTGCCGCACTCGTCGCAGAGGACGAGATGCTGCGGCGTCAGATGGTCGTGCGAACGCCGCTTGTCGCGGCGGGTTCTGGATGTTTTTCGCTTGGGCAGCGGACCCATTGAAAGTCTCCTTAGACATACGCATGTCCGGCGTTCGGGCCGGGCAACGCGCAGAATTATAAGCAGCCTTCACGGGCCTGTCAAGGCTGGGGCGCAGTGCACGCGGCAGCAGCGGGATAGCGCGTCAGTCACTCAGACGCGGCTGCCCGCTGCCAGGCTCAAGGGTGGCGTCGGCGTACTCCTGAACGGGGACGGCGATGCTCTGCGCTTCCTGCTCGGCGGCCTGCGCGTGGGCGCGGCTGGCCGCGCGCGCCTCCACGATCTTGGCCACACCGTTACGCGCTACGGTGAGGTTGTGCATGAGCTGCTCTTCTAGCTCTTTAAGCACCTCCACGACGTAAGCATCGGCATCGGCGCGGATGTTCTCCGCCTCGTGGTGCGCCTGCTCGATGATACTGTGGGCCTGGCTGCGCGCTTTCTGCGCGATGGCGTCACGCTCCACCATCTCATCGCTGCGCTCGCGGGCGATCAGCACGACGCGGGTTGCTTCCTCATTGGCCTGAGCCAACAGGCGGTCGCGCTGGTTGATCAGGCGTGAGGCTTTCTCGATTTGCTCCGGCACCGAGATGCGCATCTGGTCAATGATCTCCAGCGCGCGCTCCTCGTCAATGAGCGTGAATTTGCTGAAGGGGACATGACGCCCCTCGTCAATCAGGTCTTCCAGGCGATCTACCAGGTGTTGAATATCCATGTGCTGCCTCCCCAGTCCGGCGTGCCGCTACCCATCAATGCTGACCATGTAGGAGGAGTTGGACCCCTGCGCCCTAAGCTCCTCGAAGCGCCGCGTGAGGGCTGCGGCCACATGCGGCGGCGTCATCGAAGACACATCCCCCCCCAACGAGGCAATCTCACGAATCGTGCTCGAACTGATGTGCAGGTGCTCCTCAGCGGCGATGAACGTCACGATCTCGATCTCCGGCGCAAGCCGGCGGTTCGCCAACGCCATGCGGAACTCTAGCTCAAAGTCCGAGAACACGCGCAGTCCGCGCACAATGGCCTGGGCGCCGACCTCTCGTGCATAGTCTACAGTCAATTTGCTGTATGACGCAACTCGCACGCGCGGCTCATGGCGGAGGGCTTCCTGGATCAGGGCGACGCGCTCTTCACCGGAGAAAAGGTTGGCCTTGCCAGGGTGTACGTACACAGCCATAACCACTTCATCGAACAAGCGCAGCGCGCGCTGCGCGATGTCAATGTGGCCGTTGTGGATCGGGTTGAACGAGCCGGGGAAGATGGCATAGCAGATGTGGTTGTTGCGCATGATGCTCTTTTCCTGTTGGCTGCGCCGAAGGAAGCAGGCGGCGTCAGCTTATATCGCCCTGGCGCTCGGCCAATGCCTGAATGCGCTGGGCGAGCAATTGGTGCTCCGGACGTTCCAGCGGCGGATCGTCGGCGTAGACGGTGCGCGCTTCGCGCTGAGCCATCTCGACGAGGCGCGGGTTCATCAATTCCGCCAGGCGGAACTGCTGCTCACCGGCCTGGCGGGTGCCCAGCAAATCACCGGCCCCGCGCAGCCGCCAGTCAATCTCGGCCAGCTTGAAGCCGTCGGTCGTCTGCTCCAGGGCGCTAAGCCGCTCGATAGCATCGCCGGAAGGCGTCTCGGTGATCAGCAGGCAGTAGGAGCGGTGCTCGCCGCGCCCGACCCGTCCCCGGAACTGGTGCAACTGGGCTAGCCCGAAGTGCTCGGCATGTTCGATCAGCATCACGCTGGCGTTGGGCACGTCAATCCCCACTTCAATGACCGACGTGGCGACCAATATGTGCAGCTCGCCGCTGGCGAAGGCGTGCATGACCGCGTCTTTTTCAGGCGGGGCCATGCGCCCGTGCAGCAGCCCCAGCCGGTAGTTGGGGAAGACTTCGGCTTGCAGCCGCTCGTACTCCTCAACAGCCGCCTTACTGTCCTCTTGCTCGTCGGTCGCTTGCACCAACGGATAGACGATGAACGCCTGGCGTCCCTTGTCAAGCTGGGCGCGAATGAAGCTGTAGACTCGCTCGCGCTCGACCGGCTGCAGGACGCGCGTCTCAACGGGCGAACGGCCAGGGGGTAGCTCGTCAATGATGCTCAGGTCGAGATCGGCGTAGAGCGTCAGGGCGAGCGTGCGCGGGATGGGCGTGGCGGTCATGACGAGCACATGGGGGTTGAAACCCTTGCCGCGCAGGCTGCCGCGCTGTTCCACGCCGAAGCGGTGCTGCTCGTCAATGATGACCAGACCCAGCTCGCGGAAGCTCACACCGCCCTGAATGAGCGCGTGCGTGCCGATGACCACGTGCACGGTGCCTTCGGCCAGGCCGGTGTAGATTTCGTCGCGCTCGGCAGCGGGCGTGCTGCCGGTCAGCAGGCGAATCTGCATGTGCTCCCCGCCGGGCAGGGCGCGCAGCAGATCGGCAACACTGCGGGCGTGCTGCTCGGCCAGGATGCTCGTGGGGGCCATCAGCGCCGCCTGCTTGCCGTTCTGCACAGCGATAGCCAGGGCGAGGGCGGCTACGGCGGTCTTGCCCGATCCCACGTCGCCCTGCAGGAGGCGATTCATGGGTACGTCGCGCGCCAGGTCGTGGCGGATGTCGTCAAGCGCTCGCTGCTGCGCAGCCGTAAGCTGGAAGGGCAGCGTAGCAAGCGCCGCTCCCAGCCAGTCATCCAGCACGGAGAGCGGCTGGCCGGGGACTGACTGCCAGTCGCGCCGCGCGGCCATGACCGCCATCTGGAACAGGAATAACTCGTCGAAGCTGAGGCGCTGCCGCGCGTGCTCCAGGTAGTCGTGCGAGTCTGGGAAGTGCACCTGCTCAAGCGCCCAGCTTAAGTCGGGGAAGCCGATGCGTTCCAGGACTGGCTCAGGCAGGTAGTCGGGAACATTCTCGGCGTGGTCGGACAGCGCCTGGCGTACCAGGCGGCGCATTGTCCGCGCCGACAGTCCCTTAGTGAGCGGGTACACAGGGACGATACGGTTCGTGTGCAGATGCTCGCGCTCTAGAAGCTCCCATTCAGGGTTGGTCATCATCGTTTCGTTGCGGAACTGCTCGACCTTGCCGCTGGCGACGATCATGCTGCCGCGCTTGAACTGGCGCTGGAGCCAAAGCTGCCCGAAGAAGGTCGCACGCAGGGTACCCGTGCCATCTTCCAGCGTGACCAACAGGTACGGGCGTCCGGCGCGCCCCTGCTTGCGGGCGACGCTGCGAATGGCGGCGACAACGGTCACCGTCTCGCCGGGTACCAGGCGGTTCAGCGTGCGCATTCGCGTGTAGTCATCGTAACGGCGGGGGAAAGTGAACAGCAGATCGCCGACGGTGTTGATGCCCAGGCGGTTCAGCTTTTCGGCCATCTTCTCGCCGACGCGGTGCAGCGCCATGACCGGCGTTTGCAGTGCGGCCAGCTTCGCGGCGGCTTCTTCGGGAGACAGGGCCGGGCGTCGTGCGCGTCGCGGGGGGAGTGAGCGCCGCCGCGCCGGTTCTTCGCGCGAGGTAGGGGGCGGTGTCTGGCCCTCCTCATCCCTGCCGGTGACCTGTCCGGCGCTGCTGACAGGCGGTCGGGCTGTGGCATCCGGCCCCTGGTCACCGGCTTCTTGGGGTAAGGGGCCATCAGGTGGGGCGGTGCGCTCCGGCTGGATACGCCCCGTGATGCGGTCCAGCATGTACTTGATCGCGTCGTGGCGCGTCTCTGCGCTGTCCTTGCTGTCGTAGTCACGCAGAAGCTCAACCAACTCGTCAATGAGCAGGTGGTGTTCTGGGCGCTTGGCCTGCTGGCGGGCGTCTCTCTCCCAGTTGCCGGCGAACGAACCCAGACCGCCAATGACGGCAGTGTTGCGGAAGCCGGTTTCCTGCTCCAGCTTCAGGATTTTGACTAATGTCTCTAGCGCCGAGGGCATAGGAATGTCTTTCTGATTATGCTTGACGTAGCACGGCAATACCGAGCGCGTTCGGCCCGACATGAACTCCGATCACCGGCGTGGCATCCACGACCGGAATCTCTGCGGTAGGAACAATGCCGGACAGTGCTTCGGCGAGACGCTGTCCCCCCTGGGGGTAATAGGAATGCATCACGGCCAGACGCTCCAGCGGGGCAGCGCTGTGAGCCAGTTCGATCAGCGTATTGAACGCGCGCTGCGAGGTGCGCGTCCGGGTGACCGACGACACAACGCCATCGTACAGGTGGATGATCGGCTTGATGTGAAACAGCTCCCCGACCATGGCTGCCGCCCAGCCCACCCGTCCACTGCGCCGCACATATTCGAAGGTGTCCAGCGCCGCCCAGACGTTGGCGCGCGGCACAGCGGCGCGCACTTCCTCGGCGATGGTGGCCGGGGCAATGCCGGCCTGGGCGCGCTCGGCGGCCACCATGACCAGCCAGCCCAGTCCCATACTCAGGGTGCCGCTGTCAATCAGTGTGACGCGCTCCGGTGCGCTTTGCTCGGCGGCCAGCCGGAACGTATTGTAGATACCGCTCAGTGTGGCAGGGGCGGTAATCGCGATGACGTGCTCGGCGTCGGTCAGGGCCTGGCGCATCACTTCGAGCACCTGGCCGGGCGGCGGCGCGGAGGTCTTGGGCAGCTCGGCGACGGTGGGCAGTCGGCGGTAGAACTCAGGCCGGGTGAGCTGCTGGCCATCATCGGCCAGGCTTTCCAGCCCAAAGTGCACATAGGTGGGCACGACGCGAACATCGTAACGGGCGATCCAGTCGTGCGGCAGATCGCAAGTGCTATCGGTCATGACGAGAACGGGCTTCATGGCAGACTATCTTCCGCATTCGGGTCTTCGTAAATAACAACGCCAACCCCGTCCGGCCCGATCAACGAGGCGAGGCTGGGCTGGTACATAACCAGCGGGAACGAGCGTCCAGGAAACCCGCCTGTCAGGTGCTCGTGCAGCAGGCGCGTGCGCTCGGTGGGGTGGGGCGCGCTATGCAGGATGACCAACTGCTCAAGGGCGGAGAACTCTGCCACGAACTCAACGATCTTGTCAACGGCCTGGGCCTGCGTGCGCACCTTCTCCATTGGGATCAGCTCCCCCTCCTCGATGGTGAGGAAGGGCTTAATATCCAGCATCGTGCCCAGGATGGTCTGTGCGTCGCTGAGCAGACCGGTGTGGCGCAGATAGGCGAGTCCATTGACATAGAACACCGAGTAGACGTGGCTCAACTGCGAGCGGGCCTGATGGACTACTTCCTCCAGCGACGCCCCGCCCTCGGCTGCCTGCGCTGCTTTCTCGACCAGCAGAGCAAGGCCGACTGAGAGGGTCATCGAGTCCAGGGGCACGATCTCGCAGCGCCCCAGGAGCGTCTTGCTGGCGCGCAGGGCGTTCTCCCAGGTCTGACTCAGCTGGCGCGACATGAGCAGGGCCAGCACCTGGTCAGTCTCCTGATTTAGGCGACGGAAGACCGCTGCAAAGTCCTCAGTGCTGGGCGCGATGAGCCTGGCCGGGATGTTACTCTGCTGGGCAAGGCGCAGGAATGTCGCCGGGTCAATGTCCAGCCCTTCGCGGTAAACCCGTGCGCCGAGGCTGATTGACAACGGGACAACCGTGATTCCCAGGCGTTCCACGATGGTAGGATCGAGGAACTGCGCCGTGCTGTCAGTGACTATTCGCACTCTGCCCAACGATTCTGACTCCCCACGACACGGGCGGCCCAAGCCGAGTTCATTCGGCGCTCAGGATGTAGTGATAGTGTGCCTGGCCGCCGTAGATCACCTCAAATTCCTGGTCGGGGTATACGGCACTCAGACCGTCGGTCACCCGGCGGGCCTCTGCCTCCTGGATGCCGTTGCCGTAGTAGAGCGTCACCAGCTCGCATTCGTGGGAGCACATGTGCTCCAGCGTGGCGCGCAGCACGGAACTGAGGTCATCACCGGCGACGGTCAGCGCCCCGTCAACCAGCCCGATGATCTGCCCACTGGCGACCCGAACACCGTTAAGCTCAACGCTGCGCGTGGCGGTGGTGATCTCACCAGTCGCGACGTTGTCCTTGGCCTGGATCATGGCCCTGGTCACCGTCTCCAGGTCGCCCTTCTGATCGTAGGGCAGCAGGGCGCTGATGCCCTGGGGCGTGCTACGCGTAGGGACGACGACGACCGTCTGGCCGGTGGCCAGGCGCGCAGCCTGCTCGGCAGCCAGGATGATATTCTTGTTATTGGGGAGCACAATAACCTTCTTGGTAGGCACGCGCTGGATGGCGTCCAGGATTTCCTGCGTGCTGGGGTTGTTAGTTTGCCCCCCCATGACCAGCTCGGCGGCCCCCAGTTGGCGGAAGACGCGGGCCAGGCCCTCCCCAGAGGCCACGCTGACCACGCCGATGTCGTCCGGGCCAAGCTCGATGGTCGGGAAGTCAGTTGGTGGCGCGGTTGTGGGTGTTTCCGCCGGGCCACGCTCGCGCACGTAGTCCTGGTACTGCTCCTGCATGTTCTCCACGATGATGTCGCTGAGCGCCCCCAGGCTGACGGCATAGCTGAGCGGGATGCCGGGGTCGTGCACATGGACGTGCACTTTGATCGCGTCCTCACCACCGACGACCAGCGTTGACCAGCCCATCTGGTCAATGGCCGCGCGCACCGTGCTCACGTCGAGATCGTTGCCCTTGAGGATGAACTGCACATCGTAGCCGTAGCCAAGCTCATCTTCGGGAGCCAGAGCCATGGCCAGGTCGTGCACTTCGGCTGGGATTATCTCTTCCACCTCGATCTCTTCCCCCTGCAGATACAGCAGCATCCCTTCGAGGATGTACACCAGCCCGCTGCCCCCTGAGTCTACGACGCCAGCTTTTTGCAGGATGGGCAGCATCTCCGGCGTGCGCGCAAGCGCGTCTTTGGCACGGGCGACCACACGACGCATCACCTCGGTTATGTCCTGCGTGTCGCGCGATGCTTCCTGGGCAGCTTCTGCCGCCTCGCGAGCGACGGTGAGGATCGTGCCCTCCACCGGCTTGATGACGCCGCGATACGCTGTGTCGGACGCTTCGCGCAGGCTCTTGGCCAGCAGCTCCGGTGTCAAGGTCTTCTGGTCTTTCAGCGCGTGGGCAAAGCCCTGCCACAACTGAGAGAGGATGGTGCCGGAGTTGCCGCGCGACCCCATCATCGCCCCGTGCGCAATCTGGGCAGCGACCTGGCCAACATGATCGCTGGGATTCGTCTCGATCTCCTTGATGGCATTGCGCATGGTCATGAGCATGTTTGTGCCGGTGTCACCATCTGGGACGGGGAACACGTTCAATTGGTTGACAAGCGCATGATGCCGGTCAAGCCAGTCGCGGCCCGCCTGGGCGAGTCGCTTGAACACCTGACCATCGCAGGCGGTCGGCCCGGCGGGAAGGGAAGCTGCGTTGTCTGCCTTGGCGGTCATCACACCCTCATTCTGTTTTACTGACGCGCAAGCCCTGTACGTGCACGTTGACCTGGCCCACCGGCAGGCCCGTCGCCTGCTCTACGGCATAGCGCACGCTGTTGATCAGGCTGTTGGCTACGGAAGCGATACGGGTGCCGTAAGTGATGATCACGTACACGTCAATGACGACATGGGTACCATCCAGGCGCACCTCAATGCCGCGATTGGGGTCGCGGGTCAGGCTCGCCGCAATGTCGGACGCCAGGTTGGGCGAGGCCATGCCCACGACGCCATAGGTTTGCAGCGCAGCGTGGCTGGCGAGTGTGGCAATAGCCGTGGGCGAGATCTCAATCGAGCCGCGAGGCGTTTCGTTTGTGGTCATGCGCTTGTCCCATCACAATCCATTGGATAGCCCTTGCATTGCGCTCTGCTCTATGGTAGCATGGCGTCCGCTTGTTTGAACAGACCTTCGCGAGGCATTCCTATGGCAAAGTGTGAAGTGTGTGGCAAAGGGCCGCAGTTCGGGCACAATGTCAGCCACTCGAACCGCAGGACCAGACGGCAGTTTAGGCCAAACATCCAGCGCGTGCGGGTGATGAAGAACGGTCGCCTGGTGAGCAAGTATATGTGCGCCAAGTGCATTCGCACGATGGGCAAGGACGCCAAGGTTCGCACGAAGTAGTTCTCATTCGCTGCGCCGCAAGCGTCACCAAGAGCCAGCCTGTGCTGGCTTTTTCGTTTGATCTCACCCGGCACTGGCTGCCGCCCGCAGACCTGCGATGGCGCTACGAATGCCTTCTGCGGCCCCAAAGATCGAAGTGCCCGCGACGAGCACATTCGCGCCATGCGCCGCGACCAACGGCGCTGTCTCCCGATCAATGCCACCGTCAACCTGCACGTCTATGGAGCGGCCCAGCCGCGTGATCATGGTGCGAATCCGGCGAATCTTCTCCAGGGTCAGCGGGATGAACTGCTGCCCGCCAAAGCCGGGATTGACGGTCATGACCAGCACCATGTCCACTTCCGGCAGAATCTCCTCGATCAGCACGGCGGGAGTATGCGGGTTGAGCACGACCGCCGGCTTTGCGCCAAGCTCGCGGATCTGCTGCACGACGCGGTGCAGGTGCGGGCAGGTCTCTACGTGGACAGAGATGATATTGGCGCCGGCTTCGACGAAGGCGGGGATGTGTTGCTCCGGCTCGACGATCATCAGATGCACGTCCAGGGGGAGCGAGGTCGCGCGCCGTGCGGCAGCCACTACAAGCGGCCCCATGCTGATGTTCGGCACGAAGCGGCCATCCATGATATCAACGTGAATCCAGTCGGCTCCGCCTGCCTGGGCGTCTGCGATCTGCGCGCCCAGGCGCGTGAAGTCTGCCGCCAGGATGGACGGCGCGATGCGAATGTGCTCTGGCACGAAAGTCTCCTTGCTGCGTGTGCGCCGGGTATCTTAACTGAAATGGAGTGCAAAAACCAGGGTGCAATTGGCAATGCGCGCCAACGGCACTCTTTGCAGAGCTAGAACACCAGTGCTAGAATGAAGTTACGAGACTGGTGGAACAGATTCCGGCGGGTGGGCATGTCGGCGCTGGCAAGTGAGGGGAAAGGGTCGGATGGCAAGGCAGAAGACCGCCGTTGGCGGTCGTTCTACTTCTGAGCGGCGGGGTAGGCCAGGGGGCGGCAAGGCTGCCAAGCCTGCGTCGCAGGGACAGAAACCGCGTCGGGGTGAGGGCAAACGGGCTGAGTCCCAGGGCAAGCCGGCGGGCAAGGCTCCGGCCCCGCGCCAGGCGGCCAAGCAGTCGCCGCCGCGCAAGAGCAGGCCGTCTGCGGCGGGGCCGGCGCGCCTGGGCCCCGCCATCCACCAC
>JAXGOK010000054.1:0-17720 GCA_040767545.1 Aggregatilineaceae bacterium | reverse complement strand
ACCCTTACCGCGATCCTGGCGCAGTTTTTGCCAGTGGAGCGCACCGACGACAAGGAGATCATCCGCCTGGCCGGGCTGCTGCTCGGCGGCGCGTTCCTGTTCCTGTTCGGCTTGCTCGACGACAAGCGCGAGCTAAGCGCGCTGCCGCAGTACATTGCCCAACTGCTGGCGGCGGCTATCGCCGTCTTGTTCCTGATCATCATCGAGGGGTTCAATAACCCGCTGACCGGCCAGCGCACGCCCGAATGGCCCTACATCGTCACAGTGACGCTGACGTTGTTCTGGCTGGGCTTCATGATGAACACGGTCAACTGGCTGGACGGGCTGGATGGGCTGGCCGGGGGAGTGTGCGCCGTCGCCGCGCTGATGATCTTCATTCACGCAGCGTTCCGTCTGGATCAGGTGAGCGTGAGCCTGCTGGCGCTGGCCCTGTTCGGCGCGGCGCTGGGCTTCCTGCCGTACAACTTCCCGCCAGCGCGGGTGTTCATGGGCAGCAACGGCGCGCTCTTCCTCGGCTACACCATTGGCGTGCTGGGCATTATTGGCGGCGCGAAGATGGCGACCGTGCTGCTGGTGATGGGCCTGCCGCTGCTGGATGTCGTCTGGCAGATCGTGCGGCGGGTGAGCAGCGGACGCAACCCGACCGAGGGCGACCGGGGCCACGTGCACTATCGCCTGCTCGACGCCGGTATCTCCCCGCGCCAGATTGTGCTCGGCTACTACGTCTTCTGCGCGCTCTTTGGGGGCATCGCCCTGGTGACGGCTAGCCGCCTGTTCAAGCTGATCGCGCTGATCGTGATGGCTGCGGTCATCGGCGGGGGGTTCGTCGCGCTGAGCCGGAGGACTCCCCCGGCCCAGTGAGGCGGGGAGCCTCACTCGTCGAACAGATCATCGAAGGCCGCGCTGTCATCCTCGAAATCCTCGTAGATCAACTCGTCCTCTTCGAGTTCCGGCTCCTCATCGGGGAGGTTGCGGCGCGGGGCGGGCCGGGCAAGGTCCAGCCGATCCGCGCTGTCGCGTTCGGGCGGCGCGCCTCTGAACGGCGAGCTAGCCGGTGCTGGCTGCGCGTCGGGCAGGGGGCGCGGTGCGCGCGGGGAGCCGCTGTCCTCTGGCGCTGACCAGCCGGTAGCGCTGCGCGGGCGCTCGCCGAACGGTGACGGCGTCGCAGATCGCGCGCCCAGCCCATAGGTGCCGGATGGCGCTGGGCGGTCGGCGGAGAGCGGGCTTTCGCGGGCGGGCGGCTGCGGCCCAGGCCCAACCGGGCGCTGCGCGGGGCGCGCCTCCGGCGTAGTGGGCCGGACGGCAGGCGTTCCAGGCGGCGGTGTCTCTCTTGCGGTGGGCAGCGCCGCGGGAGGTGCTGCCCGGCGCTGGGCAGGCGTCCCGGCGGTCTCTGGACGGGCGCGACTCGGCTCGCTGGACGGGGTGGCGGGCGCGGCTTCGCGTCGGCGCGGTGACGGCCCGG
Organism: Aggregatilineaceae bacterium; assembly: GCA_040767545.1. GTDB lineage: Bacteria > Chloroflexota > Anaerolineae > Aggregatilineales > Aggregatilineaceae > UBA2029. The sequence goes on along the minus strand of JAXGOK010000054.1, from coordinate 16,258 downwards.
CGTCGGTCGCGGGGTCGGGCAGCGGCAGGTCGAGGTTGTAGACGGATGGCAGCGGCGCACCGGAGGGCAGCGGCTCCGCTGAGCCAGGCTGCCGACCGCGTCCGCGCGCCGGGCGCTGGCTGTAGACGAACTTGCGCCCGGTCACGCGCTCCATGATCTCCTCGAAGAAGGCGATGGCGACCACCGCTGGAATCTCGACGGCCAACACGGTCAGGAAGGCGGTGGTCAGCAGCTCCACGCCGTGCGCGACCGGGCCGGTGAACGTCGCCAGCAGCACCTCGCCCACGCCGATCACGACCAGGAAGAGCAAAAGCGCGCCGAAAGCGGCCAATACCAGCGGCCAGCCTTCGCGGTCGGCAGGAGTAGGCAGCATGGCGTTGCTGATGGCGAACATCAGGTACAGCCACAGGTAGAAATCCGGCGTGCTGCCAAGCTCGCGCAGCGCCGCGCCTAGGAGGACGAGATCGGCTTTGCCGAGGGCGGCGAGCACTTCTTCCAGGTTGAGGATGTAGTTGCTGATCACCCAGACGAGGGCCAGCCCCGTAGCCAGTGGAGCAGCCCCGATGATCGCCTTCTGGAACGACAGCGCCTTTTGCACGGTGACGAAATTGAGGCGCAGGGTTCCGTCATCCTGCGCCTCCGGCCAGGCGATCACGCGCTTGATGCGCACATTGAGCACCCCCGCCGCCAGGTACTGCGTGAACTCGTGGACGAACACGCCCGGCAGCAGCAACACGTAGTAGAGAGCGGTGGCGCTCCTCTTGTTGTTGGTCAGCACCCAGCCCACGCCGTAGAGGTGGCTGTGAATCCACTTCTCCACGTAGATCAGCGCGATGAGCACCCCGGCCAGCAGCAGCCAGGGCGTGAGCAGGTTGCCCAGAGTCATGCTGGATGCCCGCCAACCTACCCGTGAATGACCAGGCGCAGCAGAGCAGCGCCCCTACGCAGGCGAATTCACGGATAGCTGCTAAGCCAGTCCCTTCGCTTCGATGGCGATGCGGACGAGGTCAACGAACGAGTCTTCCTTCAGCGACGCGCCGCCGACCAGCGCCCCGTCAATGTGCGGCTGGCTCATGAACTCGGCCATGTTGCCCGGCTTGACGCTGCCGCCATACTGGATGCGCATGGCCTCGGCGTGCTCGTTACCGTAGAGTTCCGCCAGGACAGCGCGGATCGAGCCGATGATGGCGTTGGCTTGCTCGCCGGACGCACTCTTGCCGGTGCCGATGGCCCAGATCGGCTCGTAGGCGACGACGATGCTCGCCAGGGCCTCGGCAGGAATGCCGTCGAAGGCAGCGCGAATCTGGCGTCCGACGAACTGCTGGGTCTGGCCCGCCTCGTTGACCGCCAGGCTCTCGCCGACGGCGATGATCGGGTGCAGTCCGTGCGCCAGGGCAGCCTTGGCCTTCTTGTTGACCATCTCATCGGTGATGCCCAGGTACTCACGCGTCTCGGAGTGACCGATGATCACATACTTCACCAGCCCCTTGAGCATACCGGGCGCGATCTGGCTGGTGTAAGCGCCCTCTTCCTGCCAGTGCACATCCTGCGCGCCGACGGCGATCTCTGTGCCGGCCAGCGCCGCCTGCACACCCGGCAGCGCGACATAGGGCGGGCAGACCACGCGCTCGGCAGCGGTGAGCGCGGCCAGACGATCCTTGATGGCGTTGACAAAGGCTATGGCTTCCTGGGGAGTCTTGTACATCTTCCAGTTGCCGGCGATGATGGGCTTGCGCATAAGGGAATTACCTCCTGCGGTGCAGCATAAAAGAACACGGGCAGCTTGACGAGCCAAGCACGGATTCGTGCGCCAGCGAGGGCGCACTCCGCGCCTGCCTTCATTATAGTGCCCCTGTGAGGTCTTCGCTTCTTTCAGCGTGCAGAGTTGCTTCTTGCGATGAGGGTAGGAACCGCTTTTGTAGGGGCGGGTTTGTAAACCCGCCCCTACAGCGCCACCCCATAGGTGAGTTCCACTCCCATGTCATTGCCTGCACGGGACACGGCGAACAAAATCCGGCGGATGGTGTCTCCGCCGGATGGCCCCACAGCACGGGCTGGCTAACGGTCGTTGAGCGCGACGACGCCGGGCAGCGCCTTGCCTTCGAGCAATTCCAGGCTGGCTCCGCCGCCGGTCGAGATGTGCGACATGCGGTCGGCCAGGCCCGCCCTCGCCACTGCCGCCGCCGAGTCGCCGCCGCCGATGATCGTCGTGGCGCTGGACTCGGCCAGCACTTCGGCGATGGCATAGGTGCCTCTAGCGAAGCTGCTCATCTCGAAGACGCCCATCGGCCCATTCCAGACGACCGTCTTGGCGTCTTTGAGCACGGCGCGGAACTGCTCGACGGCGCTGGGGCTGATGTCCAGGATGCGCCAGCCTTCGGGCACGCCGGCGGATGCCTTGATGATCCTCGTGACTGCGTCGTTGTCGAAGGCATCGGCGATCACGACTTCTTCAGGGAGCACCAGCTTGGCGCCGCCCTTAGCCAGCAGCACCCTGGCCGTGTCCAACGCCTCGTTCTCAACCAGCGAGTCGCCGACATCCCAGCCCTGCGCTTTGAAGAACGTGTTCGCCATGCCGCCGCCGATGAGCAGTGTATCGCACTTGGTCAGCAGTGCCTCGATTACGTCGATCTTGTCCGACACCTTGGCCCCGCCCAGAATGGCGACGAAGGGCCGCTTGGCGTGCTCGATGGCGTTGACCAGGTATTCCAGCTCTTTCTCCATCAAGAAGCCGCTGACGGCGGGCAGGTAGCGCGTCACACCCTCGGTTGAGGCGTGGGCACGGTGAGCCGAGCCGAACGCGTCGTTGACATACACATCGCCTAGCTCAGCTAGCTGCTTGGCGAATGCGGGATCGTTCTTCTTTTCCTCTTTGTGGAAGCGCGTGTTTTCCAGCAGCAGCACACCGCCTGCGGGCAGCGTGGCAGCGGCCTTCTTGGCCTTCTCGCCGACGCAATCCTCGGCGAAAGCCACGCTAACGCCCAGCAGCTTTGACAGCACCGGCACGACTGGCTTGAGCGAGTAGGCCGGGTCTGGGGCATCTTTGGGGCGGCCCAGGTGCGACATGAGCGCGATGTAACGCGGCTTCTGATCCAGGATGTACTTGAGAGTAGGAATGGCCGCGCGCACGCGGGTATCGTCTGCTACGACGCCATCCTTGATCGGCACGTTGAAGTCCACGCGGATGAGCACGCGCTTGCCAGTGAGATCAATGTCGCGGATGGTCTTCTTGTTCATGGGTATGTAGTCCTCCAGACAAGACTGCGGGGGCAGGGCGCTGCGGCCCATGCCCCCTGTACGTGGACATGAACATGGGCACAGTGCGCCCGATTTAGAGCTTGTCCGCCATCAGCTTAGCCAGGTCAGCGGTACGCACCGAGTAACCCCACTCGTTGTCGTACCAGGTCATGACCTTGACCATCGTGCCCTGGAAGACGCTGGTGGACCCGGCGTCCACGATGCTGGAGCGGTCGTCGCCCTTGAAGTCAATGGAGACGAGCGGCTCTTCTTCGAAGCCGAGGATGCCCTTCAGCGAACCCGCTGCCGCTTCCTTGAAGGCGGCGTGCAGCTCTTCGGTGCTGGTCTCTTTCTCAACATCGGCCACGAAGTCCACCAGGGACACCGTTGAGGTCGGGACGCGCACGGCCAGGCCGTCGAACTTGCCCTTAAGCTCCGGGATCACCAGGGCGACTGCCTTGGCAGCGCCAGTGGTGGTCGGGATCATGCTCATGGCTGCGGCGCGGGCGCGGCGCAGGTCCGAGTGGGGCAGGTCGAGAATCTTCTGGTCGTTGGTGTAGGCGTGAATGGTGGTCATCAGGGCGCGCTTGATGCCGAACTTCTCATGGACGACCTTAGCCGCCGGGGCCAGGCAGTTGGTGGTGCACGAGGCGTTGGAGACGATGTGGTGGTTGGCCGGGTCGTACATGTTGTCGTTGACGCCAATGACCACAGTCAGGTGCACCGCGCCCTTCGACGGGGCAGTGATGATCACTTTCTTCGCACCGGCGTCAATGTGCGGCTGGCATTTCTCCAGGCTGCGGAAGACGCCCGTGCCTTCGATGACAATGTCCACACCCAGATCGCCCCAGGGCAGCTTGCCGGGGTCTTTCTCGTTGAGGGCTTTGATGAGCTTGCCGTTGACCCGCAGACCACCGTCTACCACTTCCACCGTGCCGGGGAAGCGGCCATAGTTGGAGTCGTACTTGAGCAGGTGGGCCATCGTGGGCAGGTCGCCCAGGTCATTGAACGCCACAACCTCGAGGTCGTTCGGGTAACGTTCGCCGATGGCCTTGAGCACCTGGCGGCCAATGCGACCGAAGCCGTTGATACCTACGCGAACAGTCATGTGAGTCTCCTTATGGTTATGACTTGGCACGAACTGATACAAGCCTTAGTCGCCCGCTCTCACGGGCTGTCGGGATGGTGGTCCTTCAGCGCGGCCCGGTGTGCCAGGGCAACTGGGCCGTTCCTGGAAGGCGTCATCTGGGTCATGCTGTCATAGACGGACAGCAGCGCCTTAGCCAGCTTGGTTGGATCATGCCGCCAGGGGCGGTCACTATCGGTCAGGTCGGCGGTGTGCCACTGGTAGCGCGAATGAGCCGCCGCCTCCGCTTCGAGTGGGGGGGGCACGTAGTGTGTGTGCTCGCCAGCGTTCTTGCTGGGGCAGGAACTGTTGCTGAGCACCACGTCAAACACCCCACGCCCGATGTGTTTCTCCAGCGCCTCGACATGATCGGCAACTGTGTACCCATCCGTCTCGCCGGGCTGCGTGGCCACGTTGCACACGTAGACACACAGCGCGCCGCTGGCCCGTACTGCCTCGGCAATGCCGCTGACGAGCAGCGTCGGCAGCAAGCTGGTGTACAGGCTGCCGGGGCCGATCACGATCAGGTCGGCGCTCAGGATTGCCCGCACGGCTTCGGGAAAGGCACGCACCTGATCCGGTGCCAGGAAGACGTGCTCAATATGCCCGCCCGTCTGTGCAATCTGCGATTCGCCCACCACGCGGCGAGAAACACTCTCGCCGGGGACGCGCACCTCGGCCCACAGGGTCACGTTGTCCTGGAGCGTCGCGGGCAGCACGCGCCCTTCGACGGCCAGCACACGCTCGGTCAAGGCAACTGCCCTGTCCATGCCTCCAGCGATGTCTGCCAGAGCGGTCAGCAGCAGATTGCCCAGGCTGTGCCCCTCCAGCCCGCCATTGGCAAAGCGGTACTGGAACAGGTGGGTCATCAGGTCTTCATCGTCGGCCAGAGCAGCAATGTTGCTGCGCAGGTCGCCTGGGGGCAGCACCCCCAACTCGCGCCGCAACCGTCCAGAACTGCCGCCGTCATCGGCTACCGTCACGATGGCGGTCAGGTTGCCGGTGTAGGCTTTCAGGCCGCGCAGCACGCTCGGCAGGCCGGTTCCCCCGCCGATGGCGACTACCTTCAGCCCGCGCCCGCGCCGCCGGTGCGCCACCATGACATCAACAAGCGACTCACGGCGGCGGTCGGTGAACGGCGCGAGGATGGAGCGATTCAGCTTGAAAATGGCGATGCCTATCGCGCCCAGTCCCACCACCGCAGATGCCAGCACGCGCACCCAGGTCGGCACGAAGCGCAGCGCGGCCACGTACAGCAGGTCCGGCAGGTCACCGGCGCGATACAGGGCAACAATGGCTTGCGCCAGCCCCAGCGCCAGCAAGGTAATGCCCACCAGCAGCACTACCAACCAGCGTTTCACGCGCAACCCAGGGGTTAACCATTTGACGATGGCGTGCCGCGTTCGTCGCATGGGCAGTGCTTCGCCCCACCTCAGCCGGTCACACCCGGCAGCCTAAGCTGCGCCAGACCTCACGATCCGGGGGCGGATTTTAGCCTGTTTGCCTGCTTTCTACAATATCATTGCGCACGGGTTTTGCCGTCAACGATCACTTTGCCAGGCGGCGCTGACATGTTACAACTAACACTGATGGTCGCACAGAGTATCTGCGAGAGGGAGTGTGAATAATGGTGAGCTTCGATTTGATGCGCCGCCTGACGCTGGACAAGGGTGGCAAGATTCTGATGTTGGTCATGGACGGGCTGGGCGGGCTTCCGCGCGAGCAGGGCGGCCCAACCGAGCTGGAAGCCGCGCATACGCCGAACATGGACCGGCTGGCCCATGAAGGCTGTGTGGGCATGACCATTCCGGTGGCGCGTGGCATCACGCCCGGCAGTGGCCCGGCGCACCTGGCGCTGTTCGGCTACGACCCGTTCGTGTACGAGATCGGGCGCGGCGTGCTGGAAGCTACCGGAATCGGCCTGGAAGTCAAGCCGGGCGATGTTGCAATTCGTGGCAATTTCTGCACAGTGGACGAGAACGGCCTGATCACCGACCGGCGCGCCGGGCGCATCTCCACCGAGGAGGGTGCCAAGCGCGTGGAAATCCTGCGCGAGATCACGCTGCCTGGCGTCGAGATCATCGTACAGGCCGTCCAGGATTATCGCTTCGCGCTGTTGCTGCGCGGCGAGGGGTTGAATGGCGCTATCGCCGACACCGACCCACAACAGACCGGCGTCGCCCCGCTGCCGGCGCGGGCGCTGACCCCGGAAGCGGAGAAGACCGCCGCGCTGGTCAACCGCTGGCTGGCTGAGGCAGCCAGGAGTCTGCAAGGGCACGAACCGGCCAACATGTGCACGCTGCGCGGTTTCTCCGGCGAGCCGGGGCTGCCCAAGTTCCGTGATGTGTACAAGCTGAAGGCGGCATGTGTGGCCGTCTATCCCATGTACAAGGGTGTATCCAGCCTGGTGGGCATGGACGTCATCCAGACATCCTCGCATGACTCGACCCAGGATGAGTTCGATCACGTGGCCCGCATCTGGGATGAGTACGACTTCATCTTCTGCCATGTCAAATACACGGACAGCCGGGGCGAGGATGGCAATTTCGATGGCAAAGTGAAGGTCATCGAGGGCGTGGACACGGCCCTGCCGACTCTGATCGATCTCAAGCCGGACGTGTTGATCATCACCGGCGATCATTCGACGCCGGCGCTGTACCGCGCCCATACCTGGCATCCGGTGCCGACGCTACTGTGGGCACCGGCCACGCACATGACCGACCGCGCGCAGGCATTCGGCGAGCGCGAGTGTATGGCCGGCGGGCTGGGCCAGCTCCCGGCGACAGACCTGATGCCCCTGGCCCTGGCGCACGCCAATCGGCTGCAAAAGTACGGGGCGTAGCTCCCCTGATTGCGGGTTTGGATGTCAGCGGGACGGGATCGCGAGGTCTCGTCCCGTTTCGCTTTGCGCTGTGAGTGTCCGGCGCTCCATGCGCCAGGCGACGATCATCGCCAGCAAGCTACCGCTGACGGTCAGGAAGGCGACGGTCAGCGCCGCGTCGAACCAGAACTGCTCCGGGAAGAGCCGGATCAGCGTGTCGCTGGTGCGGAAGACCCAGGTATCCCCCTCAAAGAACAGCGCGTGAAAACCGTCGAAGAACAAGTCCCAACTGGCTACAACCAGCACGGCCAGCACGAGAATCACGGCGATGGTGAGCAGGCCGCCATCACCGAGCGCGCGCCACAGCGCCCGGCGCGTGGCCCTGCGCCGTGCCAGCAGCAAGGCGCTCACTCCCGAAGCGACGAGCAGCGCCCTGTGCACCTGGAAGGCGGTGCGCGTCACGGTCTTGACATCGGCCATGTGCTGTAGCTCGCGCTCGTTGAACAAGGGGCTGCCGTCGGGGAAGGTGAGATCGCCCAGGTAGCTGATTGCGGCGTCGTTGTGCAGGTAGCGCACGGCGAAGGGGGCGTAGTGCAGGCGCTCATCACGGCTGAAGCCGTAGCGGTCGGCGGGGAAGCCGGGCCGCTGATACTCGATCTGCACAAACAAGCTGGTCATGACCAGGCGGACGCTGGTCAGGGCGAGCAGCGGCGGCAAGGCCAGCGTCAGCAGCAGGCGCAGCGCCAGCGCGTTCCAGGGCAAGGGTGCGCGGGCCACCTGCGGCGTGGAGTCGGCGGGCACGACACCCTCTGGCCCGGTCAATTTGCCAGCTCCGCAATGCCGCCGCTGAGCAGGAACTCAACGACCATCGAGTCCACCAGCATCTCGACCGGCGCGCGATCATCAGTGAAGCGCACGTCCGAGGCGACGGTGGGCACTAGCGCATTCCAGGCGTCGCCGAGCACCTCGCGCAGGACGGGGTGCGCGTCCGGCGGCAGCGCGGCGATGTTGGCGATCAGGTTCTGGGCGAGCGTGGGCTGTCGTGTGGCGACCAGAATGGTGTTGTACGCATCGGGCACATCCAGCGTGTGCACTGTAGGGAACACGTCGAGCAGCGTGCGCGTCATCGCCTCGACCAGGCGGCGGTCGGACTGCGTGCGCCCGACGTTGATGATCAGCACGCCATCCGCCGCCAGATGATCGCGCACCTCCTGGAAGAACTCGACGGTGGTCAGGTGCCAGGGCACATAAGGGACGCGGTAGGCGTCAATGCCGATCATCGTGTAGCCGCCACCCAAGCGGGTGAGGCCGAAGCGCCCATCCTCGACGATGACGTTCAGGTTGGGCATGGTCATGCCCATCGTGCGCCGCCCCGCCTTGACAATGCCCGGATCGATCTCAATGCCGTCCATAGGCAGGCCCGGATAGACGGTTTCGTGCTGGCGGGCGATGGTTCCAGCGGCCAGGCCGATAATCGCCACGCGCTCGACGCGCTCCGGTGTGAAGGGCGGGGCGTTGAAATACGGCCCGGCCAGGAAGAAGCCCCATGTGCGGTGGAAGTAGACCTTGCTGGGGTGCCACTGCGAGTGGATGCCCTGGCCCTCGTTGAGCAGCAGGTAGCGGTAGCCATCCTTGTCTTCCACGACCTGGATCAGGTTGTAGGCGGACTCGTCTTCGTAGAGCAGGGTCATGCCGGAGGGCGGCGGGCGCAGCGGCCCGCGCAGGGCGAGCACGGCCAGGACGAGCAGCAGGGCGGGCATCCACAGCAGCTTGAGCGCGGCGCGGCGGTCTTGCATGGCCAGCCCGATCAGCCCGACGGCCATCAGCAGCCCGGCGAAAGCCAGAAACGTGCGCGCGGTGCCGATCTGCGGGATGAGCAGCAGCACAGGCGTGAAGTTGCCAATGATGCTGCCCAATGTGGAGATGGCGTACATCTGCCCGGCGGTACGTCCCGCATCGTCCACCGTTGAGAGAGCCAGGCGCAGGGCGAAGGGCGAAGTGAAGCCGAGCAGCGTCACCGGCACGGCAAAGAGCACGAGCACGCTGACGAAGGAGCCGACCGTCACGGCAGCGTCGAAGTCCTGCACAGCTTCAGCGGCCAGGCGCAGCACAGGGTGCGCCGCCAACGGAATCAGCCCGGAGAAGAAGGCCGCCCAGGTGAGCACCGTGTAGAACATGGTGAAGGTCGGCCAGCGGTCGGCGACGCGCCCGCCGATGAAGTAGCCAGCGGTGAGGTAGACCAGGATCAGGCCGATGATGTTGGCCCACACGATGTTGCTGGTGCCGAAGATGCTGCCCAGCAGGCGCGCCGCCGAAATCTCAACGGCGAGAGTCGTCACGCCGCCCATGAACACTGCCAGGTACAGGAAGCGGCGCTGCCGCTGCGCGTGGGAACCGCGTTCGCTCACAGGCTCATCCCTTGCTGCAATACTGCTCAGACTGCTGGCGTGCGCAGCCCGCCGCGATAGCTGAGCGTTCCGGTGAGATCATCATCCTGGCGGACGGTGTAGACAATCAGGCCGGCGGCCTCGGCCATGCGCTGCATCTCGTGAATGCGCGACACGGGCGCGCCGAAGCTGTGCGCGTCGAGCATGACGGCGATAATGCGCGTGCCGCGCCGGGCCAGCGTGTGCGCGGTGGCGATCCACTGCTCGTCCTGCGCCGCCGTGATGACGACCGCCGTAGTGCCGCGACTCAGATGCACGGTTTCCAGCGAGAGCATCTGCGCCAGCGAAAGCTCGGTCGCGCTGCGCGCCGTAGCCAGCATCTCCAGGATGCGCGTCAACTGGCGCGGGCCGCGATCGGGCTGCACGATGTCGCGGTAGGGGCCGTAGGTGACGAAGCCGAGCGCGCGCCCCTTGCCGACGAAGTACTGGGCCAGCGACGCGGCAATGGTCACGCCGTATTCCTCCGTCGAAGGCGGCAGGCGGGTGAGCGGTGTGTAGAGAGCGGCTCCGTTCGGGCGCTCCACCAGCGAGGCGCGCGACAGATCGAGAAAAATCCACACATCGGCCAGCGGGTCTAGCTCGAACTCCTTGACCATCATCCGCTCGCGGCGAGCCGTGCTGCGCCAGTGAATGCGGTTGTAGCTGTCGCCCGGCTGGTAATCGCGCACGCCCGCCGCGTTGGTGGTGATGAAGTGGGCGCGGCGGCGTACTGCTTCGCCGCCGGAGAGCGGGCCAACCGGTGAGGCGAAGTTGTGGATGGGCACTGTCGGCGGGTAGACGATGATCGAGGACTGCGCCGGGAACTTACGCGGGAACTGGAACAGACCGAACGGGTCTCCGCTGAGCACGGTCAGCGGCCCCAGAATGAACTCCCCGCGCCGCGTGCAGATCGTGCGCGTCTCCCAGCCGAAGTGTCCGCGTGGTAGCAGCGTAGGCACAACATGGCTGGCGTTGTGGCCGGGCAGGGTGGAATGATCGCGAATTTCCAGCCAGAGCTTGGGCAGCAAGGCCGTATTGCGCACGCGGAACGACTCGTCGAGCGAGTGCCCGACCTGCGCGCGGCGGGCGTGGGTGTGGCGGGCGATGCTCAGCCAGTTGACGGCGGTCCACGACCAGAGGAACGAGCCGATCAACACCGCGCCCAGGGCATAAGCCAGGCTGAAAAAGAACGCGCGCCCGCTCAGCGCGCCGGAGGCCAGGCTGAAGATGAGCAGGATGTAGAACGCATTGCGACGGTTCTGCATGAGTCGCCCACCGGCGGGAGGCTAGCGGCGCATGCCGACGGTTGCGCCGGGCACGGGCACCATCGCCAGGATGCTGTGCACAATACTGCTGGGCGCAATGTCCTTGATGCGCGCGTTGGGGCCGACGATGATGCGATGGGCGAGTGTGGCGTCGGCCAGCGCCTTGACATCGTCGGGGATCACGTAGTCGCGCCCGATGACCGCTGCCCGCGCCTGCGACGCACGGTAGAGGGCCAGCGCACCGCGCGGGCTGGCTCCCAGGTACACGTCCGGGTGCTGGCGGGTCATGGTCACCAGGTTGATGATGTAGTTCTTGATGTCCGGGTTCAGGTATACGTCGCGCACGGCACGCTGGGCGGCCATCAGGTCTTCGACAGAGACAACTTGCGTCAGCCCGATCAGCGGGTGTTGGTACTGCTGCGAGTCCAGCATGGCGATCTCCTCCTGCGGCGTCGGGTAGCCGAGCCGGATGCGCAGCATGAAGCGGTCAAGCTGGGCTTCGGGCAGGGGAAACGTCCCCTCGTACTCGATCGGGTTCTGCGTGGCGATGACCAGGAACGGCTCTTCCAGGGCGTAGGTGTGCCCATCTACTGTGACCTGGCGCTCCTCCATCGCTTCGAGCAAGGCGGCCTGAGTCTTGGGCGTGGCGCGGTTGATCTCGTCGGTGAGGACGATCTGCGACATGATCGGGCCGGGGCGGAACTCGAATTCGTGCGTGCGCTGGTTGAAGACGGAGACGCCGGTCACGTCGCTGGGCAGCATGTCGGGCGTGAACTGGATGCGGCTGAACGACGCGCCAATGGAGCGGGCCAGCGCGCGGGCCAGCATCGTCTTACCTACGCCGGGCACGTCTTCGATCAGCAGGTGGCCCTGGCACAGCAGGCCGAGCACCGTCAGCCGGATTTCGTTGCGCTTGCCGATGATCACCTGGGCAACATTGTCAATGACGTGCTCGGCAACAGTCTGGACAATACTCATCAGGAGCTACAGCCTTTGTGGTTGAACGGGCGGGAACAGCGCGAATTATAGCGCAGCGCGCAGGCCCTTGGAAAGAACGGCTGCCCGACGGCGGGACGGCGGCTTCATGACTGCGTGCCCGAAGACGTTGGGCGCTAGCGGCGTCCGCTGAAATTCTCCCAGGCGCGCTCGACGAAGGTCGTGATCGCCCGCTCGAAAACCGCCGAGTCGAAGCGCAGGGCGTGGGCGCGGATGGCTGCCGGGTCGTAGCGGCTCGCGTCGAAGCTGCGCAGGGCGGCCATGAGCGACTCAACGGTCGGCTCGGTGAAGAATTCGCCGGTCTGCGCCGGAATGATGGTGTCCAGCGAGCCGCCGCCCTTGAAAGCGATCACCGGGCGGCCCGCTGCCTGCGCCTGCACAGGCACGATGCCGAAATCCTCCAGGCCAGGGAAGATGAACGCCTTGCAGCGGGCGAACAGGTCTGGCAGGTCGTCGTCGGGCACAAAGCCGAGGAACTGCACAGTCGGCCCGGCCAGGCTTTCCAGGCGCTCGCGGTCGCGGCCCTTGCCGGCAACGAGCAGGGGCAAGTCGAGCCGCGTGCACGCTTCCACGGCCAGGTCAATGCGCTTGTAGGGGATCAGTCGCGATAGGGCGAGGTAGTAGTCGCCCACCTGCTGGGCGGGCGTGAAACGCTCGGCGGCCTCGACCGGCGGGTAGATGAGGGTGGACTCACGGTGATAATAGCGCCGGATGCGCTCCTGAATCTCAGTGCTGATGGCAATCATGTGGCTCACACGCTGGGCGGCGGCGTAGTCCCAGCGGCGGTACAGTCGGGCAACCAGGCGCGCTGCCAGGCGCACCGCTGCGCCGAAATCCTCGCGGGCCAGGTAGGCGTCCAGGTTCCAGATGTAGCGCGTCGGGGCCAGGCAATAGCAGACGTGCAGCGTGTGCGGGCCGGTGCGCACGCCGTGACAGAAGCCGCTCTTGTTGCTGAGCACCACGTCATATTCTGAGAGGTTGGTGTGCGCCCACGTCAGCGGGTAGAGCGGCAGGTAGCGTTGGTGCGCTTGGTGAATGCCCGGCAGCCGGTCCATCCAGGTCGAGCGAATATCCCAGTTCCAGTAATGGGCAGGCATCAGGTCCGGCGCGTACATACTCGTGTACACGGGCGCGCCGGGATAGAAGCGCACAAGGTGGTCGAGCACGTCCTCCGCGCCACCGATCTGGTTGAGCCAGTCGTGAATCAGGGCGAGCTTCATGGGGTGGGCTGCTCCTCGGTTTCGGGTAGCAGGGCGCGCACCGGCGCGAAGGTCAGGCGGTGCGCGGCGCACGGCCCGAAGTGACGCAGCGCTCCCTGGTGCAGCGGCGTGCCATAACCCTTGTGCTCGCGGAAGCCGTACTGGGGGAAGACCTCATCCAGGCTGTCCATGAAGCGGTCGCGCGTCACTTTGGCAACAATGCTGGCCGCGGCAATGGAGAGCGACTGCTGATCGCCCCTGTTCATTGCCAGGCAGGGCAGGGCGAACGTTGGCAACGCCCGCCCGTCAACGAGCAAGGCATCCGGTGCGACGGCCAGCGCGTCGAGGGCGCGCCGCATGGCCTGCCGCGTGGCCGGGACGATGCCCAGGGCGTCAATCTCGTCCTGGGCCGCGTGTCCCACGCCAACGGCGATTGCCGTCTCCACAATGACCGGCAGCAGCGCCTCACGCTCGGCGGGGGTGAGCTGCTTTGAATCGTTGACGCCGTGCAGCACGTGCGCGAGGTCGAAGCGATCCAGCGGCAGAATCACCGCGCCCGCGACGACGGGGCCTGCCCACGCGCCGCGCCCGGCCTCATCGAGTCCGGCGATGCGGGTGAAGCCCCGGCTTGCCAGGGCGTACTCATGGCGCAGGTCTGCGGTCGCGGTCATGAGCGGGGCGGGTCGTAGAGGCCACGCAGGCCGTTGCGGCGAATCTTGAGCACTTCGACGGCCATATCCAGCGAGTCGCGCAGCGGGCTGATGCGCGTATTCTCGCCATAGTACCAGTGGATCGGCACCTCGACGATGCGGTACCCCCGGCGGCGGGCGGCGTAGAGGATTTCCACGTCGAAGCTCCAACCGTTCATGGTTTGCAGCGGGAACAGCGCCTCGGCGACCTCAGCACGGAACATCTTGAACCCGCACTGCGTGTCTTGCAGGCCGGGCACAGCGAGCACGCGGACGATGGTGTTGAAGACGCGGCCCATCACGTGGCGGTGCCAGGGCTCGTTGTAGCGGACTGCGCCGGGCGCTTCGCGCGAACCGATGGCGATGTCGTAGTCCGCCAACTGGGGCGGCAGGAACTTGTCAAGCTCGGCGATGGGCATGGACAGGTCGGCGTCGCAGATGAAACGGTACTCACCACGCGCCGCCAGCATCCCCGTGCGCACGGCGGCTCCTTTGCCCTGTGTGCCCTCGAACAGCCCGCGCACGAAATCGAACCGGGCGGCGAAGTCCTGAATGATTGCGCTGGTGCTGTCCTTGCTGTTGTTGTCCACCACGACAATCTCGGCGGTGTAAGGCTTGCTGCCCACGAACTCGGCGACGGCCTGCAGGCTGTCAGGCAGCCGGACTTCCTCGTTATAGGCGGGGATGACGATGGACAGGTAAGGCGCTTCTGCGGACTGGGGATCGCTTGGCGGAGTCACCGTTAGCTTCACTTTCGCTGCGACGCCGTCGCCTCGCCTGGCATCGGCGTCATGATGGATTCCAGGTACGCTAATGATACACGGCGAGAGCGCTGAATGCTCCGGCGCTTGCGCACCATGCGCGGAATGCCGATGAGACCGGCGACCATACCGCGCAGCCGGGCGCGCGCCGCTGCCCCTCGCCAGGCGCGGAGCGCCCCCCAGGCCAAGCCAAGCTGGGCGCGCAGCACCTTCAGCCCGTGCTTGCGCCACAGCGCGCCCGGATAATTCTTGATCAGCAGCCAGATCACGTTGCGCCCGTCGTGGTAGCTAGCGGTGATCCCGCCGCCCGTCGCGGCGAGGCAGTGATAGACCACTGCTGCCGGCTGGTAAACGCAGCGGTAGCCGGCGAGCTGAGCGCGCCAGGCCAGATCCATGTCTTCGCAGGAGAAGAAGAAATCGTCGTCGAGCAAGCCGATCTCGTCGAGCATGGCATGCCGGTAGGCGGCAGAGCCGCCACACGCGCTGAAGACGTACTCCTCGCGGTCGTACTGGCCCTCGTCGCGCTCCCACACGCCGCGATTGAACAGCCGCCCGTCCACGCGGAAGAGGTCTCCGGCGGTGTGAAAGTGATCGCGCCGGTCGAAGAGCAGCATCTTGGACGCCACGATACCGGCTTCAGGGTGGCGGGCAAAGGTGTCTACGATGGCTGACACCCAGCCGGGGTCTGCCTCGGTGTCGTTGTTGAGCAGAACGACGATGTCACCCTTTGCGGCGATCATTCCGGCGTTGCAGGCACCGGTGAAACCCCGATTCTCCGGCAGCGCCACCAGCGTCACGTCAGGGTAACGCTCGGTTAGCAGGTTGCGCGAGCCGTCCGAGGAGGCGTTGTCGGCGACCACGATTTCGAGCGGTGTGTAGTCCTGGCGACGCAGCGAGTCGAGGCAGCCGGGCAAGAAGTGCGCGCCATTCCAGTTGGGGATGACGACCGAGACCAGTGGTTGGTGGGCAGAGTCTGTCATGACTATCTCTCAGCGCGCGCGCAACCCTTCCGCCTCCAAGAAGGCGGCCAGCGCCTCCTGCCAGGGCCGCAGCGTGATTCCCAGGCGCGCGGCGGCGGTATTGCGCAGGATTGCGTACTGGGGCGGGCACGACGCCCGCGCGAACTCCGCCAGGGCAATCTGCTCGATGGGCACTGCGCCCAGCCCGGCCTGGTCGAGCGCCTGGCGGGCAAACTGCCAGCGCGAAGCGTGCCCCTCGTTGACCAGGTGGTAGATGCCATAGCTGCCGGTGACAACCAGTTGCGCGATGGCCGCGGCCAGGTCGCTGGCGTAGGTGGGCGAGCTTACCTCGTTGACAACCACGCGCAGCGGCTGGCCTTCGCGCGCGCGATGCAGCACCGTATGGATGAAGTTGCGCCCGCCATGCGCGAACAGCCACGATGTGCGGATGATGTAGTGCTTGCTGAGCAGATCGCGGACGGCCTGCTCGCCGACCCATTTGCTGTAGCCGTAGGGGTTAGCGGGGCAAGGGGGATCGTACTCAAGGCAGGGACGGTATTCCCGCCCATCGAAAACCTCGTTGGTGCTGATGTAGGCCAGGGCCGCGCCGTGCTGAAGGCACGCCTGAGCGATGACCTGCGTGCCATAGCCGTTCACGCGCAGCGCCTCGTCGGGATGCTCGGCGCAGTAATCTACTGCCGTGAGCGCGGCGCAGTGGATGACCAGTTCCGGCGAGGCGGTGGCAAACGCTTCACTGACCGCCGCGCGGTCGGTGATGT
>JAXGOK010000053.1:0-18633 GCA_040767545.1 Aggregatilineaceae bacterium | reverse complement strand
GATGACCTGGCGTCAGGCGTTCCAGTCATCATCGTCTTCGTAGGGCGCATCGGCGGGCAGGCCCCGCTTGCGCTTGTCGAAGACGGGCGGGCGCACCAGCGCCCCGGCCAGCGTGCTGACTCCGATCAGGATCAGGATGCCCGGCCAGAACTTGCCGGTGGCGAAGAGCACAGCCAGCCCCGCCATCCAGACCAGCCCCTGCAAGCCCGCCCACAGACCCTTCTGAGCGATGCTTTCGGGCAGACCGGCCAGCCCTATCACCACCAGAACCCAGGGCCAGAAGGGAATGCTATCTACCAGAAAGAGCACGCCCAGGCCGATGAGCAAGATCGCCCCGGAAACGCCTTTGGATGCTCTGAGATCGCCGTCCATTGATTGCTCCTTTCGCTGTAGCCTGTTCTATCATGTATTGTACGCGCAATGGGGCCAGATGTAGCGATCGAGATGCCGGGCGTTTTCGGTTTTGGCCGCCCTGCCGTATAATCAGCCCCAGACACCCGTCCGCGTAGGAGCTGCGTATGCCTGAGTCGCCGCGCGCGGGCCTGCCCCGCCGACCGCCTGATCTCGACGAAATCCCGGTTGAGGAGCTGATCCGGCTGAGTCGCGCCCTGACGCGACGCATCACCGACCAGGATCGCCAGCGGCTGACGCTGGCCCTGCGCGAGTCCGGCGACGCACGGCGGCTGTGGGCCAGCGCCCCGGCCATGCTGCAACAGTTCTTCGCGGGCGAGATTGACCTCGACGACGACCTTGCCCGGCGTTTTGCCGGCGCGCCGCTGCTCACTCACCTGCGGGTTGTTCCGGCGGGGGGCGAGCCGCTGCGCCGCCAGGCGACGGCGATCTTCGGCAGCAACGACGACGCGGCAACGCTCACGGTTGATGCTGCGCTCGACGAGACGGCGGCGCTCATTTTCACCTTCACGCTGTTCGGCGCGCTGGCGCTGCGCTTTCACCTTTCGCCGCTGGCGGAGCCGGATTGCTTGCGGTGGATGGAATTGCTGCGGCGCGATAACGGCATCACTGTGCTCTGGACGCGCGAGCGTTGGGAGCAGCCGTACCTGATCCTGGTCACGCGCGAGGGCTTCGGGCGGCTGTATGCGTTCTCGCCGCATGGGATTGAGGCCGCCGCCCGCCTGACGCCCAATATGGTGGCGGAATTGGCGGATTGGCTGGAGGCGCTGTGGTTCCCGGAGCGGCGTCCGCCCGACTCGCAGCCGGTACCCAATGGGTGGCGCGCAGGGCGGCCCAGGCGGAGCACGCCGCCAGCCCAGCGACGCTCCTTGCTGCACACGGCGATCCCCGACGCGCCGGAAGAGCAGTGGGTGCCGGACGACGGCGAGCAGGACATCTCCTCCGACGCGCTGGATTGGTGAGAGCGTCCGGCGACCTGTGCGAAAGTCACATACCGCCAGCGTGATCGTTTGTCGCCAAGATGGGGCCTGTCCGCTACAATGAGGTCACACGTGGGCAATGGCCGTGTGTGCTGGCGCTCACCCGATTCCATCCCGTTCCATTGTGTGAGTCAGTGAGGGTTTGCATGCGGGCGCTGCTCCTGGGCAGGGCGACCCGTGACCGCAGGCTAGGAGAAAAGGGATCGCATTATCATGAAGGACATCTTCGATAAGACGCGCACGTTTACCCGCGCCCGCGAAGCGATGGAGATGGGGCTGTACCCGTTCTTCCAGCCGCTCCAGGACTCCGACGCCACCACAGCCACCTTTAAGGGCAAGGAAGTGGTGATGATCGGGTCGAACAACTACCTGGGCCTGACGACGCACCCCAAGGTCAAGCAGGCGGCAATAGACGCTGTCGAGCGCTTTGGGACAAGCTGCACCGGCAGCCGCTTCCTCAATGGCACGCTGGCCTTCCACCTGGAGCTAGACAACCGGCTGGCCAAGTTCGTGGGCAAAGAAGCGGCGATTGTCTTCTCCACCGGCTACCAGACCAACCTTGGCACGATCTCGGCCATCGTGGGCCGCAATGATTTCGCCATCCTGGACAAGGACGACCACGCCAGCATTGTGGATGGCTGCTTCATGGCGCGCGGCATGAACCAGGCGGAGATGCGCCGCTTTTCGCACAACGACCCCGACAGCCTGGAGTACGCGCTGGCCAAGCTGCCGGAGGATGCGGGCAAGCTGGTGATTGTGGACGGTGTGTACAGCATGGGCGGCGACATCGCCCCGCTGCCGGAGCTGGTCGAGATTTGCAAGCGGCACGGCGCGCGGATCATGGTGGACGACGCGCACAGCATCGGCGTGCTGGGCGACGGTCACGGCACGGCCTGGCACTTCGGGCTGACCGACGAAGTTGACCTGATCATGGGCACGTTCAGCAAGTCTCTGGCGTCCATTGGCGGCTTCATCGCCGGAGACGAGCAGACGATCCACTACATCCAGCACTTTGCACGGCCCTTCGCTTTCAGCGCCAGCCTGCCCGCTTCCAACGCGGCGGCGGTGCTGGCGGCGCTGGACATCATCGAGAACGAGCCGGAGCACGTGCAGCGGTTGTGGGACAATGCCGATTACATGCGCGCCGGGCTGAAGCGGCTGGGCTTCGACATCGGCACGAGCAACACGCCGGTCATCCCAATTTACGTCCGCGATGACTATCGCACGGTGCTGGCCTGGCACGCCCTGATCGAGGAGGGCGTCTACACCAACCCCGTCGTGTCGCCCGGCGTCCCACCCAACAGCAGCCTGCTGCGCACCAGCTACATGGCGACGCACCGCAGGGAGCACCTCGACCGCGCCCTGAAGGGGCTGGCGACGGTGGGCCGCAACCTCGACCTGATCCCGGAAGACGCTTCGCTGGAGCCGCAGGCGAGCGGCTAACTGCGCGAAGTCCTATTCGCGCAGCCCGGCTTGTGCTGGGAGAAGAGTCAGACACTCGTAGGGGAGGGTTCAGAAACCCTCCCCTACGGTTTGTTTATCTTCGTCATTCGCCGAACGAGTGGCACCTTACCCCATCCGAGACATCCCCCGCGCTCACGGCTGCGGGGCGCTGACCGTCATCTCGTAGGCCATGTCCCAGTAGGCGTACACGACGAAGAGGTGCAGGCCGCTCTTTTCGGCGGTGAAAGTCACCGTCTGCTCGTAGTAGGTGTCGAACTCGGTGACCAGGAAGCCATCCGGCCCGTACACGCTCAGGTAAGGGTAATTCTCCGAGACGAGCGCGATCTCGACCGCGTCCCCGGCGTTGAGGCTCAGGCCATAGATGTCCCTGGCTTCTGTTGCGCTGGAGAGGGTGCCGCTGACCATCTGGCCCAGCACAAGCTGGTCTTTGATCATGTCGGGCGTGCCCACCAGGAAATCTTCGGTGCCATCGAGCGGGTAGTAGACGGCGGGCACGGTGATGCCGTCCAGCGTGGCGGTGTTGATGTCGTCCAGCAGCAGGTAGGCCGAGCCGTCAATGGCAACGCTCTGCGTCTCCGCTTCCTCACCCAGGAGCGCCAGATTAATATCGAGGCTCATGTCGAAGCCGATCCGGTGCACGTAGTGGTCATCGGCGCCGATCCACTGTTCCATAGAAAAGGACGAGTCAGCGATGAGCAGCCCCACCGTCATCAGCACGAACTGAATCTGCGTCTCGTTGAGCGTCTCCAACTCTCCGATCTCAGGCTCAAGCGCGGCCAGAGTCGGATTCTTGAGCAGGCTGAGCAGAGTCGGGGGCAGGTCTGGGTCGGCCAGGAAGCCAGCCAGGTCGAACGACGTGGTGAAGGTGATCATGGTCTGGCCGTTGAAGACGGCGTCGGGGCCGCGCGTCGAGCTAATGTGCGCGCTCAGCAGCGTGTTAAGGCGCTCTGCCGGCCCGGAAAGCTCGGACAGTTGGGCGAGTAACTGGGTCGCCTCTTCGCTCTGAAGCTGGGTAAGCGCCTCGGCCAGGCCGGTTTCTAGCTCGCTGAGGTTGTCCGGGGTCAGCGTCAGCTTCTCGCCGAACCAGGCATCGGTGCCGGTGGGAGAAGGCGCGTGCATGTAGATGCCCATGTCCTTGAAGATGATCTCGATGCGGCCCCCGACCGTCTGGGTCGGCTCCGGCAGCACCATCTCGTCGAGGACCAGGTAGGCTCCTGCCTCCTGAAGTATGGTCATGATGGTGGCGGCGTCAAGCTGGTCAACGAGCGCCACGATAGGGGCCAGGTCGGTGAAGTCGGTCCACACCGGCAGGTCGCTGACCAGCGCGAAGAACGACGAGG
This sequence comes from Aggregatilineaceae bacterium, assembly GCA_040767545.1. Taxonomy (GTDB): domain Bacteria; phylum Chloroflexota; class Anaerolineae; order Aggregatilineales; family Aggregatilineaceae; genus UBA2029. Next base: position 14,438 of record JAXGOK010000053.1, on the reverse strand, counting down.
GCAGCACCAACGCTCCGGAGCCAGCCAGACGAATCTCCAAAGGCTCCTGGCCGTCGTCTACTGCCAGGCTCATGCCCCATTCGGGGACGCTGAAGGCGTGCAGGCCCTCCATAGCGGCGGTCGCGTCCACGATGATCTGGCAATCGGCGTCGCTGAGGCCGTTGCAGTTAACGGCCTGCTCGCCGCCCTGGGCCAGCGCGGTCAGGGCGGGGCTGGCGACCAGCAGCGTGATCAGCGCCATGCACGACGCAAGGCGCAGCAAGCGTTGCATTCTCACGGCTTCCTCCTTGCAGGGTGGTCTTACCCAGGTGAACAAACGCGGGCAGTGCTCACTAATCCTATACGCGGGCGGGTGAAAGCGGTTGCGCCAGGAGCAGAGGGGAAAGGCAACCGGCCCCTTGCTGGCGCGCAAGGGGCCGGTGAGTGTGCGGTAGGGCTAGAACCCTGCACCGAGCGCATCAAGCTGCGTTTCTAACTCCTCAATCGGGCGGAAGCTCGCCGGGAAGGTGACGGCAAGCGGCTGGTTGAAGCCATCAATCTCGGACATGAACGAGATGTCGCCCGTGATGGCGCCGATCTCCGGGTCGAACATGGACAGGTCGAGGTTGAGCGCCATGTTCAGAGCGATTTTGTGGAGCATCTGGTCACTCGTGCCGACCCACTGACCCACCGAGAGCGTGGTCTGGCTGAGCAGCGGGGTGAGGATCGCGCCTATCATCTGGAGGTCTTCAGGGGTCATCTCCTCCATGCCCAGCTCCTCGCCGCCCATGCCCAGCACCTCGCCCAGCGCGGGCGAAGAGAGCAGGGCCATGACAAGCTGCGCGATGTTGATGTCGGTGGTGAAGGCGGCCACAGGCTGCCCGCCCACCTGCGCGTCAGCGCCGCGCGTGGTGGTGATGGCGCCGGTCAGGTCAATGTCGGCCAACGCGGACAGATCGCCGAGGTCGGCAGTCTCGCCACCCAACATGCCGCTCAGGTCGCCCAGGCCCAACTCGGCGAGGTCTTCCTCGGTGATCTCTGAGCCGTACCATTCGCCGTTGAAGTTAACGTAGACCATGTCCTGGGTGAAGATGATCTCCGCTGAGAGTGATTGCGTCAGATCGGCGGAGGCAATCGCCGCCTGCTCGATCACCAGATGGACGAGAAACTCTGAGGCGTCCGGCGCAAACTGGAAGCCGCCGCTGCCATTGGCGTTGAAGGCGAACTCCTCGGTGCCGTCGCTCATGTTCACGTCAATGGCCCAGACGGGAGTGGTGAACGAAGTGATGCCGGCCATCGCCGTAGTAGGGCCAAGCAGAAGCTGGCAGTCGGATTCGCTGAGGCCGGTGCACAACGGATCGCCGCCTTGAGCCAAGGCGGGCGCAGCCAGCGTGAGGGCCAACAGGAAAACCAGCACAACGGGCAGTCTTCGCACAACGTATTTCATTGCGGATGCTCCTTGGGAATCGCAACAATCCTATGCGTGATGCTAGTATGGCATGGACTCTGGTTTGGAGCAATGCTGAAGTGTTAAAAAGAACCGAAAATCCCGTAAAAGTGAGGATAAGACAAGCGGGGGCCACTCGCCGCGAGTGGCCCCCGTACTGTGCGGCGTGCGCGGCGATTACTGGCCGCCCAGCAGACCGCTTCCCAGCCCGCCACCGAGCAGGCCGCCTTCTTCGCCGAGCAGTCCCTCGCCTTCGGTAGCGCCTTCGGGGGCGGTGATCGTCACCGGCTGGTTGTGGCGCACGAGATTGCCGGACAATTCGTAGCGCATGATCATCTTCTGCGGCTCGCCCTCGGCCAGCGCGCCCAGGGCGGCGGTGTCCATTGCGAACACATAGTTGTCCTCGATGCGATAGATGTAGCCATCTTCAGCACCGATGTAGACGGTGGTCGTGAAGGAGGAGCCTTCGAACATCGGCAGGAACAGCGAGGACATCATCGCCAACTGGGACGCATCCACGCCGAGGTCTTCCTGAGTCATGCCCAGCAAGTCACCCCCTGCGCCGAAGCCCTGGGTCATCACGCTATTCAGCGCTTGGGCGTTGGACAGCAGCGCACTCAGGTTGAGCGCCAATGTCTGGGCCTGCGTCGCCTGGCCATCCACCGCCGGGCCGCTGGCGATGCTGACCGAGAAAATGGCCGGGTCGCTGAACAAGTCCAGCCCGGCACCGGCGGGGCCGCCCAATCCGAGGATCAGGCCCAGGCCGGCCAGGGCGTTTTCATCCAGCTCTTCATAGACCCAGGTCTCGCCGGGCTTCTTGGTGTACGCCTTGTCGCCGAAGACGATGAACTCAACTCCGTCGAGCGACTCTGTGCCGCTGGAGTCGGTCACTTCGGCGTCGGTCAGCAGGGCGTGGACGTTGGCTCCCAGCCCGGCCTCGTCGCCCGTGACCACGTACTCGTAGGCCCCGCTGAGGGTCATCGAAGTGACGCTCTCCCCGTCGTCAATGTGAACGGTCATGCTTAGGTCTTCGATGGCGACCGATTGCAGCTTGCTCATCAACTGGTACGCATCCTGGCGCACCTGGCAGCTATCTGCCGCCTCGCCCTCGGCGCAGACGGCTTTGCTGACGGCCAGCATGGCTGTGCCAGCGGGCAGGGGGAAGCCACATGCCAGCATGGGGGCGGCCAGCATAGCCAGAATCATCATTCCCAACATCCAATTGCGCTTCATGTGCCTGTCCTTTTGCTAAATGGGAGACTTTGCGGTGGGTGAAGAAGGACGGCGCATTGCCGGACGGCAGAGGTGCCTGGGGTCAGCGCCTGTTCAGATTATAGTCGTTTCGCTGCTGGCAACAATACACTGTGCGAAGGGCGGCGAGGCGCGTCAGCGCCAAGCGGGGGTGAGGTTTGTAGGACGTATCGCAATGCGCCCATGCGCATCAAGTTAAGGCTTGTAGGTGCGTGGTATGGGCAGAATGCCCCTCTCCCTGGCCCCCTCCCCGGCCAGTACACCAAGCCAGGGAGGGGAAAGCGTGCGCCCCGCGATCAAGTCCCCCTCTCTAGCTCGGCTGGAGAGCGGGATTTGAGGGGTGAGGCCCGCGCAGCCGGGTTTAAGCTGACGCATATGGGGTTTATCGCAATGCGCCTCTACAAACTCGACGGGTCTTGCACGCATCCGGCGCATGACGCGCGCGGCAGAAGCGGGTAAGATTGGGGCACGGTGGCCCGCCAGGTGAGGCCGGGGGCGGCGCTGATCGGGCGGGCGATGGAGGCGCTGGGCGTGAGCGGTGGCGGTTGGTGGTGGCAGCGGCGCAGGCGGCGCGCGCACGTGATCGGCGTGCGCACGGCCTGGGTGCGCGCCGGACTGATCGTGCGCTACGGCCCGGTCGGGGTAGTGTGTCATGGGCTGCGCCCGCGCCGCACCTATGGGCGCGGCGTGCCTGGCGCGGCGGGCATTGCCGGGGACGTGCTGGCCTTCGAAGGGCAGGGCCGCAGCGCCTTCAACATGCGAGTCGCGCTGGAGCAGGTGCAGCGCCTGAGCCTGGTCACGATTGCCCTGCCAGCGAGTCGGCGGGCGCGGGCGCTGGCCGTCCATTACGACAGCCCGGACGGGTGGCGCGTCGCCGTGCTCTCCGGCGAGGGTGTCCCGGAGCTTGCCGGGGCGCTGAGCGGCGCGAGCGCCCTCCCGCTACACGATGCGGGCGAGGGTCGAGATGATTTCGGCCCGGCGCGTGCTACGCGCATGATCCAGGACATCTACGGCGAGTGGACACCCGATCGCGAAGGGGCGCTCTACCTGGCTCCCGACCGGCTGCTGTTTGAGTGGCGTGAGGCGATTCCGCTGGCGGCAATGGCCGGGCTGGACGTGTATCACGGGAGCGGGGGGCGGCGCATGGGCGCGCTGCTGCGCGTGGAATACGCTTCGCCGGACGGGGCGCATCTGGCCGCCGGGCTTCCTGGTGGATCATGCCGGGCGCTGGGCCGAGGCTATCGTGCGCCGGGCCGATCTGCCGCTGGCCGTGCACGAGGGGCGCAAGCGGAAGGAAGCGTGAGGGCGGATTGGCTACAGCGGAGCAGTGTCCTCGCTGAGAAAGACAGGTGAAGGTCGTATGGAGATCGCACTGCTGGTGCTTTTGCTGGTGATCATTGGCGCGGCGCTGGCCTGGGATTCGCTGTCGCAGCGGAGGCACGTGGAGCGCACCGCCGCCGCGTGGACACACGCCGGGCAGACGGTGCAGGCCGGGCCGCTGGGCACGATCAGCCGGGGCGACCTGCTGGCGCGCGCGCCGGAGCATCGCGCCTTTGGCACGCTGGCGGTCGCCGACGGGCGGCTGGTCTTCGCCGGGCACCGCACGAATACGCTAGACCACGCCACGCCATTGGAGGTGGTGCGCTGGATCGGGCTGCGCACGCGTGTCAAGACGGCCTGGAACCGGCGCATCGAGACGCCAGAGCTGGTCATTCACAGCGAAGAGGCGGACGGCTGGCACGTCGCCGCCTTCATCGAAGGCCCGGTAGAGGCTTTCGCGGCGCAGCTTGGCGCGCTGACCGGGCTGTCCGTCCAGGCGGTGGGCGAGGCTTATGAGGACTTCGGCCCCGCGCCAGCCGTGTACCTGATGCCGGAGGGCGCGAAGGGCTGGCGTTCGGGGGTGGCGGATCAGCCCGATCCGCGCGCGCTGCCGCCCGACTGGATGGAGAAGGCGCGCTGGCTGTACCTGGCCCCCGACCGGCTGCTGTTCGACCGGACGCACGCCATCCCGCTGGGCCGCATCCGGCGCGCGGTCGTCACCGAGCGCGGGGCCAGGCCGGGGGAGAATCCCTTCGGTGACAACCTGCTGCGCATCGAGTATGAGGACGCGAGCGGTGCGCGCTGCGCCGCCGGATTTGTGGTGCGCAATGCTGGGGACTGGGCTGGCGTTTTGGAGGCGCGCGCAGGGGTGCCGGTTCTGCTACGCGGCGCGCCGGGTGATAAATAAAAAATTCCTAAAAAAGGGGATAAACGTGTTGCAGCAAGCCGCTAAACAGGTCACAATGGGGCCAGCGTAGGTAGCAGCAAGAAAGCAACAAGAAAGCAAGGAGGGGGGAACCATGACGCGGCTCCCCAATGTGCCGGGTCCGGGCGAGCAGGGCAATCCCGAATACCTTCAGGCGGAAGCAGCCAGCGGCCCGATTCCCGATGGGGAGATGCCTGGCTTAAGCGGCGCAGCGTCCAGCCGCCCGCTGCCAGCACTTGAGCCAGGGGATGCCGCTGACCTGGCTGAGCGCGATCCCCAGGCGGCGCAGGGCCGCGCCGGAACTGATCGCCGGGCGATCTCCGTCATGCGCCCGGAAGCGGGCCAGGCGGAGGCGCGGCTTGACGGCAGCAGCAATCTGCCCCATGAGGCGGCCATTGACCCGGCGCAGGACAATGCCGGTTTGCAGCCCGATTTACTCTAGCCGATAGTTTCGTTCGCCCCGACGCCGCACCAGAATGCGGCGTTTTTGTTGCCCGCCGAAAAGCCTCACCCCCGCTCGGCCCGCAGTGAGGCTAAGGGACACGGCCAGACTAACCGGCAGGTTTTGCGTGCACTCCGCTAGGGGACGAGATAGCCCACTGCCGAGATGCGCACCCCGCTGATCAGCTCCGGCCCCACGCTGATGAACGAGAACTGCGCTTCGAAGGACGCTTCGGCACCGGCAGGCCACACGCCGTCGTCACGCCCGGTGACGAGCACGGCATGGGCCAGTCCCACCAGGTCTTCGTCCGCCCCGATCAGCGCCACGTCAATCACGGGGAAGTACAGGTCGGCGTCAGCGGTATTCTGCGCGGTGCCGCTGACGGTGTAGAGTCCGCTCTCGCTGGTGCCCTGGCTGGTCACGCTGGCGGGCAGGTTGAAGACTCCTTGCAGGCGCGGCTCGTCGGCGGGGGTGTACCACAGCCAACGCTGCGTGTCGGCGTAACCGTCGGGCAGGGCGAAGGACTGCCCGGCGTAGAAGACCTGTCCGGGGGGAATGTCGGTGAGCAGCGGGTTGGCGGCGATCTCGTCCAGCTTCAGCCCGTCCTCGTCGAGCGCGTAGATCACTGCGTCAACCTGGCTGAGCAACTGGCCGCTGTCGTTGCGCACCTCGGCAAAGAAATAGCCCGTGCCCTCTCGAACGCCCTCGCTGTGGGTGAGCACAGTCAGCCCGTTGCGCACGCGCAGGCCGGGCACGAGCGGCTCTAGCTCGAACGCGTTTTCCGGCTCGCCGGTGGCGTCTATGCCGGGCGGGGTATCGGTCGGGCGGGGCGGCGGGGCGGGCTCGTCGCCGCACGCGGCGAGCGTTAGAGCCAGGATCAGCAGCAGTGGCAGCCAGTTGCGCATGGCGAGCTTCCTCCAGTGAAGGGGTGTCTGCGCTTATTATACGCCGGGCGGGAGAGGGCGCACCTATGTCCCTGCTGCTGAAGCTCCGATACTGGATGGCATCTCATCCCAGGTACGGCCCTCCAACAGGCGTCCAGCTTTCTTCTTGCGGACTCCCCCCCACTGTTTGAAGAAGAAGGGGACCCTTGCCTCAAGACACTGATCGCGAAGTTCCACGACCCAGGCTTGTTGCATCGGCCTTGCCCTCGGCCCAGATTCGCCGCCGACAATCACCCAATCAATGCCAGAAAGATCAAGATCAGGCAGAGGCCCTAAGAGTGGCTCAAGGGAAAGAAACTTGATCGCAGCGCCGGTATGTCGCAAGTGATCGATCCGATGCTCATACCGCTGATTCTCGACGCTGACCCCCATCCAGATGTTGGGAGACCAGGGGAGTCTGCTGCTTAGCTCGGATAGTCGTTCGGCTCGCTTGGTGAGAATCTGAAACTGATGCCAGTGAGCGCGCCCCATGACATCGAACACCTTCAGTATGAACTCAAGGGGGACATCCTGGTGGAACAGGTCGCTCATAGAGTTGACGAAGATAGTCTTGGGAGTCTTCCACTGTAGGGGAAGCTCCAGGGCGTGTTCGTGGAGGGTCAAGGCAAAACCGTTCGCGTAATTTGGCTGCCCCATAGCTTGCAGCCGCAGGGCCATGCGCTCAGCGTAACAGTGCTTGCAGCCAGGGCTAACTTTTGTGCAACCCGTGATGGGGTTCCACGTTGATTCAGTCCACTCGATTGCTGAACGGTCGGCCATGATGTCACCTCGGTTTTAGAATGTGTTGCGCGATCCTGATGGCGATGTCTTTGCCTCTGGGATTTCCGACCGCGAAGCACAGCAAATACAACGGGTTGTTGCGCAAGTTACACAGGCGAAGAGGATTCTTAGCCACACCAGCAAAGATGGTTTCAAGTCGAGCCACCATGTATTGGGCTATTCGGTTAAAGTCCGCCACTTTTTGCATTTCAGTGCCAGAGCCAAACAAAGTACGCTGAGGGGAAACCTGATAGAACGCATCGTACCAATCATTAGCTCCAAATAGACGATTCAAAGCGTCTCTGATGGCAGGATCGATGTTTCCGTCTCGACGCAACAAACGATTTACGGCAATACCCAATGGGAAGAGCAGCCATAGGTCTATGGCTTGAGTGCGCGCAATGGCTTCGAGCGTCTGCCATTCGACTTGCATCCCATAGGGATCAAGAAAAAGGACTGCGCGCTGATGCCTCCACCGCCCTTGTTTACACCAACGTTGTAGATAAGCGTTGGCATCCTGGTTTATTAAGGTGATATTCCTTTGCGGAAAATCATTTTGAAGTTTCTCTAGCTCACGGAAGCGCTCTGTATCTTTCTCAATAAAAACATACTGATGAAGAGGGTGCTGAAGTGCAATCCGAGCAGAACCATCAAGGAAAAGTTTAGGCTCATCTTCTGTTAACTCTGGAAACATCAACTCACTGTAGCTGTCATCACGCCGGAGCGTCCGATAACCTGTCCCAGCAAATGCGTCAATGTAAACCAGATTAAAGGACGTGTTCTTCAAGGCTTTGGTGTAGGCTTTCAGATATTCTCCCACCCGTTCCAGCTTCTCAGTTGTCCAATCTCCGCCAAAGTCATGCGATGTTTTGGGCATTGAACCGTCCTTTTTGCTAAGAATGCTAATATTGAAACACTTGTTCTACTGCCTCATTATACACCATCATGGCTTTTGGGGCCATCGCCCACAGCGCGCTATTTCTCCCCCGACGCGCGCAGGGCGTCAATGGCGCGGTGACGCTCCAGCCGCCCGGCGAAGTCGTACTGCTGGCGCTCGTAGGCGGCGTCCATCAGCACCGAGGAGAAGATGAAATCCGCCGAGGAGCGGTTCATAGCGACCGGGATGTTTTGCAGCACGGCCATGCGCAGCAGGGCGCGCACATCCGGGTCGTGGGGGTGCGATTCGAGCGGGTCCCAGAAGAAGATCAGGACATCCACCTCGCTCTGGGCGATCTTCGCGCCGATCTGCTGGTCGCCGCCCAGCGGCCCGCTCAGAAACACCTGCACGGGCAGCCCCAATTCCTGCTTGAGCAGGGTGCCCGTCGTGCCGGTGGCGAGGATTTCGTGGTGGCTCAGCCGCCCGATGTTGAAGCGCGCCCATTCGAGCAAGTCCTGCTTGCGGTCGTCGTGGGCGATGAGGGCGATGCGCTTGCGGCGCGGGAGCGTGCTGGTTTGCTGAGTCATGGCCGGTCGCTTTCTGCTGGTGGGTTGCGCTGTGCCAATCTAAGCACAAAACGGGCGCGTGGGCAATGAGCGAGCAGCAGACAGCGGTCAGCAGACAGCCATCAGCTTTCAGCAAATGCGGCGCGTTCCTCTTGTCGCTGATGGCTGTTTTTCACGGGGTGGGGGCCTCGGTCTCGTCGGGCGGGTTCCACACGCCGCCGGTGACTTCGATGGCCCGCCGCCCCACGATGCGGATGCGCCCCTGGTTTTCCAGCTTGAGCAGGTGGTACTTCACCGTTGAGATGTGCAGCACGCACGCCCTGCTGATCTCCTTCACGGCGGGCGAGAGGCCGTCGTGCTGGCGCTTGTACTCGACGATGAAGCGGAAAACCCGCTCGCGCGTGGGTGGGTACTCCTCGCTCACTGCCGCTCCTCCGTCTCACCGGACAGGGCCAGGCACCGTGCCGGCCTGGCTCCGCCGGGCGCTGCTCCCGCTTGAGTCCGCACAGTCTGTTCTGCTCCCTGTCACAGAGTAGAACATTTGTTCGTTCGATTGTCAGTATAGCCGAGAGCACGGCGGGCTGTCAACGGGAGAACCGCGCGAAGTAGCGTTATGAACTATGCTATAACCATTTGCTAACGAGAATCTAGCAAAGGGCCGCCCAGGGCACTATTCAGCGGTCACAACCTCAGCGACACACGCCGCATCGGGCGGGGGCGGCGGGTAGCGCATGTAGACGTTGCGGCGCACGACCATCACCCCGAAGAGGGTCAGCACGGCCCCTAGCAGCAGCCAGAGCGAAAGCGGCTCGCGCAGGATGAGCACGCCAGCGAACGCAGCTATGATGGGGCTGAAATTGAAGTAGCTCGACATGCGGGTGGGGCCAAGCTCGTGGATGGCGAAGTGGATGACCAGAGAGCCGGCCACGTTAGACAGCAGGCCGCTGTAGAGGATGTTGGGCACGGTCGCCGGCGGCAGGCTCTCGGTGGAGAGGGTGCTTAGCTCCGGCGCGGCCAGCGCGACCATGGCGATGGCGGCCAGGCAATATCTCCAGATGGCCAGCGGCATGGCTCCCAGGCGGTCAACCACCGGCTTGGCGAAAACATCCGACAGGCCGCCGCTTACGGTTGCGCCGAGCACTAACGCGCTGCCGAGCAGGTCTTCGTGCGAGAGCGCCAGCCCCGACTCCGACCGACTGAGCACGACCAGCACCGCCCCGCCAAGCGATAACGCAATGCCGCCCAGCAGCCGGCGGCGCACCTCGACCATGCCGACAATCATGCTGAACAGGGCTGTCCAGGCGGGCATGGTCGAGGTGATGAGGGCGGTGTTGGTCGAAGTCGTGCGCTTGATCCCCTCGGAGAACCCGATTTGGTAGAGCACCGGGCCGATGAGCGTCAGCAGGATCACCAGGGCGAGATCGCGCCGCGACAGGCGCAGCATGTGCCGCCCGCGCCAGGCCAGCGGCAAGATGATCGGCAGGCCGACGACGAAGCGCAGGGCGTTGAACGTCTGCGGGCTGACATGGGCCAGCGCGTCTTTGGCGACGATGAAGTGAAAGCCCCAGATGAGCACCATGCCCGACATCAGGGTGTCGGCGCGGTGCTGGCGGAACGCGGCTGGCAGCGCAGACAAGGAGAGTGGCCCGGCTTTCGTGTGCGGCGAACGCGGATCGCGGGCCATTATACCGTGAGCGGCGGGAGTAGTCTCAATCCCGTGCAGGGGTGCGTGCCAAGTGGTGGCTGCGCTGCTTAGCCTCACCCCCGCTCGGCGCTGACGCCCCTCGCCGCCCCCTCTCCATGTTGGGGTTGAGGCGGAGGACTGTAGGGGAGGTTTCAAAACCCTCCCCTACAGAGGCTTGCAACAAAATAGCGCGCCCCTACCTGACAGGTTTGCTCGCACCTGCACAGCGCGCTGCCCTTGAGCGGCGAGACTCGGCAGCATCCCCGGAGACTTCCGAAGTTCCGAAACTTCCGGAACTCTGTTGAGGAGCGCCTCATCGTTAGCGATGAGCCTCATAGTTGAGCCGCTTGCGCCGAAGACAGACAGAACAAATGTGCTACAATGAGACCATCATCCTGGTGCGACGGGCGGGCACGGGGCCCGCAAACAAAGCTGGAGCGAACTGGATGGGTGCCGTTAGCAGAGGCCCGCGCAGGCGAGTCCGCCCGCCCGCGCCGGTGGAAGCGAGAGGGCCGTGCGTGAGCTGCGCGTCTGCCGGGCGATCCGGCTGCTGGCCGAAGGGCGGGATGGGGAGGAAGTGGCGCGGGCGGTCGGCGCGCTGCCGCGCACGCTGGCCGCGTGGGAGCGTGACGAGGAGTTCGGGCGCTGCTGGCCTGCCTGCGCGAGCACGGGCGGGCGCGCGACACGCTCTCGCCGCGCTGGACGACCTGACGCCGGTCGCCATTGGCGCGCTGCGCCGCGCCCTGGACGGCGACGACGACACGCTGGCGCTGCGCGCCGCCCGCGAAGTGTTGGAGCGCGTCGGGCCGCTGGCTGCGCGCGAGGCCGGGCAGACCATTCGTGTGGAGTATGGCAGCCGTGACGGTAATCCTGTGTCAGCCGCACCCTGGGCAAATCGAAATCCTACACCATCCGGCGCGCTTCAAGGTGGTGGCCTGCGGGAGGCGCTTCGGCAAGACGGAGACGGGGCGGATTCTGATGGTTGAGCGGGCGCTGGACGGGCGCGTCTGCTGGTGGATCGCGCCGACGTACCGCATGGCCGACGACGTGTGGCGTGGCTTCAAGGCGGCGCTGGCTGGCGTGTGGCGGGCCAAGCACGAGGACATGCGCCGCATTGACCTGCCCGGCGGCGGCGTGATCGCCGTGCGCAGTGGGCACGATCCCGACGGGCTGCGCGGGGTCGGGCTTGATCTAGCCGTGCTCGATGAGGCGGCTTACCTGCATCCGGCGGTGTGGTCGGCGGCGATTCGCCCGGCGTTGGCCGACCGGCGCGGCGAAGCCCTGTTTCTCAGCACGCCGCGCGGGCGCAACTGGTTCTGGGGGCTGTGGATGGCCGGGCAGCAGGCCGATCATCCGCACTGGAAAAGCTGGCGCTTCCCGACGGCGGCCAATCCGCTGATCGATCCGGCGGAGATCGAAGACGCGCGGGCGCTGCTGCCCGAACGAGTCTTCCGCGAGGAATACCTGGCCGAGTTCCTCGACGACGGCGGGCGCGTCTTCCGCCGCGTAGACGAAGCGGCGACGGTCGAGCCGGGCGGATTGCCGGAGCCGAGCGAGCGCTACATCTTCGGCGTGGACTGGGGCCGCGACGCCGATTTCACCTGCATCGCTGTGCTGGCGGCAGAATCGCGGCGGCTGGTGGCCCTGGAGCGTTTCAATGCCATCGGTTGGGCAGCGCAGCGCGGGCGGCTGGCGGCCCTGGCCGAGGCGTGGCGTCCTGATGCGATCTGGGCCGAGGCCAACAGCATGGGCGGGCCGAACATCGAGGCGCTGCAAGAGGAGGGGCTGCCGGTGGTGCCCTTCACGACGACGGCCAGCAGCAAGGGGCCGCTGGTCGAGGCGCTGGCCCTGGCTCTGGAGCGCAGTGAGCTAGCCATCCTGCGCGATCCGGCCCTGCTCGATGAATTGGGTGCGTACACGTTGGAGCGGCTGCCTAGCGGACGCTACCGCTACGGCGCGCCGCCGGGCCTGCACGACGACACGGTGATCGCCCTGGCCCTGGCCTGGCACGGCGTGTTGCACGGCGGATCGGGCGTCAGTTTTGTGTAGTGATCGGTCATCAGTGATCGGTTGTCAGTGATCAGTTGTCAGAGACGGAATCAGGATCGCTCACCGTCCAGACTACTGACGACTGACAACCGATCACTGATGACCAACCAACAACCAATAACCAACCACCAACGACTCACAAGGAGCGAGACATGCCCCCCATTGCCAACCGGCCATCCTTTGTCGAGCGGGCGCTGCGCCGCGCCGGATACGTCAAGTGGCGTCCGGCCAGCGTTATTCACCGTGTGGAGGCGGGCATACCCGGCGACGCACTGCCGGCCATCACGCCGGAGATTGCAGGGGCGGCGCGCTACGCGGGCGTCTACATGGGCAGCCCCTGGGTCTACGTGGCCGTCAATCGCATCGCAGAGGCGGCGGCGCTGGTGCCCTTCGGCGTGTACCGCACGGCAGCGGGCGCGGGCAGCGCGGGTGAGGTCGCCCCGGCAGGGGCGGGCGAGGTCGCGCTGCCCGATCACCCGTTCGCGCGCCTGCTCCAGCGGCCCAACCCGCTGCTCAGCCGCTTCGAGCTGATCGAGCACACTGTCGGCAGCCTGGAGATTCACGGCAACGCCTACTGGTTCCTGGCCGGGCAGCCCGGCGGCGCGCCCCAGGAAATCTGGCCGCTACGTCCCGACCGCGTGCAGGTCGTGCCGGACGCGGTGCGCGGCGTGCGCGGCTACGTCTACGAGGTGGACGGGCGGCGGCTCCCGCTCGATGCGGCGGAGGTGGTGCACTTCCGGCGCTGGCATCCCGCCAACGATTACTATGGCCTCAGTGCGCTCGAAGCAGCGCGGCTGGCCGTCGAGACCGACCGTGCCATGGCCGACTGGAACCGGCGCTACTTCGGCGAGGGCATGGCCGTCCCAGCAGGCATCGTCGCCATCCGTGAGCGGGTGAGCGACGCCGACTTCGAGCGCATCAAGCGCGAGTGGCGCACGGCCTATGGCGGGCGCGAGCGCAAGACGGCGTTTCTGCGCGGCGCGGCGGTCGAGTGGCACAACGTGGGGCTAAGCCAGCACGACATGGACTTCCTCAGCGCGCGCCGCTTCAACCGCGAGGAGATATTCCAGATTTTCGGCATTCCGGTGGGGCTGCTCAGCGAGAACGCGACCGAGGCCAACGCCCTGGTCGGCGAGCGTGTCTTCGTCGAGCGCACGCTGTGGCCCAAGCTGGTGCGCCTCGCCGAGAAGATCACCACCGACCTCTTGCCCTTCTACGGGGCGGGGCTGGTCGGGCGCTTCGACGACATCCGCCCGCAGGATCGCGCCCAGCAGCTCGCCGAGCTGCGCCTGGCGCGCGGCGTGCTGACCGTGGACGAGCTACGCGCGCGATATTTCGGGCTGGGGCCGCTGCCCACACCCGCCAAGGCAAGAGCCGAGGGAAGTGAGGAGACGCTAGCGCCGGGGCCGGGGGAGTAGTCCGCCTCTCCGGCCATCTTGGGGTAGAGGCGCTGCTTTGCCGTGCCTAGTGGGGGCGTTCGCATACGCCCCCATCAGTAGGTCGGAGCTTCTTCGAATGCCCGGACCATTTCTTCCATCGAGAATTCTGCCACCTCTTCAGCAGTCCGGGCAACTTCGGTGGCAAGATGAGGGGCATAGGTCTCGAAGGCGAGCTGTATGTCGCCAAAATCCTCCAGTTCGCAGGAGTCGCTGAGTCGCCACGCGCGCTCGACAGAGGCGTGGCGCGGCACGAAACTCTTCTCGAAGGCCTCCACTTGTAGCCCCACGACTTCCAGATTGTCCGGCTGGTAGAGCAAGCCGACGTACTGATCAATGTAATGCACAACTGTGGGTGTGTCAGGCGGCACCAGGAGAATCACCAGCAGGTCACTCACCCTGTCGTGATGGACAAACAGCCGACCCTTCGATGCAGCCTCACGCACGAATGAGGTTCTTAGTTCATGGATTGACACTAGACGCTTGAGCTTGGCCATATCAGACTCTCTCCCGGTTTCGGTGAGTCCGTGGGAAATGCCGTGATCACCGTGCCCCTGTTATTCTCATCAAACTCAACAATGACCTTGAGGTACATTCTTCTTTGGTGATGCGTGATATGACCATAATACACATTTCTGGTTTCGTAGTCGGCATCCCGATAAATCCCTATCACCGGCTTTTCTATCACGCGCCTAACTTGCACATGCCATCCGCTCATCCAGGGGCGCGAACGCAAGACATGCATTCTCCACCCAGAAG
>JAXGOK010000052.1:0-20474 GCA_040767545.1 Aggregatilineaceae bacterium | reverse complement strand
AATCCCCCTCACTCCCCCCGCGCCAGGAACCACGTCGAGACGGCGGCAATGTCCGGCTCGTGCGCGGCGAACGAGCGATCCGCCCCGTCCCCGCCGAGATACTGCGCGAACCAAGCCAGCGCCTCCGGCACGCCGCCGTGCTGGGCGGTCAGGGCGTGGTCGCCGCCGGGGTAGAGGATCGCCTCGACCGGCGCGCCCGCTTCGCGCAGAGCCTCGGCCAGCAGGCGCGTCTGCTGCGGGGAGACTTCGCGATCCGCCTCGCCATGCAATAGCAGCAGGGGAACGGTGATCAACTCTGGCCAATTGACAGCGGAGCGCTCGGCGAACAGGGCGGGCGCTTCGGCGGGCGTCGCGCCGACGAGGGGCCGCCATAGCTCAGCGGCCAGCGTCCCCCCGCGCTCGCCATCCCAGCGAGCCAGATCGCTGATCGCGCCGACTGTCACCGCCGCCTTGATCGCATCGTCTCCGGCCAGCGCCTGGGCCTTGAGCGCCAGGAAGGTCATCATCCCCCCGCGCGACCCGCCGAACATGCCGATCCGCTCGCCGTCCACAAAAGGCAGGCTGCGCAGCAGCGGGATCAGCGCGGTCACGTCGCGCACGTCCGCGCCGCCGAAGTCCTCGTGACCCTCGCCGCCAGCGTTGCCCCGGTACTGCGTGGCGACGGCAACGTACCCGGCCTCGACCCAGGGCACGATCTCGATGCCGGTCAGCGCGCCCACCCTGTCGTAGCCGCCCCGGTTGTGGATGATCGCCGGGTGCGGGCCGGGCGACGTGGGCCGGCCCAGGAAGCCGGTCACGCGCAGCCCGTCGCTCCAATAAGTGAGCGCGTAGTAGGCGCTGCGCGGCGTGACGTGGATCAGCGTCAGGCGCTCAATGGCCCCGTCGAGCGGGTGCGTAGGCGTTGGTGCAGGCGACGCGAGCGGCACCGCTGGCGCGATCTCCCGCGCGCTGACCGGCGTCGGCGTGGGGATCGGCGTGGCGTCCTGGGCGCGAGCAGAGCCGGCCAGCGCCAACCCCAGGGCCAGCCCCCACAGGAACAGCACGGGCACAGCGGCGCGGCGCGTCATGTCACGCGGACAACCTCCCCGCCGGTCATGCGTTCCAGGTCGGCGGGCGTCAGGCGGAAGACGGCGTTGGGCGTGCCCGCCGCCGCCCAGATCATGTCGAACTGGCGCAAATCCTGGTCAATGAAGGTGCGCAGCGGGCGGTCGTGGCCGACGGGCGGCACCCCGCCGATGGCGAAGCCGGTTTGGACGCGCACAAAATCGGCGTCGGCCTTGACCAGCGGCTCGCCGAGCGCCCCGGCAACGAGGGCCGTGTCCACACGGTTGGCTCCGCTGGCGATGACCAGCACCGGCGCGCCCGACTGCCCGCCCTTGAAGACCAGCGACTTGGCGATCTGGGGGATGGTGCAGCCGATGGCGGCGGCAGCTTCGGCGGCGGTACGCGTCGTGGCGGGCAGCTCGACGACCTGCCCCATGCTGAAGCCCAGCGCCGTCAGGGCATCCTGGACGCGCTGCGCGCTGCGGCTGAGAGGTGCGGATGGCATGACATCTCCTTTCCTATGTGGCTCGCTCAGGGTCTACCCGTGAATTTGCCCCCGTCGGGGCGCTGCTCTGTACGCCCTGGGGCGTCTGCCATACACCCCAACGATCTCACCCACCGGCCCCCTCCCACACGTAGAGAAGTTTTTTCAATTCGCAATTCGCAATCCGCAATTCGAAATCCGAAATCTCTCTACGCGCACGACGAGCAGCCCTGACCCTCCGCGAACTCCAACAGGTACAGCCCGTAATCCTGCGGGTCTACGTAGACGATTCGCGTCCCGTCCGGCGAAACGCTCCAATCGCCGTTGGCCACACGGATGGGGAGCGTCTCCGGATCGGTCAGCCAGCGGTGCGTGCCGGTGAGGGCGTCGGCGAGGCCCAGCGCGTGCGCGTCCTGGCTGGCGTCAAAGCTGAGTGTATAGAGCCAGCGGTCGTCGCGCCAGCGGTATGCGCCGAAGAAAGGCAGCTTGCGCGCGAGCGATCCCGGCGTCGTGCGCTGGACGTATACGCCGCTGTCCGCCGGATTCTCCTGGAAAGGCAGATAGAAGGCGATAGTTCCGCCGCCGGGCGCTACCTGCACGTCGCGCAGGTTCGTGTACTCGCCCAGCAGCACCGGCTCCGGTCTCGCGGCGTCCAGATCAACGAGGTAAAGTCGCGTCTCCGCCGTATACGTGACGCGGCGGCTGATCAGCAGGCGGTGATCGTCGAGCCACTGCACGCGCCCGCCGCCGCTGTAGGCCAGGCGCGGGCTACTCCCGTCCAGCCCGCTCACCCAGGCGCGCACGCCTGGCTCCGGCGTCCCCGGCACCGTCTCGCCATAGACCACCTGCCACAGCAGGCGCGTCCCGTCCGGCGACACAGCGGGGAACGAGCCGCCCGTCGCCACCTCCCACTGCGCCCCGTCGCTCAGGCGGGTGAGGCGGGCCACGCCGCCGCTACGCTCGATGCGCAGGCTACCGTCGGGCGAGCGGTAGGCGGGCAGCGTCTCCTCGACCGGCTGGCGCGGCGATCCGTCGAGCGGCTGGCGGAAGACGGCGGTTCCGCCGGGCAGCGCGTCGAGCACGTAGACCGCCTGGAGATCGTCTCCGTGCCACCACGCACCCACATTCCACCCGCTGAGCGAGACGGGCGTGCGCGTGACGTGCACTACGGAGGGCAGCACGAGCAGGCGGCGGGCGGGCGCGGCGCTCTCTGGCGGCTGTAGCTCAAGCTTGGGCGGCCAGGGACGCTGGTAGTTGTTGAGCAGGTTCGCGCTGAAGTGAACCGCCGGCTGCGTTTCAAGTGTCATCCAGCGGAAGGGCGCGCTGAGGTCTTGCTGGAACTGGTGCGAAAAGGGGCCGATGCTGGTGAGCATGTGCCAGTTCACGTCGAAGAAAGGCAGCGGGCTGAGCGCCGTCTGGTAGTGATCGAGGCGAATTTCCAGGTGCAGGTGCGGGCGCGAGTGGCACGTGAGGTCGGGGTCGCCGGTGAGGCCGATCACCTCGCCGCGCCTGACCGTGTCGCCGCGCACGAACGGCGGTTGGCGCAGCAAATGCCCGTAGAACGAGGCGAGGCCGGTGCCAGGGTGAACCAGCACCAGGCTGTGCGGCCCGGCCCCCCACCCTTCCGCGTCCACGTAGGTCACGACCCCGTCGGCGATAGCCAGCACGGGCGTGCCGCACGGCGCTTCGATGTCCAGCCCGAAGTGCAGCCCCTGGCCGTGCATATACCATTGGTCGCCGAAGTTGAACGCCTCGATGGTGTTGCCGTAATGCTGCTCGTAGAGCCAGGTAGTGGGGCCAGGCGGCCCGGCCAAGGGGAACAGGAACGGCGGGCCGTCCGGCGGACTCTCAGCTTGCCGGGCGGTGGCAGAGAGCGGCGGCGCGAGCGCGATGAGCGCAGCAGCGAGTCCGGCGGCGACGATAGCGCGATACATGACTCCTCAGCATGTCTCCTCGTCAGGCGGCCACCCTCAGAGCATAACGCCGCACGCGGGAATTGACCACCTGCGCGGGTGGGGGCAAGGACCTGCCAGGTAGAGGGTCCACGAACAACCTGTTGCCAGGGGAGGTCATGACCACTCGGTGAACGCCTCCCCCCTCAATCCCCCCTCCAGCCGAGCTAGAGGGGGGACGATCTGACAGGCACTTCTCCCCTTCCCCTAGCTTTGCTGGGGGAAGGGGCCGGGGGATAGGGGCGTTCTGGCAATCGCCTAACAACTTGTTCGTGGCCTCCTAGGCAGGGGCACAGCAGAGCAGCGCCCCAGGGCGGGGCTGAGCGCCGCCCCTACGAGACCTCACCCCCGCTCGGCGCTAACGCGCCTCGCTGAGCGCAGCAAGGCTGGGGGGGAGGTTGTGTGGGGCGCGCGCCGCAGGAGACTTCCGAAGTCTGGCTTGGGGCCGTGCACAGAAAAAGACTTCCGAAGCTTTCGAAAACTTCGGAAGTTTGAATCCGGCGCTGGCCGCTGCTACGCTCAGCGCGGCAGGGGGGTCAGGCGCGGGCCTGTCTTCGTGGTCTGGGGAGCGAGGGAAGCGCCGTTGTCAATCGTGTCCACGAAGTAGCTCTCGCACGCCGCGTCAATGGCGTCGGGCGTCATGCGCGGGGGAACGCCCTCGTAGTCAGCCATCGCCACCACGATCTTGAGAATGTCACGCGGGTGGACGGCCTGCATGGGCCGGTTCGGCTCGCGGTACCATTTCTGGAGCAGGTAGAGGAATCCTTCCTTGTCCAGCGGCACGCCCAGGCGTTGTGCGTACAGGGCGAAGATGTGCGTGAAGGAGCGCTCGTCTGGCTTGTCTACCTTCACCTTCATCTGGATGCGGCGCAGAAAGGCATCGTCCACCAGGTGGCGCGGCTCGATGTTGGTGCTGAAGACGATGAGCTGCTGGAAGGGAATGGCGATAGTCTGCCCCGTTTGCAGGCGCAGGTAGTCCACGTGCGATTCGAGGGGCACCACCCAGCGGTTGAGCAGCTCGGAAGGCGAGATCATCTGCCGCCCGAAGTCGTCAATCAGAAACATGCCGCCATTGGCTTTGAGCTGTAGCGGGGCTTCGTAGAACTTGGCGACGGGGTCGAAGCGCAGGTCGAGCGCGGCCATTGTTAGCTCGCCGCCGACGATCACCGTCGGGCGCTGAAAGAAACCGTAGCGCCGGTCAACCTGGCTGTCGGTATCCGCCTTGAACGCGCGCAGGTCGTCTTTGGTCAGCCGGACTTCCTTGAAGACCAGCGGATCGTAGACGCTGACGACGTGACCGCCGACGGTGATGGCATAGGGCACCCAGATCGGCTCAGTGCCGGAGATCAAGCGGGCGATAGACTGGGCGATGTCCGTCTTGCCGTTGCCGGGCGGCCCGTAGAGGAACATGGAAGTCCCCACGCTGAGGGCCGGGCCAATGCGCCGGTGAAAGTCGTGCGGCAGCACCAGGTGAGCCAGGGCTTGCCGGACGTGCTGCGGGGAAATGTTCAGGCTGCCCTGCGTTTGCAGCAGGATCATCTGCGTGTACTTCTCGACGGGCACCGGCACAGGGCCGATGTACTGGCTGCGATCCAGGGCATCCCGCGCGCGTTTGGTGCCAGCGTCGGACAGGCTGTAGGCGTACCCCAAGCGTCCCACACCGCCCGCGCTGACCACCTCGACGATATGCTCCTCTTGCAGCTTGATCAGGATGTGGTCGAGCAGCGTCAGTTCCAGGCACGTCACCTCGCCGAAGTGACGCAGCGAGACCTCGCCCTCGCTGAACATCATGCGCAGCAGAATATCAACCACCAGACTGGAGGGGATGTCCAACTCGGCGGGGTGAACCGGCGCGCGCAACAACTCGCGCAGCGCCGCATCGGGCGCGCTCAGCACCCGTTCGCACACGTCCGCGTCGTCGTCCAAAGGCCATTCTTCGTCGAGCGGGATTTCTATCGGCTCGTTCATGTCTGCTTCCCCCGGAGCGCCGGACGGTCATCCCTGAGCGGGGCCGCCGAAGCGGTCACCGCGTTCGGGCGCTGGCCCGCTCAGCATAGTTCCTGTGTTGTATGGCGGGCGCTCCTGCCCCACCTGTGTCCCCCAACTACAAGCAGGATTATGCACAACCCTGACGGGTGTTGCAAATGTGAGGCAAGGAGGCGCAGGGGGCGCTGGACAAGAAAGAGACTTCCGAAGTTTTCAAAACTTCGGAAGTATAACTGCGGAAGTCTGATGCCGGGGGGAAGGCCACGTAGGGGCGTATCGCCATACGCCCCCAGAACGCTGCTGAGCAACGCCCATCACGGCGCGGCGGCTGTCATGTGCCAGGTCCCGCCCAGGCAGTCACCGCGAATGTCGGACTCGAAGAAGGAGATGCTCTCGTTGTAGAGCGTGGTCAGGCGGTGCTCGCCGGGGCCGGGGAAGTACTGCATGTCCTGCACGTACCCGCCAGCGATGTAGGTGTAGTTGCTGGTTAGCTCGAACTCCGGCGTCACTGCCCAGCCAAGCCCGCTCTTCAGCTCCTGGTGCCCGCGCCACAGCTTACCGAAGCCGCGCCGGGGCTGGTACATGCCCTCCGGTGGTACCAGACTGGGGTCAATCTCCGCTTCGCCTTCCAGGAACGTGTCGTTGTAACAGAACCAGTCGCCGCCCGTGTTGTCGTCCTGGGGCACGCTGACCATCACCCAGATTTGGCGCGTGTGGCGGATCCAGAACATGCGCCCGTGCTCGAAGACCTGCTCGGCGATCTGCACCTGGGCGACGGTGTTGGTCGGGAAAATCTCCGGGCGCGGCGTCGCCGAGGCGGGCAGCGGCGTCGGGGTGATAGTCGGCGTCGGCGTAGGCGTGGGCAGCACTCCGGCCAGTTGAATCGCCCGCTCCATCGGCACCTCAACGATCAGCGCCGCGTTCAGGGCGGGCACCCAGCGGAACGCGCCAGCTACCGCAACGCCGCGCCAGTCGTTGTAAGGGGCCACGCCGCTCTCACCGGCCAGCGCCCGCGTGATGCCGCCGCTGTCCACGCGCGAAGCGGCGGCCAGGTCTGCCGGGGCGAGCACAGTACGGTTCGCACCGGCGACCAGATAGCTGGATGCTCCCACTTCCACCTCAAGGTACGTGGCGACCTGCTGCTCGTATGCCGTTGGCTCGGCGAACAGATCGCCGAGCGTGCCCAGGTTCACCACCCCCGCCAACACACCGACCGTCTGCCCACTGCCGTCGAAGATCGGGCGGGTGACGATCATGACCAGCGCCCCGCTCGCCGCATCCAGGGTGAGCGGCTGGGTCAGCGGCCCGCTCAGGCTGGCGCGGAAATAGGGCTGATCGGAGACCTGTGCGCCGCTCAGCGCGGGATCGGTGGCGGCCTGCACCGCCCCGGCGATGTCGTACACGAACAGGGCATTGAAGCGGTTCTGGCTGGCAACGAGAGACTTCAGCAGACCGGCCAGGGTCTCGCTGTCCAGTCCGGCCAGGGAGTTGGCGGCCAGCATGACTTCCAGGTCCACCTGGTTTTCGCCCAGCCAGCGCGTGATCGCCTCGCCCCGCCCGGCAGCGATAGCTTCCAGCGCGACGAGCACACCGGGCATGGACTGGGTGAAGGCTTCAGCGGTCGCCGTCGCCTGGGGCGCAGCGGTGGCGGTGAGCGCCTGATTGAAGGCAGCGTCCACCGTTGCGGCGAAGGCGGCGGTCAGCGTCGGCGCGAAGAGAGTGGCGGCTTCGGCAGTCTGGGTCATGCCCAGTTGTTGCTGAACAACGGCGGTCTGGGTGAAACGCTCGGCAATGACGGCGTCTATGGTCTGCTGCTGCTGAGTGGGATCGGCCTGCTGCGCGGCCCCGCTGCCCCAGGCGAGCGGAGCGGCGCCAAGCGCCAGCAGGCTCGCCAGGACGAGGAACGCAGGGATGCCAATCGTGAGTCGTCTGCTCATAGAGTGCCTTTCTTGTCGCACGTGGCGCACACCAGGTTATACGACGACCGCGCGTCAGGAGACAACTGTCCGGGCCAACTGCTGGATGCTCTGGGTGAACGCGCTGTCGGGCTTGGCGCTGACCAGCGGCACCCCCCGCCGGATGGCAACGGGCTGCCCCGGCTCGTAGGGCACGTCCACCGAGATCGGGCGCTTGAGCGCCTTCTGAATGGCGTCGGCGGGCACGTCGAAGGTGGGCCGCACGTGGTTGAGCACCACGCGGATGCGCCCCATCTCAATGCCCATCGCCCCCAGCAAGACCAGCAGTTGGCTGGTCGTCTGCACCGAGGGCGGGTCGTCGCTCATCACGACGACGACCGAGCTAGAGACTTGCAGCGCGCCGCGCACCGCCGGGTCAAGCTGCCGCGCGTCGGTGACCACTGGGTTGTAGGTGCCCGTTAGCTCGCGCAAGACATGCTGCACGGCGAGAGCGGACAGCGCCCCGTCCGCTGGGCGCGGCGGCGCAGCCAGCACAGCCACCCCCGACGGCTGGTGCTGGGCCAGCAGACCGCCGAGGGCGTGCGAGTCGGGCGAGTCGCCCTGGCCGAGCAAGTCCTGCCACGAATGCTGTGGCTTGAGGTGCAGATAAAGCGGCACGTGCCCGCCGACCGCGCTCAGGTCGGCGATGCACACGCGGCGCGTTTCGGCGGCCAGAGCCAGCGCCAGGTTGATGGCAATGGTCGTACAGCCGGTGCCGCCGCGCAGACTGATCACAGTCGTCACCGGCAGCAGAGCGGGCGGCGCGCCAGCAGGCGGGGCCTCATCCTCCACGCCGATGGGCACGCGGCCTGTCACACGTGCGATGGGCGCAGCAGGGGGCGGCGTCGGGCGCGGCAACGGCGGCGGGATAGGCGTGATCACGCCTGGCACCTCGCTCGCCTGCGCCGGGATCGGCTCGGTGAGCAGGCCGGTATGCACCCGGTAGCGGACGCCAGCGCGGATCACCGCGTCTACGCGCTCGGTTAGCTCCTGGGCGGTGACGGGCTTGGACAGGAACGCATTCGCGCCCGCTTCGAGCGCCATCTCCTTGTCCATCGGCTGGCTGCGCGCGGTCAGGATGACGATGGGGATGGGGGCCGTGCGCGGGTCTTCGCGCAGCTTGCGCACCACGTCGTAGCCGCTCAAGCCGGGCATCATCACGTCAATGATCGCCAGCTCTGGCTGGGTCTGCGCGGCCAGCTCAAGGCCTTTTGCGCCGTCTTTGGCGATCTCCACCTGGTGGCCGACGCGCTCCAGCATCAGCTTGACCATTTGCAGCAGGTTGATATCGTCGTCAATTACCAAAATGCGGGACATAGCCGGGTCCTTAGATTCGTTCCGTGCTGGCAGCAACACGCTGGCGAATGATTCAATCCTTGAGCATGGCGAAGACTTCAATGTGGCCGCGATTGATGAGGACGGCGCCACCCTTGAAAACGATGTTACGGCGCGCGGTGAGCGTTGCGCGCGCGTCAAAAACCGGGATGAACTGCTCCGGCGTGGTGCGCACGAAGTTGGGCACGTTGACCGACGGGTGCAGCCGGACAATGCCCGTCACCTCGAACCCGGCCACCACAACCAGCACCTCGCGGTCAACGTGATCGTGGCCCACGTAGCGGCCCTCGCGCTGCGGCAGCCCGTCGCGCCAGTAGCCCAGCACGACGATGCCCAGCGAGTCCTTGCCCACTTCCCCATGCGCGAAGTTGCCGGTCAGCGTCGCCGGGTCGAGCAGCGGCGAGATGAACATGCGCTCCAGGCTCAGAAACAGCGCGTTGTGGTCATTAAGCTGGTCAAGCACAGGGACGCCACGTAGCTCCACCTCACCGCTGATGCGGTAGGTGCGCGTCATGAACTCCCCGGCGACATAGCCCTGGCGGATGCTCGCTTGTGATTGCATCGTCCACTATCCCTTCTCCGGGCGCAGCCGCGCGCAGGGACAACCCCTCTCATGGGCGCGACAGAGCAGCGCCCCTACGGGAACGCCGTGCCCACTAGCGCGCCGTCAGCCGCCCAATCGCCTCCAGCACGGGCGCGTCCAGGTCGGCCAGGGCTGGCTCGGCGGGCACACCGGCGTCCCAATCCGGGGCGCGCGTGATGGTCGCATCCTCGCGCAGCGCCGCGATCCACAAATCGAAATAGCCTTGCTGCGTCGCCTCAAGCTCCTCCGCCGCGAGCGCCTGCACCCGCCGGTCGAGCACTTCGATCAGGTGCAGACCGAACTCGGTTTCCACCGGCCCGATGATGGCGTTGAGATCAGCGTCGCGGACGGCATCGGCGTAGCTCTCGCTCAAGAAGCTGAGCAGCACCCAGCCCAGATCACCGCCCTGAGACACGCTGCCCTGGTCGTCGGACAGCGCAGCGGCCACCCCCGCGAACGACTCGCCGGTAGCCAGCCGCGCCTGCGCGCCCCGGATGCAGCTTTGCGCGGCGGCGCGCTGCTCGGCGGTGGGCGGCGTGGTATCACCCACGTTCTGCGGGTGGAAACTGCACAGAATGTGCCGCGAGCGCACCGCCGGCTCTTCGGCGGGCACGCTGGCGGC
This sequence comes from Aggregatilineaceae bacterium, assembly GCA_040767545.1. GTDB lineage: Bacteria > Chloroflexota > Anaerolineae > Aggregatilineales > Aggregatilineaceae > UBA2029. The sequence continues at coordinate 10,513 of JAXGOK010000052.1, read as the reverse complement.
GAGATGCTCATAGAGCCGGGCGCGCAGCGCCTCCGTAGCGAACAGGGCCACAATGTCGTCACGCACCAGGCCCGATGCCGCCTCCGCGCCCGCGTACCAGTCGGCGATGAACGCCTGCGCCTCCGCACTGGCGGCCAGGTCGCTCACCGGCACGTTCGTCCACAGGCTGAAGAAGGCCGCTTCGTGCGCTTCGGCATCTTCGGCAGCGGGCGTCAGGCCCATCTGCTCGCCGGTCTGCCACAGCAGGCGCTCCGTCTCTATCTCGGCCAGCACCGCATCGCCCAAAGCCGCCGCGTCTTCCAGGTTGGCGACCAGGCGCGAGGCATACTGCGCGCCCAGGGACAGGTTGCCGCCGGTCAGCTCGTAGAGCGTCGTCAGCTCCTTGAGGTACTGCCAGCGCACCAGGCGCACGCGGGCGTGGAACGCCTCGCGCGGGATGGACTCGCCGTTCACGGTGGAGACGGCGTCGCCGTCCTGAGCCACGACCGGCAGGGTCAGCAGCAGCAGAACGAGGGCCAGCAGCAGTCCCAGGTGACACTGGCGCAGCATGGGAAGGCGAGTCATCGTTCTCCTCTCGCGCACTCCGGGCAACATGCTCACGAGCCTATGATAACGGATTCTCGTCTGGCGCAACAGTCAGCGGCCAGCGCCGGATTCAAACTTCCGAAGTTTCGAAAGCTTCGGAAGTCTCTTTCGGCCCGGCCTTGCCACGCTGACCAGGCCCCGGTTGTGCCATAATAGGGGGTAACAGGCAGTGCCAGCACAGGGAGGACGGCTATGAAAGTGCGCTACATCGGCTTTGGCGAAATCAAGATCGAGGGAGTGCGCTACACCGAAGATGTGGTGATCGAGGGCGGCAAAGTGCGCCCCCGCGACAAGAAGCCTTCGAAAGCGTTCAAAGAACGCTACGGACATACGCCGCTCTCGGCCCAGGAAGCCATCCCCTGGGACTGCCAGCAGCTCATCATCGGCACGGGCGCACACGGCGCGTTGCCGATTATGGACGAGGTGCGCGCAGAGGCCCAGCGGCGCGCGGTCGAGCTCGTGGCCGTGCCCACACCGGAGGCCTGCGCTCTGCTCAAGCAGGCCGACCTGCGCACGACCAACGCCATCCTGCACCTGACGTGCTAGGGCAGGGGCGCTGCGCTGCTGCGCGGCCTTACCTCACCCCCTGGCCTCGCTGCGCTCAGCTTGCGAGGCGCGTCAGCGCCGAGCGGGGGTGAGGCCAACCCCTCAGCGCAAGCCCTCGATCAGATAGGTGATCACCGCCTCTTCGCGCCCGCGCACCACATGCGGGCCGGTGCGCGTGGCGATGACCTGATCCGCGACCAGGTTGTACGTCACCGCGCTGACCGTGATCTCGCTGTGATCGCTCAGGCGTTGCAGGCGGCTGGCGAGGTTGACCGTGTCGCCGATGGCGGTGAAGTCCATCAGCTCCGGCGTGCCGATGAGGCCGACGATGGCCGGGCCGGTGTTGATGCCCACATTCACCGCCAGGCGGAAATCCGGCTCCAGGGTGTCGTAGAAGCGGGGCAGTGCGTCGCGGATGGCGACGGCGGTGCGCACGGCGCGCAGGGCGTGGTCGGGCTGGGGCAGCGGCGTGTTGTAGAGGGCCATCACCCCGTCGCCCAGGAACTTGTTGAGCGTGCCGCCGTGCGCCTTGATGTGCCGCACCATCAGCGTGTGATAGGCGTTGAGCACTTCGATCAGGCGCGGCGGCGCGGCAAGCTCGGCCAGGCGGGTGAAGCCTTCGAGATCGGCGAAGAGCACGGTGACGATGGCCTCCGCCCCGCCAAGCTGCACGCGCGACGGGTCTTCGAGAAGCTGCTCGACGATCTCGTGGGTGACAAAGCGCTCGAAGGTCTGGCGAATTTGCTCGCGCTGGGCGCGCAGGGCGTCGGCCTCTTCCTTGGCGCGCAGCCGGGCGGCGATGCGCGCGACTAGCTCGCGCGGGTGGAACGGCTTGGCCAGGTAATCATCTGCGCCCACGCCCAGCCCGCGCACCCGCGAGTCAATGTCCACCTGCGCCGTGAGCATGATCACCGGAATGGAGGCTGTGCGCGCGTCGCGGCGCAACGCCTCGCAGACCTCAAAGCCGTCCAGCAGCGGCATGTTGATGTCGAGGATGATCAGATCGGGCAGGTCTTGACGGGCGCGTTCCAGGGCAGCACGGCCATCGGCCACCGGAATTGCCTGGTAGCCCAGCGTGAGCACAATGTCATGAACCAGATCGCGGCTGTCGCGGTCGTCTTCGGCCACCAGGATTTTCATGGCTGGCGCCACCTTCGCCTGCCGGACGCCCCTGCCGGGCCGGGGGCGTCAGCGCAGGTAATGCTTGAGCTTGCTGGTTAGCTCGCGCATGTCAATCGGCTTGGAGACATAGTCATCACAGCCCACCCGCAGCGCCTCTTCGCGGTCGCCGACCATCGCGTGGGCGGTCAGGGCGATGATCGGAATGTGCGCTAGCTCGGCATCCTGCTTAAGCTGGCGCGCCAACGCCCAGCCGTCCATCTTCGGCAGCGACAGATCCATCAGGATCAGGTCGGGCATCTCGGCCTGGGCCATCGTCAAGCCCTGGACGCCGTCCTCGGCGACGAGCACAGTATAGGCCAGGGACTGCAACAGATCGGTGATCAGAATGCGGCTGTCCTGGTTATCTTCGATGATGAGAATGCGCTTGGTCATACTGGTTCGGCGCGAAGCCATGCCTGCTCCTTTCTTCTTCCCCTGCGCACAGTGAGCAGCGCGGCGGTGTTTCACGTACCCAGGGTGCGCTAGTTGAATCTTAGCCTATTATGGGCTGGGACGCACATGGTGCGTGGGCGGAGGCGTGCCTGTGAGGTAAGGACACTGCCCTGCCGCGCCCGCAGAAGTTGCGCCATTCGACACCGTGCGCTACAGTCCGCAATGGACACATTCCCCATGAACGCGCACACTTTCACGCTTCCAAGACACGAGGTATACACCCATGAGTATCGCTTTTGGTACTGACGGCTGGCGTGCCGTCATCGCCGACACCTTCACCTTCGGCAATCTGCGCCGCGTGGCCCAGGCCGTCGCCGACTACGTGATCCAGGAGATGGCCGCCAACGACGACCAGACAACGCCGGAGGTCGTGGTCGGCTTCGACACGCGCTTCCTCTCCGACCGCTTTGCCGTCGAGACGGCGCGCGTGCTGGCCGCCAACGGCATCATCACCTGGCTGGCACGCACCGACGCCCCCACCCCGGCCCTCAGCTACAACATCCTGTACAAGAAGGCGACCGCTGGCGTGGTGATCACCGCCTCGCACAACCCCCCGCGCTACAGCGGCTTCAAGCTGAAAGCGGCCTACGGCGGCTCAGCCCTGCCCGAACAGTGCGCCGCCGTCGAGCGCTTCCTGGCGCTGGCCGAGCGCGAAGGGCGCGGCCCTAACCTGATGGACTACGACCGCGCCATAGACGAGGGGCTTATTCGCCGCTTCAACCCGACAAATACCTATTACGAGCACCTGGAAACACTGGTAGATATTGACAAGATTTCGCAGGGCGAGCTTTCCATCGTCGCCGACCCAATGTACGGCTCCGGACGCACAGCGATTCGCGCCATTCTGTCGCGCACGCGCTGCAAGGTGCACGAGATTCGCGGCGAGATGAACCCCGGCTTCGGCGGCATCCACCCAGAGCCAATTCGCAAGTACCTGGACATGATGGCCGCGACGATCAACAACCTGCACGCCGATGTGGGCATCGCCACCGACGGCGACGCCGACCGCGTGGGCGCGATGGACGGCGACAGCACCTTCGTTGACCCGCACACGATCATGTCGCTGGCCCTGCACTACCTGGCCGGTAAGCGCGGCTGGACGGGCGACGTGGTCAAGACAGTGAGCACGACGATGATGATCAACCGCATCGCCGCCCATCACGGCCTGACCGTGCACGAGACGCCCGTCGGCTTCAACCACATCGCCGACCACATGCTGCACGGCGACGTGCTGATCGGCGGCGAGGAGTCCGGCGGGATCAGCATCAAGGGGCATATCCCGGAAGGCGACGGGATTCTCATGGGGCTGCTGCTGCTGGAGATCATGGCCGACGCCAAAGCGCCGCTCAAGGAGATCGTGGCCGACTTGCAGCGCGAGTTCGGCCCGACATGCTACGAGCGCACCGACTTCGCCCTGAAGAAGCCCGTGCCCAAGCGCGAGATGGTCGCGCGGCTGCAAGCCGCCGCTCCCTCCAGCATGGCCGGGGAAACCGTGCGCGAAGTGCTGACCTTCGACGGCATCAAGTTCGTGCTGGCCGACGATAGCTGGCTGCTGATCCGGCCCAGCGGCACCGAGCCAGTGCTGCGCGTCTACGCCGAGGCGCGCGACGCGGAGATGGTCAAGGAGTTGCTGGCCGCCGGGCGGGCCATGAGCGGCCTCGAAGAGCACTAGGGAGCGCGAGAATGAGACTTCCGAAGTTTTGAAAACTTCGGAAGTCTGGTCTTACCCCAGAGCGCAGCAAAGCAGCGCCCCTACGCGAGACCGACGGGGATTCGTGGGGGCGTATGGCGATACGCCCCTACCGCCTCACCGCGCCGCTTCGCCGTTCTCCCCCAACGCGCGATCCAGCCCCGCCGCCAACGCCGCCAGAAACGCGGGCAGGAACGCCGCCCACACCCCCGGCGGCACCGCCGTCAGCCGGGCAAGCTGGACGATCAGCGGGTCTGCTGGCTCGTCCAGGGCGGCGATCACTTCGGCGCGGTGCCCGCGCAGCGCTCGCCAAAGCGCCCGCGCCTGCTCCGTGACCCGCGCCCCCGCCCACAATGAGGCCGCGATCAGGGCCAGCGTGCCGAGCAGCGTGCCCAGCAGCCGCCACACGTCGAGCATTTCCCCTGCGATCCAGGTGTCCATGCATCTCTCCCTTCTATGCGATATGCCCTGGGTAATTTCGGATTGCGAATTGCGAATTTCCAAATCCGCAATCCGAAATTCGCAATTCGCAATCACAGAACCGCCAGCCCCAGCTCGCCCGCCAACAGGCGCAGCAGCGCGTCCTTGTCGGTGGACGACCACTGCGCCCAGGGCTTGCGCAGCGCGTCGAGCGCCGCCCCCCGCTCGCGCCCGGCCTGTTGGTCGGCGGTCAGCTTCCCCGCGTCGTGCCCGGCGACGATCTGCCCCGCCAGCTTGCGCTCGTCGGGCGTAGTGGAATCGAGCAGGTGCACGCGCACGCCGCGCCCATTGCCGCTCAGCCCGACCAGCTTCGCGCCGAGCGCCGCCGCCAATTCCTGGTGCAGCAAGGCCAGGTTCACCGTCTCCCGCTCGAAGACTAGATCGATCATGCCCGCCATCAGCTTACCTCCCTCGTTGGTATTTCGGATTTCGAATTGCGGATTGCGAATTGGCAAATCCGCAATCCATCTCGTCCCCCGCTCCTGGGATTGCAGATCGCCGGCTCTTCAATTCGCAATTCGCATTCCGCAATTCACGATCACACTCATGGGGTTTCGAATCGCAGATTGCCTGCTCTTCAATCCGCAATCCGCAATCCAGATTAGCTCACCTCCCGCGCTACCAGCACCGCCGGCACTTCGTTGACATCGTCCGCGTCGTTCGCGTCAGCGTGCAGCGTGACCGTGCCCGCGTTGGCCTTCCACAGCAGCTCGAACGTGTGCTCGCCCGCGCTCAGCCCGGCGATGAGCAGCGGCCCCAGGTTGACCACTTCGCCGATGGTCGTGCCCAGGCGGTGATTCAGCAGCCCGCCGGCGTAGTCCGCCCCCACGCGCCCTTCCCCGTCCACGCGAATGTCCAGCCCCACGCGCCGCCCCACCTGGTCGGCGTGAAAAACGCCCCAGAACCAGATCAGCACATCGCCGCCGTTGGTAGTGAGCGCCGCCTTGAGATTCGTGCTGTCTACGGCCACGAAGTCAGTCGAGGTCGTGCTGTAGGCGGCCCCGTTGTCGCGGGTGATGGCCTGCGACGGCGGAGCCTTGAGCGCGTTCAGGTTGTCGCGCAGGTGCGTGTTGAGGTTCGCTGCCGTCAGCAGCTCGTCCACTTGCCAGGTTTTGGGTGTCGTCCAGCTCATAGCCCCAGCCTCGTTGTGCTCCCCAGCTCGGCATACCCGGTGCGATCCAGCAGGGCGTAGCGGCGCTCGTCGGCGCGCTCCAGGAAGAGCGTCACCGTGAAGCCGCCCGCCGCCAGCTCATACTCAACGGCATAGACCCAGTGCGCCGCCGCGCTCAGCCCCGACGCGGCGTCGGAGACGATCACCTTGTCCATCAGCCCCACGCCGAAGACGCTCACCCCGCCGACCCGCGCCCGGTCGCGGACGCGCAGCCGCGCCGCCGCCAGCGCGGGCGTCTTGTAGCGCCCGACCAGGTACTCCGCATACGCCTGCCCGAAGACCGGATCGGGCTGCATGGGCAGGTCGAGCGCCAGCGCGCGCCCCTCGTAGTCCGCCTGGCTGGTCGCATCGCCCACGTCCAGGGTGATCGGGTCGTGGACGCGGATCGGCTTGCCGCGCACGTGCAGGCGGGTGACGTAGAGCGGGCCGATAGCCGTGTTGGTCAGCGTGATCGCCGCGCGCGTCGCCTCTATCTCGGCGCTCAGCGCGAAGTGCGGGCTGTTGGTGTAGTCGAAGCCGGAGCCGTCGGCCCGGTCGTTGACCGCGTAATCCGTCACCGCGACTGGCTCGACCACATCCAGCGCGCCCGCGCGCACGCCGTTCTCGTCGTGGAACGGCGCATAGATGGTGCGCGTCTGCCCCGGCGCGACGCGCAACACAGCCCGCGCCGTCCACAGCACTTGCGGACTGCCCACTGTCTCGACCGGATAGACGGTCACCTGGGCGTGGTTGATCACGCCCTCGGCGTCCAGGGCCACGTCCAGCGCGTCGAGTGGGGCCGCGCTCGCCCCCGTCCCGATGACCAGCGCCGCGCTCGCCGACGGGTCTTGCTGCTGGCAGCGTGACCAAAAGGTAGCCGTCCCGTCACGCGCCACCCAGAAGCGCCCGTAGACCGCCCGGCAGATGTCCGCCAGCGCATCGAGAACAGTGGTGTGCTCCGGCTCCCATGTCCGCCCGTAGTGGGCCAGGGAGTCGCCGTTATCGGCGGCGCTCAGCGCGGGCGGCGTGTAGACGGCGCTCACCAGGTCGCTCACCGCCTCGTCAACGGGCACCGCGTCGGCATGAGGCACGCTGACGCGGGCGCGCGCCAGGCGAGCGATGCCATCGGCGCAGGTGATCGTCACCGCGCCGGGCCACGCCCCCGCCTCCGGCGCGATGCGCGCAATCGTCCCGCGAAAGAGCGTCCAGGTGTTGCCGTCTTCGCTCGCGCGGACGCGCACCGCTCGCCCCGGCAACAGCTTCCCCGCCAGCGGCGACGCGGAGTTGCCCGGCGAGAAGCGGCGGTCGCGATTATCGAGCGTCAGCGCGCAGGTGCCTGGCGCGGCGACCGGCGACCGTGGCCCCGCGAATCCGGCCCGCGCGCGCACCCGCCGGACGCGCGCCGTTTCCTCAGTCCACGTGCCGTCCGCGTGCCAATCCACTTCGACGGTGAAGGTGACAGCCATGCGTCCTCCTTTCGCTGAATGGTGATTGGTTGTTGGTGTCCGGTTCCTGGCGACACGGGTCTCTGCTGATAGCCACCTACCAGGAACTAGTGAGAACTGATCACTGATCACCGACAACTGATCACTCTTCACCCACATGCAGCGTCCACGTGTGCGTGAAGACCACGCCGTGATAGTCCGCCCCGCCGAAGGACACGACTCCCGCCCGCACCGCGCAGCGCAGCGGGACGGCCAGCGCCCCGTCCAGCGTGGGGTCGGCGGCCAGCGCCGCGATGTAGGCGTCAATCGCCGCCGCCAATGCCGGTAGTGCGCCACGCGGCCCCGCTCCACCCGTCACCGCAGCCAGTAACAGGACATGCGCCACCCCCACGACCAGCCGCCCGTCGCCCGCACTGAATCCGCTCGGCTCCAGCCCCGGCGACTCGCCGCCCAGCTCCGGCACGACGATCAGCGCGGGAAGCTGCACCCGCGCCAGCGCGCCGGGCGTCTCGTCCAGCGCGAACGAGGTCGCCCCGCTCACCGTCAGCGCGGCCAGCTTAGCCAGCGCCGTGCTCAACGCACCCATGAGTGCCTCCTCTCCTTCACGCCACGCGCACACGGACGAGCGGCTCCAAAATCTGGCGCACGTCGTCGGGCAGCGCCGGCGGGACGATCACCTCGCCGCGCAGCCCGCCCGTCCGCTGGACGAAGCCCGCGTCCGGCTGCTTGTACAGCCAGTGCGTCACGCGCAGACATGCCTGGCGCACGTCTTCCGGCGGGGCGTAGAGGGCAATGGCCGCGCCCTGGGTGTGACTGGCCGCCGCCGTGCCGTTGGCCCCGCGCGCGACGCTCAGCGTATCGGTCAGCGCGTCCACGGCCAGCACATGCAGGTACTCCTCGCCAATGCGTATTAGCTGTCCCACTGCCAGGCCCGCCCCGGCTGCGTCGCTCACCGTCAGCGTCAGAGCGTCGGCGGCCAGCGGATCGTCCCCCACGCTGTCGCCGGAGTCCTGCCAGGCGTCCGCCCAGGCGGGGTGATAGCCCCACGTCCCTTCGACGGCGATGGCTCCCACCGGATCGCCGCCGTGCACGAACGCGGCGCGCGTCCGGTCGAGCAGCAGGCACGCGCTCACCGGCTCGTCCACCGGCTCGCGGTGAACCGCGTCCAGGGGGATGGCCCGCCCGTCGCCGTTGGTCAGGCTGTGCAGCGCCAGCAGGTCAGCGCCGAGCAGCAGGCGAAACGGATCGCTCGCCGTGTAATGGCGCGTCGCCCGCTGCGGGTAGAAGCGCCGCCCGGCGTAGCCCTCGATCAGCCGCGACGCCGCCCCCAGCAGCAGGAGCAGCAGGTCGTCGTCGGTCTGGTCAGCGGCCAGCCCCAGGTAGCGCCGCGCCCCGTCGAGTGTTGCGTAGATGTTGGTCATGTGTGCCTCCAGGTGTGTCTGTATGGCCCTAGCTCTGCTGCGACTTACCTCACCCCCGCTCGGCGCAAGCGCGATTCGCTGACAACCTTTGCACGCACCTCATGCCCCAGTTGCCTAAGTTGCAGCCCTGACTACAATGGACTCTGCATATCGTGTGCGAGCGATGGGGGGGAATCATGGCGTCTGACATGGCGATGGTGACCTGTGCGCGCTGTGGCACGCGCTACAGCGCCGAGAGAGAGTCCTGCCCCAACTGCACGCTGGTGTTTCCCCCCGACGAGATGAGCCACACCCGGCCCCTCAAGCGCCCGCCGACCCTCTCTCCCCAGCCGTCCTCGGCCAGCGAGGAATTGACCCCGCATCACGTGGTGCTGCTGCAAGCCGTGCCATCGGGCATGTGCATTGCCCTGCCCCGCGATGCCGCCGTGATCCTGGGCCGCAGCGTGAGCGGCGTTCTCCTGCCAGACCATCCCTTCGTCGCCCTGGACAAGCTGGACGCCCAGCAGCACGGAGTCTCGCGGCAGCACTGCCTGATCGAGCGCCGCGCCAGCGGCCTGACCGTCAGCGACCTGGGCAGCACCAACGGCACCTTCCTGAATGAGCGCCGGCTCGAACAGCACCGGCCCTATGCGCTGGTGCACGGCGACTGCCTGATCCTGGGGACGCTGCACCTGGCGGTCTTCTTCGGCGCTGTTGACCCGCCTACCTCGTAAACAGCTCAGCGGGGCGCTATTTCACGGATTATTCATGCCAAACGGCCTGTTCTGGCCGCTCGAACCGACTATAATCGGAGCGGGGTGGTCTATGAATCGATTCGCCGACCTGACCAATGCAGTGGGGGACGGAGAACTAGGCTATGACGCAGCCTGCCGAAGCAGCACTCCAGCGCTTATCGCACTGCCCCCAGTGCAACCGGATCACCTCACCCGGCGACAACTACTGCGCGTCCTGCGGATATCCGCTCGTCCCGCCTACCGCCCAGCTTCCTAAGACCGGCCCCCTCAACCGCGAGCCTGCCGCTTTCCTGTCCAAGAATGGCCGCACCGACCATTTCACCGAGCGTGACAGCGCCGTGCTGCAATTCCTGCCTTCCGGCGTGTGCGTCTCGCTGCCCATCCGCCAGCCGACTCTGTTGGGGCGCGGGCAAGCCACCGACGGCACTCTCTACGACCTGACTCCCTTCAATGCGCTGCCGCACGGCGTCTCGCGCCATCATTGCCTGCTGCGGCGCGACAACGAGCGCCTGCTGATCACCGACCTCGACACGCTGAACGGGACTCACGTCAATGGCCTGCGCCTGGCCCCGCGCCGCGATTACGTGCTCCAGCACGGCGACCGGCTGATCCTCGGCTCGCTGCATATCATCGTCTCCTTCCACCGGTGAGCGGTTTTCGGTGATCAGTCCTCGGTGATCAGTTTTCAGTGGTGGTTGTTGGTTCTTGGTGATCAGTCTTCGGTGGATCGGTCTGCGGTTGGCCGGGATTGGCACGCCCGCGCTGCCAGGCAGGCGCGCACTCCGCGTAAGCTGCCCGCAGAGTTTATGGCGATACGCCCCTACAGTCCCTCGCCGACAAGAGCGTTC
>JAXGOK010000051.1:0-21243 GCA_040767545.1 Aggregatilineaceae bacterium | reverse complement strand
TTGGGCGGACGTATGTTGCGCCGCCGCCCTCCGTCACGCGCCTTGAGCAAGCGCAGACGGTCGAGCTGCCGTTCACGGTGCCCGCAGATGCGCGGCTGGCCAGCATCACGCTCAATCACCTGCTCGATCCCCTGGCCGACCCGCAGCCGGAGGCGCTGCGCGTGCGGGTCTTCCGGGATGATCCGGCCCTGGGACGGCAGATTCTCTTTGAGGACACGATCCGCGCTGACCTGGCGCAGACCGACTCGGTCTACGGGCAGGCGTACACAGTTGAGCCAGCCAGTGAAGTGCTGCTGCCCGCGCCGCTTGACCCCAGCACGCAGCCTGCGCCTTACCTGCTGGAAGTCACTGTCGTGGAAGACGGGCCGGTGACCTCGCTGCGCGACGTGGCCGACGCGACGGGGGCGGTGCCGGGCGACGTGTCGCTCGGCTTGCAGATGGTGGGGGGCGGGACGCAGACGGCGGTTGAGCTTAGCTTTGAGGCGCAGCCGCTCCTGACCGGGCACGGCGACGACATCCCGCTCACACCCACGCACTGGACGGTTGGCGGCAGCGATCCGCTCACCTTCGAGATTCCCATAGACGGCGTGATCCGCGAGATGGAGATTCCGCACCTGGGCGACCCGCTGCGCGACTCCGGCGAAGAAGCCGTGCGCCTGACGCTGATCGGCCCGGACGGGATGCAGACCTCGGCGGTGCTGCGCGGCGACTTCAACGAGGGGGCGAATCCGCTCGGTCTGCCGCAGACGGTGATCTTCGACCCGCCGCTGGCCGTGCGCCGCCTGGACGCGCTGGGCAACCGCCAGATGGCGACGCTGACCGTTGAGGCGCTGGACCCGATCTACACGTCCGGCCCGGTCATCGCCTGGGAAGGCGACTGGGACGACCCGATTCCCTGGCCGGTCTGCGCGTTGCCGGATGGCGTGACTTACCGCGACGACCTGCCGTCGGGCCTTTCGACCTATGACTGCGCGGCGGTCAACATGTACGGCGCGCATTACCAGGGCATCAAGCTGTGGATGGTGGCCGAGGACAACGAGCAGAAGTACCAGGCGATGACCAACGCGCTCGACCAGGCCGACTACATTGTGATCTCCAGCAACCGCTTCTACGACTCGCTGTCGCGCATCCCCTGGCGCTGGCCGATGTCTCTGGCCTACTACGACGCGCTGTTCGACGGGCGGCTGGGCTTTGAGCTTGTGCGCCAGTTTGAGTCGGCCCCACAGCTTGGCCCGCTGCGCATCCGCGACCAGGTGACGCCGCTGGACGACCTGCCTGGCTGGGTCAACGAGCACTGGGAGGCCGAAGAAGCCTTCAGCGTCTACGATCACCCGATCGTGCTCGTCTTCAAGAAGACGGACGCCTATTATCCGGAGAACACGCGCGCGATCCTCAACAGCGTCTCGATTCGCCCGGTGCGCACAGCCATCCCCGGTTACGCCGTTGACGCGGAGCCAGTCGGCGTGGCGACCTGGGGCGCTAAGCAGGCGTCGCAAAGCCCGACGCTGCTGCACCTGGACGAGGAGAAGTGGGAGATTCAGCAGGCGGGCGGCACCTGGCGCGACCTCTTTGACCCGAACTCGCTGCTCAACCGCAGCCAGGTTCTGGCCCTGATCGTCTGGTGGGCGCTGATCGTGCTGGCGGGGTGGATCGCCTGGCCGCTGCTCTTTGTGGCGCTGCCCGCGCTGCCGGATCGCGGGTATCCGGCGGCTAAGATCACCGCCTGGCTGATTGTCGGCTGGGTCGCCTGGGCAGGGGGAACGCTGAACCTGCGCACCTGGTCGCGCGGAGGCCTGGCGCTGATTCTGCTGGCGCTGGCCGCGCTGAGCCTGGCTGCGGTCTGGCGGCGGCGGGGGCAGCTTGCGGCCTACGTGCGCGCCAACTGGCGCTTCCTGCTGGCGATGGAGGCGCTGACGCTGGCCCTGTTTCTGGCTTTTGTGGGCGTGCGCCTGAGCAACCCCGACCTGTGGCACGGCAGCTTCGGCGGCGAGAAACCGATGGACTTCGCCTACTTTAACGCCGTGCTGCGCAGCACGGTCTTCCCGCCGCTCGATCCCTGGTTCTCTGGCGGGTACATCAATTACTACTACTTCGGCTACGTGATCGTCGGCGCGCCGGTCAAGCTGCTGGGCATCGCGCCGTCGGTGGCCTACAACCTGATCATCCCGGCGCTGTTCGCCATGACGGGCATCGGCGTGTTCAGCATCGCCTACAATTGGGTGCAGGCGCGGTCGGTGGGGGCGGGGCAGAGCGCCTCACCCCCGAAATCCCCTTCTCCAGCCGAGCTAGAGAGGGGGACTTCGCCGCTCGACGTAGGGGCGTATGGCGATACGCCCCTACGAGGCGGGGCAGAGCAGCGCGCCGCCCCTACGGAGGCACGCTCGCCGAAGGGCAATGCCTGGCTGGCCGGGCTGCTGGCACTGGTGCTGGCGGTGGTGCTCGGCAACCTGGGCACGCTGCACGTTGTGGTGACCAATGTCGCCGCGCTGGATGGCTGGTCGCAGCCGCCCCTCTACGAGCAGGTGCGCCGCGAGGAGATTCAAGTCCAGAGCGACCGGCTGTACCAGGAGTTCTACGCCGAGGAGCTTAAGAGATTTCGGGCGAAGCACAACGGTCAGGAGCCGGTTGAGGCCGGCGATGTGCTGGCCGTGACCGGGGCCGCGCAGAGCCGCGTGGAGTCGTATATCGAGGACTACGCGGAACACCCGCCGCTGCTGCGCCTGTGGCAGTACGAGCTAACCAACCTGCGCGAGCAGATCGGGGCGTTCTTCGGCGGGCTGGGCAAGGTGCTGGACGGGCAGCCGCTGCCCATGCACACGCACCGCTGGTACTGGGGGCCGACGCGCATCATCAGCGAGCTGCCGGACGGGGCCGGGCGCGGGGCCATCGCCGAGATGCCCTACTTCACCTTCCTCTACGGTGACTTGCACGCGCACATGATCGCCTTCCCGGTGACGCTGCTGGTGGTGCTCTGGCTGCTGGCCGAGATCATCGGGGCGGGGCACGCGCTGCGCACCTGGTGGGAGGCGGGGCTGGCCCTGGCCCTGGGCGCGCTGGCCGTCGGCGTGCTGCGCCCGACCAATTCCTGGGACTGGATCACCTATCTGCTGCTCGGCGCCGCCGGGCTGACCTTTGTCGCCTGGCTGGGCGCGGTGCGCACCCGGCGCGGCGACCCGTCGCCGGAGATCGCCGCGCGGCTGTGGGGTTGGCTGCGTCCGAGCCAGGCACGCGAGCTGTGGCTGATCCTGCTCGTGCTGCCGGTGATGCTCGCCGCGCGGCTGGGCTTCTACTTCTTCCAGCGCGCCCAGGCTGACCAGGAAGCGGCGCGCGGGGTGACTGTGCCCCCGGTGACGCTCAGCCCGTCCAGCGCTGTCGTGTGGATGGCCGCCGGGCTGATGCTGGTCGTCGCCCTGTACGCCGCCGCGCTGATCGCGGCGCGCGCCCGGCTCGACCGGCGGCTGCTGTGGGCGTGGGTCGGGCGAGTGGCGCTGTTCGTCGGGCTGACCTTCGTCGTCGGACTGCCGTTCACGGCCTATTTCGCCACTGCCTACAGCTCGGTCAAGCCCTGGGAGCAGGAAACCACGCCGCTGTGGGCGTATCTCTATGTGCACGGTACCTTCATCTTCCTGGTGATCTCGCTGCTGGTCTGGCAGACGGCGCGCTGGCTGCGTGCGGTGCATGTGCGCGCGCTGGAAGGGCTGGCCGTGCCGGTGCTGGGCATTGGCGGGGGGCTGCTGCTGGTGCTCATCGGCTCCATCGTCTACGGGGTGCGCGAGGCGGCGGTCGCCCAGCTTGCCGTGCCGTTGATCGCCTGGGCCGCGCTGCTGTTCTTCCTGCCAGGGCAGAGCGCGCTGCTGCGCGCCGTCAACGCGCTGATCGTGCTGGCGCTGGCGATCTCGTTTGGCGTGGAGCTGGTCGTGCTGGACGGCGACATTGGCCGCCAGAACACGGTGTTCAAGTTCTACTTGCAGGTCTGGTTCCTATTGAGTATTGTCGGCGGGGTGGGGCTGGCCTGGATGCTGCGCAGCGCCAGGCGTTGGCACCCGCTGCTGCGCACCCTGTGGCAGGGCGGGCTGGCCGTGCTGCTGACCATCGCCGCGCTATATCCGGTGATGGCGACGCGGGCGCGCGCCCTGGATCGCTTCAACAAGGACGCGACGCCGCTGACGCTCGACGGCATGGAGTATATGAAATACGCCATTCACGGCGAGTCCGGCCTGTACTTCCGGCTGCAAGGCGACTATGACATGATCCGCTGGCTGCAAGAGAACGTCGAAGGCACGCCGGTGGTCATGGAAGCGCACCTGTACCCGTCCGAGTACCACTGGGGCGGGCGGATCAGCATCTACACGGGGCTGCCAACAATCCTCGGCTGGCGCTTCCACCAGATGCAGCAGCACAGCCTGCCGGATATGAATCTACTCGTGCAGACACGCGAGAACAACGCGGCGGCCTTCTACTCGCTGGGCGGGGAGGAGGGCATCCGCGCGGCGCTGCGCCTGATTGAGTATTACGATATCGAGTATATCGTCGTCGGCGCGCTGGAGCGGGCTTTCTACGGGGACATCGCCCTTGAGCCGGCCACGGGGCTGCAAACGGCGGGGCACGCCGAGGGACTGGCGAAGTTCGATACGATGGTGGCGGCGGGCCTGCTGACGCTGGAGTACAGCGCCGACCGCTGCCTGAACACAGCCATCACCGATGCGGCGGCCTGCCCGCCGGCGCAGGTTTACACGGACAAGATTTACCGCGTGGTGGCGGGGGCGACGCAGGGTAAAGAGACGGCATGGACGTTTCGCTGATCACGGACTGGCTGGGCCGCGAAGGCGGCTTCGTGCTGCGCTGGTGGCTGCTGGTGACGCTGGCGGGCGCGGCGGCGTGGCCGCTGCTCTACCGCCTGATGGGCGCGCTGCCGGACCGGGGTTACACGCTGGCCCGCGCCGCCGGGCTGATGCTGACCGCGTTCGTGTTCTGGTTCCTGGGCAGCGTGGGCCTGCTGCGCAACGATCCGGCGGGGATGGTCTTCGCCTGGCTGGTGGTCGTGACGGTGGGGGCGGTCGCCGTGTGGCGCTGGGACGAGCGCCCGGCGCTGCGTCCCTGGCTGGGCGAGCACTGGCCGCTGGTCGTGGTGACGGAGGTGCTGTTCCTGGTGCTGCTCTTCGGCTGGGCGATCTACCGGGCGCACAACCCGGAGATGGCCAGCACCGAAAAGCCGATGGAGATCATGTTCATCAACGCCATCCGCGCCAGCGAGACCTTCCCGCCGCAGGACGCCTGGCTGAGCGGCTACGCGATCAGCTACTACTACTTCGGCTATGTGATGATCGCCATGCTCGCCGACCTGAGCAGCGTGTCGAGCAGCATCGCCTTCAACAGCACCATCGCGCTCGTGTTTGCGCTGACGGGCATTGGCGCGCTGGGCCTGGTCTATAACCTGGTGCGTGCGGATGCCGTGCGGCGCGGCGTGGCAGCGCGCTTCAATGCGCTGGGGGCGGGCGTGCTGGGGCTGTGCTTCCTGGTGCTGATGGGCAACCTGGGCACGGCATTGGTCGAGCTGCCCTGGCGCGGCTATACGCCGGGACTGGTCAACGCGGCCTACTTCGACTTTTGGGACATCGAGGGGCGCGCCGGTACGACTGAGGTTGTGGGCGTGGACGGCATGGCGCGCACCGTCCCGGCAGACGCCGACGGTGACGGCTTGCCCGACTGGAACGAGCCGCGCCTGCCATTGGATCGCTTCGAGTTCACTTACGGCATGGGCTGGCGCTACAGCCGCATCGCTCACGACCGAGACCTGAGCGGCACGCCGCACCCCATCCAGCCGATCACGGAGTTCCCCAACTTCAGCTTCGTGCTGGCCGACCTGCACCCGCACGTGCTGGCGCTGCCATTCACGGTGTTGGCCGTCGGGCTGGCGCTGGCGCTGGTGATGGGCGGGCGGGGACTGGCGCGCTGGGAATACCCCTTCTATGCCATCTGGGTGGGCGGCATGGTCTTCGTCAACTCGTGGGACGCGATCTACCTGCCGCTGCTGGTTGGCGCGGAGGCGCTGCGTCGCCTGCTGCGCAACGGGCACGGCGTCCTGCACGGGCGCGACCTGGTGGGCATCGTTCGCTTCGCGGCGATCCTGGGCGGGTTGACGCTCGTCTGCTACCTGCCCTGGCTGATCTCGTTCACGTCGCAGGCGGGGGGCGTGCTGCCGAACGTCATCTACCCGACGAAGTGGCCGCAGTTCTTTCTGCAATTCGGCGTCTTTCTCGTCCTGCTGACCGGCTTCCTGCTGGTCGAGATGCGACGGGCGGGCCGGCGCTTCAACTGGGGGGCGGGCTTGCTGGCGGGGGGGCTGCTGGCGGCGGTGTTCGTCCTGGCGATGGTCGTGCTGGGACTGCTGGCCTGGGAGAGCGACATGCGCGGAGCCGTCTTCGGCAGCACCGACCCCGGCGCGAGCCTGGGCGACCTGCTGCCGGACATCCTGGCGCGCCGCCTGGTTGGATTGCCGACTGAGCTATGGGTCTTCCTGCTCATTGTGTTGATCGTCGGGCGGCTGTTCGCGCGTCCGGTGGCTGGTGACGCGATGCAAACGGCCTCGCCTGGCGCGCTCAGCCCGGCGACCGGCTTCGCCCTGCTGCTGGTGGGGGCGGGGGTCGTGCTGACCGTCGCGCCGGATTTCGTCTACCTGCGCGACAACTTCGGGGTGCGCATCAACACCGTCTTCAAGCTCTATTATCAGGGCTGGATTCTGTTCAGCATCGCGGCAGCGTTCGGTGCGTGGTCGGTGCTGGGCAAGCTCACCAAGACCGCGAACTCCACGAGCCGCCGCACAGTCGCCCTGCAAGGCGTGTATGCATCGGCGCTGGTGCTGCTTTTCGCGGCGGGGATGGCCTATCCCGTCCTGGCGACGCAGGGCCGCGCCCTGGTGGACACGGGGCGGCTGGCCGCCCAGGATCGGCGCGCCCAGTGCCAGCGCGCCGCCGCGACGGGCGAGCCTGTTCAGTGCGAGACGCTGCCCGCGCTGACGCTGGACGGTGCGCCGACGATGGTCAGCGCCGACGAGTACGCGGCCATCCAATGCCTGGCCGCGCTGGAGAGCGGGGGCGGGGCGGTGCTGGCCGAAGCGCCGGGCGGCGCTTACGAGCCGAACAAGAGCCGCTTCAGCGGGCTGACGGGCATTCCCACGCTGATCGGCTGGCAGAATCACGAGCGGCAGTGGCGCGGGGCGACCTATTCACAGGTGACCGATTACCGCCTGGAGAACGGCGTGCGCCGCGACCGGGCCAGCGACGTGCAAGACCTCTATACCACGCAGGACTGGGCGCGCGCCTGGGAGGTCATTGACCGCTACGGCATTGATTACATTGTCGTCGGCGGGGCGGAGCGGACGATGATCCGCCAGCTTGCCGGGGACGACGCGGGCCGCCAGCGCGAATATGAGCAAGGGCTGGCCAAGTTTGAGCAGGTCTTGACGCCGGTGTGCGAGTTCGGGGGCGCCGCCGTGTACCGCGTCAGGCCGGGGTGAATGAAGGCAAACCGCTGATGAGCGCAAGAGCACACGACGCGGCGCTGCCCTTTGGCGAGCCGCACCCTGACGAGGCCGACACGCAGCCGATCCCCCTGGGGACGGCGCTGCGCGTCCGCGTGACGCCGGAAGTCCTGCTCTATGTAGTGCTGGCTGTTCTGGCGCTGGTGCTGCGCGTGGGCGTGCTGGATCGCGCGCCGCTGGACGACGCGCAGGCGCGGCAGGCATTGGCCGCGCTGCGCGAAGTGGACGGGCGGGTGCCGGGCGGCCCGCTCGTCGCCGACAGCCCGCTGACCTTCGCCCTGAACGCGATCACCTTCGGCGTGACCGGCGGTGCCAACGAGACGCTGGCGCGGCTGCCGGTGGCGCTGGCGGGCGTGCTGCTGGCGCTGGCTCCGGCGCTGTGGCGGCGCTACCTCAACCCACTGCCCGCGTTGGTGCTCAGCTTCTTGCTGGCGATTTCGCCGGTAGCGGTGCTGGCGGCGCGGACGATGAGCGGCATCACCTGGACGATGCTGCTGGCCCTGGTCGCGCCCTGGCTGGCGCTGCGCTTCGTCGAGACGGGCGAGCGGCGCTGGGCGGTGCTGGCGACGGTGGCGCTGGCGGCGATGGTCTTCCTCGCCGAGCCGGCGGGCTTCCTGACCTTGCTGGGGCTGGCTTTCGGCCTCACCTTCGCCTGGCTGACGGATGATGATCCTGGTTCCAGCGCCGCCGCCGGACTGCGCGCGACGGTGCGGGCCTGGCCCTGGACGCAGGGCGTACTAGCCGCCGCGCTGGTCGTCGCTGGCGTGGCGACAGTCTTCTACTGGGTTCCGGCGGGGCTGACGGCGGTCGGTCAGGTGCTATGGACGGGACTGCGCGGCTTTGCGGAGCGACCGGCGGGCGTGGCGACGGCGTTCCCGGCGTGGATTGCGCTGCGCTACGAGCTAGGCATCGTCGTCTTCGGGCTGATGGCGCTGTATCGTGCCGTGCGCGAGGGTGGATTCTTCGAGCGGGTGTTGGCTGGCTGGGCGCTGGCCGGTATCGTCTGGTCGGCGGGCTATGGCGGGGCGAGCGCGGCCCATGCCCTGTGGATCACCGTGCCGCTGACCGCGCTGGTGGCGCTGCGCGTCACCGACTGGCTGACCGAGCGCGGCGGCGTGCTATGGGACGTGCCGGGCTGGGGCGTGCCGCTGCACGCGCTGATCACCTTCGGGCTGTGGCTGGCGGTGGGGCTGAGCGTGATCCTGCTCGGCAAGCAGCTTCTCTATGACATGCCGCGCGAAGTGACCGATCTGGGCGCGCTGGTCAAGCGCCTTTTCGCCGACATCTACAGCCGTAACACGAACTTCGAGTACCAGCAGATTGGCTCGATTGAGGTACAGCCCGGCGTGTCCGTCTGGGCTTACGTGCTGGGCTTCATCCAGCTTCGCCTGCTGGTCACGGTGCTGGTGTCGCTGCTCAACGGCGTGCTGTTCTTCCTGGTGGGCAGCTTGTGGGGGGCGCGCGCGTCGTGGCGCGGCTTCGCCCTGGGCACGTTGGCCGCGTTGCTGCTGATCAGCGCCGGACTCGGCGGGCGGGCGGCGTTCAACCCTCCGGGCGACCCGCGCGAGCTATGGCTCAGCGATCCGGTGACCGCCGACGTATATGAGCTGCGCGAGACGCTGCGCGAGATGAGCCTGCGCGCTACCGGCGAGCCGCGCCTGCTGACCGTCACCGCGCAGGTGCCGCCGGACGGGGCGCTGGCCTGGGCGCTGCGCGACTACCCAAACACTGTGTTCGTGGACGGCGTTGGCGCGGAGATCATGTCGGCGGCGGTGATCGCGCCCGCCCGCGACGACCCGCCGCACATGGGCGCGCCCTACGTGGGCAAAGACCTGATCGTGCGCCAGGCATGGGACATAGACACGCTCTCGTGGCGCGACGCGATCATCTGGTTCTATCGCGGCGACTCGGCGGTCAAGCCGGTGAGTGGGGGGCGGCTGATGCTGTGGGTGCGCAATGACGTGTATGGGGTCGAGCGCGTCACTGAGGAATAGAGCGGGGGCGGGGTGTAATATGAGTATCGTGCGCGAAACACCGAATGACCCATCAAGGCCGGCCAATGACCCGGACTTGATGGATTTGATCGCTCGCTGCCTGGCCGGGGATCAGGGCGCTTATAGCATACTTTACGAGCGACACGCACCGGGCTTGTACCGGCTGGCCTACAGCGTGCTGCTCGTCGAGCAGGATGCCGAGGACGTGCTGCAAGAGGCGATGGTCTACGCCTTCCGCAACCTGCACCGTTATGATCCGGTGCGCGGCGCGTTCCGCACGTGGCTCTACACGATCACCATCAGCCGTTGCCGCAACGCCCGCCGCCGCAAGTGGCTGCCGACGGTGGCGCTGGCGCATTTGCTCTCGGTTGGCGTGGAGCCGCCCGCTCCCGCTGACCAGGGGCCGGAGCATCGTGCGGCCTGGGCCGAGCTGCGCGACTCGCTGCGCCAGGCATTGGCGACGCTCTCGCCCCGGCTGCGCGAGGCGGTCGCCCTGCGCTACGGGCAAGGGCTGACCTACCGCGAGATGGCGGCGATCATGGACTGTCCGCAGAAGACGGCGGAGAGCCGCGTCCGGCTGGCGCACGAGCAGCTTCGGCGGGCGATGAGCGCGGCAGACGCGGCGGCGCTGGCCGAGTTGTGGCAGGTGTAGAGGGGAGTTGTTGGTTGTTGGTTATTGGTGATTGCTGGCTGATGTTGGCCTGCGACTCACGCGGTTGTTCTTACCAAGAACCAAAAACCAGGAACCAATCACCGGGATGTGACTTGTGCGCGACCGTCATGTAACCCATTTGCTCACGCGCTACGTGCACGGGCAGCTCAGCCCGGCGCAGGAGGCGCGCGTCGCCAATCACGTGCGGACGTGCGCGCGCTGCCGGGCGGCGCTGGCCCGCGAAGAGCGGGTCGCCCACGACCTGCGCGACGAGCTGGCGGTGATTGGGCGGCAGTCCGCCGCGCCGGTCGCGGCGGCGTGGGCGGGGGTGTGGCGCGAGATCCGCTCGCCGCGCCCGCGTGCGCGCGCCCTGGCCGCGCTGTGGCTGCCGGGGCTGAGCCTGGCCCTGGCGGTCGCGCTAATGCTGGTGGTGGCGCTGCCGCTGCTGGCGGGCGAAGGAGTGCGCGCCGAGGCTGCGCCGCTCCAGCCGCGCCCGATTCTCATGGCATCGCCGACGCCGGGCGTCACCCAGACGGATGAGGCGCTTGACGCTGCCGGACACCCACTGCGCGCGCTGCCGCAGGCGACGGTCGCCTTCGCCGGGGAAGTGGGGGCCACTCCCGCGCCGATGCCGCTGGCGACCGTCTCGCCGGAAGCGGTGCTGGGTGGGGTGCGCTGAGAGGGTGAGCAGGCGGGGCGTATGGCAATACGCCCCTACGGGTGCGGCAGAGCGGCACCCCTACGGCACCAGTATTGGGAATTCGCCGACAGGATAGCAAATTGGGGCAGGCGCGGCTCGCCGCGCGGCGTGACAACTCCAGGAAAGTTGACCGCATGACCACACGCGAACACTCCATCTCTTCGCCGGACACGCATGAGCGCGCCGTCACTCAGGCGTTGACACGCGCCTACACCGTCAACTGGGAGACCCTGGCGCTGGTGGCGCTGTTGCTGCTGGCGGTGATCACGCGCTTCTACGACCTGGGCACCCGCGTGATGAGCCACGACGAAAGCCTGCACACTTATTACTCGTGGCGGCTGTCGGAATATGGCGAGTTCAGCCACACCCCGCTGATGCACGGCCCGCTGCTCTTCCACATGAACGCCCTCTTCTACTTCCTGTTCGGCGACAGCGACTTCACCGCGCGCCTGTATCCGGCGATTCTGGGCGTGCTGATCGTGGGCTTCCCCTGGCTGTTCCGGCGCTGGCTGGGGCGGACGGGCGCGCTGATCGTGTCGGGCCTGCTGCTCATCTCGCCGCAGCTTATGTACTACAACCGTTATATCCGCCACGACACGCCGACGATCTTCTTCGCGCTGATCATCCTGTACGCCATCGTGCAGTATGTGGACGGCGTGACGCCGCGCCGCCCGTCCTGGCTGTGGGTGCTGGCGGTGGGCCTGATCGGGACTCTGGCCTCCAAGGAAGTGGCCTTCATCTACATCGCCATTTTCGGCAGCTTCCTGGCGTTGTACTGGCTGCTGCGCGTGGTGCAGGATGTGGGCATCCGCCGCCGTCCGGCGGGCCAAGCGGTCTGGGAAGCGCCCTGGCTCCAGCAGGCCATCGGGCACGCCCTGCTGTTGGCGCTGGTGGGTGTGTTTGCCGTGACGATGGGCAGCTTCCTGCGCCTGCTGTTGTCGCCGGTCTGGGCGGTGCCGTCGGCGGCCTGGCTGATCGTCCCGCTGTTCGCGGTGATCTACCTGCCGCTGGCGCTGTCCGGTGTCGTGCGCCGGATGCGGCGCGGCACGCCGTCGGGCGGCGTGGCCTCGGCGATCATGGACTGGCTGGGCAATGGTCGCTCGGCGTTCTACGTGCTGGTGGCCGGGCTGATCCTCGGCGCGGCGGTCGCGCTGTGGATCGTCACCGTGATGGACGTGATCAAGCCGGGCGACATCTGGACGGAGACGACCGCGCGCAGCGAGGCCGACCTGCTCTATGGGCAGAACGGGACGAAGGAATTCGCTGTCGAGACCGAGTTCAATGCGACGATGTTCGTCCGCCTGCTGACCTGGGTAGGGCTGCCCGTGCTGGGGCTGCTGCTTGCGCTGTTTCTCAGCGCCGTGTTCGTCTTTCCTGGCAGGCTGGCGCTGCCCTGGCGGACGATGCTGGTCATTCTGCTGGTGGCGCTGCTGGTAACCAGCGTGCTGGTCATGTTCGAGCGGCGTAGTTTCGTCAGCGAGACGACGACCCAGCCGTTCGCGGTGGACCCGACCGCCGTCCATACGACGGATGGCGACCATTACGACAACATGCCGATCATTGTCGCCTGGGTGCTGGGCACGCTGATCACGCTGGCTGTACTGGGCACGAGGATGCTGACCAACCTGTGGGACTTCCTCAACCGCCAGCCGATCTTCGACGTGCTGATCGTCATCGGCACGATGATTCTGCCCTGGCTGGCCGGGTTCCCGCTCTACTGGGCGGGCTACAACCTGGAAGATTACAACCCGAACTCGCTTGAGGGCCACGCCACGCTTGAGGCGACGCTGCCTGCCGTGCTGCCGTTCCTGATGGTGGCGGCGGCGGTGGGCCTGGCCTGGAACTGGCGGCGCTGGCTGCCGGCGGCGGCGGTCTTCCTGGGCATCTTCGCCTTCTTCTTCACGACTGTGTTCAGCAACCAGTACGGGCTGGTGACGGGCATGATCGGCTCGCTCGGCTACTGGCTGGAGCAGCAGGGGGTGCGGCGCGGTAGCCAGCCGCAGTATTACTACCTGCTCACTCAACTGCTCGTCTACGAGTTCCTGCCGCTGATCGGAGCATTGGGCGCGGGCGGATTCGGGCTGGTCAAGCTGTGGCGCTGGCGGCGCGACCGCGCGCTCGACGCGTTGGCGGTGGCAGGGGCGCAGGCCGAGGCCACGCCATTTGCCGAGGAGCTGGTATTCGTCACTGCGCCGCAGCGTCAAGCCCTGGACGACCCCGATCCTGGCGCTGGCGAGGTGTGGTCGTCGCACCTGACGAGGCCGTTCAGCCTGGCCGAGGAGCTGGCCCGCCGCGCCGCCGACCGCGAGTGGATTGGCGGGCTGCCGTTCCTGGCGCTGACCGGCTGGTGGTCGGTGGCGATGCTGCTCGGCCTGACCATCGCCGGGGAGAAGATGCCCTGGCTGACGACGCATCTGACCGTCCCGCTGATCCTGGTCACCGGCTGGTGGCTGGGCCAGGTGGTGGACGGCGTGCGCTGGCGTGCGCTTGGTGTGAGCGGCTGGCTGGTGCTGCTCGGCGCAATGCCACTGGCGCTGTTGGCGCTGGGGCGTGGCGTGCTCGGCCTGTGGGGTGGGCGAGCGTCGCTGGGCGGGCGCTCGCTGGAAGACCTGATCGCCAGTGGCAACTGGCTGGGCGCGCTGCTGGTGCTGGTCGGCGCAGGGTACGTGATCTGGCGGCTGGGCCGTCCGCTGGGCCGGGGGCAGCTTGGTCGTGCGGCGGTGCTCTCCGGCGCACTGGTGCTGGCCGTGCTGACCGCTCGCGCGGCGATCCTGGCCTGCTTCATCAACTACGACTACGCGACCGAGTACCTGGTTTATGCCCACTCCGGCCCGGCGGTCAAGACGGTGATGGAGGAGGTGGATCACATCGCGGCGATCACCAACGAGGGCGCGAACATGCGCATCGTCTTCGACGATGAGTCCTCCTGGCCGTACACATGGTACTTCCGCCACTATCCCAACTACGGCTTCCTGCGCGGCGAGGCGGGCAGTGTGGACGCTGGCACGCTGGAGGGGGCGCGCATTGTCGTCGTCGGCAGCAAGAAGGTGGGCGACGTGCGCACGATCCTGGGCGACCGCTACTACGAATTCGGCTATATCCGCCTGTGGTGGCCGATGCAGGAATACTTCAACCTGAACTACGACCGCGTGGCGAAGGTGTTCAGCACGGACAAGGCCAACATCGCCGCGCCGTATTACCGCCAGGGGCTATGGGACATCTGGTGGGATCGCGATTACCGCGCCTACGGGCAGGCGATGTGTATTGAGTCCAAGCAGTTCCGCTGCGAGACTGAGGCCAGCCTGGGGACGACTGACGAGGAGCGCGCCGCGTTCCGTCGCTCGTGCGAGCAGGCCGTCGTCAACGAGTGCGCCAGTGATGATCGCTTCGCCGTGAACAAGTGGCCCGTCTCCGACCGCATGTACTTCTTCGTGGACAAGCAGATCGCGGCCCAGGTGTGGGACGCGGGGATCGGTAGCAGCACGGTCAACATCCGCGAGCCGGAGTACCCCGAAGACCGCGTGTTCCGCGAGATCACCGCCGAGCGCACGCTGGGCGAGGTGGCCGGGATGATCGGGCCGCGCGGCATCGCCCTCGACGAGGACGGCACGATCTACGTCGCCGATACCGACCGCAGCCGTGTCGCCGTGTTCAGCTCGCAGGGCGAGTTCCTGCGTAGCATCGGCGATCCGGCGATTGCGCCCCCTGGTGGGGGCCTGCGCCAGCCCTGGAGCCTGGATGTCGGCCCGGATGGGCTGGTCTATGTGGCCGATACGTGGAACAACCGCGTGGCAGTCTTCACCCAGGAGGGCGACTTCGTGCGCGCCTGGGGGCATGAGGGCGTGCCCGCCTCCGACCCGTCGCCGGAAGCGATGTGGGGGCCGCGCGACCTGAAGATCGGCCCCGACGGGCTGGTCTACGTGGCCGACACGGGCGGCAAGCGCATCCGCGTCTACACACCGGAAGGTGAGTGGGTGCACGACATCGGCAGCGGCGGGGCGGGCCTGGGCCAGGTGGATGAGCCGGTCGGCCTGGCCTTCAACCCCGTCTCGCGTGAGCTATACGTCGCCGAGGCGTGGAACAAGCGCATCCAGGTCTTCGACCTGAGCGGAATGCCGCTGCGCACGTTCGATGTGAACCTGTGGTTCCGCAACCGCCAGTCGTACAACCGCCCGTACATCGCCGTCAGCCCGGACGGTACGCTGATCTACGCGGTGGACATGGATGACCGGCACCGCATCGTCGCTTACAACCTGGCCGGGGAGCCTGTTCTCTCCTTCAACCAGCCGGACAGCCTGGAGACGGGTGCTCTCGGCGTGCGCTCGCCGGCGGGCCTGGCCTTTGACGCAGCGGGCCGCCTGTACGTGGTGGACGCAGAGCAGGCGAAGGTCTACGTCTTCCCGCCGCCGGATGTCTCCGGCAGCGTGGTGCCGGTCGCGCCCGCTGGTGCGCTGGCCCCGTCCGCTCCGGATGCTGAAAGTGGCGGCGGCGAGGTGCTGCCGCCGGAGAGCGAGGCGGAGACCGGCGAGGAGAGCTCCGCTGAGGCAAGCCTGCTGCCTGCCGGGTCGTCCAACGAGGATTGGGTACCCCTGGTGGAGACGGTCAACGGCCTGGCGGTGGTCTACGTGCCGGGGGGCTGCTACCAGGCGGGAGCCGGGCCGGAGGTGTGCGTCAGCGCGTTCTGGCTGGGGCAGCACGAGGTCACGAATCTGGAGTACGCCGCCTGTGTCGAGGCGGAAGCCTGCACGCCGCCCGCCGACCGCGCGGCTTACGACGCCAGCGAGCGCGCCAGCGCGCCGGTCGTCGGGCTGACCTGGGCACAGGCGACCGATTACGCGGCGTGGATCGGGGGCCTGCTGCCGGGCGAAGCGCAGTGGGAGTACGCGGCGCGCGGGCCGTCGGGCTGGCTGTACCCCTGGGGTGAGGGCGAGCCAACCTGCGGGCTGGCTAACACAGAGGGCTGCGGCGGGCTGCTGCCTGTTGGCGGGGAGAGCCGCGCCGCCGGGGAATCCTGGGTCGGTGCGCTCGACCTGGCGGGCAGCGTGTGGGAGTGGACTGCCGACTGGTTCGGCGACAACCCACTGGCCGGGCTGCCCGATGGTGTGCTCGACCCGCCCGGCCCGGCTGCGGGCAGCGAGCGGGCGATTCGCGGCGGATCGTGGCGCGCGCCCGCCGACTACGCCGCCGCCACGTACCGCGAGGCGCGTGACCTGGCGCTCGGCTTCGACGACGTGGGCTTGCGCGTGGTCTTCCCGGCGGATGTTCTGCCATTGCCGGTAGCGGAAGGGTAGGGCGTATCCCACTCTTAGGGCAGTTCGGTAAATGTGGTGTGATTTGTAGGGGCGGGTTTCGAAACCCGCCCCTACAAGACCGGCTTTGCCCCAAATGTGAGATATGCCCGGAAGGGTGAGGCTGATTGACACATCCCGCGAACGGGCGTAGTATGAGGGACATGATGAGCGTGCCGTGCAATCCCACACCTAGCAGCGTCCATAGTGCCACCCAACGGGGATGGCTCGCCGGATGATGCTTGCGTGACGGTTGCGCTCGCTGTGACCTGTATTTCCACCGGCGTCAGGACCAGTCCCGACGCCGGTTTCGTTGTGGCTGGGCGGGGCATGGTCAGCGATCGGCTGGAAGTAGACATCTGCGGCGCGTAGAGCGCCCGCGAGGAGGCCCTGATGCGTTTGTCGGAACTGTTCACCCGCACGCTGCGCGACGCTCCCGCCGATGCCGAGCTGGTCAGCCACAGACTGGCCGTGCGCGCCGGGCTGGTGCGTCCGGTCGCGGCGGGCATCTACGCGCTGATGCCGCTTGGCTGGCGCGTCATGCGCAAGATCGTAGCGATCCTGCGCGAGGAGATGGACGCCCTCGGCGGGCAAGAGGTGCGCCTGCCGGTGGTGCACCCGGCGGAGCTGTGGCAGGCGACCGGACGTTGGGACACGTTCGGGCCGGTGCTGCAGAAATTCGCGGCGGAGTCCGGGCGAGAGTATGCCCTGGGGCCGACGCACGAGGAAGTGATCGCTGCGCTGGCCGCGCGCGAGATTGACAGCTACAAGCAGCTTCCCCAGCACGTCTACCAGATTCAGACGAAGTACCGCAACGAGCCGCGCGCGCGGGGTGGGCTGATTCGGTTGCGCGAGTTCACCATGAAGGACGCCTATTCGCTGGACGCTGATGCCGCCGGGCTGGATCGCTTCTACCGGCGCATGGTCGCCGCCTATGCGCGCATCTTCGAGCGTGCCGGTGTGCCCGCCCTGGCGGTGGAGGCGGATTCAGGGGCGATGGGCGGGGGCGTCAGCCACGAGTTCATGTTCGTCCACGAGGCGGGCGAGGACTCCTTCGCGCGCTGCGACGCCTGCGGCTACGCGGCTAACCTCGAAGCCGCCGAGTTCGCGCTGCCTGCGCCGCCGGAAGTGCCGCTCCAGCCGGTGCAGAAGGTCGCCACGCCGGACTGCATGACGATCCAGGCAGTGGCGGACTTCCTGGGCGTGCCGACCAGCCAGACGCTCAAGGCGGTCTTCTTCGTGCAGGCGCGCCCATCCGCGCCGGAGCGCTTCGTCTTCGCCGTGATTCGCGGCGATCTGGAGGTCAACGAGGTCAAGCTGCTGCGTGCGTTGGACGGCGGGATGCTGCGCGCGGCGACCGACGACGAGATCACGGAGACTGGCGCGGTGCCGGGCTACGCCAGCCCGATTGGCCTGCCGCCGGAGGTGATGGTCGTCGCCGACCAATCGGTGCGCGTGGGCGTGAATTTCGTCAGCGGGGCCAATGACGCAGGCTATCACCTGACCGGTGTGAACGTCCCGCGCGACTTCGACCCGGCGCTGGTGGCCGACATCGCTGCCGCCTTCGACGGGGCGACGTGCGCGCGTTGCGGGCAGGGGGCGCTGCACGTCGAGCGGGCCATCGAGCTGGGGCACTGCTTCAAGCTGGGCACACGTTACAGCGAGGCCGCTGGCGTGATCTACACCGACGAGGCGGGCGCGGAACATCCGGTCGTGATGGGCAGCTACGGAATCGGGCTGGAGCGGCTGATGGCGGCGATCATCGAGACGCACCACGACGAGTGGGGCATCATCTGGCCGCCCAGTGTCGCCCCGTTCGACGTGCATCTGCTCACGCTGGGCAAAGACCCGCAGCTTGGCGAGATTGCCGGACAGGTCTACGCGGATTTGCGCGCCGCCGGGCTGGACGTGCTACTCGACGACCGGGCAGAGTCGGCGGGGGTCAAGTTCGCCGATGCCGACCTGATCGGCATTCCGGTGCGGCTGGCGGTCAGCGGCAAGGCGCTGGCGGCGGGCGGCGTGGAGGCCAAGCGGCGCGATTCCGCCGAGCGGGTGATCGTGCCGCTGGGCGAGGTCGCGGCCTGGGTACGGGGGTAGGGGTGGCTGCGCGAGCGTGTCCACACCGCCGATATTCTGGGACTGGCAAATCTGGCAGGCTTCATTCATGCCAACAGGTGTGCGGGGTGTGCTATACTTGGCTTGGAATGCGTCTCGGTGATGACGAGAGCGATAGCCAGAAGGAGTCCTCATGCCTGCAGAAAACATCCGGGAAATCAAACTGCCCGACGGTAGCGTGGTGCGCGGTATAGAACTGGGCTTTGAGATCGTGAAGGAGGATTGGAACGAGTACCTCCTTGACGACGGAACAAAACTGCGCGTCAAGAACGTTCTGATTAGAGCACTGCGGCTCGTTGACGAAGAGGGCAATCCCCAACAGACGCCTATGGGTGACCCCGAGATCTTCATCAACAGCACCGTCACAGTGGTTGCCAGCCAATAGGAAGGGACCAATGCATAGCGCGGGCTATCTGACATCTGTGCCCACGTCTCCATTGAGAGCGCAGTCACCGCAATTCAGTGGGATGTCGGCAGTAGTGGGCGTTGCCCGATCCGCCCCGGTTGAGGTCAGCGGTGAGTCTACGCAGATCGAGGCTGCTGTCTCTTTACCTGGCGTTGTGCTTGCGCTCCGTGCGGGAAGCACTGTCCGGGTCTACGCGCGACAGCATGGGGCAGTGCAGTGGATGGAGATTGACCCTGAGCAAGTGTGGTTTTGGAGCGCCGAGTGGCAGCGGCGTGAGAGAGAGGCAGAAGAAGACCTTAGGGAGGGCAGGTTTCAGGATTTTGACAGCCTTGACGATCTCTTGAACTCACCATGACCATCAGGCTTCGTCATGAAGTATCGTCGCCTCAACAGTTTCAAGAGAGACCTTGACGCGTTGCCTCTCGAGATTCAGGAACTAGTGGGAAAGAAATTCCAATTGTTTCAGAATGATCCAGGGCATCCATCATTACGGGTCAAGAAGATGAAGGGCCACGAGAGCGTGTGGGAGGGACACATCACTACAGGCTGCGTGTTCACCTTTCACTATGAAACGGATGAGTCAGGAGAGCAGGTAGTCGTATTCCGCCGTATAGGCTCTCACACTATCTATCGGAAGCCTTAAGTCTTCTGCCTGTTTCTCAGCCCGGCTTTCTCTAACACAGGCTCTGTTCTTCCCCGTTGGCCGTGTTGCTCCTCCGGGGGAGATGTGTGTGCAGACCAGCCTGATTTGTGGCGTTGCGCCTGGCTCGAAGCCAGACTTCGGGAGTGTCCGGAAACTTCCGAAGTCGCTTATTGCGTAAAGTCCTTCTTCCTGACCCCCTGCATAGACCGGACAAGCCTTGTGCGCACCTGCTGGGTGATGCTATCATCGAGCAGTGCCACACCTGCTAAGGAGCGTGCTCATGCTGCGACAGACTTCCCTCTCCCTGCTGATCCTCGCCGTTCTGCTCGGCGCTGTGCTGAGCGGCTCCGCGCTGGCCCAGCAGAGCGATTTCCCGGTTCCGCCGGGCCGCATCGTCGCCGGTGACGACACGGGCCTGTTCACCATGCTCACCGACGGCACGGCCAAGACCTATCTGGCCCAGGAAGAGGAAGCAGACTGCTGGCTGCGCGATGGTGTGTGGAGTCCGGACGGATCGCAGATCATGTACACGTCCATCTGTGGCGGTGAGGGGCCGGGCGACTGGCTGCCCGATCCGGAGCGCACCGACCTGCGCGAGCGCACCGCCCAGGTGATGATCGTGGATCCGCTGAACGGCACGACCCGCGCCCTGGTGCCGAGCGATGGCATTCACCAGGACTACGCCGGAGACTGGCACCCCAACGGCGATCAGGTGGTCATCTACTCCAACCGCGACGCCAGCGGTGTCTTCAACCTGTTCATGTACGACCTGGCCGGGGGCGCGCTGACGCAGCTTACCACCTTCGATAGCAACGTCAGCCGCGTCTCGTTCGACCCGACGGGGAGCTACCTGCTCTACAACCGGCGCATCGTGGAGACAGACGACATCCGCTACGAGGTGCGCGCCCTCGATCTGGCGACGCTCACCGAGATTCCGGTCGCCAAAGGCTTCACTCCGGCCTGGAGCCGCGATGGACAGTGGATCGCCTTCGCCACCGAGGGTGAAGTCGCCGACATTTTCGTGATGCCTGCCGACTGCATCCTGGCCGGTGACGGCTGCGACGCGGCGGCAAATGCGCGCAACATTACCAACTCGCCCAAAGTCGCCGAGCGCGAGCCGGTCTTCAGCCCCGACCAGACGCAGCTTGTCTACGTCCGCGACACCGACGGAGAGCTTGGCACCCTCACCTGGGACATTTTCCGCCACGAGCTGCGTACCGGCTTGCACTCCAACCTGACCAACACGCCGGGCAGCGAAGAGCGCCATCGCGGGTGGGAGGCAGTGCCCAACGTCGTGCCGGTAGACATTGCGACGGTGCTGCCCGTCGTCGTGCGCGTGCGCACGGCTGAGGGGGCCGCCAACCTGCGCGCCGAGCCGACGACGAACGGCACTATTGTCGGCGTGTTGCCGCGCGGCACGCTGCTCATCGTGGATGGCGCGCTGGCCGACCGCACCTGGTACCGTGTCACCCTGCCAGAAGACAGCGCCCAGGCGTGGATTTACAACACGCTCATTGACACGGTCGCGGGCGACCTGGCCGGGGTGCCGGTCGTGCCACGCTGACGCTTGCGGCGTGCGGTTACCGCCCGCCGCCCATCCGGAGCCAAGAGCGCCATGTCCAGCTCAGCAGACCGGGCAACACTCGTCCAGGGTACGGCTACCCTGTTGCTGCGGCGGCAGGAATTCACCGTGCAGGCCGGTCTGAGCGTGCGCGCCGCCATTGAGAGGTGCGGCCTGGAACCGGGGGCATTCATCGTCACCCGCGCCGGCGAACTGATCACCGACGAGGACATGCTCAAGCCGGGCGACCGCGTCAAGCTGCTGCCAGTCCCCTCCGGGGGGTAGACGCGGCGTGAGCGACAATTCACCCAGGTGTTTTTGAGGCATGTTGGGGCGCGGCAGAG
>JAXGOK010000050.1:0-22703 GCA_040767545.1 Aggregatilineaceae bacterium | reverse complement strand
CAAGGAGACACTGCCCGCCATTGACGCCCCACCCCCGCCATGCTATGCTCTGGCGCAGCCACACACAGCGAGTAAGAACAGCGCCAGCAGCCATGCCCGCCACACCGCCACGCAACCCGGCCATTGACCCCTTTCCCCAGGAGTCCCTGCCCGCCCTGACCGAGCGCCAGGAGCTGATCCTCTCGCTGATCGTGCGCGAGTACATCCGCACCGGCCAGCCCGTCGGCTCCAAGACGCTCGTCGAGCACTTTGACCTGGGCATCAGCAGCGCCACCGTGCGCAACGAGATGAGCGCCCTCGAAGAGCATGGCCTGGTCTTCGCGCCGCACACATCAGCGGGCCGCGTGCCGACCAAGCAGGGCTTCCGCTATTTCGTCCACCGCCTGCTGACGGCGGCCAACCTGCCCGCCCAGGAACGCCAGCGCATCGCCCGCGAGTTCGCCCACGCCGCCGCCAACCCCGACGAATGGCCGCGCATCGCCGCGATGGTGCTCTCGCGCACGGCGCGCACCGCCGCCCTGGTCACGCCGCCGCGCGCCATCGAGAACCACTTCAAGCACCTGGAGCTGATCAGCACGCAGGGTCGGCTGGTGCTCCTGGTACTGGTGCTGCAAGGCGGGGCCGTCCAGCAGCAGGTGCTCACCCTCGCCGAGCCGGTTCCGCAGACGGTGCTCTCGCAGACGGCACACATCATCAACCTGAACTGTGCGGGGCTGGGCGCCACCCAGGTGCAGGCCAAAGCCCCCCAGCAGCCGGACGCGCTGACGCGCGAGATCGCCGAGCTGGTCGCCGACGCCATGCGCCAGACCGCCCAGCAGTCGGCGCGCGATGTCGTCCGCTACGGGCTGAGCGAGAGTCTGGGGTCATTCACCGACGACGAGGCGCAGCAGGCATTGCGCGTGCTCGAAGAGGACGACGTGCTGGAGACGATCCTGCGCGAGATGCTCGCCCCCGACCAGCCCGACCTGCGCATTGTCGTCGCCGGTGAAGGGCGCTGGGAGAGCCTCAGCCACCTGAGCATGGTGCTCGGTCGCTATGGGACGCCCCAGGCGCGCGGCGCGCTGGGCGTGCTCGGCCCCACGCGAATGCGCTACGGGCGCGCGGTCAGCGCCGTGCGCTACGTGGCCGGGCTGATGTCCGGGATGCTTGACGACATTCACGGCAAAGAGCACGCCGACTGAGAGATCGCTCCATGACAGCGGCTTGCGCGCTTCGACAGCGATCCAGTCGCCCTGGGTACGGCGGCGGTAGGGTTCCAGCCCGGCCCGGCGCAGCGCAGCTTCGACCTCGTCCGCCTGGTCCTGGATGATCCCGCTGAAGATGGCGGTGCCGCCCGCACAAACCACATCGCCCAGCCCTTCCTCGCACAGGGCGATGATCACTTTAGCCAGGATGTTGACCAGCAGCAGGTCAAAGCGCCGTGCGGAGTGGTGTAGCGTCTCCAGGCTGCCCTGCTGAACGGTGAGGCGCTCGCCCACCTCGTTATAGGCGGCGTTCTGCGCGGTGGCGTGGACAGCTAGCTCGTCGGTATCCAGGGCCAGAACGCGCGCCGCCCCCAGCTTGAGTGCGGCAATGCCCAGAATGCCCGACCCGCAGCCCAGGTCAAGCACGTCAGCGACGGGCTGCCCGTCCAGGTGCTCCTCGATGGCGATCAGGCAAAGCTGCGTAGTCGGGTGGGTGCCGGTGCCGAAGGCCATGCCAGGGTCCATGACCAGCACGATGTCATCAGGGCGCGGATCGGGGATAGCTGTCCACTGTGGGCGGATATACAGCCGCCGACCCAGGCGCAGCGGGTGGTAATGCCGCTTCCAGGCTTCGGCCCAGTCCTCGTCCTTGACGACGGTAAAGGTTGGCTCCGGCATGGGGTAGAGCCGGCTCATGTACCAGAGCGCCTCGCGCAACTGCTGCTGGGCGGCATCGGCGCGGGCGTCGGCGGGGAAGTAGGCGCGGACGATCAGGCGGTCGGCGGGCGGAATCTCGTCCGGCCAAACCTCGATGGGGAAGCCGGGCTGCTCGA
Source organism: Aggregatilineaceae bacterium (assembly GCA_040767545.1). GTDB lineage: Bacteria > Chloroflexota > Anaerolineae > Aggregatilineales > Aggregatilineaceae > UBA2029. Next base: position 20,686 of record JAXGOK010000050.1, on the reverse strand, counting down.
TAACCACGCCCTGGTGCCCGTAGCGAGCGAGCAGATCGGCGACGGCCTCGGCGGCCTCGCCGTCCACTTCGAGTGAAACTTCGATCCAATCCATGTGCGCACCTCAACGCAGCGACCAGGGTCAGGGCGGCTTGTGCACCCCGGCACAGGCGATTTGTCAGAGATTAGTATAATTTCCTTTATTGTTATGATTGTAATGTACTATGTAACGAAAACCGTGCTATAGTATAGGTGACGGGGTCTCACTGACGCGTGCCGAACCAGCATCGTAGCCCCATCGTGACCAACCAGGCCCCGTCCTCCTCCTCAAAGTGATACGCGCAAGAGAAACGGGCGCTCCTAGCGGGTGCCCGTTTCTCTGTGTGCCTACAGCCCATCCGCTGCACATATGCCCTGCGCTCAATTCCCCGCCAAAAGATCGGCCAGCCGGTCGCGCAGACCGCGCGCCTTCTGCGGCGTGACCTCGCGGCCCAGCGTGCGCCCTAGCTCCTCGAACAGGCGGCGCTGCTCCTTGCTCAGCCGCGACGGAACCTCCACGTTGACCACGACAAGCTGATCGCCGCGCCCGGACGACGTGCCATCGCGCCGCAGCTTGGGGATGCCCAGGCCGCGCATCCGGATCACGTCACCGGCCTGAGTGCCCGCCGGGATGGTCAGCTCGCTCTCGCCCTCGACGGTCGGCACCTGAATGATGTCGCCCAGCGCCGCCTGAGCGACGTTGATAGACACTTCCAGGATGATGTCGTTGTTGCGCCGCTCAAAGAACTCATGGCGGGCCACATCGAGCACCACGAACAGGTCACCGGGCGGCCCCCCATTGGGGCTTGGCTCGCCCTCACCCGCCAGCCGAATCTGCATCCCGTCATCCACGCCGGGCGGCACCTTGACGGTCAGCGTGCGCGCGCGGGTGACGATGCCCGCGCCGCGACATTCGTGGCAGGGCGTTTCCACGACCTGGCCGCGCCCCTTGCAGCGCGGGCAGTCGGTCACGTTGACCATGTTGAAGCCGAACGCTTGCTGCACCCGGCGAACCTGGCCCGCGCCATTGCATTCAGGGCAGGTGCGCGGCTGCGTGCCTGGCTCGGCCCCGCTGCCCCCGCACACGCTGCACGACTCGCGCCGCGTCACGTCGAGGTCAATCTCTGCACCGAAGACGGCCTGCTCAAAGCTCAGGCGTAGCTCTTGACGCAGATCGCGCCCCTGCACCGGCCCGCGCCGGCGGCGTCCGCCCCCGAACCCGCCGAAGCCGAACCCACCCAGACCGCCAAAGAATTCTTCGAGAATCTCCTCCATGCTGGGAATGCCACCGCTGAAGCCGCCGCCTGGCATCCCGTTGAGGCCAGCGTGACCGAAGCGGTCATAGGCGGCGCGCTTCTGGTCGTCGGAGAGCACCTGGTATGCTTCGTTGATCTCCTTGAAGCGCTCCTCAGCGTCCGGCGACGAGTTCACGTCGGGGTGGTACTGGCGGGCAAGCTGGCGAAAGGCGCGCTTGAGGTCGTCTTTCGACGCATTGCGCGGGACGCCCAGGGTCTCGTAGTAATCTCGTGGCATCGTGCGTTCCATTTCGGGTGGTCCTCAGCGCTAGTGATTCTATCTTAGAGGAGCGCGAGTTAAAAGGCTGAGTTGCAGGGCATCGTCAGAATCGCGGCGCAGTGGGCCGGGTGAGCACCCCGTTGCGCTCGCAGGGGCGTATTGCCATACGCCCCCTCACCCCTGCCCGGCACTCACGCGCCTCGCCGCCCACTAGCCACTCACGGGGCCTCGGCCAGCGCACGCGCGCGCCCGTAGGGGCGCTGCTCTGCTGCGCCCTTGTAGGGGAGGGTTTTGAAACCCTCCCCTACAGACCTCCCCCGCGCCGCGTGCGGCGAGGGGACAAGCCGAGCGAAGCGAGGCTGGGGGTGAGGCAAACCGGCTGCTACGCAGCAGATTAGGATGCAATTACCCTGAGTTCAGTCGGCTCCGCCCACAAAAACAGCGTACAAGCCCTGTTGTGCCTGTACGCTGTGCAGTGAGCAGCGGCCATCTACTGCTCGGTGAAGTCGCCTTCGATCACGTCCTCGTCACTCGGCTCGCCGTGCCCATCGCCGCCGGGCATGTCGCCGGGGCCGCCCGCCTGCTGGCCGTACATGCTGGCCCCGATCTGCTGGAAGGCATAGCCCAGCTCTTCGACGGCGTGCTTGATAGCGTTGATGTCGCTGCCTTCGAGCGCCTTGCGCGCGGCCTCGATCTTGGTCTCGACCTGGCTCTTGGTCGCTTCGGGAACCTTGTCGCCGTATTCGTGCAGCGCCTTTTCCGCGTTGAAGATCATGGCGTCGGCGTTGTTGCGCACTTCAACCTGCTCGCGGCGCTTCACGTCCTCGGCGGAATGCTGTTCGGCATCCTTGACCATGCGCTCGATCTCGCTCTCGCTCAGGCCGCTGCTGGCGGTGATGGTGATCTTCTGCTGGCGGCCCGTCGCCTTGTCCTGCGCGGTGACGTTGAGGATACCGTTGGCGTCAATGTCGAACGTCACTTCGATCTGCGGGATGCCGCGCGGCGCGGGCGGGATGCCGTCCAGGATGAACTTGCCCAGCGTCTTGTTGTCGGCGGCCATCGGGCGCTCGCCCTGCACGACGTGAATCTCGACCTGAGTCTGCCCGTCGGAGGCCGTGCTGAAAATCTGGCTCTTCTGGGTGGGAATGGTCGTGTTGCGCTCGATGAGCGGCGTAGCTACCCCGCCAAGCGTCTCGATGGACAGAGTGAGCGGAGTCACGTCGAGCAGCAGCACTTCCTTGACTTCGCCACCGAGCACGCCCGCCTGGATCGCCGCGCCAACGGACACAACCTCGTCCGGGTTGACGCTCTTGTTCGGCTCTTTGCCGAAGAGCTTGCGCACCGCTTCCTGCACGGCAGGCATACGGGTCATGCCGCCGACCAGCAGCACTTCGTCAATGTCGCCGGACTTCGCGTTGGCGTCGGCCAGGGCGCGCTTGCACGGCTCGACGGTGCGCTGGATCAGGTCGGCCACCAGGCTTTCGAGCTTGGCGCGCGACAGGGTCATATTCAGGTGCTTGGGGCCGCTGGCGTCCGCCGTGATGAAAGGCAGGTTGATCTCGGCCTGCATCGTCGTCGAGAGCTCCTTCTTGGCGTTCTCGGCGGCTTCCTTCAGGCGTTGCAGCGCCTGGCGATCCTGGCGCAGGTCAATGCCCTGCTCCTTCTTGAACTCGCTGGCGAGCCACTCGATGATGCGCTCGTCGAAGTCATCGCCGCCCAGGAAGGTGTCGCCGTTGGTGGAGCGCACTTCGATCAGGCCCTCGCTCACGTCGAGGATCGAGATGTCGAAGGTGCCACCGCCCAGATCGTAGACGGCCAGCGTCTCGTCGCCCCTCTTGTCAATGCCGTAGGCCAGCGAGGACGCGGTCGGCTCGTTGATGATGCGCATCACTTCCAGCCCGGCGATGCGCCCGGCGTCTTTGGTCGCCTGGCGCTGGCTGTCGTTGAAGTACGCCGGGACGGTGATCACCGCCTGGCTGATCTCCTCGCCCAGATACGCCTCGGCGTCCTGCTTAATCTTCTGCAGGATCATGGCCGAGATCTCCGGCGGGCTGTAGGCTTTGCCACCCATGTGCACGCGCAGGTCGCCGTTGGGCGCGGCGCTGACCTTGTAGGGCACGCTGCCCAGGGCGCGCTGCACTGCGGGATCATCGAACTTGCGGCCCATGAAGCGCTTGACGGAGAAGATGGTGTTCTCCGGGTTCATCACTGCCTGGCGGCGGGCAAGCTGCCCGACCAGACGCTCGCCCTGCTTGTTGACAGCTACTACCGAGGGGACGAGACGCCCGCCCTCTGCCGACGGGATGACGGTCGGCTCGCCGCCTTCCATCACGGCCATCGCGGAGTTCGTCGTCCCCAGGTCAATTCCTATGATCTTACCCATGTGCTCACCTCGTGTTAGATGTTTCAGCTATGGATGATTGCGGATAATTGCTTCTGCCTGCCGGACTCGGCCAGGCTATGGCGCTACGCGCACCAGCGCCGGGCGCAGCACACGGTCACCGAGCCGGTAGCCGCGCTGCAAAACCTGGGTGATCGTCCCACTCTCAGCGCCGGAGCCGGCGTCCATGCCGATGGCCTCGTGGAAAGCGGGGTCAAACGGCTGGCCGAGCGCCTCGATCTCGACGACGCCCTCATCGGCCAGGAAGCGTTCCAGCTTGCGCAGAATGAGCGCCACGCCCTCGAACCACTGGTCGCGCCCCCCTTCCGGGACGGCGTCCATAGCCCGGTAGAAGTCATCGAGCGTGGGCAGCAACCTCAGCAACAGGTCACCGGAAACGCTCTGCGACTGCTCAGCGCGCTCGCGCTCCATGCGCTTTTTATAGTTCTGGAAGGCGGCGCGCTCGCGTTGGAGACCGTCCAGGTACTCATCGGCGCGACTCTGCGCCTCTTCAAGCTGGACGGCCAGGGCATCAGCCTGTGCGTCTGCCACCGCTGCTACGCCGGCGCTGTCCGCGTCCGGCTGAGGGGCCTGCCCCGCCATGGTGCCCTGATCCCGGCGAGGGATCTCGTTCTCCGCGCCGTTCTCGTCTTTACGGGACGTTTGACCTTCACGGTGTGTTTTCTTAGGGGTCACACGGCTCTCCTCTAGCACTGGCAACAGGCGACGCTATACATTCGCAGCGCCTGTAGTGTAGCGGATCAGTGATAGATTTCCATTAGCAAAGCGCAGGAATCGTGTCAATTGTTGGGGAAGGGGTCTGCTGCGCCCTGGTCAGCCTCACCCCAGCAGCGGCACGCGGATGTCCTGGCGCAGCGCGCCATCAGCGATAGTCCAGACCGTCGTGGCGAAGCGATCCACGAAGTAGCGGTCGTGCACCACGGCCAGCACGCTCCCCTGGAACGCGCCCAGCGCCTCCTCGAACTTCTCGCGCGAGGGCACGTCCAGGTGGTTGATCGGCTCGTCGAGCACGAGCAGGTTCGCGCCGCGCGCCACCAACACGGCCAGCATCAGCCGCGCCCGCTCGCCGAAGCTCAGATCGGCTATGGGCGTGAACACGTCATCCCCGCTGAAGAGGAAGTAATGCAGGAACGAGCGCGCCTCGGTGTGACCGAGGGGTGCCTCGGCCTGGATCACCGCCAGAGCGTTGCTGCGTGGGTCGAGAATCTCCTGCTGCTGGGCCAGGTAACCCACGCGCACGCTGGCCCCCAGCCGGACTCGTCCGGCCAGCGGCGGCAGCGCCCCGACGATCGTCTTGAGCAGGGTGCTCTTGCCGTGACCGTTCGGCCCCAGCACAGCGACACGCTCCCCGGCGCGCACGGCCAGCGTCAGGTCGCGCAGCAGCGGCGCGCGCGGATCGTAGCCAGCCGTCAGGTTGTCGAGGAAGACCACATCCTGGCCGGTCGGCGGCAGGTCGCCGAAGTCGAGCTTGAGGCCCCAGCGGGGCTGGGGCTTCTCCACGCGCTCAGCGGAATCCAGGTAGCGGCGCAGCCGGGTCTCCTTCGCCTTCGCCTTGCGCGCAACCTTCTTGGCGTAGCGCCGCTGCTTGTCGTCGTTGGTCGCGTTCTCCTTGCGCACGGCGCGGGCCATCGTCTGGCGGATGTCCGCCTGTATGCGGGCAATCTCCACCTGCTGGTCGCGCCACTGCGCCCACTGCTTGTCCAGCTCGGAGCGCACCGTCGCCGCATAGGTGCTGTAATTGCCCTCGAAGACGCGCGCCGTGCCCGTCCGGTCATCGAGGGCGACGAGGCGCGTCACCGTCTCGTCGAGGAAGGTGCGGTCGTGCGAGACGATCAGCGCCCCGCCGGGGAAGTCGCGCAGCCAGCCTTCCAGCCAGGCCAGCGCCGTCACGTCGAGGTGATTGGTCGGCTCGTCGAGGATGAGAAGCTGCGGATCGTCGAGCAGCAGGGCGGCCAGGCCCAGCCGTGTCTTCTGCCCGCCGGAGAGTGCCCCAACCGGCGCGTCGAGCGGCAGAGCAGCCAGGCCCAGCCCGGACAGCACGCGCTCAACAGTGCCGGGATCGTAGTCTCGGCTGAGGTGCTCCAGCCGCGCCAGGGCTGCGTCGTAGGCGGTGGCGAGGGCGCTCAGGTCGCCGCCAGCACCGGCCAGGGCCGCCGCCAACCGCTCGACCTCGGCTTCGGCGGCGCGCAGGTCGGCGGCGCGCGGGAACAGGACATCGCGCAGCGGCACGGCGTCCGGCGCGGGTAGTCCCTGCGCCAGGTACCCCACGCGCAGATCGGGCGGGATGCGCTGCACGCTCCCGCTGCTGGCGGCGATCTCGCCGGTGATGATGCGCAGCAAAGTCGTCTTGCCGCAACCGTTGGGGCCGATCAGCCCCACACGCTCGCCCGCGTTAACCGTGAAGGAGACGCCGGTGAAGAGCGGTGCATCAGCGCCGGGGAATCGTAGGGAGAGGTTCGAGACGGATAGCATAGCCAGGTTCTCTGTGCCGCCAATTACTGGCAGTGCAGGTGATGATGTCCGCTTTAACGACAATGCGCCGCCGGGAGAATCCCCGTGCGGCGCGCGACGGCGTTCGGTCGGGGCGTAGCGCATACGCCCTTACGGGTTCCCGGCAAGCGGATAGCACGGACAGCTTACTCGCCCAGCGGGATGCACCCCGACACCCACAGCGGCGGCCACTCGGAGTGCGGCATCCCGTAATAGTCCTCGACGATGCGGCGCACGATCGGCGCGGCGACCTCAGACCCTTCGCACGAGTTCTCCACCGTCGCCACGATGGCAATCTGCGGGTCATCTTGAGGGGCAAATGCGATGAACCACGCCTGCGGCTTCGTCCCCGCGCCGCCGGTCTGGGCCGTGCCCGTCTTGCCGCACACGACCACGTCGCTGCCCTGGAAGCGGTACCATTCCTCGTAGATGAAACGCGCCGTGCCGTGAGTATCGAGCGTCACGTCGCACATGCCCTGCTGGATCATCTCAAACACTTCCGGGGCGAAGTCAAGCTGAGACATGACCGTAGGCTCGGCCACATAGACCGGGTCCTCGCCCACGATCTGCACCTTGCTGACAAAGAGCGGCTTGTAGAGCGTCCCGCCGTTGGCGACGGCGGCGGTCATGAGCGTCATTTGCATCGGTGTGATCTGAATCGGCCCCTGGCCGATGACCAGGTTGAGCATGTCGGAGATATTCCACTGGCGCGCTTCCAGGCGGAAGATCAGCTCGCTGCTGGGAATCTGCCCCACCTCTTCGGGCAGCACATCCTGGCCGGTCGGCACGCCCAGGCCCATCTTGTAGGCATAATTCGTCAGCGACGCCGGATCGTAATTCTGGAGGTTGACCCCCAACTGCCAATAGTACGAGTTGCAGGAATAGGTGAGCGCGTGCGAGAAGTCCACGTAGCCGTGACCGGTCGGCAGCCAGTCGGAGCGGAAAGGCAGCCCGTCGCCGTACTGCTGCCCGTACCAGGTGCCCGTGCAGGTGATGGCCGTCTGCGGGGTGTGAACGCCGGTGTCCAGCCCTGCCGCCGTCGAGACGATCTTGAACACCGACCCCGGCGGGAACTTGCCCATCAGCACGCGATCGAGCAGCGGGGTGCGCCAGCTTATGCCCAGGTCGCTGATCCGCTGAACGCGGTCTTGTAGCAGCGAATCCGGATTGAACAGGTTGGGGTCGAACCAGGGATAGCTCACCGAGGCCAGCACTTCGCCCGTCTTGATGTTGAGCACGACAGCAGCGCCGCCGGGCGATGTCGGCCCCCAGGTGCCAGCCGCGTAGTTGTAAGCCTCGACGAACGCATTCTGGACGGCTGCTTGCAGGTCGCGGTCAATAGTCAGGTAGACGCTCTGGCCCGGCTCGGCAGGCGCTTCGGCAATCGTGCGCAGCGTCACGCCCTCCGACGAGCGAATGACCAGTTGTCCGCCGGGCTTGCCCGCCAGATAGCTCTCGAACGCCTTCTCGATGCCCGTCTGCCCGATCAGGGCGTCGGCGGGGTAGCCCTTGCGCTCGTATTCAGCGACCTGCTCCGGCTGAATCTGCCCCACGTAGCCGACCAGGTGCGGGGCTAGCTCGCCGAAGTAGCGGCGCGTGCTGCGGATGACGGTGTCGCCCTGGTCGTCGCCCACGTCGCAGTACTGGCGCAGGTTGGCTTCTTCCGCCTGGTAGGTTTCCGGGTCTATCTCACCGACCGGGAAGCGCGTCTCCGGCAAGTACTGGGCAAACGTGCGCTGCAGCGCCTGAACCTCGCGCCGCAGCACGCGCGAGAGCAGGGCGATGCACTCGTCCACGTTGGCGATGTCCTGCTGCACCAGGTAGATGCCGATGGCGCGCCCATTCTGATCCACGAGCACCTTGCCGTTGCGGTCGTAGATGTTGCCGCGACCGGGCAGCGTTTGCAGCCGTTCCAGGCGCGCGCCCTCGGCCAGCCCGTCCATGATGTCCATGCGCGACCAGGCGACGCGCCAGCCCTCCGGCGTCTCGATCAGGCGCATGGTGCGGCCCAGGTCTTCAATGACGCCGAATAGCTCGGTGTCGAAGTGCACGTCGTACTGGATGACGGCGGTTGTGCCCTGGCGCAGCGAGCTGATGACCGCCGTCTCTAGCGAGGTCTGCGTGAACTGGACGGCGGCGGACTGGTAGTCATTGCTGAAGGCTTCCTCGGTGTATACTTCGCGGCTGTTGGGGCTGATCAGCCCGTACATGGTCTGGTAATCGCCCTCGGCCCACGCCTTGAGGAATGTCTGAGCGACCTGGTCGGCCTGTTCCAGCGAAAGCTGGGGGGTGGGGTTGGGGTTGGCAGCCCCACCCAACGAGCCGCTGTCCAGCTTGTCGCAGGCGCTCAGGATCAGCGCGGTGGCCAGCAGCAGGGAGGCCAACCACGAGGGCTTGTGTCGTCGCATAACGGTTCCTCGCCAAAACAATAAAGAGGCAAAGGTCGCAGGATGCCTCCCGGACTTCACCCCCCAAGAGCGCGTGCTCGCGGCGCTTCGTCGCCTGCCGCCGTATTATAGCGCGCCCCCCGCCGTGCGGCGAACTCGCTCAAAGGCCGGGTGGGTTATAATGCACATGTTGCCGTCCGCCCTGTCGAGGATCGCCATGCGCTCCCCCCATCTTCTTCCCGCCGCCCACCTGTCCCGCCCTGCGCTGGCCCGCTGGATCGTCTGCGGGTTGGCGGCCCTGGCCCTGGCCGGGCTGTATGCCGCCACGCTCCAGACGCATATCAGCGGCAGCTTCAGCGAGACCAGCCCGCAGAACATCCTCTACAACGAGTACATCAAGGACGTGGCCGAGATTCAGGTTGCGCTCAACGTCTGGGGGACGATTCACCACACCGGCTACCCGCTGTTCGCCATCCTCGGCAACCTGCTCACCCTCCCCCTGCGCGTGCTAGGCGTGGAGCCAGCCGCCGCCGCCAGCCTGTATGCGGCGGCCTGGGGTGTGCTGCTGCTCGGCGGGTTTGCGCTGCTCGTCTGGCGGCTGACGGGGCGAGTGGTGCTGGCGGTGATCAGCGCCACGCTGCTGGGCACGGCGCGCTCGGTCTGGCTTCACAACGTGATCGCCGAAGTGTACAGCATGAGCCTGGCGATCACCGTCCTGCTGCTGCTCATCGCACTGTGGCCCGCCCCCTGGACGGGTGCGTGGAGCGCCCGGCGGCGGCTGTTGTGGCTGGCTCTGTTGGGCGGGATCGGCGTGGCGCATCACCGTGCGGTGGCCTTCGTCGCTCCGGGGCTGATCCTGGCCGTAGGCCCGGCGCTGTGGCGCGAGCGCCCTCCCTGGCGGCGCACGATGATGCAGGCCGTAGGGCTGGCCCTGCTGGGCTTCCTGCTGTATGTCTACCTGCCCCTGCGCGCCTGGCAACACGGCAGTTGGGTTTACGGCGAGCCGGGCACGCTGCGCGGCCTGTGGATTGAGTTCAGCGGGAAGGAAGCCGACCGTCTGGTGAAGCTGCCCGCAGACGCCGGGCAACTGGCCGATAACCTGGCTGGCGTGTGGGATATTCTGGTTCATGAGCTATCGCTGCCGGGGCTGCTGGCGGGGCTGGCCTGCCTGCTGCTGGCGGTCACGGTTGCGCCGCAGCGCCGCGCCGCGCGGATGGTCGCCGTCAGCGCTGCTGGCCCGACGCTGTTCGCTGCGCTCTATCACACGGCGGTGCTGCCCCAGGCCGTGCTGATGCCTACCGTGCTGGCCCTGGTCTTCGCCGCCGCCGTCACCGCTGACTGGCTGGCCGCGCTGCGACCTCGCGCCGCCGTGCTCGCGCCGCTGGCGCTGGCGCTGTGGGCGGCGGGACTCGCTGGCTGGCACTACGGCACGATCCGCGAGCTGGTCAGCGAGCGCACCGGCCTGGAGGTGATCGCCCGGCTGGAGCGGCTACCGCGCGACGGGAAGCCCGCGCTGATGCTCCCCTGGGGGCCGCGCTACGCGGCGGCGTCCTACGCCCGGCTTGTCACTGGCGAGTACGCCGATGTGCTGGTGGTGGATCACAAGGCGGATTACCGGGCGCTGCTGACCGAGGGCTACCAGCTCTATACCGAGCCGGAGACCTTCTACACCTATCCACCCCCCTGGCCGAGCGCCTATGGCGCGCCCTCGGACTGGTGGCAGGAGCGGCTGGGCGCGCTCAGTGTGACCTCGGCAGCGCCCGGCTACGTGCGCCTGCTGGCCGTCCCCGACCTGGCCGCGCCCGGCGAGTCGCTTGGCGAGCCGCTCGTCTACGGCATCACGCGGCGGGCGGCCTGGCTGACCTGCGACGCGGCACACCTTTACCTGCACGTGATCTGGAGCGCCGACCGCCGTCCAGAGGGCGATCCGAGCATCTTCGTCCACCTGACCGGCGACACGCCCGCTCCGAACCCCCTGGACGCCGACTCGCGCCATCCCGTCTACGGGCTGTACCCATTCGCGCAGATGTCGCCCGGCCAGCTTGTGCGCGACGATTTCACGCTGCCGCGCCTACCGGACATGACGCAGGTGCGCTTTGGGCTGTATGAGCAGACGGGCGCGGGCTTCGTCAACTATGGGGAGACGGTGCTGCCGGTCGCGGAGTGCCAGCCGGTCGCGTGGGGGGCATGGGGCGAATAGCCTGCGGCTGCACAGCATTTCCGGGGCAGAGGATCATTGTAGAGCGCAGGGTGCACGAACAACCTGTTGCTAGGGCGGGTTCAGGAATGCTCGCTGAGCGCCTCCCCCCTCAATCTCCCCTCCAGCCGAGCTAGAGGGGGGACGATCTGGCAGGCGGCGCTCCCCTTCCCTTAGCTTTGCTGGGGGAAGGGGCCGGGGGATAGGGGCGTTCTGGTGATTGTCCAAGGACTTGTTCATGGCCCCCCTGGTCAGGCCGAACGGCAGGCATTTTTGGTGTCCGTCGCCACTGGCGTGAGCAGCGCTGCGCCTGCTACTGTTGGCCCAGGTGAGAAGCTCAAGACTATTATTGAGGAAGTGAGCTATGCGCGAGTTTATTGACGGGGCAGAGGCGATTGCGCGCGGGGCGCTCGACGCCGGCTGTACCTTCTTCGCCGGGTATCCCATCACCCCGGCCACGCCCATCCTGCTGCATATGATCCGCGAGCTGCCCAAAGTAGGCGGCGTGGCTATCCAGGCCGAGGACGAGATTGCCTCGCTGGGCTTCTGCCTGGGCGCGGCCATGAGCGGCGCGCGCGCCATGACCGCGACCAGCGGGCCGGGCATCGCTCTCTACAGCGAGCATACCGGCCTGGCGATCATGGGCGAGGTGCCGGTAGTCATCGTCAACGTGCAGCGTATGGGGCCTTCGACAGGCGGGGCGACCACTACCGCTCAGGGAGATATCCAGCTCATGCGCTGGGGCACGTCGGGCGGCTACCCGGTGATCGTGCTGGCCCCTACGGACGTGCGCGACTGCTACCGCCTGACCGGGCGCGCCTTCGACCTGGCCGAGCGCTTCCGCGTGCCGGTCTTCCTGGCGACGGACAAGGACACGGTCGCTACGCGGGCCACCGTAGACCTGGCGGCCTATGAGCGCGTCCCCGTGCGCGAGCGCCCGCTGGCCGACCCCGCCACGCCATTCGTGCCTTACCGCGTAGCGCAGCCTGGTGACGTGCCGCCGCTGGCCCATTTCGGCGGGCCGCACCTGGTGCGCCTCACCTCGTCGTCGCACGACGAGCGCGGCTATCTGACCAAGAATCCGCCCGACGTAGACCGGCTCAACCGCCACCTGGCGGCCAAGATCGAGGAGCATCTCGACGAGATCACCCTGATCGAGAGCGACTTGCAGGACGGCGCGGACACGCTGGTAGTCAGCTACGGCATCACCGCGCGCCCCTCCCAGGAAGCCGTGCGGACGGCGCGGGTGGCGGGGCGGCGCGTCTCGTCGCTGGTGGTGCGCTCGCTGTGGCCGGTGCCGGAGGCGACCATTCGCGCGGCGCTGGCTGGCGTCCGGCGGGCGGTCGTCGTCGAGCTGAACCTGGGCCAGTACCGGCGCGAGATCGAGCGGCTGGCGGGCGACGGCCAGGAGGTGACCGGCGTGCACCGCGTGGACGGCAACCTGATCGGCGCGCGGGAGATTCTGGTCGAAGGAGGGCTGGCCTGATGGCCGAGGCGCTGACCACTTACCTGAACGAAAGCTTGCTGCCGCTGCCCTTCTGCCCCGGCTGCGGGCACAGTGCCATCGTCAAGCACCTGGACGCGGCCCTGGTCAAGCTCCAGCTTGACCCGCGCCAGGTGGTGCTGGTCACGGACATCGGCTGCCAGGGGCTGGCCGACCGCTATTTCAACACCAATGCCTTTCACGGGCTGCACGGGCGCTCGGTGACTTACGCCACCGGCATCAAGCTGGCGAACCCCGATCTCAAGGTGATCGTGCTCATCGGCGACGGCGGGACGGGCATCGGCGGGCATCACCTGCTCAACGCCGCGCGGCGCAATATGGGCATCACCGTGCTCGTCTTCAATAACCTCAACTTCGGCATGACCGGCGGTGAGCACTCGGTCACCACGCCGCCCGGAGCGCGCACGGCGACCACCCGCTACGGGCACCTGGAGCGCCCGCTCGATCTGTGCGCGACGGTTGGCGTCAACGGGGCGGGCTTCGTGGCGCGGACGACCTCCTTCGACAAGGGCCTGCCCGACCTGATCGCCACTGCCATCCAGCACGACGGCTTCGCGCTGATTGACATCTGGGAGCTATGCACGGCCTACTTCGTGGAGGAGAATCGCTTCAGCCGCGCGCAGTTGGAGCGCACGATGGACGAATTGGGCTTCGCCACCGGCATCCTCTACCAACACGACGGGCCGGAGTACAGCCGGGCTACCCGCGCCGCGCTGAGCGACCTGCGCGGTAAGCCGGCGCTGCCGCCCCAACCGTTGGAGCCGCGCTACACGAGCGCGGTCGAGACGGCGGTGCACTGCGCCATCGCGGGCGCGGCGGGTGCCAAGATCGGCAGCGCAGCGGGCATTCTCTGCCAGGGAGCGATCCTGTCGGGCCTGTGGGCTACGCAGCGCGGCGATTACCCGGTCACGGTCAAGACGGGGCATTCCGTCGCCGATGTGGTGCTCAGCCGCGACGACGCCTTCCACGTCGGCGCGACGCCCCCCGACCTGATGATCGTCCTGTTCCCGGAGGGACTGCACAAAGAGCGCGGGCGCATCGCCCGGCTGGGGCCGGGGGCGACGCTGTTCATAGACGCGGCGCTGCCCCCGGTGGAGACGAGGGCGCGTGTTGTCCCGCTCGACTTCGGCGGCGCGCGCCAGAAGAAAGAGGCGTGGGCGATGATGGCCGTTGCCGCCATGCTGGGGCAGACCGGGCTGTACCCGCTCGACGCGCTGCGCGAGGCGGCAGCGCTGCGCCCGGCCTTCGCCACGCAGAACCTGGCGGCGATTGCGGCGGGCGTGGAGTTGCTGGGGTGAGGCTGGCGCGGGCGGCTGCGTGCCCCCGTAGGGGCGGGTTTCGAAAGCCGCCCCTACCACCGTCAGCCGCACGCGCCCGGCGATCCCTTCGCTTTTTGCCCCATTGCAATCCGGGAGTACACTGGGGCCTTACCCTGCCGTGCCTGAGCATCGGCGGGATCGTTGACAAGAGCACGGAGTGATAATGAACAGCATAGCAGCATCGGGCGACATACCGACCAAAGTTCTGGTGACCGGAGCGGGCGGCTTCATCGGCCATCACCTGGTCACCTTCCTCAAGGCGCGCGGCTGTTGGGTGCGCGGCGTAGACCTCAAGCATCCTGAGTTTGCGCCGACTGACGCCGATGAGTTCGAGCTGCTCGACCTGCGGCGCTGGGACGCCTGCTTGCAGGCGACGTGTGGCGTGGACGAGGTTTACGCGCTGGCGGCGGACATGGGCGGCATGGGCTTCATCTCGTCCAACCACGCTCAAATCCTGCGCAACAACGCCCTGATCAATCTGCACACCATCGAGGCAGCGCGGATCAACGGCGTGGCACGCTACTTCTACACGTCGTCGGCGTGCGTCTACCCTGAGTACTTGCAGATGGAAACGAATGTGACGCCGCTCAAGGAGGAAGATGTCTATCCCGCGCAGCCGCAGGACGCCTACGGCTGGGAGAAGCTGATCGGCGAGCACCTGTGTCACCACTACCGCGAAGACTTCGGGCTGGAGACGCGCGTCGTGCGCTTCCACAACATCTTCGGGCCGTTGGGCACATGGGAGGGCGGGCGCGAGAAGGCTCCCGCCGCGATGTGCCGCAAGGTCGCCGTCGCCAAGCTGACCGGCAACTCGACCGTCGAGATTTGGGGTGATGGCGAGCAGACGCGCTCCTTCTGCTACATTGACGACTGCCTGACCGGTATCTACAAGCTGATGCGCTCGGACTATCACGAGCCGCTCAACCTGGGCCAGGATCACATGGTGACGATCAACGAGCTGGCTGACATCGTCGCCGAGATCGCGGGCGTGTCCATCGTCAAGAAGCACGTGCCCGGCCCGCAGGGTGTGCGCGGGCGCAATTCGGACAACACGCGGCTGCACGAAGTGCTCGGCTGGTCGCCGGAGATCTCGCTCGAAGCGGGGCTGGCCGAGACGTATGCGTGGATTGAGGGCGAAGTCCGCGCCAAGCTGGGGGCTTAGCGGGGTTTCGGCGCAAAAACCGTATGCGCTGTGCATGAGACTTCCGAGGTCTGCGCGGACTTCGGAAGTCTGTTTGTGGGTGCCGGTGCAGGCGGGGCCGCTAAGCGCCGGCGCGCAACTCCGTGATCAAGGAGTTGAGCGGCTTGTCACAGTCTCAGGTACCCAGACTGACACCGTGTCCCAAGCCCCATGCTGGATGAATGTTGTGTTCTCCACGACAAGCTTGTGACCGACAGGGCGAGCGATGACAATGACCGCACACGGATCGAAGTCGTCAGGCTGGTGACGCCGTGAGACATTCTGCACATTCACGTGTTCGATCCTGACCGGAAATCTCCCGGCCTCGCGCAGCAGAGTCCACAACGGATATTCCCAGGTATCGTTGGACGCATAGAACCCGATGTCCGTGCAGCCCGTATCAGCCAGGGCTTCCGCCGCGTGCACATAGGGGATTCCCCACGCGGGCTGGCTGGCAAAGTACTGCCAGCCACGCGGGTACTCACGTGCCTGCCGGTAGTCATGCGTGCCGTAGTAAGCCCAGAGCAAGGCTGCTGCCATGAGTAACAACGCTCCCGCATCAACCAGACGGCGGTGGCGGTTCCTCACCTGCGCAAGAACCAGGCCCACAAGCGGTGCGCTGAGAACGAGCCAGGGCAACTGCAGGCGACTATGCCAGGGTTGCCATTTGAATACACTGCAGAAGAGCACGAAGGTAGCGAGACAAGTCAGTGTGTAGGCAACCAACCGCCGGTCATGCCTGCGAGCACGGACACTGAGCAACACCGACGACGACGCCCAACCGATCAGCAGTAGATGGACGGGATTACCAGTGGTTATCCTTCACAATTAGGGAAGAGGACAAGCGTCCCCTTCCCCCATAAACATCAGGCAGGCATCCGATGGGCCAATTGACGGTTGACCAACCCCGCAATAGCCGCGACGCGCGGGGTGTGGTGTTGGCGATGGTTACGGTCGGTTTGAGAGATACTCTGGTAGCGGCGCATCCGGCCAATCGCTTTCGACAATCATGCGGCGGCGAGAAAAGGCGGTGTTGAAGGCGGCGTCCTTCCGGTGGGCGCGGCTTCCCCCACGGTTTCCGCGGGGATGCGCCCAGACCGTGCGGGTGGAGACGCGCCAGGCCTTGCAGGCCGAGTCACCGATGCCGCCCACGCCTTCCGGCAGACGGGTCATCAACTGCGACTCCTCCAACAGCCGAATATCCGCCGTGCGACCCGGCACACTCTCGGCAATGTCCACTCACTTGCCCGCTTTCTTCATCCACGGCCACCTGGCTTTTGAGGGTGTGCTGCTTTTTCTTTGCCCGAATACAGCCCATCGGCCTCGTCACGGTCACGCGGACGTTGAACCCGCTGTTCAAAACTAAGCCAATCACCACGGCCAATTCGGGGGTTTCTCGCAGCAAATCATCCATGACCGACGACGTTTCTTGCCGGGGCCCTGGCATCCGCATGGTGTCCCGTCCCGCCTTTTCCAAGACGGGCAGCACCTGTCCAATCAACTGCGAGACCGTCGAATCACTGACGAACAGGTAGCCCAACACCTCATGGGTCGGATACACCCGCAGCCACACCACCGTCAACAAAATGTGATCGCGCATCGACAAATCAAAGGGATGACCTGCACCAATGGCCCGTTGACGATGAGGACGGGTCAGCCGTTCCTGCTCAGTTTGGGCATAACGCGGCAGCACGTCGGCCAGCAAACTCGTCAAATTCCGTGATCCGCAAGCCGGTCACAGCATAAAACACGTTCGGATGTTGGGTGGCGGAATGTATCGTATGATCATGCGCCCAGTTTAACCTGCTTGCCCACCTATTGTGAAGGTTAACTAGTGTGGTCTTCGTCAAAGGCAAGCCGGGGAATGGCAAACTCCTTGCCCTTCCAGGTCGTGCGCGGGTCGCTGAGGTCTAAGGTGCCCAACCAGCGATGGAGACTTGCCACACCATCGAACAACGCTTGGGTGATCTGGTGGGGAAGATGTGCCTGCATGTGTCGCAAGATTGCGGACGATATTCGACGCCAGATATGCCGGGCCGAATGCCTCGTTTGCCATAGGTGCTTATGTCTTCCTCGCCCGTCCCCACGCTGCCGCCCGCAGACAGACCCAGTGGTGACCTGAATAGATCGTAATTGCGCAGCCAATGGCCGAGGTTGAGCAACACAATCGCGCTTCCTATCACTGCGAATACACGCAGCAGGGTACCTAACGGAAGCACGTGCATCCGGCTCTATAGCCTAAAGTTCAGCACAAAAAGGGCAGCAGATAGGACGTAGGCGGTGCCTTTCGTGAGAATGGCAAGACCGCTGGCTACCCTGATCGCGGCGGCGCGAGGCAGTGGCACCGAACTAGCATCCATCGTGGTGAGAATGCCGTAGACAGCGCAGACAAGCCAGAAGGCCACCACGTAGTCGTTCTGAGTGCTTGATGCCTGCAAAACGCCCATCGGCACTGTCGCTGCGACCACTGCCGATAGCAGACCTGCGTGGGATGTTCGTTTCAGGCGCTCAGCGATCACGACACCCCGATCAAGCTGCCTGCCATGCTGAACCACTGCACTCCCTGCGCCAATGAGTCATCGCCGCTCAGAAGCCTGAAATGCAGAATGGCAAACTCGGCCCAGGGATTCTGGTAGAATGGCGCAAGATGTGCGGGGTAATAGGCCACGCTCTGGTTTTTTTGCTGCCAATGGACAGTCCGACCTGGGCGATAGGTCATGAGGTCGTAACTGGCAGGCACCTTGTCCAGGGCGATGATGCCGGTCACCAGCACGATGCACAGCAGACCAACGCCTAGCAGCGCAGTTCCCGTGTCATGCTCTGGAAATGATGAGCGGACAAACAACCGTTGCCAGGGGTTAGCGGCAACGGTCTGCCGTACACTCACTGCGCCCGCCGCGACAAACACTGCCGCCCAAGCCAAAGCCACGTGCTCAAATGTCAGTCCTTGCACAAGGCTGAGGTGCTCGGTGAGCGCCAGCCACGCTCCCCCAAATCAGGGAAGCATATATAAACCCCTGTGCCAGCCCTTAGGGCCTGAAATGGAGACATTCAGCCAGATGACCGCGAACCCAAACAGTGGCAGCAACGCAGCCAGCGAGCCGTTATGCAACCCTCAGTCCGAAGCATCGGCGCGGTGCGCGGCGATCAGGTCGCGGTAAAGAGCGCGCCGCGCTTGGGCGTGCGAACCAGCGTTTTGTAGTCCACGTGACGATCCCGAAGCGCTTAAGGTAGCCCCTGGCCCAGCCTGAAGTTCGTCCAGCAGGCTCCAGGCGAAGTAGCCTTTCAGCGGCACGCCCTGGGCAATGGCAGCGGCGCAGGCGTCGAGGTACCGCCAGTAGTAATCCACGCGCTGCGGGCCTCAACGACGCCATTCACCGGATCGGGGTCGTCGAAGGCAGCGCCGTTCTCGGTGACGTAGATCGCCGGCGGCGCGTAGTTGCGCGCGACGCGCACCAGCAGCGCGCGCAGTCCCTCCGGTAGACCTCCCAGTTCATCGCCGTGTACGCGCTGCCTGCCGGACGCACACGCCGCGCGTAGAAGGGGCCGCTGTCGCCAGCGGCGATGACCTGGCGTAGTTGTTGATCCCCAGAAAGTCCAGCGGCACCGCTGCGGCGCTAATGTCCTCCGGAGCTATGCGCTCCAACGCTGCACCCAGCAGCGCGATCATGTCTTGCGGATAGCGCCCGCGAAACACCGGGTCGAGGAACCAGCGGTTCAGGTAACCGTCGTGCCGGTGTGCGGCCTGGCAGTCGGCTTCGCTCTCTGTGGCTGGCTCCACGTGGTCAAGGTTGAGGGTGATACCCACCTGCGCGCCCGGCACATTCTGGCGGATGGCGGGCACGGCGGCCCCGTGCGAGAGCAACAAGTGATGGGCAACGGTATAGGCGGCGGTCAGGTTGCGCTGGCCGGGCGCGTGCTCGCCGGTGTAGTTGCCCAGGAAGGCGATCACCCAGAGTTCGTTGTGGGTGATCCAGTGCTTGACGCGGTCACCGAGGCGCGCGGCCATCAGCGCAGCGTAGTCACGGAACCAGTCCACGCTGTCCGGGTTCTCCCAGCCGTCCCGGTCTTGCAGCGCCTGGGGCAAATCCCAGTGGTAGAGTGTGACAAACGGCGTGATGTCGCGGCGCAGCAACTCGTCCACCAGCCGGTCGTAGAAATCCAGCCCGGCGGGGTTGGTGGGGCCGGCTCCGGCGGGGATGACGCGCGGCCAGGAAATTGAGAAGCGGTAGGCGTCCAGGCCCAGGCCGGCAATAAGCGCCACATCTTCGCGGTAACGATGGTAGTGGTCGCAGGCCACGTCACCGGTCGAGCCATCGTCAATAGTGCCAGGCGTGTGCGTGAAGCGGTGCCAGATGCACTCGCCACGCCCGTCCTGCAATGCCGCACCCTCAATCTGATAACTGGACGTGGCAGCGCCCCAGATAAACTCCTTCGGAAACGCCATAACTCTCTCCTTTGACGATGAGACTCCGTCCGGACGTGGCGGCACGATCTGCTTCGCTGCGCGACGCTCAAGCCAGGTGATGATAGCACGGGAGCGCTGGCGCATCAACGCGCCGACTCCGCGATTTGTGCGGTTGCGGTATACTTGTCCCACCTTGACGCGATGTAGCGGGGTTATGCAACCGATGACTCAAAGCTGGGTGGAGCGGCTGCGCAGAATTCAGGCTGAGCGCGACACATGGTTATGCGTGGGGTTGGATCCCTCGCCATCGCTGATGCCAGCGGGCGTCAGTCTGCGCGATTTCGGGTGTGCGATCATTGACGCTACGCTGGACTACGCCTGCGCTTTCAAGCCTAACCTGATCTTCTACCTGTCCTTTGGCTCGGAAGGGCTGCGCGCGTTGGAAGAGACCATCGCGTACATCCCGGACGACACACCGGTTATCCTCGATGCCAAGTTCGGCGACATTAGCTATACGGCGGAACACTACGCGCACGCGGTCTTTGACGTGTTGGGCGCTGACGCCGTTACGATCACCCCTTATGTGGGCATGGACGCTGTCACACCGCTGCTGGGTCGCCCTGGCAAGATGATCTTCGTGCTGGTGCGCTCATCGAACATCACCGGCAACGATTTTCAGCGCTGGCCAAGTGAGCGCGCGCCGCTGTATCGCTTCGTCACGGCGCAGATCAACACGTTGGCGCGCGATCACGCGGATCAGCTTGGCATGATTGTCAGCGCGACGCAGCCGCGCGACCTGGCCTTGCTGCGCAGTTGGGCGCCCTCCATCCCCTTCCTGATCCCCGGCATCGGTGTGCAGGAGGGCGACTTGGGGACAGCCGTGCAGCATGGGATGACGCGCGGTGGCACTGGGCCGCTGATCGGCGTGGCGCGGGCGATCATCTACGCGAGTTCGGGGGAGGATTACGCGGTTGCGGCGCGTGCGGCGGCGGCAGAATGGGCGGGGCGCATTCGCGCTGAGCGCGCGGAATACGCGCTGGATTGACGGGGTAGACTGGGGGCCAGGGGCAGAATCATAGCTTGACGAGGGGTTAGGGGGCTGGTACAATGCGGCGTGCTGTGTAGCCCCATTCGTCTAGCGGCCCAGGACATCGCCCTCTCAAGGCGGAAACAGGGGTTCGAGTCCCCTATGGGGCAACTCCTGCTTCACCTCTAGACCCGGTGAAGCAGGTTCTTTTTCTCCCTCAGACTCCAGCTTTTCAGCTTC
>JAXGOK010000049.1:0-23860 GCA_040767545.1 Aggregatilineaceae bacterium | reverse complement strand
GGGCGGCAGCAGGCGTCCGGACAAGAGCCTGCAATCCAGGGCACGGGCTAATCTCAGGACTCAGAACCCCGCCCCAGGGACTCGACTCGGCCCTCCAGGTGACCGCGCGTCTAGCGCTTCTTGCGCTTGAATTCCCGCTCCTGCCGCTTCACCTCTTTGAGGTCTCTCTTGAGCTGCTTGACCACTGCCTTCCTGTTAGCCGGGGGAGGCCCCATCTCCTTCCAGGCGCGGCGTTCCGGGTCGGTGCCGTAGGTGGCAACACCGACAGCCAGCATCGCCAGACCCATCAAGACCAGCCACAGCACCACAGCAACGAATATCTCGACGATGTTATTACCGTGATAGCGCTCACTATTCGCATACCAGCCATACCCGGCGAACTGGTCGCGCAGATCGCCATAGGCATCGTCAATGGTCTGGCTCTGATCGCGGCCTAGCTCCACCAGCGGGAAGGCGATCACATACGACGCCACCGCCAGCAGCAGCGCCAGGGTCAGACCAATGATCGGCAGCCAGCGGCTAGCGTGCTGCTTCTGCTTCTGAGGCACATATCTGCCCATCGCCCACTCCTCCCGCCACGCGCGGCCCTGCCCCGGTCCTCGACTCAGGCACTATCCCCCTGGGCGGCCCGCTCGAACGCCTGCACGATCTTGTAGTACCCCGTACAGCGACACAGATTGCCGCTGATGCTCTGCTCAATCTGCGCGCGCGTCGGATGGGGATGCTCCTCCAGCAGCTTCGCGCCGGACATCAGAAAGCCGGGCGTGCAATAGCCACACTGGACAGCGCCCGCCTCCACAAATGCCTGCTGCAACGGGTGCAGCGTCCCATCCTCCGCTGCCAGCCCCTCGACTGTCGTGATCTGCGCGCCATGCGCGCGCGGCGCGGGCACCAGGCAGGCCATCACCGCCACGCCGTCGAGGTACACGGTGCACGCACCACACTCACCCTCAGCACAGCCTTCCTTCGTGCCGGTCTGCCCCACGTCCTCGCGCAAGAAGCGCAACAGCGTCTTGTTTGACGCGCCGGTGACCGAGTACGCCGTGCCGTTCACCGTTGTGACAATCGTGTCGCCGAGATCGTCTTCGTGGCGGACTGCCGCCGGAAGTGACTCCCGCACTGTCGCCCGGTGAGCGCCCCACAGCATGGCCGGATCATCCGGCCAGCCCTCGCGCTCAGTTCCGGCCCGCAGCGCACGCAACGCCCTTGCCACCAGCACGCGGCACATCTCTGTGCGGTAGCCCGCACCGCTACGCACGTCGTCAATGGGCGCCGGCGCTGCCGCTGCCAGGCGCGCCGCCTCGCGGATCACGTCGTCGGTCAGCGTCTTGCCCTGCAAGTACTGCTCCACAACGGGCACGCGCAGAATCGTCGGGGCCACACTGCCCAGCGTGACCGCCGCATGGCTAACGGTACCGCCCTCGAAGCCGAGCACAACCGCCGTATTGACCACCGAGATCGCCTGGGCGTTGCGCAGCCCCAGCTTGAGGAAGATGCCGCGCTCGTGCCTGCCCAGCGCCGGGAAGGTGATCGCCGTCAGCATCTCATCGGGAGCCAGCGCCGTCTGGCGCACGCCTTTATAGAATGCGGGGAAATCCAGCGTGCGCTCGCCGCGCAGCGAGGTCAGCGTCACCGTCGCGCCCAGCGCCCACAGGGGCGTGATCGTGTCGTTGGCCGGGCTGGCCGTGATCACGTTCCCGGCCACCGTGCCCCGGTTGCGAATCTGCGGCGCACCTACGCTCCACGCCGCTTGCGCCAGCGGCAGCGCCCGCTCAGCAATGACGCGGCTGCCCACCACATGGTTGTGCGTGACCAGCGGGCCGAGCCGGATAGTGTCGCCATGCACCGTGATCTGATCGAGGCCGGGCACGCGGGTGATATCCACCAGCGTATCCACGCCGGGCCGCGCGCCGCGCTCCAGCTCCAGCAGCAAGTCGGTCGCACCGGCGACAATGCGCGCGCGCTCTCCGTACTGCGCCAGCAAGTCGAGCGCCTCTTCGACGGACGTAACGCTATAGTAGTCCTGCCACATGCACCAACCCCATCCTTCGCCCTTGCCTGCCAACTGCTGTTGCGGGAGCAATACTAGCATAGAAGCCCGCGCTTGCCTAAAGCGATCCCCCTACCTGATGGACGGCAGAGGCCGGCAGTTGGAACGTCTTCCGGCAGAGGCGCTGCTCTGCTGCGCCCGTGAGCAACGCTGGCTTCAAGCTGTGTGCTCCGTCCCTGCACTAGGGAATCTCAACCATCATGTACGGGTTCACATTGAGCACTGTTGTGCCCGCGAAGACCGTGCGCCTGGGGCGGCGTGTGTCCCACGTGTCCACATGACCGTGCAGCAGATACATGGGCCGCCCGACACGCATTAGCATCCGGAAGGCATTGAACCCGTGATGCGCATAATCTTCCGGGATGTCGTGAATATGGCGCGGCGGGGAGTGCGTCACCAGGACATGCACGCCGTAGCCCGTGCGCGCCCGCCGCACGACCATGCGCGGCAGCAGGCGCAGGGCGCTAAGCATCATCTCGCCCTGCGTATACTGCGCGTCACCCTTGTTGTAGCAGATGGATCCTTCCAATCCCACGAACAAGCGCTTCTGGAACTTGAGGAAGCGCAGGTGCAGGTCGTCCCCGCCTGGGTGTTCAGGGCGATAGTTTGTGTCATGATTGCCCCGCACGAACAGCAAAGGGAGTGCCAGCGCCGACGCAATGAAGTCCAGGTATTCGACCGGCATATCACCACAACTCACCAAGACGTTGGCATCGCCATAGGCCTTGCGGAGATGCTCCAGGTTGCACAGTTGGGGCTGCACCGCATCACTGACTGCCAGTATCTTCACGACATCACTTTCTTCTTCGCCCGCTCACACCGGCCCGGCAGGCTTGCCCGGCCATCGCAGCGGCTCGCCGCTGCCACCGCGCTGAGCCTTGATGATCTCGGCCAGGATGCTCACGGCGATCTCTTTAGGCGTCTCTGCTCCGATAGACAAACCGATTGGCGCGCGAATGCGATCGAGGTCGGCCTGCGCAACGCCCTGCTCGCGCAGCGCTTCAGCCGTGATCATCCACCGGCGGCGGCTCCCGATCAGCCCGACATAGGGCGCATCAGTACGCAGCAACGCCGGCAGCAGCGCCTCGTCCACGATCAGCCCGCGCGTCACGGCGACGACATACGTCCGCCCCGTGATCGGGGCCTGTTCTGCCAGGTCGCCCGGCGCGACTGTCAGATACCCGTCCATGCCGGGAATCTGTTCCGGCGTGGCGTAGTCGAGCCGGTCGTCGGCCACGATCACGCGGTAGCCCAGCCACTTAGCCAGCTCCGCGACCGCCTTGCCGACGTGTCCAGCGCCGATGACCAGCACCGTCACTGGTGGCAGCAGCGGCTCGACATAGACGCGCACCGACCCGCCGCACACGCCCGGATCGCCGGACTGCGGATCGGCCAGATCGTAGCTGACCACGCGGCTGGAACCGGAGCGTATCGCCTCCTGCGCCTCGGCGATGACGAACGCTTCCATCTGCCCGCCGCCCACCGTGCCGACGATCTGCCCGTCCGGCCAGACGAGCATCTTGCTCCCCGCCTGGCGCGGCACGGAGCCTTGCGTCTCCACGACAATCGCCAGCGCAGCAGGCCGCCCGTCCTGCTGAGCAGCGAGCGCTGCCTCAAACACGGCACGATCTTCGCTCACGCACATTCCTTTCGTTTCATCCAGCCTTCGCCCGCAGCGCCCGCCAGACACGCTCCGGCAACAGCGGCCCGTCCGTCATACGGATTCCGGCGGCGTCGTACAGCGCGTTCGCCAGCGCAGGCCCCACACCGTCCAGCGGAATCTCGGCGACGGCTTTCGCCCCAAACGGACCGCTCGGCTCGTAAGTCTCGACGAAGATGACGCCCGTCTCCGGCACCTCGTCGGCGCGGTAAATCTTGTACGGGCCGAACTGCGGGTTGGTCATGCGCCCCCCCTCGTCGAAGACCATTTCCTCGCAGTGCCCGTAGCCGAGCGCCTGCACCATGCCCCCTTCGATCTGGCCGCTGGCTGTCACCGGGTTAACGATCACGCCACCGTCAACAGCCATCACCATCTCGTCCACCGTGAACTGGCCCGTCTCCGTGTCCAGCGTCACCGTCACGTACTGCGCGGCGAAGGGCGGCGGCGACTCCGGGCTGACATAGCTAGCCACAGCCATGATCTGGTGCTGGTGCTCGTGATGCAGGCTGTCAAGGGCGATCTCGCGGTGTGTCACGCTGCGCCCGTCCGGGGCGCGAGCGGCGCAGTCGCGCAGCACAATGTCCTCCGGCGCGATGGGCGAAGCGTCGCCAGTCCGCTGGTTGAGCATCCGCGCGGCGACCTCGCGCATCTGGGCGGCAACCTTCTCGGCGGCGAGCACTGTCGCCCGCCCCGAAATATACGTCGTGCTGGACGCATACGCGCCCTTGTCAAACGGCGTGAAGTCCGTGTCCGACGAATAGGTAATGAAGTCCTCCGGCACACAGCCGAGCACCTCCGCCGCCATCTGCGTCAGCACGGTATCGGAGCCGGTACCCAGATCAGTGGCACCCACCAGCAGGTTGAACGAGCCATCGTCGTTGATCTTGATGCTGGCCGCACCCATGTCCAGGCGCGGGATGGCCGTGCCCTGCATCACTGCCGCCACACCAATGCCCCGCCGCAGGTGAGGCTTGCCCGGCACCTGGTGCCAGGCGGGGTTGCCGAAGCGCTCGTGCCAGCGGATCGCCCTCGCGCCCTGCTCCACACACTCGGCCAGCCCGCACGACCGAATGAACTCCGGCTCCGCCTCGCGCCCCTCGCTCCAGGCTTTGCTGGCCGGGTGCTCGTCGCCGCTCTTGATCGCATTGCTCAGGCGAAACTCCAGCGGGTCCCAGTCCATCTCACGGGCGATCCACTCGATCTGCTGTTCCACCGCCCAGAAGCCCTGCGGCACGCCGTAACCGCGAAACGCACCGCTCGGCGGCGTGTTCGTGTAGACGACATCCGCCCTGAACTTGATATTGGGCGCGTTGTAGAGCGACATGGCCTTGTGGCCGGTGTTGCCCGCCACCGTCATAGCGTGCGCACCGCAGGCACCGGTATCGCTGAGCGCGTGCATCTGGTTGGCGACGATCTTCCCGTCGCGCGTCACCCCCGTCTTGAGCGCCAAGAACATGGGGTGCCGCGAGCGGCTGGCGTAGAACTCCTCTTCGCGCGTGTATTCCAGCCGCACCGGGCGACCGGTGGCGATGGTCAGGTGGGCGCAGATGTCCTCGATCAGCACCTCCTGCTTGACGCCGAAGCCGCCGCCGATGCGCGGCTTGATCACGCGGATACGCTTCTCCGGCAGGCCGAGCACGGGAGCCAGGATGCGCCGCACGTGGAAGGGCACCTGCGTGCTCGTGCGGATCACCAGGCGATCATCCTCGTCCCACCACGTCACTACGACGTGTGGCTCCAGCGGCGTCTGTTGCACTTTGGGGCTGTAGTACGTCGCTTCAAAGATGCGGTCGGCCTGGGCGAAGCCCGCCTCCACATCGCCCACTTCCCAGTCAACGACGGCGGCCAGGTTGCGCGCCTTGTCCTCGATATGCCAGCTTTCCGGCTCGTCGTGCAGGACGGGCGCACCCTCTTTCATGCTCTCGCGCGGGTCGAAGATGGCTGGCAGCACCTCGTACTCAACCTCGATCAGCGCCAGCGCCTTGAGCGCGATCTCTTCCGTCTCCGCCGCAACCGCCGCCACCCGGTCGCCGACGAAACGCACCTTGGTGTCAAGGCTGTAGTTGTCGTGCGGCCCCGGCTCCGGGTCACTCTGCCCCGCCGTCGTATAGGGCACGCGCGGCAAGTCTTCGTGGGTCAGCACGGCGTGCACACCCGGCAGCGCGCGCGCCCGGCTGGCGTCAATGCGCGTGATCCGCGCGTGGGCGTGCGGGCTGAGCAGCAGCTTGCCGACCAGCATCCCGCGAAATTCAATGTCATCGGTGAAGGCCGGGTTGCCCTGCACGAGCTTGCGCGCGTCCACTTTGGGCGCGGGCCTGCCCACCTGGTGCAGCGTGTCTACTTCCGGCGCGACGAGCATCACCGGCAGCGTCCGCGTGGTGACTTGCGGCGCGCCCGGCTGCCCCGGTAAGTCGGCAGGAGGCAGCACATCGTCATCCCACCTTGCGGGCCGCGTGAAGACCTCCGCTGGCACCGGGATCGCCCGCTCCGGCCCAATCGGAGGGACTTCTTCGCCGCGCATCACCGCCGCCGCGCGCAACACCGCTTCCACTGGCTTGACGTAGCCGGTGCAGCGGCAGAGAACGCCCGCTAGGGCGTCGCGCACGTCGCTTTCGGTCGGGCTGGGATTGCGCTCCAGTAGCGCCTTCGCCGCCAGGATCATGGCTGGCGTGCAGTAGCCGCACTGGATCGCCCCCGTCTCGATGAAGGCCACTTGCAGCGGGTGCAGCGGCTCCGATCCGCGCCAGCCGCGTTCCTGCTCCCCGCCGACGCCCTCAATGGTGACCACCGAGCAGCCCGCGACCAGAGCCGCCAGGATCAGTGACGACACCACAGGAACGCCGTCGAGCAGGACTACGTCCGCGCCACTCACACCCTGGTCGTCGCCGTACTTGACGCCAAAGACACCGTGACGGCGCAGCAGGCGCAGCAAGCTTTCATTCGGCGCAGCATCCAGCGTCACCGCTTGGCCGTTGAGCGAAAAGGCAATACTCACTGCGTGGACTCCCCAACCACAATCTCACCAATAAACAAGCGTCCGTCAGGGCCAGCGCCCACGCCCGTCACGGGGTAGCGGACGCCCGTGCGCGCCTCGAACATGCCCAGCGCCACCACATACGTGCCCGGCGGCAGGTCTTCGGGCAGCGCGACCGTGACCGTGTCCGCCAGCAGGCCGGGCAGCCAGTTCGCAGGGGGCAGCGCCCCTCCACCCGCGCGGGTGACTACCTGCGCGACCGGCTCCGTGTCCAGCCTGTCCCTATTATACAGGTGTACGAAGATCACGCCGTCTCCCGCGCCGGGCGCTGGCCCCTGCCACATGGCATGGACGGCGACCTGCCCGCCAGCGCCGTCCGCCCTTGGCGTGTATTCGAGCGTCACTTCGCGCAGGCGCACCGCGCCATCTTCGCCGAAGACGGCGACCGGCTGCCCCTCGTCCGCAATCTCCGGGCGAAAACTACCCTGGTACGCCCAGTGGTAGTACGGCAGATAGGCGTCAGCGCGGGGATCGTCCACGTCCGCCTCGATGCGCACCCGCGTGTGCGTCCCCGTGATCTGCGCGGCGGGCACCCAGGTGACGATCTCGACCCAACGCCCCGGCACGGCGGGCTGCACGCGCCCCGCGACACGGTCGCCGTTCACGAAGATTGCCAGCGGCACGCTCGTCCGCCCGTGCACGCGCGTCACCAGCAGCAGGTCTTCGCCGGGTCGCGTCTGGATAGTGAACTCCTCACCGCCGGTCAGCACGCGTCCGCCGTCGGTCGCCCGGCACGCTTCCTCGCCGGGCAGCCCGCAGGCGTGGTACCAGTGCGTGTAGACCTCAGTGATGAAACCTGGCGGGGATTCGTCCTGCCACCAGGTGTAATCGTGCTCGTCCTCGCTGCTCAGGTTGGCGACATCTACCGTATCCACGAGCGCCAACCCCTGCACAGCGTCCAGCGTAGACGCTTGCGCCGCAATCTCCTCCTGGCGAGTGGTGCTCCAGTCCGCCGCGTAGACCGCCTGGTAGCCCGTCGCCGCCGCGACGTTATGCTCGCCCAACTGCACCGGGAACTCAGCCAGCACTGCGCCGAAGATGCCCGCATCGAGCAGATAGCGCAGCCCTTGCACGTCCGGGTAGATGGCGAACGCGCCGGGCCGGTAGCGGCTGTGCGCCATGTGCTCGTAGATCGCGCCAGGACCCTGCCGCCACGACGAAGCCGGGCCGGGCAGCGTCAGGCCCACCACGTCATACAGCGGACGCCCGCTGAAGTAGCCCATCATGCCCACGTCGTGCACGCCGACGCGCGGAGCATCCTCGTCTTCCGGCAAGTTATCTCGTACCCAGCGGGCCATCGGCACCTGCTGGTCGCGCACGACAGCCACATTCTCGCCGTAGTAGCGAGCGAAGCTCAGCGCGGTTAGCGCCGAGGGGATGAGCACCAGCGCAGGCAGCGCCCAGCGCCACGCTCGCCACCCCCCACGCGCGGCCAGGCCGTCACCCAGTCCGCGCGCCGCCCACGCCGCCGCCGGGTAGAACAGCGCCATCACCGGAAGCTGGTACCGCTTGAACTGCCAGAAGGCCGTGTCAAGCGTGGCAACCGCCGCCGTCAGCGCCAAAGCCCACAGCAGCGCCAGCACTCCCGTGTTCAACCGCCGCTGCCGCCAGGCCAGCCATGTCCCGGCCAGCAGTGCCCCCAGCGCCGCCGGAGCCAGCAGCGGCGACGTGAACGTGCCGAAGTCCGCGCTGCGCCCGACGAGCAGCTCGCCCCACATGCGCCCGAAGGACGAGAGCACATCTGCCAGCCGCTCGCTGAGCGGCTCGCTCGTATTGGCCAGTACAGACTTGGCCTGCATCCCCGTCGCGGACGCGCTCCCCGTCACCGCCCAGTTGATCGCGGGCTGGATCAGCGCCGCCGCAACTGGCAAGGCCAGCGGTATGGCCCGGCGCAACCGCCCCCGCCAGTCAGCCGGCCAGGAGTGCCGCACAGCCAATGCGAGCATTGCCAGCGCCGCCGCGATGACGCCTTCCGGGCGGGCCAGCACAGCCAGCGTTCCCGCCACTACTGCCAGGCGGAGCCGATCCTGCTGCGCGGCGTAGAAGGTCAGCAGGGTGACGAAGAGAAACAGCGCCGTCTCCATGCCGCTGAGCGCCGCCCACACGAACGGCCCCGTCACGCCGTAAGCCAGGGCCAGGGCCAGCGCGTACCCGGCCCCGCCCGGCTCCTCGGCCAGCGGACTCGCCCGCCCGATCAGGTAGACCAGCCAGGCCGATCCGAAGAAAGCCAGCCCGCCGATGCCCAGCGCCCAGTACGCCAGCGACCACCCGCTGAAGCCCACCGCGTAGCCGAGCGCCAGCAGCGGCGCATAGAGCAGGCTCGTCGCACCAGAAGTTGCCGGATCGCCCGGATGGTAGGTCATGGGCTGGCCCGCCGCCCACTGGCGCGCGTACTGGAAGTGAATGTACGTGTCGTCCAGCGGCATGAGCAGCGGGTCGCCGCTCACCGCCAGGCTTACGCTCAGAGTGAGCAGCACAACCGCCCCGACCACGACCACAAGGGCCAGCCACGCCACCCATAGCTCGCGGCTGGCCCCTGTCGTCCGGAGCCACAATCGGCTATGCGGCGCACTGCGCACCGCGTCGCCTGCATCGTCAAGCATCAATCGCCTCAGTTGTCTTCTCCCGGATACACCTGCCAGCCCACGTCAGCGGTGAGCATCTGTGTCACGTGCTCGTGCGGGATGTCCACCAGCGTCGCCGACGCTTCGACTGCCACTGATCCATCCGCCAGCACGATCTCGCCGCCGACCAGCGCCATCCGCCCGCGATCTTGCTCCACACGCCCGCGCACGGTGAATTCTTCGCTCAACGGCACCGGGCGGCGATAGCGTATCTCCATCTTCGCCGTGAACATAAAGCGCGCTCGCTCAACGGTGTCAGCCTGCCCGTCGGCCAGCAGCGCACGCCCCATCGTCTCATCCAGAACCGCAGCCAGAATCCCGCCGTGCGCCATGCCGGGATAGCTCTGGTATTGCTCGCCGAGCGTCACCCGCGCTGCCACTTGCTGGTAGCCGTCATTGAAGAAACGGATATGCAGCCCGCACGGGTTCTCGACTCCGCAGACAAAGCACCAGCGCGCGCTCGGCTGCTGGTCAAACCGCTCCGCCAAGGGAGTTGGGCCGGACACTATGCACCTCGTTGTGATACGTCTGTCAGTCGCGATAGCCGCTGGCGAACGTGTCAATCATCAGCCGGACATCGTCGCCGAGCGGGTAGAGCACCGGGCACGTGCAGCCGGCGGACACGTACTCGCCCACCTTCGCCCGCACCTCCGCTGGCGTCCCCGACGCGGTGATCAGTTGCACCACGTCATCGGGCACCAGGGTCATGGCGCGCTCGATCTGCTCCTCAGTTGCAGGCCAGGTCAGCACCTGGCGAATCTCGTCGAGAAGCTCACCGCTGACGCCGCTGGCCTTCATGATGTGCGGCTGCTGGCCCAGGTATTGCGTGACCAGCTTGCGCGCGCCGTCCAGGGCCTTCTTGCGGTCGTTGTCCACCGAGCACACGACCAGTTGGGGCCGGTCAATATCGTCCACCGTGCGCCCGGCCAGCTTTGCGCCGGTCTCCAGATGCTCCAGCGCGGTCACGTCGTAGGCGGGCGAAACCAGGTAATTGAGCAGCACGCCGTCGCCAATCTCGCCGCCCATGGTTATCATCTTGGGGCCGGTTGCGCCGATGTAGATGGGCACGTTGCGCGGCTCGCGGCGTCCGTGCACGATGTCTAGCTCAATGCCGGTCACGTTCACGAACTCGCCGTGAAAGGTGACGTTCTTCATCGCCAGCAGATCGCGCACCACCGTCACATGCTCGCGCATCGCCAGCAGCGGCTTGGTACGCTCGATGCCCACGTTTTTCGCCAGCGGGTCCCACCACGCGCCAATACCCAGCATGATCCGGTTGGGTGCCAGGTCATCGAGCGTCAGGAAGGTCGCCGCCGTCAGCGCGGCATTGCGCGTCCAGTTGTTGATTACGCCGGAGCCGACCTTGATGCGCTTGGTCGTCGCCGCGTAAGCCGCCATCGGGACGATGGCATCGCGCACCAGGCGGCTCTCAGCCTGCCAGACGGCCTCGAACCCGCGATCCTCAGCGTACTGCACGTACTGGATCGCGTCCGCCAACGGGTGCGCATCCTGCAAGTATAAAGCAACCCGGTCAGCCATAAGTTTTCTCCTGTCTATCAATATTCGTTAAAACTAATTCTACACCGTCTCATGAGCCACCGCCGGAAAACGGCATCTCCAGCGGGCCGATTCGCTCAATGACAGGCTCTCCCAGCGCCTTCGCCAATTCGGCGTAATAAGCCAGATCGTCGGGCGTGTCAATGTCCAGCGACACGCGCTCCGAGCGGTGAATCAGCACTGTCGCGCCAGCCTCACGCGCGTAGTACTGGTGGCGGTTGAAGCTGCTCCCGCCAAAGGCATAGGGGATGATGCCCGGCGGCCTGACGAAGAGCAGGTTTGTCCCTTCCTCGCGGCGATCGGGCACCAGCACAACGGAATTGTGGTAGCGCCCCAGCTCAACCACCGTCCCGACATCCTCAGCGGACAGCAGAGGAATGTCGGCAGGCACGACGAGCACCGCTTCGCTGCCCCACACTCTAGACGCCTGAGTAGCGCGCAGCAGCGCGCTGTTTAGCTCCGGCGCTCCGCTCTCCTGTACCGTCTGCGCGCCAAGCTCACGGACCATCGCCAGCGCCTGCGTGTCGCGGCTGATGACCAGCACGCCCTGAATATGCGACAATGGCAGCAGCAGCCGCACGGTGCGCAACAGCATTTGGGTCGCCAGGTATTGGCGCTGCTCCGGCGGCAGCGCTCCTGCCAGGCGGCTCTTGGCCCGGCTCAACGGCTTAACTGGCACAATTGCCCATACACTCATCGCTGCAAGCTCCCTGCCCAATCCAGTACCTCATGCGCAAGACGCGCTCTGTCGGCGTCTGTTCTCATCAACGTACCCGTTACCAGCACCGGAATGCAAATATCCGATGCGCGGGACTCGTCGGCGCTGTCTATCACCAGTCCATCCACCAGGCCCTGATAATAGCGCGCCACTCCAGCCGGAGAAATGTCCATGCCCAGCTCTGGCATCAGCTTGGCCGCTGGCCCCTTGACCGCCTGCCCGCTGATAAACGGGCTGACCGCCACGCACACGCCCCGCCGCCCATGCAGCGCCTCGCTCATGCCACCGGCGATCAGGATCGGCGCGACAGACAGCACCGGGTTCGACGGGCAAATCACGATCACGTCAGCGGCGGACACAGCGTCCGCAACCGCTCCGGTGATGCGGGCATCCTCCTCGCCGCGAAACCAGACGCGGCGGACGGTCGGCTGCCAGCGCCGGCGCACGAAGTAGTCCTGAAAGGCCAGCGAGCCGTGCTCCTCTGTGTCTACTATCGTCGCCAGCGGGTCATCGGTGACGGGTAGCAGCCGCTGCCGGACGCCCAGCCCCGCCGCCAGGCGAGCCGTCACCTCCGTCAGCGACAGGCCCGCCGCCAGCCAATGCGTGCGCAGCAGGTGCGTGGCTACATCGCGGTCGCCCAGGCGGAACCAGGTCTCTTCGCCGTAGCGGGCCAGCATGTCGAGCATCTGCCCGCTGTCACCGGCCAGCCCCCAGCCTGTCTCTGGGTTAGCGACTCCGGCCAGTGTGTACATAACCGTGTCCAGATCGGGGGAAATGTGCAGGCCGTATAGCTCAAAGTCATCGGCCACGTTGCCGACAATTGTCAGATGATCGGGCGGCAGGACTTGCGCCAGCCCGCCGACCAGCTTGGCCCCGCCCACCCCTCCGGCCAGTGCAACCACTCGCGGTGTGTGTGTCAGAACCATCCAACCTTCGTTTCTAAAGACAAGCGACCTTCCGCTCCGGCAACGCC
This sequence comes from Aggregatilineaceae bacterium, assembly GCA_040767545.1. Taxonomy (GTDB): domain Bacteria; phylum Chloroflexota; class Anaerolineae; order Aggregatilineales; family Aggregatilineaceae; genus UBA2029. Next base: position 11,244 of record JAXGOK010000049.1, on the reverse strand, counting down.
CGCAAAACGGGCCGGTCGCGGTAGCGGCGGACAGACCGTCGCGCCTGTATCAGCGCCAGCAGCGCTGCCGCGCTCATACGGCTACCCGCCCGCGTCCTGGTGATCGGCGTACAGATCAAGGGCTTCGGGCCGGACGAGATCAGCGGCGCAGCCGTCGCCCTGGGGAACGGCCATTCCGCGCACCAGCACGACCGGCAGCCCCTCAGCCCCCTGCCCGGTGACCAGCCCCGCCGCCGCCGCCAGCTCGTCGCCCAGGCCCGTCACGGTGACGCGTAGCTCGCGCCCGTATAGGTCGCGCTGCCCGCGCTTGTCCCAGATCGCCGGGAACCCGGCCAGGCCGACAGCTACGCCCACCGTCCCGATGCGAAACGGGCGGCCATGCGAGTCGCTGATTACAATGCCGGGCGCTACGCCAGTCAAAGCGTACAAACGCTGGCGAATCTGGGCCGCTGAGCGGTCGGGGTCTTCGGGCAGCAACAGCACCCAGTCCTCTCCGGCGCGGCCCACATTCGAGTGATCAATGCCCGCGTTAGCCAGCGTAAAGCCCAGCCGGTGACGCACGATTAGCACGTCCGGGCGCATCCGCGAGATCGCAGTGGACTCGCGCAGGATCAACTCGACCATGCGCGGGTCTTTGCGCGTCTTCTCCGCCACCGTGCGTGCGCGGGCCGACGGCTCAACAGTGCGCAAGTCCACAAAACGCCCCTCAGCTTTGGAGACCAGCTTGGACGTGACGACGAGAATGTCCCCCGGCTCAAGGGCCAGGCGCGCGCTTTCCAGGCTGGCAACCAGGATCGCCGCCAGGTCGCCGCCGGGCTGCACGTGAGGGATATTCGGCAGACCAATAAGGGCCAACTGGGTAAGCTGCGCTGCCGTTGGCACGTCATTCCAGGCCCGTGATGCGAATCCCCGCGCCAGTGACCTTGTACCGTCTGTTAATATACAGCAGCACAGGCGTCAATGCCTCAGCCGCTACTGCGTTGGCCAGCGGCCCGGCGTCAATCGCGCGCATCCCTGGGATGGCCTCAACCAACTGCACGACATCGCCCTTCGCCTGGGCATCGTCACTGCATATCAGCACATCGCAGCCCACACCGTGAGATAGCTCGTGCAGATGGGCTGCGCCAACATTCTGAAAGGCCGCCACCACGCGCGCGCCGTCGCCGAGCAGGGCTTGCGCCTCCAGGCTGGCCGCTTTGCCATCGGGAACATGCACAGTGCGCACGTCCGGCGGTTGCAGGGGCACCGTGACATCCACCACAATCTTGCCCCGCACGCGGTCTTTCACCGACTCGAGAATCGCCTGGTGCGCACTGTACGGCACGCTGAGCACCACCACGTCCGCTTGCGCGGCGGCGTCTTCGTTGCTCATCCCGTGAATCAGCTCAGCGCCCAGGACAGCATTCAGCTCGCTGGCTTTGGCCGCCGCACGCTCCGCGTCGCGCGAGCCGATCAGCACGCGGTAGCCGCCGTGCGCCCAGCGCAGCACCAACCCAGACCCTTCTCTGCCGGTGCCGCCCAAAACTGCGATGGTCAGGAACTTGGGGTCTTTCACCAACCTCATAGCCTCCATCAGTGTGCGAGTACCTGCTGGACATAGTGATTATAACGCTCCCAGACCTTAGGGGCGTGTGCGCGCGCCGCCGCCGCAATCGCGCCCTCGTCCAGCATGAGCAGCTTGTGGTCGCGCATCAGCACCTTGCCAGCGACGATGGTCGTCGTCACCATCGAGGACTCGAAGCCAAACAGGATGTGCCAGGGCAGATTACCCGCGTTGAGCGGCGTGAACGGACGGTAATCCACCAGAATCACGTCCGCCGCCGCGCCGGGCGCAAGCTCACCCACCTTCTGCGGGAAGAAAGACGAGGCCAGACGCGCGTTGTTGCCCGCAGCAATCTGGGCGATCATGTCGCCAGGGGCCGCGCGCGGATCGCGGTAAGCCACCTTCTGCAGCAGATAGGCCGCCTTCCACTCCGCCCACATCGCGTTGCTGAAGCCGTCGTTGCCCAGTGCCAGCGCGATCCCCTCAGCGAACATTGTATCCAGCGCGGCAGCGCCGACGCCATTGTTCATGTTCGAGCGCGGCTGGTGCGATACCCAGGTGCTCGTGTTCTTGAGGATGGCGCGCTCGGCAGCGTTGACGTGCACCGCGTGGGCGACGATGGTCTGCGGCCCCAGGATGCCGAAGGAGTCCAGCCGCTCGACGACACGCTTGCCCGCCTTGCGCAGGCTGTCTTCCTCGTCGGCCTCGTGCTCAGCTACGTGAATGTGGAAGCCCGTGTCCAGCCCGCTGGCCGCCTCCACGCACGCGCGCAGCGTCTCGTCGGTCAGCGTCAGGCTGGCGTGCAGCCCGAACGTCGCCGCGACCAACGGGTGCGACCGGGCGGCGCGCAAGAAGCGCACGTTCTCAGCGATGCCCGCCCGCGCCTTGTCCGGCCCGTCGCGGTCGGTGACCTCATAGCACAGCACCGCGCGCAGTCCTGCCTCCTCCACTGCCCCGGCGATCACATCCAGGCTGCCGTCAATGAAGTTGGGGCTGGCGTGGTGATCGATCAGCGTCGTCGTGCCGTGCTTGATCGCGTCCACCAGGCAGACAAGCGCGCTGAAGCGCACCGCCTCGCGGTCGAGCGACTTGTCGAGCGGCCACCACAGCCGCTCCAGGATTTCGGGGAAGTTCTTGGGCGCTGGCCCCGGAATGCCCATGCCACGCGCATACGCGCCGTAGAAATGGGTGTGCGCGCAGATTCCGCCGGGCATGAGTAGCTGCCCGCGCGCATCCAGACGCTCGGCAAGGGGGTAACGAGCCGCCAACGCAGACGTTTCGCCCACTTCGCGGATCGTGTCGCCGTCAATCAGGACGGCGCCATTCTCGATCACGCGGTTCGGCGTTCCCCAGGTAACCACTGTTGCATTGGTGATTAACAAGGCCATAGCACTCTTCTCTATTCTCCTAGCGGCGCTCGCTCACGGGCAACCCGCCACGCTTCCTGACGGCGTCCAGAATCGCTGCAACCGTCTCCTGCAACGCGCCCGACCCCTCCGACACCGGCAGGGCAATCGCACGGTCGTGGCGCGGCCCTGTTGACGCGACGACCATCCCGTCAGCACAACGAATGACCAGGGTCGCCCCTGTGCCGCCCGGACGGGACGCTGTTTCCCAGCGCCGCTCCGCGCGGACGCCTTGCCTCTCCAGCGCGTGAAAGACGCGATCCACAAAAGCATCAGCGTCAGAATACAGGCCGGCCAGGTCGCGCGCCTGCGAAAAGCGATCCCAGGTCGTGTGGATGAAGGCCACCACGCGCCGGTCGGCATTGAGAATCGGCGGGTCCTTGCGGCGCAGCTCGCCGAATTGCAGCTTGTGGTAGAGCGCCTCAGCGCGGGGATGGGCCGGCTCGTCGGGCAGCAGGTCACGGCGGCGTACCAGCTCAAGCCCCGTGCGCCGGGCATAGTAGTGAATGCCACCGTTCAATTCCCCGAAGGCGCGGCTGAAGAAGAAGGCGACGTACTCCGCATAGATGCCCTGCGCGGCCTGGCCCTGCGGCACGCGATACCAATGCTGAGTCTGTGCCATGTCAAAGTCGCGCTTGCGGTTGATGACGCCAACCAGGACGCGGTCTTCGGGGTACATCCGTCTCTCCCACTCAGATGCGGCCCGTCCGCCGGTACTCCAGCAGCTTGGCGTCAATCTCCTTGACGCGCGCCTGCTCGGCTTCCCACCAGGCCGGGTCTCTCTGGGCGTCCAGCTCTTGCACCGTCTTGCCTTGCTGCTCGACCCAGGTGAAATACTTCAAGTTGCGCCAGCGGGCGCGGTTCTCCCAGTTGCCTTCCCACACGTAATCCGTGCGCAGGCCATGAAACAGGCTGCGCACGCGGGCGACGGCCTCAGTCTCGTCCACAACGCCATAGTCGCGGCGCATGGCGTTCATCACGCTGCCGTAGCGATCCAACCCATCGGTAGCCACCGTAACCACCAGATCGCCCTTGCCCAAGCCGTAGTACTTAACCGTCTTGATCGCGCCGAAGATGTTGCAGATGCTGCTGATGCCCAGCCGCGTTTTGAGGTAGTCTACCGTCTCTTGCGCGATGCCGAAGCGATCAACCAGCGCCTTCAACCCACCCTCGTCGGCGAACAGTTGCAGGCCAAGCTTGGTCTCAATGTCGTTGATCAGCATGATCGCGTCCATGTTGTTGACGTTGTGAATCCAGGTAACGTGCTTGTCGCCAATGCCCTGGATGTCGTGACCGCCGTGCCCGTTGAGCGCCAGCGTCGGGCACTGCACCGGCTCCAGACCGACGATCTTGTGATCGTGCCACTGCTGCTTGAGCCGGTCGCCCGCCGCGATAGTTCCCCCGCTGCCCATCGCCGACACGAAGGCCGACACTTTGCCGCTGCCAATGCCTTGCCCGGCTAGCTCGCGCGCCAGGTCAATGATCGTGTTGCCGGTCACGTAATAGTGGAAGCGGTAGTTGCCCATGACCTCGAACTGGTTCATACTGCGCATGTTCGGGTCAGAGGCCATCAATTCCTTGACCTTGTCGTAGATTTCCTTGACATTGCTCTCGCAGCCGGGCGTGGCAATAGCCTGCGCGCCGTATTCCGCGATCAGGTCAAAGCGCTCTTTGCTCATCTCTTCGGGCAGGATGACGATGCTCTTGCAGCCCATGCGCCCGGCGACATAGGCCCCGCCAATGCCGTAGTTGCCGGTTGACGGCCAGATCAGCGTGTGCTTCCAGGGGTCTACATCGCCAAATAGCTCTTTCTCCAGCAGCACCGAATAGGTCGCGCCCACCTTGTGGCTGCGCGTCGGGAAGTGCGTGCTGGTCAGCACAGCGATCGGCGTGTCAACCCCCGTAAGCTGTGGGGGAAGCACGATGTACTGAATCTTGTTGGTGATATTGCGCCACGAGATATTGAAGAGGTTGATGGAGGCCAGGGGATCGGTCGTCCGCGCTTCGTGTGCTTTTGCCCGAATCTCTGGATCAATCAGATGCGGGTGGAGCATCTCCTCGAAGGTGGGGCCGGTAATCAGTTTTCGTTCTGCCATAGGCGATCTCCTCTCGGTGACCTATCGTGCCAAACCTGGCAACCCTGACGGGAAAACCAGACCAACTGCTCACTCAAGACTCTCCTCACCGGCCAGCGGCCCTGGCGACCTCACGGGGTCTCGTCGTCCGGGAAAATCTCGCGCTCCAGGCGCTTCATCTGGTTATAGACGTAGTCGCGGTGATTAGCCAGCTCACGGTAGCGTTGGTACGCTTCGTCGGGCATGTGCTCTGTCGCGCCGCGATGGTGGGCAATCAGCGCGTCAATCTCCTCGTCCAACGCCTCATATTCGAGCACCAGCCGCTGGTACTCCTGCACCCGCCTGACATCAGCGGGCTTACCCCTGTCTTCTGGCGGCACAACCCCGGTCACCACACACCTCTTCCACGCTAATGACTCTGCTCATCCCGCTCTGCTGCGGCAGCCGCAGACTCCGGCTGCTTTTCCCACAAGTCCGCGACCACATAAAGCGGCCTGCGGCGCACCTCATCGTAGATGCGCGCGACGTACTGGCCCAGGATGAAGAAGAAGAACATCTGAAACGAGCTGACCAGCAGCACAACGACGAGCGTCGTAGCCTGCCCCTCAAACTGGAGGTTGCTGCCCGTCAGACGCAGGATCGCCACCAGCGGAATCGCCAGCACCGCGACCAGCGCCAGCACCAGGCTGGCATAGATGGCCACCTGCAAGGGGAAGTACGAGAAGCCAGTGATCGCGTCCAGCGCAAAGCGAACCATCTTCTTCAGCGGATATTTGGTCTCGCCAGCGAATCGCTCCTGCCGGACGTAGTATACGCCCGTCTGCCGGAAGCCGATCCAGCTTGTCAGCCCGCGAATGAACCGGTTGTGCTCGCGCATGGCGTTCAGCGCGTTGACCACCTGGCGATCCATCAGGCGGAAGTCACCGGTATCCACCGGGATGTCCACATCGGTGATGCGGTAGATCAGGCGATAGAAGAGCTTGGCCGTGAGCTTCTTGAACCACGTCTCGCCCTTGCGCTCAGCGCGGACAGCATAGACCACGTGGTACCCCTCGCGCCACTTCGCCAGCAGATCAAGGATCACCTCTGGCGGGTCTTGCAGATCGGCGTCAATGACAATCACGGCGTCGCCGCGCGCGTGATCCAGCCCGGCGGTGACGGCGTTCTGGTGGCCGAAATTGCGCGCGAAGTTGACCACACGCACGCGCGGATCGCGCTCAACGAGGGCGCGCATCTTAGCGGCGGAGCCGTCGAAGCTGCCATCGTTGATCATGACCAGCTCCCACGTCTCGCCGGTGCTGTCGAGCACCTCTGTCAGACGCCGGTACAGCTCATCAATGATCGGCTCTTCGTTGTAGACCGGAGCGATCACAGAAATCACCGTATGTGTACTCATTGGCCTCCCAACCATCCTGCGCTACAACCTGGCTCCATTGTACTCAGTTGCCTGCCCCGGCGCGACCTGCCCGCCCTAACGGAACGCCGGCAGGCCGAGCGCCTGGCGCACCTTCTCGACTTCGGCGATGTCCGGTGCCACTGGGTGCCCGGCCCCCGCTACGCGCATGGCACTCTTGATGTCCTTCAGGCCATTGCCAGTGACCAGCAGCACCACGCGCTCGTCCGGCTGGATGTGCCCTTCGGCCAGCGCCGCGCGCGCGCCCGCATACACCGCCGCCGCCGCTGGCTCGGCGAAGACACCGCTCAGCCGCGCCAGCACGGGGATGCCCGCCAGAATCGCATCGTCCGGGACGGAGACGAACGCACCACCCGTCTCGCGCACGGCGCGCACGGCCCGCACGCGATCGCGCGGCAGGTCGGCGGCGATGCTGTCGGCGACGGTATGCGACGCGATGGGCAGCATCGTAGCCGGATTCTGGCCGCGCTTCCACGCCTGGTAGCAGGCCGCGCTGCCGTCCGCCTGCACACCGATCAGGCGCGGCATCCGCTCGATCCAGCCGAGCGCCAGCAGGTCACGGAAGCCCTTGTGCACGCCGCTGATGATATTGCCGTCGCCCACGCTCAGCACAACCGCATCCGGAGTCTGCCAGCCAAGCTGCTCAGCGATCTCGTAGGCGACGGTCTTCTTGCCCTCGACTGTGTAAGGGTTCATGCCTGTGTTGCGGTTGTACCAGCCGTACCGCTCAGCGGCCTGCACCGCCAGGTCGAAGGCGTTGTCGTAGTTGCCCTGCACCAGCAGCACATGCGCGCCATAGGTGAGCAACTGGGCGATCTTGGCTTCGGGGGCGGACGCCGGGACGAAGATCACCGCCGGCAGCCCCACGCTGGCCGCCAGACCAGCCAGGGCCGCCGCCGCGTTGCCCGTGCTGGCCGTTGTCACAACCTCAATGCCCTGGGCCATCGCACGGGCCACGACAACCGCGCTCGCCCGGTCTTTGAGCGAGCCGGTCGGGTTGCGCCCATCGTCTTTGACCCAGACCTGCGCCAGGCCCAGGTCTGCTGCCAGGCGCGGCGCATTGTAAAGCGGCGTGCCGCCCACAGCCAGCGGAGGAACCGCCGCCTTCGCGGGCAGCGGCAGCAACGGGCGATAGTGCCACAGCGTCGGGTCGGCGCTGCGCGCGATGTCCTGGCGCGATACCGCCGCCCCCAGCGCCTTGATGTCGTAGAGCACGTCCAGCGTGCCCGCCTGCCCGCAGTCCGGGCACGTGTAAGCGACCTCATCCGAGGCGTAAGCGCGCCCGCAGACGGCGCAGCGCAGTTCAGAGACGAACATCAGTTACCCCCCCTGAGAATAGCCCTCAGCGTTCCCACTGAGGGCGATGTCTGCCGTTGTCTCACGCCGGCACAATGCGCGTGCCCGTCTCGCCGCGCAGCGCCCGCGCCACGTTCTCCGGGTCGGTGATGACCGCCATTGGGCCACCGTTCTCCAGGAAATTGATGATTGCCTCGATCTTCGGCCCCATGCTGCCCGGCTTGAAGTGGCCCTCAGCCAGGTATCGCCGTGCCTCGGCCAGGGTCATCGAATCCAGGTCTCTCTGGTCGGGCTTGCCGAAATTGAGCGCCACCTTCTCGACGGCAGTGGAGATCAGGAACAGGTCAGCTTTCAGGCCGTTGGCCAGCAGCGCCGTGCCGCGATCCTTATCAATGACGGCGTTCACGCCCTTCAGGTTGCCCTTTTCGTCGCGGATGACGGGGATGCCGCCGCCGCCGGTACAGATCACCACAAAATCCTTCTCGACCAGGGTATTGATCGCGTCTAGTTCGATGATCTCAACGGGGATGGGCGAGGCCACCACACGGCGGTAGCCGCGCCCGGCGTCCTCGACCACCGTCCAGCCCTCGTCGCTGAAGCGCTTGCCTTCTTCCTCCGTCATGAAGCCGCCAATCGGCTTGTTGGGGTTCTGAAAGGCCGGATCGTTGCGGTCCACCAGCGTTTGCGTCACCACCGTGACCACCCCGCGCCGGATGCCCGCCGTCCGTAGTTGGTTGTCCAGGGCTTGCTGCATCATGTAGCCGATGCTGCCCTGGGTATCCGCGCCGATGACATCCATCGGCGTCATGTGAATCCCCTCGATCTTGTTGGCCAGCTCGTTGCGGCGCAGGATGAACCCGACCTGCGGCCCATTGCCGTGCGTGATGACCACACGCCAGCCCTCAGCGATCATGTCCACAATGTGCCTGGCGGTTTCGTACACAGCCTGCCACTGGTATTCCATGCCGGGCTTGTTCTTATCCAGAATCAGGGAGTTGCCGCCAAAGGCGACGACCGCAGTACGCGCAGATGGCATTGTACCCTCGCTGTTGACCCCCATAACGCTTGCTGACGATGGATAAAGGAACGAAAGCCGACCACCCTCCATGTGCGGCTGATCGGCTCGCATACAATACACCACAAAACCGGCCCGTGCGCACTCTTCCACGCGCTCAGCGCATGGTCAGGGCCATCACCGCCTTCTGCACGTGCAGGCGGTTCTCGGCTTCGTCGTAGACACGGCTCTGCGGGCCGTCAATCACGGCGTCGGTCACTTCGATGTTGCGGTCGGCGGGCAGGCAATGCAAGTAAATGCCATCGTTGGTCAGGGCCATGCGCCGCTCGTCGGCGATCCAGTCCACATATTTCTTGGCGATGTCAGCGGACTCCTGCATGTCCGTCGTGGTCAGCGTCGCGCCCCAGCTCTTGGGGTAGACCACATCCGCGTCCCTAAAGCCGGCGTCGAAGTCGTCGCGCACCTCGAAACTGCCGCCGGACTTGCGCGCATTCTCGCGGGCCAAATCCTCGATCTCCGGCATCAGCTTGAATTCCGGCGGGCGCGTCAGGCGGACATTCATGCCAAAGCGCGTCGCCAGCGTGATCATGCTCTGCGGCACCGAGAGCGGCTTCTGGTAGCTGGACGCATAGGCCCACGACATATTGAGCGTTTTGCCGCGCACGTCGCGCCCAAAACGCTCGAAGATCGTCAGCATGTCGGCCAGCGCCTGGAACGGGTGATACCAGTCGCACTGCATATTCAGCACCGGCACGCGGCTGGCTTCGGCCACCGCCCGGATGTAGTCGTTCCCCACGCCCCAGTCGCACTGCCGGATCGCAATCCCGTCGCAGTAGCGCCCGACGATCTCGCCGATTTCCTTGGCCGTGTCGCCATGCGAGATCTGCGTCGTCGTGCTGTCAATGAACTGGGCGTGCCCGCCAAGCTGGGCCATGCCCGCCTCAAAGCTGACGCGCGTGCGCGTGCTGGTGAAGAAGAACAACATCGCCAGCACCTTGTCGCGCAGCAGCGCGTGCGGCTCGCCCAGGGCGCGCCTGCGCTTCAGATCAAACGCCACTTCGAAGATCGTGTTGATCTCGTCGTCCGTCCATTCGTCGGGCGTGATCATGTCCCGCCCCATCAGGTGCGTCTGCATGTTTATGATCCTCGTTTCGTCACTTGAGTAGCGCAGGCAAAAGCGTATAGAACTCGGTGGCGCGCACCACATCTTCAAGCGGCACCTGATCCAGGGCGCCGTGCGCCGTTCGTTCATCGCCCGCAGCAAAGCCGATAGAGGGAATGCCCGCTTTCCCGGTCCAGTAAATGCCGTTGGTCGAAAAGTCCCACTTCGCCGCCGGAGTGGTCTGGCCCCAGAGCAACTGGCACGCTTCAAGGCCCGCCTGCACCAAGGGGTGATCCTCGCCAATGGCCCATGCGGGGAAGTACTTCTCGACCGGATACTGGTAGCCGGTGTAGCTGGGCGTGTCGTAGTTCATGATTTCCACGTGAATGTCGCCAGCATGTTCTGGGGGGATGAGCGCCTGAACCTGCGCGACCGCCAGTTCTTTGCTCTCACCAAAGGTCAGACGCCGATCAATGAAGACCGTGCATTCGTCGGGCACGGCGTTGATGGACGGCGTCCGGCATTCGATCTTGCTGGCGGTGATACGCCCCTGGCCGAGGAACGGGTCGGTGTGGAGCTGGTCGTTCAGGTCACGCACGCCAGCGATGACCGGCAGCATCTTGTAGATCGCATTGTCGCCCAGTTGATTCGACGCGGCGTGGATTGACCGGCCCTTCGCCACCACTTCAAGCTCGACACGCCCCTTGTGGCCGCGATACACCTGCATGCGGGTCGGCTCGCCAATGACCACAAAATCGGGCCTGACCCCCTCGACCTCTACCAGGACATTCGGGGCGATACCATCGCAGTCTTCTTCCATGTTTCCGAAATAGTAGAGGGTATACCCCTCCAGAAGGCCCAGGTCGCGCGCCAGGGCCATGCCGTAGATCATGCCGGGCGTGGATTGTTTCTCGTCCCCTGCGCCTCGCGCGTAGAAAATCCCATCCTCGATTTTGCCCTGGAACGGGTCCCATCCCCACGCAGATGGATCGCCGACATCAACCGTGTCAATATGGCTGTCGTAGAGGAGGATGCGCGGTCCGTTTCCGATCCTGCCCAGGACATTTCCCATCCGGTCGAAGCGTACCTCGTCAAAGTGCAGGCGCTCCATCTCTTCCGCAACGCGCAAGCCCACGTCGCGTATCTGTCCCATCACGCTTGGAATAGCTACTATCTCACGGAAAAAGCTCAAGATTGCGTCGCGCTGTTCGGCAACACGAGACCTGATCGACTCTGCTAGCGCAGAATCACTTACTGCTGGCATTTCATCCTCTCCATTTTTGCTGCTTAGTTATCCTACACGTCTTAGCGGTTCCCAGAGAGCCATCGGCACTCCCAACGCCTTACACGCAAATAGGCAGCCCAGCGATACGCTCACCGCTGAACACTGTTG
>JAXGOK010000048.1:0-24052 GCA_040767545.1 Aggregatilineaceae bacterium | reverse complement strand
CGCGCGGGGGTGAGGCTGAAGTGTCCCAGACAGGCTTTGCCCGTTCCCTGGTATCCTGGTCGGTGGACGGGTACACAAAGGGGCGCGCCGCCTGTGGCACGCCCCTTGCCGTCCTCTGATCGCTGCTGGCGCTGCCGTTTTCCGGCCAGCGCCGCGCTTACTGCACGACGATGGTGATGTAGCGGTTATCTTCCACACCGTCCTGGCGGATTACGCGCAGGTTATAGGTCGCGGTTGCGCCTGGGCAGACCTGCGTCGAGCCCCAGCCGACCACGCCTGTGCCCTGGAAATACACTTCGCGGATGCCTTCCACACGCCACGACAGGATTGCACACTGCCCTGGCGCAACGGTCGTCTTGTCCGCCCAGAACTCGATGATCACCTGCGGGGCGGCGGTCGCCGCTGGCGTCGGCGTGGCGGTGGGCGGCGGCGCGATGAACTGCACGCTGAGCACCGGCACTGTTGTCAGGTCAATATTGACCGTTACCAGCGGGCGGTAGACCCAGCCGACGACGCCATTTGGAAGCTGTACCTGTATCCACGAGTTGTCGAAGTAGCGGCCAAGAATCTTCAGCGGCGTGTCGCGGTTCACCTTGGTCAGGATGGAGGCCCCTTCGCCGGGGTTGGCACGCACGTTCAGCGTCGTCGCGTTGACCACACCATCGGGCAGGGTGACCGTCGGCGTGACTACGATCGCTTGCGTTGCCGTTGCCACAGCGCCGGGCGGAAGCGCACCCTCAGCAGCCCCGCCTGGCCCGCGCTCGTCAGCGGCATCGTTGGTGAGCTGCCGGACGGTCATCCCGTCCGCCGAAATCAGGTATAGGTCCCACTGCCCGTTCACATCGGACACGTACACGATGTTCTGTCCGTCAGGCTGCCAGCGCGGCTGCCGGTCTTCGGCCATGTTGTTGGTCAGCTTGACCAGGTCGGTGCCGTCTGCGTTCATGATGTACAGCTCGTAGTCCCCGTCCCGGTCGGAGGCGAAGACGATCTTCTCCCCATCCGGCGACCACTGCGGCTCCACGTCGTTGCCAGGGTCATTGGTCAACTGGGTGGTCAGCCCGGTCTGCGGGTCGAGCACGTAAATCTCGTAGTTCCCGGATCGATCCGACGCGAACACGATCAACCCTGGGCCGGTATCGGCCTGCGCCAGCACAGCGACGCCTTGCAGCGCCGCGAAGGCGACTCCGGCCAGCGCAAAGGCCAGTGCAACAGTCAGCAACAATCGTCCTGTCTTGATCATGGTTTTCTCCTCGCTCCATACCCAGATCGGGCGGCCTAGCCCATGCCTTGATTTTACTCCTGTAGCGGGCAGAAGACACCTCGCGGCGCACAACGATTGCCCACTTCTCAGGATACGCCCGGTAGCTGGGCGGCGGGGCACGACCGGTTCACAGCTTCTCAGGCGGGCGCACCGACGAAAACGGCCATCAGGTCATTGACGTTGGTGTTGGTCGGTCCCGTCACCAGCAGATCACCGGCGCTGTCCAGGAAGGTGTAGGCGTCGTTGGCGGCCAGCGCCTCAAAGGCCGAGCGCCCGGCGGCCTCACCGCGCGCGACGGTCGCGCCGTCCACCAGCCCCCCGGCAGCGTCGGTCGGGCCATCGGTGCCGTCGGTCGCCAGGCTAGCTATCAGGACGCCGCTCATGCCCTGGATCGCCAGCGCGGAAGCCAGGGCAAGCTCCTGGTTGCGCCCGCCCTTGCCCTTGCCGCGCACGGTCACTGTGGTCTCGCCGCCCAGGATGAGGCACGCCGGCGGGGGCAGCGGGCGGCCATGCGCGGCGATTTCTCTGGCGAGCGCGGCCAGCACTCGCCCCACCTCGCGCGCTTCCCCTTCCACGTAGGTCGAGAGCAGCAGCGTATTGAAGCCGAGCGCCTGCGCGCGCGCCTCAGCCGCCTCAGCCGCCAGTGCATTGTCGGCCACGATCACGTTGCACACCCGTTGCAGCACGGGATCGCCGGGCTTGACCGTCTCCGGCACTTCTCCTGCCAGCCCGCGCTCCAGGTGACGCCGGACGGAGGCGGGCGTCTGCTCCAGCACGCCGTAGCGCGCCAGGACATCCCACGCATCCTGAAAGGTGGAGGAATCGGCAACCGTCGGCCCGGAGGCAATCACATCAAGCGGGCTGCCCACCACGTCCGAGACGATCAGGGAAAGAACGGTCGCCGGGTGAGCCAGGCGCGCAAGCTGGCCCCCCGACACCTGCGACAGGTGCTTGCGCACGGCGTTCAACGCCTGGATGGGCGCGCCGGAGCGCAGCAGTGCGTTGGTCAGCGCCTGTAGCTCCTCCAGCGTCACGCCCGGCACGGGTAGCGGCATCAGCGCCGAGCCGCCCCCGGAGATCAGGCAGAGCACCAGGTCATCGGGGCCGGTGCCGTCCAGCAGGGCGATCATCGCCTGCGTCCCGGCTATGCCGGCGCTGTCGGGAACCGGGTGCCCCGCTTCGTGGAGTGTCACCTGCGCGGTTGGTGCCGTGTAGCCGTATTTCACCGTGACCGCCCCGCCGCTGATACGGTCGCCGAGCACCTCCTCGACCGCGCCCGCCATTGGCGCGGCGGCCTTGCCCGCCCCCACGACCAGGGCGCGCCGGAAGCGGCACAGGTCATAGGACTGCCCCGCCACGCGCAGCGTGTCCCCTTCGCGATGCAGCGCCCGGCGCAACGCTGCCGCTGGATCAACGGCGTCGAGCGCCGCCCCCAGCACTTCCAGCGCCGCGCTGCGCTGCCGGTCGCCGCGTGTATCGGGCCGCGTGAAATGCATGATCGCCCCCTTTCGGAGATTTCCCCTGGCTGGCACAACCGAATCCTATCGGGAGAGCGCGCCACGCGCCACCCCGCGCGAGATTCTTGAACCGCTGAGGCGCAGAGGACACGGAGGAACACAAAGAGTCCTTGCTTCTGTCCGCGACTCTGCGGTGCTTGCGCGCCGGGTGCGCGGGCAGGGTATAATCGCTGGTCGTGTGCAGACCGCCCGCGAAAGAGGAGGACAATGGAGCGCTTCACAGTACGGACAGGCCGCGCGACGGAGATGGTAGACATCACAGGCCAGGTGCAGGAGATTGCATTGCGCATGGGCGCGCGGGATGGGGTCTTGTGCCTGTACTGCCCGCATACGACCGCAGGGCTGACGGTGAACGAGAGCTGGGACCCGGACGTGCAGCGCGACATGCTGCTAACCGTAGACGAGCACATTGTCCCACCAGACGCGCGTCACCGCCACAGCGAGGGTAATTCGCCAGCGCACATCAAGGCGTCGCTGTTTGGGGCGAGCACGCTGGTCTTCGTGGAAGAGAGCAGGCTCCAGCTTGGGCAGTGGCAGGGCGTCTATCTGGCCGAGTTCGACGGGCCGCGCCAGCGCCAGGTGTGGGTGAAGTTCCTGGGCGAGCGCAGCTCGTAGCTGCAAGGTGGGGGATTGCGACAGCGAAGGGAGGGAGTGGTGCACCTGTTGCTTGTGCGTCATGGACAAAGCTACGTCAACCTGGACGACTGGGAAGCCGGGTATGTGGACGCAGGGCTAACCCCGCTCGGACGGCAGCAGGCGGAGCGGGTGGGGCAGTGGATGGCCGAGAACGTGCGCATTGACGCGCTGTATACCAGCACGATGGCGCGTACCCTGGAAACCAGCACGGCCATCACCGCTGCGACGGGCATTGTTGCCCAGCCCGACGACCGGCTGCGCGAGTTCGGCAACTGCTACGCCGATGGCAGCCCAGTGCCAGCGGAGGCCATGCCCATCCACTACGCGGACTTCTGGGGCACCGAGCGCCCCTACGCGCAGATCAGTAAGTCGGGAGAAAGCTGGATATTGTTCCGCGTGCGCGTGGGAACATTTCTCGACGACATCCTGACCAGACACGGCAGCGGAGACCCGGAACCGACGGTCGTCGTCGTGTGTCACGGCGGGGTGATTGACGCCACCTTCGACTACATTTTCAACGTGGGCGCGCACCGCCGCGTTGAGGTGTGGACGCACAACACGGGCATCGTGCACTGGGAGTACGCGCCTGATTCGGGGCGGGAACCCTGGCGGCTGCACGCGCATGGCATGGTGCATCACCTGGTCACCGACGACGGCCAATGGCTGGGCGCTCGCTCGCTCCTGCGCGACGCGAGTCGCAAGGCGCTGGGCGTGCAGCGCGACCAGGAGGCAGAGGACACCCCGTAGAGCCACTTCCCCCCTGGCGCAATTCCGCGCATCGCGTCCACGAGCAAGTTGCTGGGCAATTGGCGAAAGGCCCCTATCCCCTGACCCCTTCCCCCAGCCAAGCTAGGGGAAGGGGAGAGCAAGGGAGGAAGGCATTCAGCGCGCGCTTTCGACCTTTCTCCCGTGACAGGTCGCTCGTAGACCCCTGTGCATCCCCGGAGTTGCGGTGGTGGTACACTAGGTATCACCGTCCGGACGATGGAACGAGGAGGGTGCGCCCATGTTCCGCCGAACGCTGTTTCTGGGTCTATGCGCGATGCTGGTTGTCACCGCCAGTGGATTGCCTGGCCTCCGCCCCGCCGTCGCGCTGGCCGGGGGTATCTCCTACGCCAGCCAGCCCGATGAGCTAGGACTGTATCTGAACGACGTGGTTTTCGTGCGCGATACGGTTATCCTCCCGCCGGGGACAGCGTATGTGGCGCTGCCGCCTGGCACCTATCCCGACACGCTGATTCTCACCGAAAACGGCAGCCGCGTCCGCGAGTATCGTGTTGCGCCCCAGGCGGCGGATGTGTACTACGGGCAGGTTGCCTATGGCGGGATGAGCACGGCGTATTCCGGCGGGCGCTCGGCCTATGTCGTCACCTGGGACTCGCCCGCTGCCGTCAGCGCGGAAGCGACGCGGGAGGTGAAGCTGGAATACCTGCTTTCCGGCGCGTTCTGGACGCCGACCTACGACATGACGATCCTGAGCGACGAGCGCGTGCAACTGGCGTTCTTCGCGCGGATCGAGAACACGGGGCTGGTTCTGGACGCGGCGACCGTCTACCTGCTGGCCGGGCGGGTTGACCTGTCGCAGCAGCTTGATCAGACGGCCCAGATGACCTTCAACCAGTACGCGGTCGGCTATGCCCAGACCCCGGTCGCGCTGCCGGTTCTGGGGGCGGGCACAGTGGACTTGCAGCACGTCTACCCCCTCGGACAAGTGTCGGCCCGGCCCGGCGAGACTCTGTTCGTGAACCTGGTGGACGAGACTCTCGACGCCCGGCGGCTGCACGTGTGGAATGCAGCAGCCGCGCAGCAGGTGGACGTGATCTACAAGGTGTCCAACAGCACTGAGACGCCTCTGGCCGAGGGCATTGTACGCGTCTACCAGGAGGGGCTGTTCATGGGCAGCGACTTCATCGAGACAACGCCCCCTGGCGGAGAGGGCAGCGTGACGGTGGGCAGGCTGCCCGATGTACGCGTGCGGCGTGGCGCGACTGGGACTTGCCAGGTCGAGGCGGGCAACGACACACGCTGCACGATGTGACACTGGAGATCCAGAACTTCGGCGCGCAAGACCTGGCGCTCACGATTCTGGACGCCTGGAACAAGGACGCCTGGCAGTTCGAGTACTCTGTAACGCCGGAGCGCCAGGCCGATAATCTGCTGCGCTGGGAGATCAGCGTACCTGCCGGGAAACCCTGACCATCACCTACCAGTACCGGACGGAGTACTGACGAGGCGGCAGTTACTGCGTGGCGCGCAGCGACGGTACAGAGCCGCCCGGCGGATTCAGGTTGGCGCGCAACCGGGTAGACTTCATCCCACTGCGCCCCGGGGTGGTGCTGCGGGTGGCCAGCTCCTCGGCGAGCGTCCAGCAGACTGAAGATGCGCTCCTCGCCCCAGTGCGCGGCCAGCGGAACGGCTTCGCTCAGCAAGGCGATAGCTCGCGCGGAATCCCCGGCAGCGAGCCAGCTTTCGGCGGCGGCGAGGTAGGCGGCGAGGAGGGCGGGGGCGTCCTCGTCCAGCTCGTGCGGGGCGATCTCCAGCACGGCGCGCGCGGCGGCGACACTGCGCTCGAAGTCGCCGCGCTGCGCATAGGCGACGGCCAGCGCCAGGTGGAGGTGCTGCGGCTGGTAGACGGTGTGCGCTTTGTGCGGGTCGGCGGGAGGCAGGGCGGGGAACTGCGCGTCCGCGCCACGCTCCAGGATGGCGATCCCGCGCTCGACCTGGCCGGAAGCGATCAGCAAGGTGCCCAGCCCAACCCAGGCCGGGCCATAGGCCGGGTTCTGCGCAAGCGCCGCCTCGAAGGCTTGCTCGCTGGCCGCAGCGTGATCGGGGTGCAGCGCCAGCACCATGCCCAGCGTGTGCAGGGTGGGCGCGCTGCCCTGCCCGGCAGCGGCGCGGCGGAAAAGCTCCACCATCCGCCGGAAGCGTTTGGAATGGTCGAGCGAGGCGACCAGCGTATCGTACAGCATGGCGTAGACCAGGTCAGGGTCGGCGGCGATGGCGGCGACTGTGGCGTCGCTGGCGGCCTGCTCGTCAGCGTACTCGCGGCTGTACAGGGCGGCGAGCGCAAGCTGGGCGTAGGGAAGGTCGGGCTTGAGGCGGGTAGCGTCGAGTAGCGCAGCACAGCCGTCGAGAAGCTGGTCGAGGGCGATCAGCGTCTCACCCCACTCGGCGATCACCTCTGGCGTCTCCGCGTATCGCGCGAGCAGCGGGCGCAGGCGATGGGCAGCCTGTTCGGGCTTGCCGCTGTCGCGCAGGCGGCGAATGGCGCCCAACTCGTGGAGGAGCGCCTGTGGGAGCGCCGGGCGCGAACCGCTGCGCGGGCGTTTGGCCGCCTGGGGCGGGGCGCTGCGCTGGCGCGGCCCCAATGCTTGCTTCAAGCCAGCCAGGAGCTCGCGCGCGCTTGCCGGGCGCTCCGCAGGCGCTTTGCTGAGTGCCCGCAGCAGGGGGTCAGCGATGGCGTGGGGCACTGACGGGTCACGTGGCTCAATCGGCAGCGGCTCAGCCTCCACAATCAGGTCGAGCAGGGCGTCATCCCCGTCGCGCTCCTCGTCGTACTCCAGATAGTAGTGCCCGGTTACCGCCTCGTAGAGCACAACCGCCAGCGAATACAGGTCGGAGCGCAGCGTAACCTCGTGCCCCAATGCCTGCTCCGGCGACATGTAGAGCAGCGTGCCCGGCTGCGGGCCGGAATCGTCGGCAGCGCCGTAGCGGTGGGCCGGATGGATGTGCGCCAGGCCGAAATCGGCCAGCTTGAAATGGCGCGGCTGGGCGAAAAGGATATTCTCTGGCTTAATGTCGCGGTGGATGACTCCACGCTGGTGCAGCGTATCCAGCGCCCGGCAGATGTCGGCGGCGACGGCGAGCAGCGTGGCCCGATCCAGGGAGCCTCGCTCGCTGACCAGGGTGAGCAGGTCGCCGGGCAGGTATTCCATGATCAGAAAGAGGGAGTTGCCTTCTTCGCGCAGGGCGTGGATGTTGACGATGTTCGGATGGGTGAGGCTGGCCGTCAGCCGTGCCTCGCGCACGAACCAGTCGCGCGATCCCTCGATGGTGAAGTCGGCGCGGTCAAGCTGCTTGATGGCGACCGGGCGCTCCAGGGTGAGGTCTTC
The DNA here is from genome assembly GCA_040767545.1 of Aggregatilineaceae bacterium. Lineage (GTDB taxonomy): Bacteria > Chloroflexota > Anaerolineae > Aggregatilineales > Aggregatilineaceae > UBA2029. Next base: position 16,523 of record JAXGOK010000048.1, on the reverse strand, counting down.
GGCCAGATACACAACGCTGAAGCCGCCGTTGCCAATGACGGACTTGATGACGTACTCGCCAAGCGTGTCGCCAGGCTCAAGGAGGGACATGCGGGCCATCGCGGGCTTCGCTCCCTTTGGGCTGCGCAGCTGCTGAGCCGCTGTGTTTAGTTTGCGTTATGAAACAGTATAGATCAGATTTACGCAATGGCAACCGGACACTGTCCGGGGGTGCATCTCACATGTGGGGCAGAGCCGGTCTTGCAGGGGCGGGTTTCGAAACCCGCCCCTGCAGATCACACCACACTTACCGAACTGCCCCAAAGATGGTGCACCCGTTGTCCGGGGCGCGCCCGATAAGACAAGGGGCGTTCCGGCGATTCTGGAACGCCCCTGCACGATTATCGCTGATGTCGCGCCAGACGGCTACTGCAGCACACCCGCCAGTGCGGTACAGGCCGGGCACGAGCCGTCCGGACGGACCATGGCGTAGCCCGCCTGCGGGTCTGCGCCGTAGGTCGAGAAGTCCACGTTGAAGACGATCATCAGGCGAACACGCCCGCTCTGCGCGGAGAGCACGGCGGCCTCAGCCAGCCAGGTCGCCTGCTCGGCAACGCTGGTGTTCTGTGCCCAGGCGAAGGCACCGGGCAGCGCGCCGTACCCTTCCGGCGAGAGATAGCCCAGCTCGGTGAAGCAAGCTTGCTTGCCGCCGAAGGGGCCAATGGCGCGGTTGAGCATGGTGCCGAAGTAGCGCGTGGGATAGTTATCGCGCGGGTCTCCGGAACTCTGGCGGGGGCTGACGATGCCCTCGTTGTAGTGCACGCCGATACAGTCCGCGTACTGGCCCGCGCCAGCGGCGGCCATCTGCTGCGTGTAAACGTCGTCGTTGCAGCCCTGGGCGGTGCAGCCAGCCGCGCCGAAGAAGCCGGTGGGGGCCAGCGCACCCGTGATCACCAGCGTGTTGGGGTTGGCCGACTTGATGGCGTTGAAGGACTTGGCCAGCAGCGGCACATAATTGGCCCCGTTGATCTGGCCAGCGGGCCATTCGCGGTCAATGTTCATCTCGTTCCAGATCTCGATGGCATCCGCACCCGCCGCGGCCAGGCCCCCCACATACTGGGCGTAGGAGTCCTGGTAGCCAGCGTTCATGACCTGGCCCATGTCACCGATGACCGAGAAGAGAACCCTATAGCCAGCGGCGTGCGCCTCGCCGATGAGTCCGCCTGCGCTCTGACCCATCTGAAGCTGCCACTTGACCCACTTCATCTTGGAGGCTTGCAGAGCATCGCGGGTATTGGCATAAAGGCCGGTGATCTGCCCGCCGACCTCAAAGCCGCCGCCAACCGCCGAGCCGGTAACCGGCGCGGGGAGGCTGCCATCCGGGTTAGGGGCGATCGCTGGCGACGTGCCCTCGGTGACCTCATCGCAGATGGCAATGATCTGGCGGTTGAAGCTGGTGCGCACTTCGTATTGCGCGCCGGTCAGCGTGGTGATGACGAAGCGCCAGCCGAAATAAATCTGGCGGGCCTCTTCGCCCTCTTCGAGCGTCCGGCAGCTATCAATGCCGTCAATGAACTCGTATTCCTCATACGTCCACTGCTGCACGTAGGTGAGGTCCTGGCCGGTCTTCTCTTCGAGAGCGGCGCGCGCGGCGGCGAAAGCGAGCCAGCCGGGATCGGTTGGGGTGGGCGTGGGGCCGGACTGCGGCGCGCTGGACAGGCCAACGGGCGCGGTGCTGCTGGCGCTGGCGGCCAGGGGCGTCAGCCCGACGAGCATGATCGCGGTAGCGAGCAGAGCATAGAACAGGGTCTTGCGGTTCATCACGGTGCAACGTCCTTTCACGTCTCCAGGTCTGGCGAACCGGGAGTGGCTGCGGTCATAGGGCTGGCGCTGGGCGACATGAGATAACAGGCGCGGCCAGGCTGAGCGGTATTGTGAACGAAAAGCGCCGATTTGTCTACAATGATTTGCCTACTGCCGCCTGACGGCGGCGTGTTGCAATACGCTCCTACGACGGCGCGGCAGAGCAATGCCTGCGCCGGTTCGATGCTCAGGCGGTGGCTAGCCCGCCCTGAAGCTGCGTTGTGTACAGGTCGTAGTAGTGACCGCGCGCGGCCAGCAATTCCTCGTGCGTGCCACACTCGATGATGCGCCCGTGATCCAGGACGATGACCTGATCGGCGCGCACGATGGTGCTCAGGCGGTGGGCGATGACGAAGGCAGTGCGCCCCTCCAGCAGCTTGCCGAGCGCCGCCTGCATCTGAAGCTCGGTCACCGTGTCCACGCTGCTGGTGGCTTCGTCCAGGATGATGATCGCCGGGTCGGCGAGCAGGGCGCGGGTGAACGAGATAAGCTGGCGCTGCCCGGTGCTCAGGCGCGAGCCGCCTTCCTCAACGTCGGTGTCATAGCCCTTGGGCAGCGGGGCGATGAAGTCGTGCGCACCGGTGGCGCGGGCCGCTGCTTCGATCTCCTCGTCGGTGGCGTCCAGCCGCCCGTAGCGCAGATTTTCCTTGATCGTCGTGGCAAAGAGGCCCGTGTCCTGCGGAACCCAGGCCATCTGGTCGCGCAGCGATCTCATGGTGATCTGGGTGATGTCGTGGCCGTCGAAGAGAATCTGGCCGCTCTGCGCCTCGTAGAAGCGCCCCAGCAGGCGGACAAGGGTGCTCTTGCCCGCGCCGGTATGACCGACCAGGGCGACGGTCTGGCCGGGCGACACGGCGAGGCTGATGTCGTGAAGGACATTCACCTCCTCGTCCTCGGCGGGCGGGGACGCGCCATTGCCGCCCCTGACCGTGCTGACCGGCGGAGGGGCATCGGTCAGCACCCGCTCTGGCTTCGTGTAGTGAAAGCTAACCCCGTGAAACTCGACCCGGCCCTGGATGCGCGGAAGGCTGCGCGCGCCGGGCGCGTCCTTGATGTCCGGCTGGGTGTCCAGCACATTCAGGATGCGCTCACCGGCAGCAGCGGCCTCCTGGAACTGGTCAAGGCGCATAGCCAGGTCGCGGATGGGGTCGAAGAACATGTTGAGGTAGAGCAGGAAGGCGACCAGCGTCCCGGCGGACATGTCACCGTCGAGGACGCGCACGCCGCCAAAGCCGAGGACAATCGCCACGCCGACCTGCGAAATGAGGTCAATGCCCGGCATGAAGATGGAAGCCAGCTTGTCGGCGCTGAGGGCGGCATTAATCTCGGTGGTGGAGACTTCGCGGAAACGCTGCTCCTCGCGGTACTCGCGGACGAATGCCTGGACGATGCGCATCCCGGCCAGGCTCTCCTGCAGCGTGGCCGAGACGACGCCCACCGCTTCGCGCACGGCGCGGTAGCGCTGGTTCGCGTTGCGCCGCCACCAGAAGGTCAGCCCGATCATGGCCGGCAGGATGGTGAAAGTGAGCAGGGCAAGCTGCCAGTCGAAGACCAGCAGCAGCACGATGATCCCCACCAGGGTGAACGAGCTGCTGATCGTGTTGACGACGGCCCAGGTAATGAAGTTCTGCAGCGAGTTGCTGTCCTCGGTGACGCGGGCCATCAGGTCGCCGACGCGGTTGTGGTCGAAGTAGCTCAGGTTCAGGTCGAGATACTTGAAAAAGAGACTCCGGCGCACACCCATGATGGCATGTTGGCCGATCCAGACCATGTTGTACATCTGGACGCGCAGGCCGACCGCCTGGATGACGAGCACCACCAGAAAGGCGACGCTGTAGGCCATCAGCGCTGACTTGTCGCGCTCTCCCAGTCCGCGATTGATCGCTTGGCGCACCAGGGCAGGCGCGACCAGTGCGCTGGCGGAGGTCACTACCATCAGCGCCAGGACAAGCAGCACGCGGCGGCGGTACGGGCGCGCGAAGGTGAGCAGCCGGGAGAGCGTCTCCATCATGGGGCGTTCCAGCTTGGGCTTGCGGTCGTCCATCAGTTCTCCTCCCGACGCGAACTGCGTTTGGACGTGGCAGCGAACTCGGCTCGAAGCTGTCTGTCCGCTGAGCGATCTTCCACAGGGAGCGGCGGCTCGTCCGGCGGCAGTGTGTCATCGTCGGACAGGCCGATGCCCCGGATGTCCTCTGCGGGCACTTCCTGGTCGGACTGCAAGTGCCATAGGTTGGCGTAGCGCCCGCCCAGGCGAACCAGCTCGCGGTGCGTGCCGTGCTCGACGATGCGCCCCTGTTCCAGCATGATGATCTGGTCGGCGTGCATGACCGTGCTGAGACGCTGGGCGACGATGAGCGTCGTGCGGCCTTTCATCAGGTTTTGCAGGGCGGCGCGAATCTCGTACTCGGTGCGGCTGTCCACGCTGGCCGTCGCGTCGTCCAGGATGAGAATGCGCGGGCTTACCAGCAGGGCGCGGGCGATGGCGATGCGCTGGCGCTGCCCGCCGGAGAGTGTCACGCCGCGCTCGCCGACCAGCGTCTCGTAGCCATCGGGGAACTCGCAGATGAAGTCGTGAGCGCGGGCGGCGCGGGCGGCCTGCTCGACCTCGGCGCGGGTGGCTTCGGGGCGGCCCAGGGCGATGTTGTCGTGAATGGTCGCGTTGAACAGGAACGTGCTCTGCATCACGAAGCCGACCTGGGCACGCAGCAGCTTGAGCGGCAGATCGCGGACATCGTGGCCGTCCACAGTGATGCTACCGGCGGACACGTCATAGAAGCGCGGGATCAGGTCAATGAGTGTAGTCTTGCCGCTGCCGGTCGTGCCAACGATGGCCGTCACCGTGTCGGGCTGGGCCTCGAACGAGATGTTGTAGAGCACTTCGATTTCCGGCTCGTCTTCGCGCGCGCCGTAGACGAACGACACGTCGTCGAAGCGAATATGCCCGCGCAGCTTGCCGGGGTTCACTGCGCCCATGCGCGTCTTGATCTCCGGCGTGGTGTCCATGATGGCGAAGATACGCTTGCCGTTGGCGATGGCGCGGGCGGTGATGTCAATCATGAAGGCCAGACGGTGTGTGGGCAGGGCGAGCAGAGCGACATAGCTGTTGAACTCGACCAACATGCCCAGCGTGATCTCGCCGCCCAGCACGCGGTTGCCGCCGAAAAGGAGCAGCAGGAAGCTCAGAAAGCCGACGATGAACCAGACCGCTGGCTGGGCCAGCGTGAAGATGTTGGCCATCTTGATCCAGGCACGCAGGACGGCGGTGTTGTCTTCCTCGAAGCGCTCCTGCGCGTATTCCTCGCGGGCGAACGCCTTGACAACGACGATCTGAGTCAGGTTCTCCTGGATGCGCGCGTACATGGCGCCGCGCTTGCTGCGAATCTCGCCGAAGAGTGGCTCGATGCTGATGCCAAACAGGTACGCGACGACGAAGAGAATAGGCATGGGCAGCAGGAAGATGGCCGCCAGACCGGCGTTGCGGCTGAACATGATCCCGTAGATGCCCACCAGCAGCACGATCAGGTTGATCACGTCGCCGATGACGATGCCCGCGAAGAAGCGAATCTCGTCCACGTCGCCCATGGTGCGGCTCATGAGCTGGCCGATGCGGGTGCGGTCGTAGAAGGAGAAGGGCAGCCGCTGCAGATGGGTGAACAGGTCGAGGCGCAGATCGAAGGCGACCTTGCGGCCCAGCCACTGGGTGCCATAACGCTGGCCGAAGTTCGCCAGCCCGCGCACGACTGCCAGTCCGACGATCAGCAGCGTGGTGACGGTCAGCATATGGCGCTGGCTCCAGTCGCTGGGGAAGAGCGACGTGTCTTCCTGGGTGCCAAGCGCCGCGTCAACGGCACTACCGATCAGCCAGGGTCCAGCCAGGGTGAGCAGGGTGACAGCGATCAGGCAGGCGTAGACGACGACGGCGATGCGCCAATAGGGTCGTATGTAGCGCAGGATGCGGAGCAGAATCTTCATGGGGCGCTTCTCCGAGCCAGTGAGCGATCTCCGTGCGCCTCGTCAGGGCACACCGGGTGCGCGGCGCATTCTCAGCGGGCGACGCGCTCTATGAGCGAGAGAGTGGTTGCTGCAAAGGGCAAGGCGCTTAGTATACCCGAAAAACCGCGCGAGCGTCCAGTCAGTATTACGCAGTGGGTGCATTCGGATTTGGGGGCGAAAAAGGAAATGCGGTAAGCTGACCTCAAGAAAGGGAGGTCGCTATGCCGCTAAACAAAGCTGAAGTGAAAACGAGATTACTCAAAGCCTACGAGGCCCAACTGGACAAGCAACTGGCCGACTTGAAGGAAGAACTGAGTCTAGCTGAGATCGAAGAGGTAGCCCTGGCACTGCGTGGGCAGGTCAGCGAAGACATCACCCAAGTCTTAGTTAACCAACAAAGCCGCCACGTATCGCCAGATGAATACTGCCCCACGTGCGGGAGCCGGATGCGCAACAAAGGGCGTAAGCGGCGAGGGGTGCTCACCCGAAGTGGCGAAGTCGAAGTTGAGCGCCCTTATTATTATTGTGAGACCTGCCAGACGGGTCATTTTCCCCCTGGATGAGCGATGGCAGCTGACCCAGCGCGGGTATAGCCCCCTCTTAGGACGCGATTTAGTCTGGCTGAGCGGGTTATTGCCCTATGAGCAAGCCAGTGCGGTCTGCCAGCGCTTTGGGCACATGAGTGTGCCACCCACCACGCTCTGGGAATATACCCAAAGTGCAGGGCGACGCTTGGTCGCCCATGTGGAGCACCAACGCGAACATAGTCAGGTGGAACGCACGCAGTGGAACCATCGTGCCTACGACCCGCGCGCCTACAAGGCCGTGTGCCTGGATGGGGGGATGGTATATGTGCGAGGGGAAGGGTGGAAAGAAATGAAAGCCGGCGTCATTGGCGACATTGAGCAGGTGCTCTCTCCCGTCACTCTCTCTCCCGACGCCCAGCCCCACCGTCTACGTAACTTGCGCTATATCGGCGTCGTGGGTGATGGACAGACCTTTAGCCGTGCTCTGTGGATTCTAGCCCTCCAGCATGGCATGCCTTATGCAGGGCGCAGTGCGGTGATTGCGGATGGGGCCTCGTGGATTTGGCGGGTGGCTGCCGATTTGTTTCCGGCCAGTACTCAGATTGTGGATTGGTATCACGCCAAGGACCATTTGGCCCAGGCCGCGACCGCGGCTTATGCCGATGATCCCGGCGCGGCCCAACGCTGGCTTAACCAGCAAGCGCCCCTGCTTTTTCAGGGTGAAATCTGGAAACTCCTCCTCGCCTTCCGTCGCGCAGGCTTAGATGAGACCCATACCCACTATTTTCGTGCCCATCAGCGCCGAATGCAGTATCAGACCTTTCGCGCCGATGGCTTTATCATCGGATCGGGCTCGGTGGAGAGTGGCATCAAGCAATACAAAGCCCGCTTGACAGGGGCGGGGATGCGCTGGTCGCGCGCAGGCGTTGAGCGCATGGTGCTTATTCGCTCCGCCATTTTGAGCGGTACTTTTGATCATCTTTGGGCGGCTGCCTAATTCCTGCCCCCAAATCCGAATGCACCCTTACGCAGTTGCGCAAATAGTCAACTGAGGGACGGCGTGCGGCGGCGTAGCACGCGCGTGCCCCCAGGAGTACCGTTCGTCAGGCCAAGAAGTGGCGGAATACTATAGTCTGTCTGGGTTATGATCTCTATACTGAGATCAGCCGGGAACGCGAATAGATTGAAAGAATCGTTAAGTCCTGCAAGTTAGTTTTGAGAGGAGCCTGCATGACAGCATTTGTTCCGTTGGGCAACGAAGCTCTGGCACAAGGGGCGCTGGACGCGGGGTTGTCCGGCGTCTATGCCTATCCGGGCACGCCGTCCACTGAGATCACGGAGTACATCCAGCGCTCGCCCGAAGCGCAAGCGCGCGGCGTGAAGAGTGCGTGGGCGGCCAACGAAAAGACGGCCATGGAAGCCGCGCTGGGCATGTCCTATGCCGGCAAGCGGGCGCTGGTCTGCATGAAGCACGTCGGGCTGAACGTGGCCGCCGACCCGTTCATGAACTCCGCCTTCACCGGCGTGCACGGCGGGCTGGTCTATGCCATCGCCGACGACCCCTCGATGCACTCGTCGCAGAACGAGCAAGACTCGCGCTTCTTCGCCAAGTTCGCGCTGCTCCCCGCCATCGAGCCGGGGAGCCAGCAAGAAGCGTATGATGCCGCGTTCCACGCCTTCGCGCTATCGGAAAAGCACGAGATTCCGGTGATGGTGCGCATGACCACCCGCCTGTCCCATTCGCGGGCCGACGTGCGGCGGCGCGAGCCGCTGGCGGAGAACGCGCTCACCCTGCCGCGCAACCTGCTCCAGTTCGTGCTGCTGCCAGCCATCGCGCGGCGCAAGTACGCCGATCTGCTGGCCAAGCAGGACGAGCTCGTGGCCGCCTCGGAAGCGTCGCCCTTCAACGGCTACGAAGACGGGCCGGATACGTCGCTGGGCATCCTCGCCTGCGGTATCAGCTACAATTACTTGATGGAGAATTTCCCGGACGGGTGCCTGCACCCTGTCCTGAAAATCGGGCAGTATCCCCTGCCGAGGGCGCTGGTCGCACGGCTGGTCGGGATGTGCGATCAGGTGTTGGTGCTGGAGGAGGGGATGCCGCTGGTTGAGGAAATGCTGCGCGGCTACCCGTTCGACGGCGGGAAGGTGCATGGCCGCCTGGACGGGCACTTGCCCCGCGCGGGCGAGCTAAGCCCGACGCTGGTCGCCCGCGCGCTGGGGCGCGAGGACTCCCGCCCGCGCTTCGAGGTGCCCTCTGTCGTAGCCGGGCGGCCCCCGCAGCTTTGCCAGGGCTGCCCGCATGCCGACACTTACCGCGCGCTGAACGAGGCGCTGGAGTCCTACGCAAAGGGGCGCGTCTTCTCGGACATCGGCTGCTATACGCTGGGCGCGCTGCCGCCGTTCAACGCGATCAACTCGTGCGTGGACATGGGCGCGTCAGTGACGATGGCCAAAGGCGCGGCGGACGCCGGGCTGGTCCCGGCGGTGGCGGTGATCGGCGACTCGACATTCAGCCATTCGGGGATGACCGGGCTGCTGGACGCCGTCAATGCGCGCTCGCCCGTGACGGTGATCATCATGGACAACCTGACGACCGCTATGACCGGAGGCCAGCAATCGGCGGGGCAGGATCACCTGGAAGCTATCGTGACGGGGCTGGGCGTGGAGCAGGAGCACGTGCGGGTGATCACGCCGCTGCCGCGCCAGCACGAGGCGAACGTGGGCGTCATCGGCGAGGAGCTAGCCTACGAGGGCGTGTCGGTGATCATTGCCCGGCGCGAGTGCATCGAGACGGCCAAGCGGAAGAGAAAGGCATGAGCATGAAGTATGATATGATCCTGGCCGGCGTCGGCGGGCAAGGCGTGCTCTCGATTGCGGCGGCCATCGGGCTGGCGGCGGTGGGCGAGGGGCTGCGTCTCAAGCAGGCCGAAGTGCACGGCATGTCGCAGCGGGGCGGGGCGGTGCAGAGTCACCTGCGCATCGCCGACCGGCCCATTCACTCAGACCTGATCAGCGAGGGCCAGGCCGACATGCTGCTTTCGCTGGAGCCGATGGAAACGCTGCGCTACGTGCCTTTCCTGGCACCCGACGGCGTGATCGTGGCGGATCGCGCGCCGGTGCTCAATATCCCTGACTATCCCGATCTGGAGGCTGTGCTGGCGGCGCTACGGCAGTTCCCGCGCGCTCACCTGCTGGATGCAACCGGGATAGCCCAGGAACTACGCAACGCGCGCGCCTCGAACATGGTGCTGCTCGGCGCGGCGTCGCTGTTCCTGCCGCTGGAGGCCAGCGTCCTGGAAGCGGCGATTGCCCAGTTGTTCGGGCGCAAAGGTGAAGCAGTGGTCAGCAAGAACGTGGAGGCGTTTCGCGCCGGGCGCAGCGTGATCCAGCCAGCCTGACGCTCGCTTCTGGTACGACTCACGTAAATCAGCCGGGATAGGCAGGAGTGCCTATCCCGGTGCTTGTCGGAAGGCCCCTATCCCCCGGCCCCTTCCCCCAGCCAAGCCAGGGGAAGGGGAGAGCAGCCTGCCGGAGTCCCCCCTCTAGCTCGGTGTATACACTCGGCTGGAGAGGGGAACCAGAGGAGAGACACTCAGCCGACAATGGTCACGACTGGACGCGGATGGGGGTGCCGATGGGTGCCCACTGGTAGAGCCAGGCGGCTTCTGGCGTGGGCATGTTCACACAGCCGTGACTCATCGGCTGGCCGAAGTTGCTGTGCCAGTAGGTGCCGTGCAGCGAGTAGTCCTTGTAGAAGTACATCACCCAGGGCACGCCGGGCAGGTAGTAGCCGGGGCCGGACATCAACTGGGAGTCGTGCTTGGTGTAGATGGTGAAATTGCCGGTGACGGTGGGCGTGCCCCACAGCCCGGTCGAGACCAGGACGTTGCGCACAATCTGGCCGTTCTCGTAGGCGTAAACGCGCTGGTCGCTCAAGTCCACGATGATCTGCTTGCCGGAAGTGATCGTTGGCGCGGGCGCAGCCGGGGCATAAGCCGCAGGCTGAGCGTAGGCGGCAGCGGTGGCAGCATCGGGGATGACCAGAGTCTGCCCGGCGTAAATCTGATTCGGGTTGACGATGTTGTTCACAGCGGCAAGAGCTGGCCAGGTGACGCCATAGGCGCGGGCAATGGCCGATAGGTGCTCGCCCCGCTGGACGACGTGGGAGCGCTGGCCGGTGGCCGGGGCGGGCTGGGCGGCTGCCGGGGCTGGCTCAGCGGCGGGCGCGGCGGTCGCGCCGGGAATGATCAACTGCTGCCCGGCGTAGATGCGGCTGGGATTGGTCAGACCGTTGGCCGCCGCCAGGTCCGTCCAGCTAAGGCCGTAGGCGCGGGCAATGGCGGACAGGTTCTCGCCGCGCTGGACGGTGTAATAGAGCGGGTTGGCGGCGGGCGCAGGGGCCGCCGGAGCCGGCTCAGGGCTAGCCGGGGCGGGGGCGGGGGGCGCGCTGGCATCGGGAATGGTGAGCACCTGGCCGGCGTAGATGCGCGTCGGGTCGGCGATGCCGTTGACGGCGGCCAGGTAGTCAGCAGTGAACCCGTAGCTCAGGGCGATGCGGAACAGGTTCTCGCCCGGCTGGACGGTGTGAGTTGTGCTGCCCTGGGCGGCAACTGGCCCGTACTGGACGGAGATAGCGAGCACAATCAGCAGGATAAGTGCCAGGAGCACGCGGCGATGCCCGCAGGTCTTAGCGCAAAGAGCGGCCCATATCATAATGTCTTCTCCCGTGAAAGGCTGGCGCTGGCGTCTGGCAAGCATCAATCAGCGCTGGACAATATCGAGCAAGTGCAGTTGAGTGTACGTAGGTTTTGATTTGGGGACAAGTGCGACGCTAATACAAATGCCGAGGGCGGGCCATTTCGCATAGTCAGCACCTCATGCGGACGAAGCCGGGCGGGGTGCAGGCCGCACCGTCCACCCTATCCGCCGCCCCAGGCGCGGATGGTGAGCACCAGCGGACGGCCAATGCGCACATTGCTGTTGGGGTAGATCACTTCCCAAACGCTGTAGTAACAGCCAAACATGCGCGGCGCGGAGCCGGTGAAGAGGAGCGGCGACGAATCCTCGGCGATGCCGACGCTCTCCTTGATGAAGAAGTTGGATTGCTGCTGGCGGGCGAAGTTGAGGCCAGGACGCAGGTTATCTGGGCAGGCTTCGAACAGTGCGGACAGGTCTACGGAAGGATCGGGGTCTTCGGTGAGGGCGGCGCTGTAGCTCAGCCGCACGCCCTCTGGCCAGGTGCAGGTACTCGTGTTGCGCAGCACGATCTCAAACTCAAAATCGGTATTGGCCCGGATCAGGCGGATGTTGGCAAAGTCGGTCGGCGACGGCGGGCGGTTGTGCCTGTCCGGGGCGACGACGATGTATTCCAGGTCGCAGGCCGCCAGCGTCCTGGCCATGTTGGGGGTGGGAGTGGCCGCCGTCGCGCGCTGAACCATGAGGAATACCGCCGTGCTGGTGAGATCGGGCGTGGCCGTGTATGCCGGCGTGGCGCTGGCAGTGGGAGACAGGGTGGGTGATAGTGTCCGTGCTGTCGGCGGAGTCTGGCTCGCGTTGAGCGCGGCGGCTGGCGCGGCAGTGGTCGCAGTGGCAACCGGCGACGCGACTTGGCTCAGCGTGGCGGCGGGGACTGATGCGCGGCCATTGCGCCCTAAGGCGGCCCGCCCCGTCATGACCAGCGCGATGACCAGCATCGCCGTGCCCAACACGCGGGCATAGCGCGGCGCGCGCCGCTTGGGGGCTGCGCCGCTGCCCAGCGGCAGGTCTGCTGGCCCCAGGATCGGCGTGTCGCCGTTCTGGTACTCTGCCGGAGCGACTTGCGCAAACCCCTGCGCAGCCAGGCCATTGGGGGATGCAGCGGCCAGCCTGAGCTGCCCCGATACGTCGAGCGTGTCCAGGGCAGCGGCGAACTCGTTCGCCGACTGGAAGCGCGCATCCGGGTCTTTTTCCAGCGCGCGCCAGATGATCGCTTCGAGATCGGCGGGAAGGTCTGGCACGAACTGGCGGGGCAGCGGCAGCGGCTCGTTGACGTGCTTGAGGATGATCGCCAGCGGCGTGTTGGCGTCGAAGGGCAAGCGCCCCGTCACAAGCTGGTAGAGGATCACGCCGAGCGAGTAAATGTCGGATCGCTCGTCGCCCGCCTGGCCGAGTCCCTGTTCCGGGGCCATGTAAGCCGGGGTGCCGATCATGCCGCCGCTGGCGGTGATGTGCGCCCCGGTGACGATCTTGGCGATGCCGAAGTCGGTGAGCACAACGCGGCCATCTTCGTCGAGCATGAGGTTGGCTGGCTTCACGTCGCGGTGGATCATCTTGCGCTCGTGGGCGTAGGCCAACGCGTGGGCCGCCATCTTGACGATGCGCACAGCCTCGGTGATGGGCAGGCGGCTGCCCTCCGCGCTCAGGTCGAACAGACGATCCTTGAGCGTGGGGCCGTTGATGAACTCCATCACCATGTAGTAGCTGTCGCTCTCGGCGTCGTGCTCGAAGTCGTAGACCTGGACGATATTGGGATGCTTGAGCCGGGCGACGCTGCGCGCCTCGCGCTCGAAGCGCTCCTTGAACTCCGGGTCGTCGGCCAGGAAGGAATGGAGCAGCTTGATCGCCACGTAGCGATCCAGCGCGGCGTGGTAGCCGCGATAGACTTCGGCCATACCGCCGCGACCGATCCGGTCAATGATTTCGTACTTGCCGAGGTTGCGTCTGGACACGTCAGCTTCATCCCCATCGGGATCGGGTTGATCGACCAGCGCCGACCATGCCTGCCAGCGCTTAAGTATAGCCGGAACTGGGACTTGTCCCAAGGGGCGGGCGTGCGAGCTACCTGGTGGAACCTGGCTCTGCTGGCGGGGTGACTGGCGCTACAGGGGCCTGACGCCGATCTTGTGGCGCGAGGGGATCATCATAGTAGAGCAGCACAATGACCTCGTAGCCCGGCCCGGCATCGCCGCCGCCGCGCAGGTGGAGGGTGAAGGCCAGGTGAAAGGCCATCACGTCTATGGCGCTGGCTGTGGCGACAATGTCCCCTGTGCCGCTGAGGATGGCGATCTCCAGGTTGGGGCGCTCGCGGAAGGGCGTGATGTCCACTTCGACCTTGACGCGCCGCCCGTCCGCGTAGGGCGCGGCGCGCACGCGCTCGATGCGCACTTCATTGGGCGGCAGCAGGGGCAGGCCGGGAATCAGGTTCAGGGGGCCGCTGGTCATGGGCGGTGCTCCTCATCAGGGGATGGAGGCTACATCCCGGAACGACTCGCGGGCAATGACCAGCGGCTCCGGGCGGGCGATGCCGACAGTGTAGCGATTGGGCAGATCGCCGGGACGGGGCAGCACGTGGTAGGTCGCGCCAAAGGTATCCAGGGCGTCCAGCAGCGCGGGCAGGGCGGTGGCTGTGCGCGGGTCGGGGTCGTGGAGCAAGATGATCACCCCTTCGACAGCGGCCTGGGCGGTGAGGTATGGCTTGTCCGGCGAGGGGGAGAGCAGCGAGCGCAGCCCGCCGGGGCCGTCAATGGCGCGCCAGACAACGCGATCTGGGTCGGCGTATTGCTCGCGCAGCGGCAGGGGGTTGATATGCCAGCCGCTGTAGTCGTAGACACCGCGCAGCCAGTCCAGCAGGTGGCGATAGGCGGCCATCTCAGGATCATACAGGAACGATTCCCAGTAGCCGCTCCCGGCGAGCAGGAACAGATTACCCTCGGCGCTGTCGTATCCTCCGCCTGGACGCCGGAACAGGCGCGGCTGCGCCAGGAAGAGCGCCAGGGCATCAGGGAACGGGGCGAGCACCTCGCGGATGCGTATCTCCGTTTGCAGATAGAGTTGAGCCAGATAGGAAGGGGCCGGTTGCATGTCGAGCGTGGCCCCGCCCTGGTGGAACAGATGATTGCCGACGCGGTGCCCGGCGCGCAGCATACGTGCCAGCACCGTCCCCTCGGCGTCGCTCGTGTTGCGCCCGTGCACGAAGAAGGTGGCCGGGATACCGCGCTCGTCGAGCAGATCGAGCACGTCCAGGGTGGGGCCGCGCTCGCCTTGAGCGGCTTCCGTCTCAACGCCGTCGTCGAAGGTGAGGTAGATCGGCACGTGGCCGGGCATGGCCTTAGCGCCTCGCGCACGCGCCGGTCTGCTGCGGCTGGCGAGCCAATGCACGCCGAGCGCGCCAACGGCGGCCACAAACTGGCGACGAGTCAGGGGGCGGCGTGGCAAGGTCGTTTCTCGCAGCGTGGCTATGCCTGGGCGGCGCGCGCCTGCGCTGCACGCAGCGCGGCGACAGCCCGCTCAAGCTGGCCAGCAGGCACCAGCAAGTGATCGCGCTCGAAAGCGGAGAACGCGAGCATGGTCACGTCTGCCTCGGCCAGGGCACGGCTGACCAGCGCCAAGAAGCCGACCAGGTCGAGTGCCAGCGGCGTGTCGAAGGTGATCAGGCGGAAGGGGCCAGTGGCGCGGTGATCGGGCAGCCGCGCCTTGAAGCCCTGCCATTCACCGTCCGGCAGCACGAGCGTGATCTCGTCCTTGTCCACAATCAGGGCGCTGAACGGCTCGCCGATCTCGGCCAGCACGCCAGCGGCGGCGGTGATCGCCGGGGCGGGCAGGTGGATCAGCGCGTAGTCCGATTCGTCCACGTACAATGCGGCGTTAACCAGTGCCTGCTGTGCCGGGTCCATGTTCCGTGTCCTTTCCGTGTGCGCTACAGCCGCTCGTCCGGCCCGACTGGTAGCATGGTCAGGCCGGAGATCACCTTCGGGTAGAAGTCGGTGCTTTTCTGCGGCATTCTCTCGCCCTGCGCGGCGACTGTCCTGATCTGATCCAGGGGCGTGGCGTGCACGAAGAAGGCGAAGTTGCCACGTCCCGCGTCAATGTTGGCGACCGGCTCGTGCGCGTCGCGGTGATAGCGAATCATTGTCTTGTCCTCGATGCCGCGCACGGGCACCCCGGCAACCTGCTCGATGAGAATCTTGTGCAGCACGCTGACGCCAAGCTCTTTCCACTGGGGCGAGTGATCGCCAGGGATGAGCGTGCGGGCCAGCGCCGTGTCCTTCAACGACAGCACGTGGAAGCCGGTGTCCGGCCCGCCGTAGAAGCCGAAGGCGTGGCCAGTGGGGTGGGCATTGACCTGGGCGAGACAGGCGTCCAGGGTGGCGACCGGCGTGACGGCGAAGGCTTGCGCCGCCCGGCGCAGCACGTCGCCCGCGCTTCGCTCGTTGAACCGGCAGATTTCGCGGTGAGTCGGCAAGATGACCAGGCCGGGATCGTCCATGCTGACCAGAGTCGCCTGGACGAAGTTGAACGCCGCGTTTGGCGGTGCGGCGGGGTGAGCACGGCGCTGCTGGTCGCGGTAGGTCAGGCCGGTGCCGTAGCGGTGATGGCCGTCGGCGATAATCAGGCCGCGCAGAGGGGCGAGGGCGGTTTCGATGGCGGCGAGTGCCGCCGGGTCGGTCAGCGCCCAAAGCTGCTGGCGGACATCCGGCTCGCCAGGCTCGGCGATGTCCACGTCCGGCGGGCGGTCGCCGAGCGCACTCTGCGCGATGCGGTTGACGGCGTTCTGTGCGTCGGGATAGAGCAGGAAAATCTGCTCCGTGTTGGCCTGGACGGTCGCCAGCAGGCGCAGACGGTCTTCTTGCGGGCCGCTGTGCGTGCGCTCGTGGGGCAGGATGGTGCCCTCGGCGAAGTCGGTCAGGGCGACGGCGGCGATCAGGCCGTGCCGCGTGTAGACGTGCCCCTCCACGCGGAACGTCTGCGTGTAGACGTAGAACGCGGGCCGCTCCTCGCGGCGCAGAATCCCCTCGTGCAGCCACCCCTGGTAAGTATCGCGGGCGCGCGTGTAGACATTCGGCCCTTGAGGGCTGGTAGAATCGTCGCCCGGCTGGAGCGGGTTGAGGATGATGCGCACCACATTGTGCGGGCTGAGCGCCAGATAACGCTCGCGCAGCGCCTCGTCAATCCGGTCGTAGGGCTGGCTGACAACGGCCTGCAAGTCGGCGACGCGATCCCGGTTGAAGCGCACGCCGCGAAATGGCTTGACGACGACCATGCGATTGTCCTTTCCGGTCGGATGGGGAAGGGGCGCTTGCTCGTGAGTCACGCTGCGCCAACAGCACCGATTGTACCAGCAGCGAGGCGAGACGGCGAAGCGTCCAGCAGGCAGGGGTGCACGAACAACCTATTGGAAGT
>JAXGOK010000047.1:0-24420 GCA_040767545.1 Aggregatilineaceae bacterium | reverse complement strand
CTCCGAAAACTTCGGAAGTCTGGCTGTCAGCGCGTCCTGCTGACCGCTCATCTGCGCCGCGCCAGCACTTCATCGGCCAGGCGCAGGGCGAGCACGCCCAGCACATAGAACAGCACGAGCAGCAGCACCCCCTTATAAGGATTGACTATCGCAATATAGCGCGGCTGGACGTTGAGCATGATCGCGCTGGCGGCGGCGTGATTGGCGACGATGGCCCCCGCTACCAACGCCAGCGGCAGCAGTCGCCGCGCCCAGGGAACGAGCAGCACGGCGAGGCCCAGCGCCCCATACCACAGGTACGGGTGCGGGCGGCTCAGCGAGCGGTAGCGCAGCGCCACGTAGTCCACCGCCTGGCGCACGGGCCAACTGTCCGGCCAGGGCGGGCACATGGCCGTCGCAATGTCGCGCACGATGGGGGCCAGCGTCTCCGGCGTGATGTCGGACGCGCCATAGAGCAGCCAGTCCTTCTCCAGGTAGCCGCGCGTGTCGCGCTCGACTTTGCCTTCGATGTCGGCGCACTGCGCGTCGCTGGGCAGCCACTTGCCGCTATATTGCAGCCCAGGCAGGCGCAGATAGGCGGTGAAAGCATCGAAGACCTGCTCGCCGAACTCACGCGGATGGGCGATCAGCATCTCGCGGTAGGCCCGGTTGTACAGGCTGCGCACCGCTGACCAGTCACCCACCTGTCCGACCAGGCAGCGGTTCGTGTTCTCATCCTCAGGGCAGCGCTCGCGCAGCGCGACCAGCTCCGCCGAAGCCGGGCCGTTATCCGCTTCCAGCAAGCCGGACATGATCATCGGGCGGGTGAGCATGAAACTACCGCCGCCGTTCAGCGCGAACTGGTCGAAGACAAGCTGGTTGAACAGCGCGGATAGCAGCAGCGCCAGGGCAAAGGCCGCCCCCATGATCGCCGTCCGCCAGGCCGAGCGCGTGCTCAGCAGGAACAGCACGGCGAAGGGGGCGATCAGGTAGCGCCCCACCGGACGGATGAGCAGCGTCAGCGCCAGCATGACGCCCAGGGCCACATCGCCCGCTTGCAGCCTGCGCCCGCCCCGCCGCCGCGCCTGGATCAGAAACAGGCTGAAGGCCAGGCTGAGCGTGAACATATAAAGCGGCTCGGTTGAGGTGAAGTTGTGCAGGATGCCGGTCTGCGGATCGGCGAGAGCCAGCAGCGCCACACCGAAAGCCAGCGCCGGGCTGTAAGGGCGGATCCCCCAATAGAACACCACCCCTTGCAGCGCCGAGAGCACCAGTTGGAAGACGATCAGCACATAGACGCTGCCCAGCCAATAATGAGTCAGGTAGATCAGCAGCGGATAGAGCGGGTAGATCAGCTCGAAGACAATCGGCGCGTCCAGCCCCTCGAACTGCGCCGCGTAGAGGAAATAGTCGGCGGAGTCGGCCCCGTGCGCTGGCGGGTAGGCGATCAGGAAAATCAGCGCGCGCGCCACGCCCAGCGCCAGCAGCAGCGGCACTGTCCAGCGCGAAGCGGTCAGGCGGCGCAGCACGCGCCCCAGCGCGACCAACGCAGGCGAACGCAGAGTCGAGTCGCGCAGAGCGGCGCGAGGGATAGCCAGCACGGCAGCAGTCCTTTCCAACAGCGCGCATTGCCAGGCACGAAGGGGCATTTTACCGCAGAGCCGTTCATGGCGCAGGCTTGCGGGGAGCGAAGAACAGATTTCACCGCAGAGGCGCAGAGGTCGCAGAGAGAAAATGGTAGAGGGACGGGGTGGCGGAAGGCCCCTCCCCCTGGCCCCCTCGCCGGCCAAGCCAGGAAGGGGGAAAACGCTCACATCCGGCGATCAAAGTCCCCCTCTCTAGCTCGGCTGGAGAGGGGGATTTAGGGGGTGAGGCCCGTAGGGCCATACGCCCCCTACGGATCGCCGGCGACTGCTTACTGCTCCGCGCCCAGGTCGGACGCCTGCCAGTTACCCTCGGCGTCGAACTGGTAGACCAGGCCATCCGGCCCACTGAAGACAATCGTGCCGCCCTGCCGGACGACCAGTGCCGTGTAGGGCTGCGTTTCGCCAGTGGCCCAGCCCAACGAGTCGCGCACGCCCGCGTAGGTGCGCCACGCCTGCCCGAAGCGGCGTGTCGGCTGGGCGAGGTCTGCCGGAACCTGGCTTTCGAGCGCCGGATCAACCTCTGGCATCCCGTCCATCCAGGTATTCTGGTACGCCTTGTAGGTGCCGCCCAACGCATCGGCCCCGTTGGTGAGCACGAAGACCTGGTTTGTGTCCTGAACCCAGAACATGACCCCGCGCTCCAACGCCACAAACTCCGCCTGCACCGGCCCATAGGTGACCGGCGGCTCAGCTTCCTCGGCTGGCTCGGTCGTGGGTTCCGGCTGGGCTGCGCCGCCTACCGGCGTGGGTGAGGGGATGGCGGTCGGGACGGCTGCGACCTCAGCAGGAGGTGCCGCCGGAGCCGCGCCAGCGGGCAGCAGCTTGCCGGTGACGGGGTCCACCGAGCCGGGCGGCAGGATGATGATCTGCTGGCCGATCTGCAGGACGCGCGTGTTGGGCTTCATCGGCGGGTTGAGGGCGGCGATGCTCTCCGCCGTCACGCCGTATTCAAAGTAGGCGTAGGCGATGCTGGACAGCGTGTCGCCCGACTGCACAGTGTGGACGATGCTGCCATCGGGCCGGACGCCCTGCGGCGTGACGAAAGGCGCTTCTACGGGGACTGGCGCGGCGACGGTGCCACCCTCGGTGCGCACGAGCGAGACTTTGTCCCAATAGACGTTGTTGATGGCTAACCCGGCGGTCTGGGTCATGTACAGGAAGACGGTGACGGAATCACCCGCCGCCGAAGCTGTGGCGCTCAATTCAGCCCACTGGTCATAGGGCGCTGCTGCCGCCGACCAGACGACGCTGGCCGCGAGCGGGTCGGTTCCGCCGTTGGGATCAATGCCCACTTTCAGCGAAGCGCCCGCCGCCGTGTCGGAGCGGCGGTAGGGCGGATCGGCGATGACGCACGATGTGGTGGTGTCGTTGCAGGTGTAGACCCAGCCGTAAGCGGTCAGCTTGACCCCCTGGCCAGCGGCCAGGCCGCTGACACGCTGGTAACCGGCGGCGGTGAAGGCCGTGTAGCCCTGCTTGACGTTCCACGACACTTCACCTTCGAGCACCTGCACCTTGTCATTGTGCGGGAAGGCTTCCGGCGCGCCCGCGCCTAGCCAGATGCTCCACCCGCTGGGAGCGGTGCGCGTCGGCGCGCCCTGGCCGTAGTAGGGTTGTTCCAGGCTGCCGTTCACCAGCAAATTAGGGTTGGCGTCCTGGGCCAGAGCGGGCTGCCCGGCCATTCCCACCCCGCTGATGACGACCACGACGACCAGTACCAGGCTCAGCCAGGCGTACCGGCCCGCTGTCATTGCGCTGTGCTTTACAGTCTCCACCGAGATCATCCTCCCCAACAAAAACCGCCCCAGCCGAGAACTACCTGACGCCGCCGGGGGGTGCTTAGTCGAAGCTGCTATTACGTTAGCGGAACGGGTGCGGATTATAGCTTGCGGCGGGGAGCGATGCAATCGGCGTGGGGCAAGCGCGGGGATGGCGACTCCGCCGCGTGGTGTTGTGAGGCGGGCGAAGAACCGATCTCACCGCAGAGGCGCAGAGGTCGCGGAGAGAAAGAAGTAGAGGAGAGGGGGAGTCGGCGGG
This sequence comes from Aggregatilineaceae bacterium, assembly GCA_040767545.1. GTDB lineage: Bacteria > Chloroflexota > Anaerolineae > Aggregatilineales > Aggregatilineaceae > UBA2029. Next base: position 20,761 of record JAXGOK010000047.1, on the reverse strand, counting down.
GCGCTGCGTCTACATCAAGGCGAGGCGTTATGGAGTACAATGGATCGCAAAAGGGAGAGCGCCTATGTCTACCACACGCCAGGTGATCTTGCATCCCGCTGAAGAGGGTGGCTACTGAGTCGAAGTGCCGAGTCTGCCCGGCTGTTTCAGCCAGGGAGAGACCAAAGAAGAGGCTCTGGAGAACATCAAAGAGGCGATAGCCCTGCGCATTGAGGACATGCTCGCCGCCGGGGAGGAAGTGCCCCCATCTGAACATCACCCTTTTTGCATGAAGGGAACCTGGGGGAATGACTCCTGTTGTGCTACGTAAGGGGCAATTTGAAGTCGTGGTCTACACGAAAGATCATGACCCGCCTCATGTACACGTAAAAAGCGCTGGAAAAGAGGCCAGGATCACCCTTGAGCGAGTTGAGGTTCTCGACAATTGGGGGTTCAGACCCGGCGAAATCAGGGCTATACTGAAACTAATTCAGGCCCACCAACATGGACTCTTGAGGAAGTGGAACGAATTCCACTCAGGAAGCTGAGAGCATGAGCGTCAAAGGTCGCGCGATTCCTCTTTCGGTCAGCATCCACAGTAAACGGGTGTGGGTCACGCTCGACGATCAGCGCGTGATCGGCCTGCCGCTCGATGCGTTCCCCTGGCTCAAAAAGGCGACGCCGGAGCAGCAGCGAAATTACCAGGCAACGCCGATCAGCATTTACTGGCCAGACCTGGAAGACGGGATTGACCTGGAATACTTCACCGGCGAGTGGTCGCTCGCGCAAATAGGCGACCATGATCGGTAGCCGTTTGTAGGGGCAGGTTTGCAAACCCGCCCCTACACGTGTAGGCGCTCGAACGCCAGACTTCCGAAGTTTTCGGAAACTTCGGAAGTCTGTTCCTGGCCGCGCGCCGCGAGGCCAGGGCTTAAGACAAGACTGCCTCGCGCCCTAAAGCGCCGCGCCCAGCCGCTTGGCGACGATCTCCGCTACGTCCCTGACCGCCGGCCCGCTCTCGCCCGCATCCTGGCGCGCGTCGGCGAACATGCTCAGGCAGAATGGGCAGCCGGTGGCCAGCACGTCCGCGCCGGTGCCCTGCGCCTCGGCGTAGCGCGCCTGGCTGACGCGGGCGCTGCCGTGCTCCTCTTCCTTCCAGAACTGCGCGCCGCCCGCCCCGCAACAGAACGATTTGCTATGCGCGCGCGGCATCTCGCTCAGCGCCGCGCCCGCCGCGCTCAGCACGGCGCGCGGGGCGCGGTAAATGTCGTTGTGCCGCCCCAGGTAGCACGGATCGTGGAAGGTGACGCGCTGCGCGCCGTTGGCGGGCAGGCGCAGCCGTCCGCTGCCGATCAGCTCGGCGATGAACTCAGTATGGTGCACCACCTGATAATGCCCGCCGAACTGCGGGTACTCTTTGGCGAGGGTGTGCAGGCAATGCGGGCAGGTGACCAGGATGCGCGGCGGGTTGACCTCGTTGAGCGTCTCGATGTTGGCTGTGGCCATCTCGTAGAACAGGTACTCGTTCCCGGCGCGGCGGGCCGTGTCACCGGTGCAGCCTTCGCGCTCGCCCAGCACGGCGAACTTGACCCCTGCCGCCCGCAGGATGTGCACCAGCGCCCGTGCGATCTTCTGCGCGCGCGGCTCGAAGCTGCCCGCGCAGCCCACCCAGTAAAGCACCTCGTAGCCGGGCGCGTCCTCGACGGTGGGCACGTCCAGCCCTTCGGCCCAGGCCAGGCGGCCCCCGCCCATCTGCCAGGGATTGCCCGCGTTCTCCATGCCCTTGAACGCCCCCTGTAGCTCGGCGGGGAACTCGCCCTGGGTGAGCACCAGGTCGCGGCGGATGTCGAGGATGTCGAGCATCGGCTCGTTGCCCACCGGACAGATGTCAAGGCATGCGCCACAGGCTGTGCAGGCCCACACCGCCGAGGGCGTGATGGCGAAGTCCAGCAGCGGGCGCGGCGACTCGCCGCCCGCCGCCAGCAGGACCATGTGCTGGCGAATCTCGTAGCGTTTGTTGATCTCCAGGGCCGAGGGCGAAAGCTGCTTGCCGGTGAGATAGGCCGGGCAAACGTCCTGGCAGCGGTTGCACATGATGCAGGCGAAGGCGTCGAAAAGCTGCGTTTTGCTCAGGTGCTCCAGCCGCGCCACGCCGAACTGCTCGCGCTCGTCGTCGGCGAAGTCGAGCGGATCGAGCGCGCCCAACGAGGCTCGTTCGGGCTTGGAGAAGTAATTGAGCGGCCCCATGAACAGGTGCATGTGCTTGCTGGAGGGGAAGTAGGGGATGAAGGCCAGGATCGTGCCCAGGGCCAGCCACCACAGGGCGTGCTCGCCCACTTCCAGCGCGTCGTGGCTCAGGTCGCCCCATAGCCCGGCAATGGCGCTGGCGAACGGCTGCCAGCTATCGCTCCCGCCGTGCAGCGCCACCCAGAATGACTCGCCCAGGAAGCGCGCTCCAATGTGCGTCAGGATGAACAGCCCGACGATGAGCGAATCCAGGCGCAGCCCGGCCCGCACGCGCTCATGCAGCAGCACCCCGTCGTGAAAGCGCAGGGCGGGGGCGTCGGCCACGAAGCGACGCAGCAGGAAGTAAGCCATGCCAGCCAGCGCCAGCACGCTGAACACGTCGGCCAGCAGGCGGTAGAGGTCACCGGCGAGGCCCGACCCTAGAAACTGGACGGCGAAATAGCCTTCGATCACGTCGCCCAGGTTGACCAGCACGTAGAAGATGAAGCCCCAGGCGATGAAGCTGTGCAGCAGGCTGGTGATGGGCCGGTCGCGCAGCACGGTGCGCTGGGTGATGCCCACGTCCAGCGCGCGCCAGACGCGCCGGGGCAGGTCGCTGAGAGTGAGCGTCCCTTCGCCGCGCCGGATCACCCCGAAGGCGCGGCGGAAGGTTTGCTGGGCCAGCCAGAGCGATAGCGCCGCCGCCAGCACAAACAGTATCTTTTCGACGGGAGTAAGCATAGGGGAAGTCCTTTTAAGCAAGCAATAGCACAAATAAGGGCCTCAGACGCCGTTTGAGAACCCGTGCGCCTGGCTCTGCCCCTCCCCGTCCCCGGCTCTTCCCCCACGAGGGGGGAAAGGAGAAGATCGTAAACCCTAAGCCCCTCCCTCCTTGTGGGGGAGGGGTTTGGGGTGGGGGGAAACAACTTCTCAAATGGTCTCTCAGGCGGGGCTTTTCCCCAGCCCGGCTGCCCGGTCTCCTGCTTGCTGGCGGATGCGCCCGGAGATGTACGTTTGCAGCCAGACGAGAAGCTGCGCGGTGACCGGTTGGGTGATGGTCTGGGCCATCAGGTGCAGGTGCTCGGCCAGCGACAGGCACGCGCAAAGCTGATCCTCCAGCTTCTTTTCTTGCAGCACCTTCTCCACATACTGGCCCAGGAGCGGCTCCGGGAACGCTGAGATCGTCTCGTGGATCGCGTCAAGCTCCTTGTGAACCAGGTTGTGGCTGACTTGCAGCAAAACCGACACCACAGTCGAGGCGTTGACGAGCATGGTCAGGGGCAGCGGTTGTTCTAACAGCAGGGTGATGTCCGTCAGCAGGTCGAGCAGGCTCTCAACGTCAACCCCCTCCTGCTCCAGGAAGCGCATCGGCAGCAGCCCGTCGTCCGGGGTCAGCTCCCAGAGCTCGTCAGTGGGCAGCACGTAGATATTGACCCGCTCGACGAACTCGCCCGCCCAGTCCATCAATTGCTGGTAATCGAGGAAGTCCGGGACGTGCTCCTCGCCGCCGAACTCGCCGTCGAAGTCCTCGTAGTCGCCCTCCTCGCCGCCGAACCAGTCATAGCCCAGGTCGCCCACGTCGTAGCCGGGACGCTGCTCGGCCAGGACTACCAGGGGCACGCTGTCGGGCATCTGGATGTGCGCGCGCACGATCTGCTCCAGGAGGATGCGTACAGGGAAGCCTTCTCCAAAGACGGTGAACTCGTACACAGACTCCGGGTTGAGCCACGCCCACCAATCCATCTCTTTGGCATGGGGGACGTTGGGCGGCAGAGGGCCGTAGAGATACTGGCCCAAGCGACGGATCGCAGTGAGCTGCCAGAACCAGAGGGATTGCTTGACCATCTCGGCCCACGATTGCTCGGAAGGCACGGTATCGTCGAGCGACAAGATGCCATGTTGGGGCGAGAGCACCAGGATATGGGCGAAGTGCTGGTCTTGGGCGTCTATGCACGCCTGCTGGAAGGCGTTACCGCCGTAGAAGTCGCGCGGCAGTTGGGGCTGTGTGGCGTGAATGTCGCTGGCGACGATCAGCGCGACTTTCTCCTTGGCGACGCGCAGTCGCTGCTCAAAGAGCACCCTGGCGGCGGGATCGAGCGTCAGGCAGTAGATATGCCAGCGCTGGCGGCCTTTGCTGCGCACAACGACTCCGTCCGCCTGGCGAAAGCTGGCGACGTAGAGCGCGGGGCTGGCGCTGTTCCACACCAGGTCAAGCGCCAGATCGGGCGCGTGACCGACACGGGCTGTCATGCCGCCTTCGTAAAGGATCTGCCCTTCAGCGTCGAAGGTCAGCCCCCGAAACCCCAGGTTATAGAGCACCACTGCCAGCCAGACTCGCTGGGTGATTTGCTGGGCGCTCTCGTGGGTGCGCGTTTTTTCCCACAGCCAGCGCACCTGCTGGCGCTCGTTGTCCGGCAGGGCCGGCCCCTGCTTGATCCGGGCGCGGGCCTGCTGCTGGATGGCAGCGATCAGGGTGGGACGGTCGTCCAGCGCAAGCGCGGGGTTGATGTGCTCCACGCGCAGCCAGCCGCATTTGAGCAGGAAGCTGGCGCGGTCGTCGGGATAATTGCGCACCGGCTCCTGCGTGCCGAAGACGTGCGTCAGCTCGTCGGTGGTCACCGTGACGGGCTGGCGCTGACACGCGAAGGAGTGCTCGCTGAACAGGGTATCGAGAATGGTCATGTCTGCTTTCGTCATCAAGTAGGCTCCGTCCTTGCCAGATGCCTGCACAGTCCATCCCCACTGCGTTCCCAGTGTACACCGATTCCCTGCTCAGGAATAGATGAGGGGAGCCACTGTTGGAAGGCCCCCATCCCCCAGCAAAGCTAGGGGAAGGGGAGGCGGCTCCGTAGGGGTGTATCGCCATACGCCCCGAACCTCATCCCCGCTCGGCGCTGACGCGCCTCGCCGCCAGACTTCCGGTTTGGAGGCGGGCCGCGACTCTTGTTATGCTTGGCATATTGCGAACCTGGTGCCTGCACAGCCTTTTGGGAGAAAGCTATGGCAGCCGAAGCCAACGATAAACGTACCGGAGCCGAAGAAGTACTGTGGGACTTGAGCGATCTCTATGCCGGGGTGGACGACCCGCAGATCGAGCAAGACATCGTGCGGGCCGACGCGCTCGCCGACGATTTCGCCGCCACTTACCGGGGCAAGGTCGCCGCGCTCGACGCCGAGGGGCTGCACGCGGCAGTGAGCGCCTATGAAGCCATTGTCGAGGCGGCCAACAAGCTCGGCGCGTTCGCTTACCTGACCTGGACGACGGACGCGGCCAACGCCCGCTATGGCGCGCTGCTGCAACGCCTGACGGAATGGGAAGCGCAGCTTCAGCAGAAGCTCGTCTTCTTCGAGCTAGAGTGGGTCAACGCGCCGGACGAGTTCGCCCAGGCCATGCTGACGCACCCTGTGCTGGCCCACTACCAGCACTGGCTGGAGACGACCCGCCGCTACCAGCCGCACCGCCTCAGCGAGCCGGAGGAGAAAATCCTGGCGGAGAAGTCCGTCACCGGGCGCAGCGCGTGGGGCCGCTTCTTCTCCGAGCTAATGGGCAACACGCGCTATCCCTTCGACGGCGAAGAACTGACGCAGGCGGCGATCCTGGCCAAGCTGCACGAGCCGGACCGTGCGCTTCGCCAGCGCGCGGCCCAGGCTTTCACCGACGTACTGCGCGGGCAACTGCCCACGCTGACCTTCATCTTCAACACGCTGGCCGCCGACAAAGCCTCCGACGACCGGCTGCGCCGCTACCCCAACTGGATTTCGTCGCGCAACCTGGATAACGAGGTCAGCGATGACGTGGTTGAGGCGCTGATCGGCGCGGTGACGGCGCGCTATGACATCGTCGCCCGCTACTACCATCTCAAGCGGGCGTTGCTGGGCGTGGACACGCTCTACGACTACGACCGTTACGCGCCGCTGCCCGCCGCCGAGGGGCGCTACCAGTGGACGCAGGCCCGCGAGATAGTGCTGCGCGCCTATGGGCGGTTCCACCCGCAGATGGCTGAGGTCGCCGGGCAGTTCTTCGACAGGTCGTGGATTGACGCGCCGCCTTACCCCGGCAAGCGCAGCGGGGCCTACAGCGCCTCGGTTGTGCCGTCCGCGCATCCCTACGTCTTCATGAACTTCACCGGCAACGTCCGCGACGTGATGACCCTGGCCCACGAGCTAGGGCATGGCGTCCACCAGTACTTGGCGCGCGAGCAAGGGATGCTCCAGCAGCACACGCCGCTGACCACCGCCGAGATGGCCTCGACCTTTGGCGAGATGCTCGTCTTCAGCGACTTCATGGCTAACGAGGCAGACCCCGCTGTGCGGCTGGCCATGCTCGCCCAGAAGATCGAAGACTGCTTCTCCACCATCTTCCGCCAGATTTCGATGAACCGCTTCGAGCACGGGATGCACACGGCCCGCCGCGAAGAGGGCGAGCTGACCAGCGAGCGCCTGGGCGCGATCTGGATGGAGACGCAGCAGGCCATGTTCGGCGACAGCGTGGAGATGACCGGCAATTACGGGCTGTGGTGGAGCTACATTCCGCACTTCTTGCAGGTGCCGGGCTATGTCTACGCCTACGCGTTCGGCGAGCTGCTGGTGCTGGCGCTCTTTGCCCGCTACCGCCAGGAAGGGGAATCGTTCGCGCCGCGTTACCTGGACGTGCTGCGCGCGGGCGGCTCGAACTGGCCGGAGAAGACGCTGGCCCCGCTGGGCGTGGACTTGACCGATCCGCATTTCTGGCAGGAGGGGCTGGGCGAGATCGAGAAGATGGTCGCGCAGGCCGAGGAACTGGTCAAGGGGGCAAAGTAGCGGCGGCGCGGGGGTGTATGCGATACGCCCCTACGCGAGCAAGTGCCCGGAGATCAGACTTCCGAAGTTTCTGAAAACTTCGGAAGTCTATTCCGGGGCAGGGCGCAGCAGAGAAGACGCTCCTACGGGGTAACTGGCTATCAACCACCGACCACCGACCACTGACAACTGATCACTGACCACTGATCACCATCCGGCGAAAGGACGATCCTCATGAAGCAAGAGACGCACGCTCAGGGCAAAGTCATCCACTACAGTGCCGTGCCCGCGCAGGAGTATGGCAGCGAAGCGCCTGGCACACACATCCGCTGGCTGATTGACGACGACCACGACGGTGCACCGGTTTATGCGCTGCGCATGATCGAGGTCGCGCCCGGCGGCCACACGCCGCGCCACAGCCATCACTACGAACACGAGAACTTCGTAGTGGAGGGGATGGGGCGCGTGTGGCTCAACGGAGCCTGGCACGCCTTGGAGCCGGGCGACGTGATTTTCGTGCCGGGTGGCATGGAGCACACCTACGAGAACACAGGCGCGGAGCCATTCAGGTTTCTGTGCGGGGTTCCGGTCAAGCGGTTGATGGCAAAAGGGTGAATAGTCAAGTGCGTGCCGACCTTCGTATAGTCAATAGCCAAAAAACACCACATAGAGACCAGACTCCCGAAGTCCTCAAAGACTTCGGAAGTCTAGTATCCCCAGTCCCTCACTAGCCCCGCCGCAGTAAGCGTCCTATAATGATCAGTGGGGATAAGCACCACGAACCTGACGAACTCCGCCAAAAGCTGCCCCACAGGAGTGATGTATGCCCGACGCGCGAGGGTACCTTCTGCCTGCTGAGCGCCAGATGCTCCTGCACCGCTTCGCCCCCGTGCTGGTGCTGTTCCCGGAGCTTGAGCAGCAAGCGCCCTATCCCGACGACGGTGACGCCATCTACACGGTGCGCGGCTCCTACCACCCCCGCGCGGTCGAATTCTTCTTACAGCAAGCGGCCATCCGCTACCCCAAATCACACCTGCTGCGCCGCCTGGCCCGGCAATTGAAACCGCGCTCAATCCAGGAGGAGATCAGCGCAGTAGAGGCGGCGATCTCCAGCCAGCAGATTGACAAAGCCGTGCTCGCCTATCACGACGATCCGCGCTACACGGGGCTGACCGGCGAGGAGCTGCGCAGCGCCATCCGCACAAGGCTGATCCAGCAGGAATTGGGCAGGCGAATTCGCGGCTTCGACCTGGGACTCTATCGCGGTGACAACATCGGCTTCTGGAAGCACTACTTCGCGTTGCTGGCCGAGTCGCCGCCAGAGGCCCGGCGCAGCATCGTCTATGGCCGGCTGATTCAGGGGCGCGCCACGCTCGATCAGGCCCTGTCGTCCACTGAGGCGCTGCTGCGCAAGGGGCCGGAGCAGGGGCCGCACGATGTCCGGCGGTCGCGGGTGGCACTGCAATACTGGTTCCACTACTACTACGACGACTGGGCCAACCGCCACGAGGGTGACTGGGAAGTGATCACCCTGCTGCTGGAGCTGGGCGAGCACGTCTTCGCCCAGGAGCGCCAGCTAGACGAGGCGACGCTGCTGACCGGCGTGCAGGTGCTCGACGTGGGCTATGCCAGCCACGAAGACGGCTACCGCCGCCTGTGGGCGGACGTGCAGAAGACCACCGCCGGGCGTCCCATCGTCTACATTGCGCGCGGGTCGTCGGCGTCGTATTTCGCCTGGGAGATCGAAGGGTACGCGGCATCGGCGCGACTCGGCGTGCTGGAGAAGGCGTTCTCCCTCCCGGCCAGGCTAGTACGCGGGCGGCGTGTCTTGGGTCGCCGCTGGGATGCGCGTTTCTCGGCGCGCGTCACCGGCCTGGACCCGAAGAATGTGGATTGGGTGGCCGCCGATCCGCTGGCGCACGACCGGCTCAGCGACGGCCCCGACAACACGCTGGAGCGCCTCGTCCCCATGCCCTGTCAGGGCGTGCGCCGCGTCCCCGCCAGCGGGCCAGGAGCCGGGCTGGACGGTGGTACGTACCGCCTGGAGACCGAAGACCTGTTCTGGCTGGAGATGGTGCACGAATACGGCGTGCAGTGGGGTGAAGATTCGCCGCTGCCAGGGGCGAAGGGTCCGCGCGGGCGCAACCTGGCCCGCCGCACCCGCGAGCGCCAGGAGATTCACCAGCTTGCCGTGCTGGAGACGCACATCGAGCGTGCGCTGCAAATGCTGAGCGTCGTCCGCTGGGACTCCGAGCACGCCATCCCGGAGCTAAGCGCGGCGCTCAAGCGGCTGCGTCCCAAGAACCTGAGCCGCGAGGATGGCTTCCCGCGCAGCGCCCAGTTAGCCATCTACACGATGTGGGCCTGGATTCTCAAGGAGCATCCCGAAGCCTGGCCGGGCGGGCCGGGCCTGCGGCTGAGCCTGCTATTTCGGGGGCTGCTCTATCCGGGGCCGCTGCGCTTCATCCGCCGCCAGCCCCGGCCAGAGCCGCTGCTGGCGCGCAAAGACCCCATGTACCACATCAAGGCGGCGCTGGCCCAGGTGCGGATGGCGCGCTACGAGGCGCAGCAGTTGGGGGCCAGGTGGGATAACCCGTTCGCCTGGGTGCGCCATGTTTGCCGGGCGGACACGTTCTACTACGGCAAGAAGCGCTCGCAGCAGAAGTCGCGCGAGGAGCTGTTGCCGCTGCTCGACTGCGTGGATACGGAGATGTCAATGGAGTAGGGGGGCGGCGGAAATGTCGCGCGCAGTCAGCCGCGCCGTGCTGTCACGTTGCTGTCTGCCCAGAAGCAAAAGCCCCGCCGCTGCATTGCCGGACGGGGCTGGTTCTGCTATACTCAGTGCCGTCAGGTCGCTGCAATCGGCCTGGCCATGCCCTGGGCTGCTTTGTACAGCGCCGGGGCTTTCGTTTGTTAAGGTACCCCCAGTGTAGCACGGCTCGTATACCAGCGCAAGCGGGTGCCACTCCGCGCGCGCAGAGGGGTGCGGGGCAAATCGGACAATGTGTCCGTTTTCGTCACGTACTCCCCGCGCACCCAAAGGGGCCGCGTGAAACGCGCATAGTGGCGCGAAAACGCACCCACACGGCCAACCTACCTAAACGCCCAAACAGGAGCCTTGTAGCGCGTTCTGGAGCGAGGACGTGTATTCGCTGGCGCGCTCGCGTCAGCTAACCCCCGCCAGCAGACAGCTGCCAGCCGGCCCACGCGCCTGGCCCTCACTCCTCTGAGAACATCTGTTCAGAACGCAGCTTCACCCCCGCCAGCAGGTGGCCCATGTCGGACGTGCCCAGAGGGGTGAGGTCGGCGCACAGAACATTTGTGTAGCGATTGGCGCGGGGGTTCGGGCGGGGCGCTACACATATGTTCTACACGGTGCCAGTAGCAGCGCGCCGGTTGGGGTGCACCCCGCGCGCTCACGGGGGTGAATATCCAACCGTGCAAATTTTGCACAGTTGCCGCGTGTCCCGCGCGCACAGAGGGGTGAGGGGTTTTCACTCAAGGGCGCTTGTTTGAGAACAGTCGCCTTTTTTTCTGCGTTGCACCCGTTGCAATGATTGCAACCGCGCGTCGCCGTTCTCAGTCACCAGCGCGCCATACACCCGCTCCGAGAATGCGCGGTAGCTGCCCGGCGGCGTGGGCGCTTCCAGGGCGCTCAGTTCGCCGCCAGAGACGGTCACGCGCGGGCCAGCGTCCAGTTGCACCGTGTAGCACGGGCGCGGGTAGTGTTTTACGCGCCAGTCGCCTTGCAGACCGGCATTGACGGTCAGACGGTACGTTACTTCGGCGCTCACCACCACGCCGGGCAACGTGCCCACGCTCACCCGCTGGCCGGGCCAGAACTCCACGCCGGCGTCACGTGCGGCGGCCAGGTCTTCGCGCTCCCACAGTTCCATAGCTCATTCCCTTCTGAATGTCATCATTTGTCAACACCTGGCCCTAGCAGTGGGCCGATACCCGTTGTGCGCCACCACCTTTTTTTTACCATTGCAATCATTGCAATGTGCCTGCCGCACCAGTTTGGGCAGCATCGCCCCGCCTTGCGCGTCAGGCGCACTCTGAGGGGCACTCTCGGCGCAAATGTTGAAAAAACCTGAAACTCAGCGCCGTCCGAACCCGCTGTTTATGAGGGCGTCCAGTTCGGATATGCGCTGTATGTCTGCCACTTCCTCCGCCACTTCGTCAACGCCCGCCAGTTCAGCGGCCAACACGCGCGTCGGGGGCGGGGCGGTGTGGGTTGGCGACGGCTTGCCTACCAGATAGCCCGCCAGCCACGCGCGGGCGGTGCCGTCCCCGTTCTTGGCGTCGGCGACAGCGCGTTCAACTATAGCCTGCCAGGTGCCCAAGTCGCACGCGGCCATGACGACGGCCATATACTGGCGTTCAGTGGCGCGCGCTGGGCGGCCTGGCCCGCCGGGGTTGCCCTCTGCGAACGTGCCGTTGGAGTTGCGTCCTGACTTACTCATGTGTCTGTCACTCCCTCTGCCGTTTAGACGGCTGCATAACGGTTGGACGGGACGAATTGGGACGTTTTGGGACTGCTACGGGCGTATTTCGCACATTTCAGAGACGTGCGCCGTGTAGACTGTTTTCACGCGAGAATTGGACACATTCTGCGCATTTTGAACCCTGCTACCCGCTGCGCGCTACCGTCTCTCTATGTACGTTCTGGCGGGTCGCTGTCCGGGCCGAACCACTCAAGGAAGTCACCCCAGCGCATCACGCACAGGTTATCCTCACGGCGCGCGCCTACCTGGTGCAACACGGCAATCGGCAACTGTTCGGAAGTCGCCGAACGCTCCGCTTGCTCCAGAGCGGCCACCACGCGCGCCGGTAGCCGTGCCCACGATTTGCACTCCGCCACCAGCCAGCCGGTGCGCACGTCCGCCCCGCCGTCCCTGCGGTTCTGTGCGCCCGCGCCCGTGCGCGTGGTGCCCAGCGCGGCGGCGACGGCGGCCTCGTGTCTCTGCCAGGTGCGTTTGTGTTGTCGTGCCATGGTTTCTCCCTCACAGTGCCCGAAACATGCACAATAACGCCCCACATGAACACAGAATGACGGTAGGAGTTGGCGACGGTTTTTGAGGGGGGGGGTTGGGCAGTCGGTGCGCGCATCCCCCTACCCGTGACGCATGGCCAGGGCTTCTCTGAACGTCTGCCGCTCCGCTGCAATGCCCCATTCCCGTCTGTTTTTCGCCGTCGGCGCGCCCAGCTCGTGCGCTACCTCAGCAGCGTCACGTGGGCCGACAACCCAGCCGGCGGCACTGTCAGTCGCCAGTCCGTAGCGCGCCAACGCGCGAAGGGCATTCGCTACGGTGTTGCGATGCTTACCCGTTGCCAGCGCCAGCGCGCCTACCTTCTGAGGTTCGGCATTCAGACGGGCGTATACCATGCCCGCCGCGCGCCCCAGCACCGCCCACAGTTCGGCCTCACCTGGCAGCGCGTCAATGGCCCGCGCGGGCGGCTGGCCGTCGCCGTCTGCAACTTCGGGCACGAGTCGCCATGCACGGGCGTCCGTCGCGCGTTGGCGCTGGCCCTCTGGGGCCACGAGTCCAGACTTGACAAGGCGCTGTAGTGCGCCGCGCGCGCCCCGGTCGCCCATGCTGGCGGCCAACTCAACGTCACGGCGGCCCATATCGGGCGTCAAAGTGTCCGCCAGCCAAGCGCGCTGTAGCAGGGCGCGGTAGGCCAGAAAGTCGTTACCCCCGCCGCGTCCGGGCCAGGGGCGCGCCTCTGCCCAGCGCCAGAGAATGGCTATCGTTTCACGCTCTGGGGTACCCGCCAGCCAGCCCAGCGCCTTACCCCAGCAGGTGCGCAGGTACCGCTTTTTGTCGCGTCGGCTGGCGTAGTGGCCCGGTTGGTGACGTTCAAACAGCGCGGCGACTTCCTCAAATGCCCAGCCACACCATGTAGCGTGTAGCACGACGGCTTGCTCCGCCTCACTGCGGCTGGCGTATTGCAGCACGACGCCCGCCCGCGCAACGCGCACGGGTTGGCCCGGCGGTAGGACGGCCAGCGCGCCCAACAGCCAAATTGCCCACTCCGCCAGCGGACGGCGGGGCATGGGCAGGGGCAGGGCGGCCAATGGTTCGGCAGACTTCGGCCTCAGCAGCGGGGCCAGGTCACGCCAGCGCAGCGGGCGCGCGCGTAGTATGTCTTCTGGCGCGGTGCCGGGCATGAAGCGGTAGCGCCTGCCGCCGACGGCGCTACAAGGCGCGGCGACTTGCGCACCCGGCCCAACGCGCAACTCGCCCGGCCCCACGTCTGAGTGCCAGAGACAGTAGGCCATGCCGTCGGGCACGTCAGCTATAGGCAGGTAGTAGTGCCGTCCGCCCGACGGGGTAACGACGGCTGGCAGCTTGACGCCCAAACCGGCCCAATGTGCCGCCAGCGCGTGTACAGTCTGGGGCGCGTCGGCGTCGGCCACTGCGAACCCGTTGCCGCAGCGTAAGCCAATGTTTCCGGCGTCGGTGCCCGCCTCATGCCACTGGACGGGCGGCGGGGTGATTTGCCAGGAGTCACAGACGGGCTTTTTGGAGCCTGGCCTGAGAGGTAGCGTGGCCAGCCCCAGCCGCTCGTAGCGGGTGCGCCATGCGCCAAGCCCGGCCATGTCGCTCACTCACCCCAGAGGCCTAGCTGGAAAGCGGTGACGGCGCGTTCGAATTCGTCGGAACCTTCGACTTCGATGCGCCAATGCCCCAGCTTCAGCGCCGCTTGGACGCCATATCCCCGGTCAATGACGAACCCATGCCGGGCGAAGTCCGCTATGCTGGCCGTATACACCAGCCGCCCTTCGGTGTCGTGCACGACAACGGTGGTGACTCCCTGGCTGGCTAGGCGCTGAAGCGGCGCGCGGTCAATGGCCCACGCAGGTGGCTTTCTCAGCATATGCTTCGACGCCGCGCGCTTGGTGGTGAAAGTGTCGCCGGTGATGGTGCCTATTACTCGTTTGCCGTCAGTGGAATATACGGGTTGCCCGGCGGGGCGGGGTTGTGATACACTGGTCTTGGTTGGCATATGCGCACCCTCGCTTTGCCAGCCGTCCGCCCGCAATCCCCCGTCCGCCGCGCGCCGTGCTGGTCACACGGTGCGCTTGTTTTTTGAGGGAGAAAGCCGACGAACGGCCTAAACAAAAAACGCAAGTCTGAGAACGCCACACGCCGCACGATTGCGGCAGTAGGCGTCGGGGGTATCCCTCTCAGGCTTGCGAACAAGAAAAGCGTAAGTAGCGGCAGTATGCCACTGCCCATAAGTTTACCGCACTCACCCCCTCTCTACATGTGACGTTCTACTGTGTTCTATATGACAAACGTCCTAATTTTGTTAGGAGTGCCATGCCACTGGCACCCCTATAATGGACAGTACTATGGTACAAATCGCGCCTAGTATTAAGAAACTTCACGGCTTACTTCACTCTGCCTTATGACTTCCCACCATGCCCCGTGCTGCATAGGATTCACAGTCGGCTTACACCTAAAAAGGGGGCGGAGTGTCACCCCCGCCCCTGTTTGGGCGCTGACTTACTGAGCGTCCTGGCCCTGCTGTGTCAGGTCAGGACATTCGGCGCGCCAGCCAGCAGGCAAATGGTGCCAGCTTGGGATGAAACAGGGCCAGTCTGACAACGGCGCGCTTGGGCCATGTCAGGCTCCTGTACGCGGCTATGACGCACTTCTCTTCTAGAGTCAGTTCCATTCTTTCTAGTGCCTTGTCGTTTCTCATCTTTCACACTCCCGGCGCTGTCTACGCCTATCACGCTTCCTGCCACTCGTGCCATTCGTCGCGTAGCACGACTTCGCCCGTCGCTGTGTCTACAAACTCGCGTATGTCACGTCCCTCTGCGTCCTCTGTCGGGCGTTCGCGCAGTTCGGGCACGGGCCAGCCGTTCAGTCCGCACACGTCGCGTATATCGTCGGGCGTGGCGGGCACCCAGTCACCGTACCGGTTGCTGACATTCATCAGACGGCGCACGGGCCAGACGGCGCGCTGTGCCAGTTGCCGGGGCACGGCGGGTCGCTCTCATTGTAGCGCAGTCGTACACCGACGGCGCGCGTTGCCGGTGCATCTGTTCTCGGAGAACAGATAGGGTGTTGACCAGGTTGCAAACCAGTGCCGAAAACGGACACATTGTCCGATTTGCCCCGGTCATGCATAGGCTGGTCATGAGGCCCAGCGCCGTCCCCCCCCGGCACCCCCCCATGCCCCGCCTGGCAGTGCGCAGAGCCAGGCGCAGAGCCAGACCAGAGCAAACCCCCGTCCCGTTTTTAACTACGCCATATAGGGGGAAGTTTTTGGCGGTTATTTTTCCGCTCCCTCAAATGCATGGTATCCCCCAGAGAGCGGCTCGTGAGTAGCGGTAGGCCAGCAGCAGCGACGTGCCCTTTTCGCGCTGTGCGGAGCGCGCCGGGCCGTTGCGGGCCAGGTCAGCCTGGTAGACGTAGGCACCGCGCCCGGCATGGCGCTGCTGCCACCTGACGGCGTGCTGTAGCTCCTGGAAGTGGCGGGGCCGGCGTCCCCAGTCTGTAGTGGCCCCCCGCGCCATGTCGGGGGACGTGCAGACTGGGGACACTGGCCTCTCACTCTTCGCGCTACGCCGCCGCAACAGGCGGGCAGGGCCAGCGGGGTAATGATTGGTGCTCTGCCAGTACACACGGTCACGGACGCGCCAGGCCGGGTTAGGCTCACCCTGCTTTGTGGTCAGGCGCTCCGTCAATTCCAGCCCTTCAGTGTCGGAGCGCGGCGCGCCCGCGTGACAGATAACCGTCTGCTGAGGTTGCCCGGCGGCGCGCTGCATATGCCTGATTTGGCGCTCTGTGCGCCCAAATGCCTCAGCTTGCTCCGCCCGGCTGGAACGCGGGTGCGCTTGCAGCCACGCGCCCACGACGTGCGCCGCGTAGGTAGCCGCCGTGTGGCGATAGGCGACGGCGGGCAGGCGCGCCCGGTCACGCAGCGCGCCGCCCGGCAGGGCCAGGGCAGCAGCAGCGCGGCGCGGGTTCCACAACGTGTACCAGCGCGCGCGGCGGTCGCTCCGGTCAGTATGAACGTCCCAGCACAAGCCGACGCCGCGCGCCAACGCGCGCTCAGCACTGCGCCGGCTCATGCCGGCAGTACGCAGCACTTCGATTACCTGGCCGCGTCGCAGTACCTCACCGGCTCCCCTGTGCTGGCGCGTGTACGCTTTCCACAGGTCGTAGGCCAGGGCCACGTCTGCCAGGTGGCGCTTGACCAGCGCCGCGCTCAGGCCCAGATGGGTGATGAATGCGGGCGCAGCTGGTGCGGGCGTCTCTGCGGGGGCGGGGGTGACAGAGACCGGCTCCGGCTCCGGTTCTGATTGCGCGGCGGGGCGGGTGAGGGGGAGCCGCGCGGGTTCCAGGCCCAGCACGCGGCGCTCAGCAGCGTCATTCGCCCGGCGCTGGGCCAGGGCACGCAATCCGGCCAGCGCCGCCGGGCGTTCCCCAGCGGGCAAGCTGTCCAAGAATGTGCGCTCACGCTCAGTGAGCGTTGTCAGCTGCTGTCCGTGCTCTGACACTCTCATTGCACCTCACCCGCGCCGCGCCGACGGCGGGCCTACTGCGCGTCCTGGCATTCCCGCCATTCGTCGCACAGCACGACTTCGCCCGTTGCCGCGTCCACAAACTCGCGTATGTCACGTCCCTCTGCGTCCTCTGTCGGGCGTTCGCGCAGCTCGGGCACGGGCCAGCCGTTCAGTGCGCACACGTCGCGTATATCGTCGGGCGTGGCGGGCACATAGTCGCCGTACCTCTGGCTGACATTCATCAGACGGCGCGCAGGGCGAACGTCCGCAATCATCCATGCGTCAAACGCGCCGCCGTCTTCGGCCACCGGCACGGGCTGGCCGTATGACGACGCCGGGTGCTCAGTAGTCAGCGTGGCGCGCACCACCTGGCCGGTGACAAGCGTTACGAAAACAGGTTCGCCGTTCATCGTCACCCCCACATGACCTTGTGGGCCGTTTCCGCCTGTTGGCGCGCGGCCTCAGCCTCAGCGCGCGCGTGGTGACGGCTCACCACGCGCGTATCGAGTAGTTGGCGGCCTTGCCAGACTTCGCGCACAACGTGCCAGGCGGTCTGGTCGGCGACGCGCAGCGTGCCGCTGTCGCCCTGCTGCAACGTGAAAACGTGTTCCAATTTCCTTGACATGGTTCACACTCCCGGCGCTGTCTGCGCCACTCAACGCGCGTCATGCGCGTCCGTCTCAGCTGGTAGCACTTCGTTCTCGCTGGCGCTGACATGTTCGCCCTTCAGCCAGAGGCGGTACTCTACATGCGCGCCGCCGCTCACGTCCCAGTCAATGGGCTGCTGGCCCGGCTCGCCAGCCATGCGCACGGTGATATGCGCCAGCACTGCGCGTACAGTGGCGGGCGTGGTCGTGTCTGTGCCCGCCGGACGATAGAGCACGCGCTCGCCTGGCCGGTGCTGCGCCCCGGCGCGGCGCGCCAGCAGCAAGAGGTTCCCAGCATTCATCTGGGGGATGTAGAAGCCTCGTGTCTCAGTCATGGCCGTTCGCTCCGTTCCCGTTGCCGTTCGTCGCTCTGGCGAGTACGGCGGCGGCAGTCTGCGCAGCGGCGGCGCGTTCTGGCTTACCCCCGTACACAGCAGCCAACAGTGCCAAGCGCATACTCTCGTTTTGCCGCTGCGATTCCGTGACGGCGGCAGTCAGGCGTTGCACTTCCGACTGTCCGGCGGTCAGTTGCAGCACGGCGCTGGTCAGCTGGGCCACCTGCGTTTGTAGCTGGGTGACGGTCTCTGTGAGGGCGCGCAGTTCCTCAGTCAGCGCGCGCGCTTCTGGGGCGGTATCGGGGCGGGGGGCAAGGCCGTAGTGCTCCGCCAGCGCCCGACGGCAGATGGCCGACGCGCTGCCCTTGCCTTTGCGCACGTCTGTTTCCAGGCGCGCGCGCAAGGCTACATCGTGCCCTTCCCGCCAGTAAATGCGCACGTGTGGTTGTCGTGTTTTCCTTCCCATTGCTGTCCCTTTCCTAACTCCGGGGCGGTACTGCCCTGGCACTGCTCTCTACCGGGTCGTTCTCAACGGACACTTCCTGGCACGTCGGGGCCAGGGCGCGGCCTATCGCCATTGCAGCTTGCGCGTCCTGGCCAGCCAGGGCGTGGGCGTAGACCTTCAGCGTGATAGCGGGATTGGCATGGCCCAGTCGGGCAGAGACGGCGGTCACGGGCACCCCCTCGTGTAGCAGCAGACTGGCGTGTAGGTGCCTCAGTCCGTGTGGTGTGACGGCGGGCAGTCCGAGTCGCGCGCATTCGCGCTTGAGAGCGTGTTGCACGGTGCTGGGCCAGAGCGGGTTACCCTGCGTGCCAGTGAACACAAGGTCGCTCTCGTGCCAGTCGCCAGCAGCCTCTCGCCATACGTCCTGCTGTGTCTTCTGGCGCTGAAGCGCGGCGGTGACTTCGGGCGGTACCATGACTGTGCGGGCGCTGCTGGGGGTCTTGGGCGTGGTGACAACCGGCGCGCCGTCAAGCCGCTGTAGTGTGCCGCTCACCGTGACGGCCACGCCCAAGCCTACGTCGCTCCAGGTGAGGGCCAGCGCCTCACCCAGTCGCAGGCCCGTTCCCAGCAGCACCAGCCAGAGAGGTTGCAGCCAGTGGTCGGCGGTGCCGTCCAAGAACGTCTGAAGCTCGGCGTGCGCCCATAGCTCGCGGCGCTGGGGCTGGTAGACGGGCGGTAGCACGCGGTCGGCGGGATTGGACGCCAGCCAGCGCCAGAGCACGGCGACGGCGAACGCCCGGTGTAGCAGACGGTGCACTGCGCTGGCCACAGAGGGCGTCAGGCCAGCGTACAGACGTTGCAGCTGGTCAGGGGTCACGCGCTCCAGACGCACACGGCCCAGCACGTCGCGTGCGTAGGTATCAAAGAAACGTCGGTGCCTGGCAACCGTCGTAGGCTTCAAGTTGGGCGCGCTGGTCAGCCAGGCGTCAATGAGGTCGGTGACGGTGCGCTTGCCGGGCGTGGTCAGCGCGCCGTCGGTATCAGCTTGCCGTCGCAATTCGCGCAGCTTGGCGCGCGCCTCTCGCTCGGTGCGCCCGTAAACAGTCCGGCGCACGCCGTTTACCTGTAGTGAGGCTTGCCAGCGCCCATCTTTGCGCAGCACAACCGTTCCCTGGCCAGGGCGATTTTGGGGCATGGTTCAGTCTCCAATCTCTGAACTGTGCCCCGGCGCGGTGTTGTACGAGTGTTGTCACACGGGAGCGGCTGAGGGAGAGCGCCTACTACGGCAAGAAGCGCTCGCAGCAGAAGTCGCGCGAGGAGCTGTTGCCGCTGCTCGACTGCGTGGATACGGAGATGTCAATGGAGTAGGGGGGCGGCGGAAATGTCGCGGCAGGGGCGTATCGCATACGCCTCTACGGACTCCCGCCGATCAAGACGTTCCCGTAGGGGAGGGTTTGGAAACCCTCCCCTACACGATGTCCCCGATCTTCGCTGGCGCTAGCGGAGCAGCCCGGCCAGCACCTTAGCCGACTGCTCCTCGACCTTCTTGTGCAGGCTGCCGCCGTGACTGTCCATGGTGACGACCGCCGGGAAGTCCTCCACGCGGATGACCCAGAAGGCCTCCGGCACGCCAAAGTCCAGCTTGTAGACGGTCAGCACTCCCTTGACTCTCTCGGCGATGAGGGTAGCCGCTCCGCCGATGGCATGCAGATAGACCGCGCCGTAATCCTGGCAGGCTTGCAGCGTCTTAGCGCCCATGCCGCCCTTGCCGATGACGCCGCGCACGCCAAAGTGCCCGATCACGTCGGCCTGGTACGGCTCCTCGCGGATGCTGGTCGTCGGCCCGGCGGCGACAAACGACCACTTGTCGCCCCTCTTCTGGACGACCGGCCCGCAGTGGTAGATCACCCCGCCGCCCAGAATTTTCTTCAGCTCCTCATAAAGCGCCGCTTCAGCGGCGGGCGGCGCGCCGTGCGTCTTGACGAAATTATCAATCATGTACATGTGAGCGGCGTCGCGGGCGGTGACCATCACCCCCGTCAGGCTGACCGGCTCGCCAACCGTCAGGGCGCGGATGTCCTGCTCGCTGATGGGGATAGTCAGCTTACGCATAGGTGATCTCCTCTCCGACCACGCGCATACTGGCCCGGCGATTGGCCCAGCACATGTAGGCGACCGAGACGAAATAGCAGGCGGGCAGACGGTGCAGCGTGCCGACCTTGACGCCAAGCAGCGTCGTCTTGCCGCCGAAGCCCATCGGCCCGATGCCCAACTGGTTACCCTCCTCAAGCAGGCGAGCTTCAAGCTCGGCCAGCTTAGGCTCTTCGTTGGTGTCGTCTACAGGGCGCAGCAGAAGCTGCTTGCTCTTGATGTACGACGTGCCCCGGTCACCGCCGACGGCGACGCCCAACACGCCCGGCGCGCAGCCGAGTCCCTGGGCCTTGTACACAGCGTCGAGCACCACCCGCCGCACACCATCCAGGGTGCGCCCGGCGCCCAATTCGCTATTGGGCAGCTCGTACTGCGTGCTGACGTTCTCGCAGCCGCCACCCTTGAGGATCAGGTTTACCTTGAGTCCCTCCTCGTCCCATTCCTCAAAGTGCATGGTGGGAAAGTCAATGCCGGTGTTGTTGCCGCTGTTCTTGCCGGTGAGGCTGTCCACAGCGTTAGGACGCAGGTAGCCTTTCTCGGTGGCGATGGCGCACGCCCGGCGAATCTGGTCGGCCAGCGTGCGCGTGGAGACGCCCAGCGGGTAGTGAATGGTGAAGATGGGCGTGCCAGTGTCCTGGCAGATCGGCGTGGACTTGGCGCGGGACATCTC
>JAXGOK010000046.1:0-28517 GCA_040767545.1 Aggregatilineaceae bacterium | reverse complement strand
GGTTATACGTGACGGTGATCGGCGGCCCGTCGTCCCAGTCCCACACGTCGAACGTAATCACCTGCTCCTCCGGGCCGTCGTGCACCTGTCCAGGCAGCAGGCGGGGACGGTCGTCCAGCAGCGGCTCAAAATCACACATCCCGATGAGCAGCAGCCCGCCGGGGCGCAGTAGCTCGTAAAAGATGAGCAGCGTCTCCTCGATCTGCTCGTCGCGCAGCAGATGCGGAATCGCGTTCCCCTTAGTCATCACTGCGTCGAACGGCCCACTCACGTGGCTGAGCAGGCTCTGGAAGTCCGACTGCACGAATGTGATCTGGTCATCCACGCCGTGCTCGGCGGCAAGCAGCCGGGCGCGAGCCAGCAGCCTGGTGCTGGGATCCGCCGCCGTCACAGTGAAGCCCAGCCCGGCCAGCGCAACACTCTGCGTGCCCGGCCCGCACGAGGCGTCGAGCACCGTCTGCACGCCGTGCTCGCGGAAATAGCGCCGCAGGTGCAGCCCTTCGCGCTCTAGCTCGGCCTCCCAGTCGCGGTACCACAGGTGGTAATCATCCGCGATAGCGTCATAGAAGGCGCTCGTATCGTTGTTCTCGCTCATCATGTCCCCAACAATGCAAAACGCCCTTTCGTCACAGCAAGGACGAAAGAGCGCTCTTCCGCGGTACCACCTTGTTTCCTGGCGCTCGGCGCGCCAAGCTCTCTTACACGCGCGTTAACGGGCGCACCCGGACGAGCCTACTGGTCTTCTCGACCGTGTTCAGCCTGCCGGCTCAGGAGCGACCTTCCGCGGGCGGCCACTGTGTGGGCTTGCAGCCTGCGACCCACACTCTCTGCCAGCGCCGGACCGCGTACTCCTCTCCATCGCAGCCGTTCAGTATGCTGGCAAGTATATCATGGCGCTCAGCCGAGCGTCAACGGTCGGTTGGCCTCGGCCCGCTTGACGAGTCAGCGAGTGAGCAGTTGCTCCACCCATCCCAGCGACAGCGCGCCCGCGAAAGCGATGCACGTCGCCTGAATGGTCTTGCCCAGGAACGCCATGCTCAGGAACTGCCAGACGGGCATCCGCCCCGCCCCCGCCATCAGCCCCGCCAGATCAAAGAACGGGTTGGGAACCGTGCTCAGAGCGAAGATCGTCAGCAGGCCGTTGTGGTTCATCCACTGCCGGATACGCAGCGCGACAGCAGACTCCTCCATCAGCGCCAGGCCCGAATAGCCGGTGAAATAGCCGGTCATCTCGCCCAGGGCAGCGCCCAGCCCCGCAGCCACGCCCGCCAGCACAGGGTTGAGCGTGCTGCCCAGCACGAACACAATGATCAGCCCCGGCGCAGGCAGCACAAGCGTTGCATTGCTGACCAGCATCGCCAGAAACGCGCCCGCGTAGCCGAGCGTAGAGAATCCCTGCAAATGGCCGCGATGTGTGGCTACGATGATCGTGATCAGGACGATGCCCACGACTCCGGCCCCGCGCAACGCCCACGAGAGCTTCGACGGCCTACAGTGCTGCGCTGGTTTCATAGAGTCCTTCTCTTGACTCTGAGCGGGCAACTGCTGGCGCTGGCGGGCAACATGCTCTCTGCTAGGCATAGCTGGTCACCGGCGCAGCAGGCTGGAACGCAGTTCTGGACTATCAAGCATACTACGAATGCGCGCGGCCACCATGTCAATTGCCACCAGATTCAGGCCACCTTCGGGGATGATCACATCCGCGTAACGCTTGCTCGGCTCGACGAAATCCAGGTGCATCGGGCGGACGCTGGTCAGGTATTGCTCGATGACTGACTCGACCGTGCGCCCGCGCTCCGCCAGGTCGCGCTTCAAGCGGCGGATGAAGCGAATATCAGGGTCGGTATCAACGAAGATGCGCACGTCAAAGAGCCTGCGCAGCTCCGGCTCGGCGAAGATCAGAATCCCCTCCACCAGGATGATCGGCTGGGGATAGACCGTCTTGACCTCGCTCAGACGGCGGTTGGTCGTGAAATCGTACTTGGGCACGGCAACCGGCTCTCCCCGCTTCAACTGCTGCACATGCTCAATCAGCAGGGATGTCTCCAGCGTGTCGGGATGATCGAAGTTGATGAATTGTGCATCGGCAAAGGGGATGTCGCGGAGGTCTTTGTAGTACGCATCGTGTTCGAGGTAGGCGATGTTCTCGGTGCCCACGCGATCCAGGATGGCCCGCGAGACGGTCGTCTTACCCGCCCCCGTCCCGCCTGCCACCCCGATTGTGATCGGATTGATGGGACCTCGTACGCCCGTCATGGAAACCTTCCCGACCCCGGAATACTAAAAGAAATGCCCACAGTCTTCGCACTGGGGCACCCATTCGCAGAGCCACCCAAGGGAGTTGAACCCTTAACCTAACGCTTACGAAGCGTTTGCTCTGCCGATTGAGCTAGGGTGGCGACAACTAAGGGGCATTATAGCAGCCCCCGCCGTCGCTGACAAGAGCAATTCCACCCCGGTGCTCCTGACACGCGCCGGGCGCGAGCGCGTTGTCCCACCCCTGCCCCAATGGTATAATCCGCCCCTCATGGCCGTCCATCTCGCCGGGCAGCCCAGGAGCACACGCGCACGCCATGCCCATCCAAGTCTTGTCGGACATCGTTGCCGCGCAGATCGCCGCCGGCGAAGTCGTCGAGCGCCCGGCCTCGGTCGTCAAAGAACTGCTGGAGAACGCCATTGACGCGGGCGCAACCTCCATTGTCGTCGAGGTCGAGCGCGGCGGACAGCGCCTGATCCGCGTCAGCGACGATGGCGAGGGCATCCCCGCCGGTGAAGTGGCCCTGGCCTTCGCCCGCCACTCAACGAGCAAGCTGCGCACCGTTGACGACCTGAACGCCATCACCACGCTGGGCTTTCGCGGTGAGGCGCTGGCGAGCATCGCCGCTGTCAGCCGCACGCGGCTGGTCACGCGCTTTCGCGCCGAGCAGGTCGGCACCGAGCTACTCGTCGAGGGCGGCGAGCTTCGCGCCGAGCGCCCCGCCGGTGTTCCGGCTGGCACGGTTGTCGAGGTCGAGAACCTGTTCTTCAACACGCCCGCCCGCCTCAAGTTCCTCAAGTCCGAGAGCACCGAGCGCCGCCACATTACCCAACTGGTCACCCGCTACGCGCTGGCCTATCCTCACATCCGCTTTCAACTGATCCAGGAAGGGCGCGAGCAATTCCACAGCACGGGCAGTGGCGATCTCGCCGATGTGCTCGTCGAAGCATTCGGATTGGAAAGCTTCCGCGACATGCTCGAAGTCAGCCCGCTGCCTCCGGCGCGCCCTGACTTGCCGCCCATTGAGGTCTACGGATTCGCGTCTGTGCCCACACTCAACCGCGCCAACCGCAGCCATATCGTGCTCTTCGTCAACGGGCGCGCCATCCTTGATCAAAGCCTGTCCTACGCCGTCGTGCAGGCGTATCACACGCTCATCCCCCAGGGACGCTACCCGCTGGCCGTGCTGATGATCGCGCTGCCCCCCGAAGACGTGGACGTGAACGTGCACCCCACCAAAGCGGAAGTGCGCTTCCGCACGCCCGATGCCGTGTTCTCAGCAGTGCAGCGCGCCGTGCGCCAGGCGGTCGTCAGCCAGGCCCCCGTGCCGTCGGTGGGCGACGCTTTCCCCGCCAGCGACTCCGGCTGGTCAGCGGGCACTCACGATGAGGCCCCTCACAGACCGGCAGGCCGTCCCTTGCTGCCCGGTGAGGAGCAGCTTCGCCTGGAATTGCACGCCTTCGACGCGGGCCGCCATGCCCGCCACGTGCCGCCGCTCACAGATTTCCCGCCAGCCACCGGGCGCGAACCCGCCCCCGATCTCACCGCGATTCCCGCTGGGCCGGAAGGGCCGCAGCGCCCGCGCACGCTGCCAATCCTGCGCGTCGTCGGCCAGGTGGGCGCCGCCTACATCGTTGCCGAAGGCCCGGCGGGATTGTACCTGATTGACCAGCACGCCGCCCACGAGCGCATCTTGTACGAGCAGTTCATGGCCCGGCAAGCTGCCATGCAGCCCGTCGCCCAACACGCCTTGCCCTCGGCCACCGTCGAGCTACCAGGGACAGCGGCTCTGCTCGTCGAGGAGAATCTCGCCATTCTGGAATCGCTTGGCTTCGCTCTGGAACCCTTCGGGAGCGGCACCTTCCGCGTGCGCGCCGTGCCCGCCCTGCTCGCCGGGCGCGACCCCGCCGAAGTGTTGCACGGCCTCGTCGAAGACCTGGAGTCTGGCGAATCGCCCGGCGACGCAGCGCTGGAGGCACGACTGATCCGCCGCGTCTGCAAGGCCGCCGCAGTCAAAGCGGGCCAGCTTCTCAGCTTCGCCGAGATGCAGACGCTTATCCAGCAGCTTGAGCGCTGCGAGTCGCCGCACACCTGCCCGCACGGACGCCCGACCATGCTGCACATCAGCGCCGGCGAGCTAACCCGCCTGTTCGGGCGCACATGAAGCCCCCTAACCGCCAGGAGCGCACCCGATGAAGCTAGGCGTCGTGTTCCCCCAGACCGAGATCGGCAGCGACCCGCTGGCGATCCGGGACTACGCTCAGGCCGCCGAGGGTCTGGGCTACGACTACCTGCTCACCTACGAGCACATTCTTGGCGCTGACCCGGCGGACTACCCGGACGGGCGGCGCTTCACCTACACCTTCCGCGACCAGTTCCACGAGCCGCTGGTGCTGTTCGGCTACCTGGCTGCGCTCACCCAGCGCCTCGAATTCGCCACCGGCATTCTCGTCCTGCCCCAGCGCAACACCACCCTGGTCGCCAAGCAGGCCGCCCAAGTGGACATCCTGTCCGGCGGGCGGCTGCGCCTGGGAGTCGCCGTAGGCTGGAACGAGGCCGAGATGCGCGGCGTCGGCTACGATTTCGCCACGCGCGGCAGGCGCATGGACGAGCAGATTGCCCTCCTGCGCGCCCTGTGGACGGAGCCGCTGGTAACCTTCGAGGGTGTCTATCACTCCGTCCACAACCTGGGGATCAACCCGCTGCCCGTCCAGCGCCCCATTCCGCTGTGGTTCGGCGGGGCCGCCGATCCCGTCCTGCGGCGCATGGCCCGCTTCGGCGCTGGCTGGATGCCGTCCGGCCTCAGTCCGGAACAGGGCGAGCCGCTGGTCGCGCGCCTGCGCGAGCATCTGGCTGCTGAGGGGCGCGACCCGGCCCAGTTCGGCATTGATGTGCGCGTCACTCTGGCGCGCCAGCCCCGTCCCACCTGGGATGCCTATCTCGCCGGCTGGCGGGCGCTCGGCGCTACCCACGTCTGCGTCAACACCATGAATACCGGACTGGCCTCTGTCGCCGATCACATCGCTGCCATCACCGATTTCAAGGCGGCGCTCAGCTAACCCGGCCCTCGCTGCCAGCACCGTCAAAACAAACGAGGACGCCTGCTCAGGCGTCCTCGCGTTTGGTCCGCTCAGTTCGACGGCTGTCTACGTCGCCGACATCTCACCGCGCCGACGGCGCCGGGCCTCGCGGTTCACAAACGGTATCTCGCCCTTCTCCCACGATACCAGCAACGGCACAGCGTTGAAGATGGACGAGTACGTGCCGCTCATCAGCCCGACCAGCATGATGGCGATGAAGTGCCGGATCGTCTCGCCGCCGAAGAGCAGAATGGCGACCATGACGAACATGGCGTTAAGCTGCGTAGCCAGCGAGCGGTGCATCGTCTCCAGCACGCTGCGGTTGACGATCGTCTCGAATTCCTCACCGCGATACTTGGGAGTGTTCTCGCGGATGCGGTCAAAGACGACAATCACGTCCTGCACCGAGTAACCGACCACCGTCAGCACGGCGGTCAGGAACAGCGCGTCAGCTTCCCAGCCGAAGAGCAGCCCCAGGATGGACATGAGGCCCATCGTCACCAGAATGTCGTGGAACATCTTGACGATGGCGCACGCCCCGTAGCGGAACGAGTGCGGGACGCGCCGGAACGCCAGGACGATGAAGCCCAGCACGATGACCGCCACCGCCAGCGTCGCCAGGAAGGCCGCCCGCGTCACTTCCTTGCCGACCGTCGCCGAGACACTGCTCGTCGTCAGCGCGTCCTCGCGCAGTGGGTCCTCATCTACGGACTTGGGCGACCAGAACTCGCCCAATCGCGCCGGGTCGCTCATGAACGTCTTTAGCTCGTCCAGGCGCTCCGTCTCCTCAAAGCGAAGCTGCCAGCGGCTGCCCGCTTCGTCGAAGGCCCCCGCAATAGTGTCAGCCGAGATCGGATCGAGCCGCTGCACGATGTAATCTGAAAGACCGAAGTCCTTCAGCGTATCGCGCACGGTCTGCTCGTCAACGTCGTTCACCAGCGAGACTTCCATCAAGGTGCCACCGGTGAAGTCAATGCTCAAGCGCACGGGGCTGCCATGCGTGAGCGTAGAGTACACCATGGCGATCACGCCCGGAATGATGATCAGCGCCGAGATCAGGAAGAACAGGTGACGCCGCTCTGCGAAGTTGAACATGGTTATCTCCCTTTGTCGCGCCTACACGCCGAGCAGCCTGGGGCGAGCGCGCAATTGCCCGCCAACCACCAACACAATGGTATGCAGGAAGGTACGTGTGGCAATCACCGCCGTGAACAGGTTGATCACCAGGCCCATCCCCAACGTGATCGCAAAGCCCTGCACCGAGCTAGCGCCGAAAGCGTTGCCGAAGAAGTACAGGATGATCGTGATGATGATCGTCGAGATGTTCGAGTCGCGGATAGAAGTCCACGCCCGCTCGAAGCCTGCTTCAATCGCCCGATCCATCGTGCGCCCTTTGCGCAGCTCTTCTTTCATGCGCTCAAAGATCAGGATATTGCCGTCCACCGCCGTGCCAATCGAGATCAGGAAGCCAGCAATCGCCGGCAGGCTGAGCGTGACGGGGATGAACTTGTAAAGCGCGAAGTTGATGGCGATGAACAGCGCCAGCGCCAGGTCAGCGGCGATGCCCGGCACCCGGTAGTAGACTAGCATGAACACCAGCACGGTGATCACACCGATGATGCCCGCCCGGATAGACTGCTCCACCGAGATTTCACCCAGCGAGGGGCCAATCGTGTCAAAGGCAATGATGTCCAGCGGAACCGGCAACGCGCCGTACTTCAACTGCGCGGCCAGAATGCGCGCTTCGTCGCGTGTGAACGCCCCGGTGATGATGCCGCCGTCCATCGTCCCCGCCCGCGCCGCATCCGAAAGCCCGGACTGGATGGTTGGGTACGACAGCAGACGCCCGTCCAGCACAATCGCCATCGAGCGGTTCGGGTTGTTGGCGACGTAGGTCTCGAAATCCTTCACCCGGTCGCCGCCCTCGCGGAGCACAAAGTTGACCATCCACTGCGTGCCAATGGTGCCATGCGTGGTCGCCGCAGCATCGGACAGGCCCGCGCCGGTCATGATCGTCTTGTACGGCTGCCCGTTTTGCAGCAGCGCCGGTTCTTCGGTCGGGTTTACCAAGTCCTCGCTGGTGCACTTGTAATCAGTGTACGCCGGCGGCGTTACCCCCTCCGGCAGGCGTGCCTCGGTCAGCTTGACCTGCTCGGTAGTCAGAATGCACGCGCCTTCGGGCAAGTCAGCCGTGACCGTCGAGAAGTCTACGAACTCCAGCAAGCCGGTGGATTTGATCGAATCGAACGCCACCGCCTGCTCGCGCACGCCGGGTAGCTCCACAATGATCCGATCGTCGCCCTGGCGCTGGACGACAGCCTCGGTCACGCCCAGCCCATTCACACGTCGCTCGACGTTCTTGACCGCCTGCTCAACCGTGTCGCTGTCGTACTTTGTGCCCGGCGACACTTGGAGCAGCACGCGCGAGCCACCCTGCAGATCGAGGCCCTGCACGACCTGCACTTTCCGATTCATGCCCAGGAAGTTGATGTGCGGGTCGCTCAGGCTCATCCAGGAAGAGAGCACGGCGACCACCAGGATGACGACGATCCAAAGGCGATACGCTCGCATAATGGGGTTCCTCTCACACGGCGATGTGCCGGACCAGTCATCCGGCGGGTACGCCCAGTCCAGCACCGGGCTTGAACACTAATCCCAAACTTGGTGATGATAACGAGGGCGGTAGCGGTTGGCAAGTGCCATTTGAAGCTGAAGAGACGCGCGCAACAATCCCCCTTCCCAAGTCAGTCTTGAGAGGGGGACATCGGCCCGCACTACACAACTCTCCCCTTCCCCCGGCTTGGCTGGGAAAGGGCCAGGGTCTAGGGGCGTTTCAACGAGTATTCCGGGACGCTGAGCACAGCGCCGCAAGCCTAGGCCCTGGCGTCGCGCCCGTCGAGACCCAATTCCGCCGCGATCCCCTTCATGGCTTCAAGCACAAGCGGCACGTGTTCCGTCCACAGGTCAACGCCCAGCACCTGCGCAGCCTCGGCGATTTCCTCGCGGCTCACGGCGGCGGCGAAGCTACGGTCCTTCCACTTCTTGCGCACCGAGCTGATCTGCGTCACGTCGCGGATGTCTTTCGAGGGCCGCACGAGGGCCACCGCGGTCAGAAACCCCGTCAGCTCATCTACGGCGACCAACGCCTTCTCCATCGTGCTCTCCGGCTGGGCACCCGTCCGCTCGGAGGCGTGCGCGGCAATGGCGCGGACGATCACCGCATCCACGCCCTGTTCGCGCAGCACGCGTACGGCAGTGAGGGGGTGCCCGTCGGCGGCGACCATGTCAGGATGGCGCTCATAGTCGAAGTCGTGCAGCAGCCCCACCACACCCCACAAGTCCTCGTCTTCACCGAAGCGGCGGGCGTAGGCGCGCATCGCCGCCTCGACAGCCAGCATGTGGTGCCGCAGGCTCTCCGACTCAGTCCATTCAGTCACCAGCTTCCAGGCCTCGTCGCGTTTCATTCGATCTCGTTTGCCTCCTGGATCACATAGTCATAGTGAATCTGGGCCGTTTCGCGCAGCGTGGCCGCCACTCCACAGTACTTGTCGCGCGAAAGCTCAATCGCTCGCTCCAGGGCTTTCGCGTCCACCGCGCGCCCCGTGACCACGAACTTCACCCATATCTCCTTGTACACGCGGGGATGCTCGTCAGCACGCTCGCCTTCCACCTGCACCTCGAAGCCCGTCACGTTCTGCTGCTTCTTGCGCAGGATGCTGATCACGTCCATTCCCGTGCAGCCACCCAGCGCCGTCAGCAGCAGCTCCATCGGGCTAATGCCGGCGTCATGCCCACCGGCAGCCTTCGCCGCATCGAGGGGGACGCTGTGCCCGTTGCTGCTATGCCCGGTGAAGATCAGATCGTCGCGCCACACAACCCGGCTGCTCTTCTTCTGGCCCATCAGCAGTACTCCTCCTTGCCTGCGCCTCGACCAACACCATTGTAGGCCAAGAGTGCGAATTAGGCACTCGTTGGTGAGATGCGGGCCGCCGCCGAAGGTTGCACGCAACCTGTGACAGCGGCGTGCATCAAACTAGATGGAGAGTAAGTGCGGCGCACCCGGCGGCAGCCTCTTCTTGGGATTGAGTCCGGCCTGCGTTATGATTGGCCGCAGGCTCCCTGGCGGAGCCAGCCAAATCCAGACGACTCAGCCGAAGAGTGCCCATGTCACACTCACCCGATGCCGACCTGGTTGCGCGCCTGAAGGCCGGCGACCAGTTAGCCTACGCGCAGTTGGTCGAGGAGAACGCCGGCAAGATTTACCGGCTCGCCCTGCGCATGATGGGCAGCGAGACGGACGCCGAAGACGTGCTGCAAGAGACGTTCCTGAGCGCATTCCGCTCCATTGACCGCTTCGAGGCCCGCTCCAGCCTGAGCACCTGGCTCTATCGCATCGCCAGCAACGCCGCCCTGATGCGGCTGCGGCGCAAAGAGCCGGAGCAGATCTCGGTAGACGAGCCGTTGGAGCGCGATGACGGCGAGCTGATCCCGCGCCAGTTCTTCGACTTCTGCTGCCTGCCCGAAGACGACTTGCTGCGCGACGAGGCCCGCGCCGAGATGATGCGCGCCGTTGAGGAACTGCCCGCCACCTTGCGCAGCGTCTTCGTCCTGCGCGACATCGAGGGGCTGTCCACCGAGGAGACCGCCGAAGCCCTCGATCTCTCTATCTCGGCGGTTAAGAGCCGCCTGATGCGCGCCCGCCTCAAGCTGCGCGAGCAGTTGAGCGCCTATTTCTCGCACGGGCCGCTAATCTCCGGAACGGAGTAAGAGCATGAGCGCCTCTCACCACCCGCACCAGCACGACCAGGACGCCTGCCGCCGCTACCTGAGCAGCCTGTCAGAGTACGCCGATGGCACGCTCAGCGACGAGCTTTGCCAGGAGCTTGAGGCGCATATGGCAACCTGCGAGAATTGCCGCATTGTGGTCAACACGTTCAACAAGACTGTCTCGCTCTATCACCAGATTCCCGCGCCGGAGATGCCCAGCGCGGTCAAGGAGCGGCTCTACAAGGTGCTGCACCTCGAAGCGTACAGCCCCGCCAAGCCCGGCCAGTAAGCGCCCCCGCCGCGTCCCTGGCTGATCGTGACAGCCAGTTGTGCGACCTTTCGCCCTGCCATGCATCCAAAGAAGCGTGACGCTTTGCACCTGTCCGCGAGTTGCTCACGTAGGGCGCTGCTCTGCGCGCCTAGCAGCGCGGGATAACCGTGAGGACGTATGGCTAAAGAACGCGATACCACGACCAGCAAGAAGCAGAAGCGCGTCATCATCTTCACCACGCCGACCTGCTCCCACTGCAACCACGCCAAGCGCTACCTGCGCGAGCGCGGCGTGCGCTTTCGCGATGTGGCTGTCAGCCGCGACCCCGTCGCCGCGCGCGACCTGGTGCGCCGCAGCGGACAGCAGGGGGTGCCGGTCATTGACATCGGCGGCAAGATCGTCGTCGGCTTCAACAAGCCCGAAGTGGATCGCCTGCTGGGGTTGAGCTGACGGCAGGTAGCTCTCCCCTTCCCCTGGCTCGGCTGGAGGATAGGCGCACCGCCCGCTTATGGCTTGTGCGGCTCAACCGGCAGCCCGGCTTGCAGCCACGCCTGGAAGCCCCCGTTCACATTGTACACATGGCTGTAGCCCAGCCGGATCAGCGCCTCGGCCGCAACCCGGCTGCGGTTGCCACTGTTGCAGATCACGTATACCGGCTTATCCCTCGCCAGCTCAGCGGGCGCGCGCTGCTCAAGCTGAGCCAGCGAGATCAGCCTGGCTCCGGCAGGGACGCCCGTCGCGGCCCACTCGTCCGGCTGGCGCACATCCACGAACTGCGCA
The DNA here is from genome assembly GCA_040767545.1 of Aggregatilineaceae bacterium. Taxonomy (GTDB): domain Bacteria; phylum Chloroflexota; class Anaerolineae; order Aggregatilineales; family Aggregatilineaceae; genus UBA2029. Next base: position 17,362 of record JAXGOK010000046.1, on the reverse strand, counting down.
TCTTCACTCGCGCTGACTTGCTCATAGGCGGCCCGCACGTCCAGCGTCACATAAGTGGCTGGATTCTGCGCCGGACTCACTTTCACGCTGGTGGCAGTTGGCGCGGGTGCAGGACTCTCCGAGCCGCCACAGGCCGTCAGCCCCAGCAGCAGTATCGCCGCCAGCGCGCCAAGCAGGAACCATCGTGTTCGCATAGGTCATAGCTCCTCAGAGGCAATCTCGCACCGCTGCCCATCCGCGGCGAACGTCGTGTGCCGGTCAATCACGGCGTCCTGGCATACGGCAAAAGCCGGAATGTCGGCCCCGCCCAGGACAACCGCGTCGCGCACCTGCGCCCCCTGTCCAACCGTCGCGCCCCGCTCGACATACACATTTGGCCCCATGACCACCCCGTCACCGACACGCACCCCTGCGTCAATCCACAACGGCGGTTCCAGCCGTGCCGAGGCAGGAATCGCGCTGCCTGCGTGGGCGTGCTGGCCCTCTTGCAGATACCAGCGGTTGATGTCCAGCAGGTCACCGGAGCGCGTCAGGTGCAAGCGCCAATCCGTGATCGCATAGCCCACTCTCTCTCCCGACCGGATGCCCGCTTCCAGCGCGTTGACCAACTCTCGCTCCCCGCGCGCCGACACCTCTACAAGCGGCAGACAGTCGAAGACGCGCGGCGACAGCGCGTAGACCATGATCGCCGCGTGCTGCCCTGGCGGGTTGTCCGGCTTCTCGATCACCGCCGCGATCCGCTCGCCTTCGATCAGCACGCCCGCCGACTGGCGTATCTCGGCAGGCATTGCAGGGATCAGGCTGAGCACAGCGAGCTGCTCCGGGCCTGCTTCGTAGCGCGCAATCAGGGTACGCACGTGATCTGCGGACGTGATATTGTCCACCGATGTGAGCACAAATGGCCCGTCTAGCAGCGGGCGCGCCAGGCCGAGCGCATCCACAGTGCCGGTCGGCACGTTCTGCACCACCAGCCGGACTTCGGCGCTCGGCTCAAACGTCGCCTGGATCGCGGCGCGCACCGCCCTCTCGTGCGGCCCGACGACGATCACGAAGCGCCGGACTCCCCCCTCCCACAGCCGCTCCATGACCCGCACCAGGATCGGGCAGCCCACCACTGGCAGCAGCGATTTCGGGCGGTCGGCGGTGAGCGGCGCCAGCCGCGTCCCCTGTCCCGCTGCGAGAATGACGGCCTGCTCGATCATCACACCTGACATAGACTCACCTTTACTGCGTCCCGGCGAAGGATTGCCGCCAACCTTGAGGATTATAGCACGGAAGAATGGCGGCCAGACTTCCCGGATGCGCGCAAGAGAGACCAGGGAGTGAGGGGAGCGGCACATCAGGTCTCGCCCCCACCGCAGGCCCACCCTTTTTGCACGCCTCCCGTAACCATGCTAAACTCGCGTCCGATCGCAGTATCCCCCAGGCACACAGGTAGCGCGCAGCCCGATGGCCGAGAAAATTCTTGTTGTTGACGACGATATCGAGAGCCTCAAGCTCATCGGGCTGATGCTCCAGCGCCAGGGCTACCAGGTAGTCACGGCCAACAGCGGCCAGCAGGCGCTGGATCGCGCGCTGTCCGACCGGCCAGACCTGATCATCCTCGACATCATGATGTCGGTGATGGACGGCTACGAGGTCTGCCGCCGACTGCGCCATGACCCCTTCACCCAGCATCTCCCGATCATCATGTTCACCGCCAAGACGCTGGTTGACGACAAAGTCGCCGGGTTCGAGGCCGGTGCGGATGACTATTTGACCAAGCCCACGCACCCCGCCGAGCTAGTATCGCGCGTCAAGGTGCTGCTCGCGCGTGCTGCTCAGCAGTACACCCCCTCGGATCGCGCGCTGGTATGGGGCTTCCTGGGCGCTAAGGGCGGCGTCGGCACGACGACGCTCGCCACCAACGTTGCCGCTGTGCTGGCCAAGAACTCCCCGACAGCCCTGGCCGATTTCCGCTTGGGCCAGGGCACGCTGGGGCTATCGCTGGGCTTTGCGCGCTCCACCGGCATGGCGAACCTGCTCACCCGCCCCACCAACGAGATCGAGGCGCAAGCTGTCGAGAGAGAGATGGTCACCCATGCCAGCGGGCTGCGCCTCCTCCTCTCGTCGGGGCGGCCCAAAGAAACGCTGCTCAACGTCTCGCCTGAGACTCTGGCGGCGGTCGTACGCCACCTGCGCGCGCTCCAGCGCGTGGTCGTGCTCGATCTTGGTGCGGGCCTCAGCCGCCTGACCGCGCGTATGTTGCCGGACGTGGATCAGCTTACGCTTGTAGTCGAGCCAAACCAGGTAGCCCTCACGCTGGCCCGCGATATGATCGGCGAGATGCAGCAGATCGGCCTGGACCGCAACCGGATTAGCGTGGTCATGGTCAACCGCGCCCAGACCAGCGTCCAGGTGCCCTGGCAGGAAGCCGAGCAGCTTCTGAGCCACGAGATGACGGCCATCATCTCGCCTGCCCCTGAGCTAGCCTTCCAGGCAGCAGAGGCGGGCCTGCCGATTGTGCTCTATCAGCCCAACTCCATCGTCGCCAGCCAGTTCAGCAAGCTGGCCGAGGAAATCGCTGGCCGCCGCAGCGTATGATCACCGGACATGGCGCTTGGACTGTACGGGGCGCGCCCAGCATCGCCGCTGGCGTGCAGCTTCCCACCGGCCCCTGCCATCCACCCAAACTTCAGCGTCCTGGTGCCGGAGCGACGCATGACTTCGTCTTCGCTTGAAGCTGCCATCCGCCTCCTGCGCTGCGCACGCTATCCCGTCGCCCTGACCGGCGCGGGCATCAGCACGCGCTCTGGCATCCCCGATTTCCGCAGCCCTCACTCCGGCCTGTGGGAGCAGGTGAATCCGGCGGAAGTCGCCAGCCTGCACGGATTCCGCCACCACCCGGAGCGGTTCTACGCCTGGATTCAGCCGCTGGCGCACAATATCCTGAGCGCGGCCCCCAATCCGGCGCACCTGGCCCTGGCTCGCCTGGAGCAGGCTGGCCGGCTCAAGAGCGTCATCACCCAGAACATTGACATGCTGCACGAGCGCGCCGGCTCAAGGACTGTGCACGAGCTTCACGGCCACTTGCGCGAGATGACGTGCATCCACTGCTTCGCCGCCTTTCCCGCTGAGCCGCACATCCATGCCTTCCTCGCCTCGGAGACGATCCCCTACTGCCCGCGCTGTGGTCATGTGCTCAAGCCCAACGTCATTCTGCTCGGCGAGCAGCTTCCCGCCCGCACCCTCAGCGCCGCCCGCTGCGAAGTGCGGCGCTGTGACGTGCTGCTCGTCATCGGCTCCTCGCTGGAAATGTATCCCGCCGGCGAGCTACCCGTGCTGGCCCATCGCGCGGGGGCGGCGCTGGTATTCGTCAACCTGGGCGAGACGGTGCTCGACTCCCTGGCCACCAGCGTGATCCGCGCCGATGTCGTGGACGTGCTCCCCCAGCTTGCCGATGCTCTGGAAAGTGAGACCTAGCATGGAGTCAAGCGCCGCGCCCGGCACACCACCGGACACCGTCAGCCGCGCCATGTACGAGCAGCTCCAGCGGCGCTATGAGCGCCTGATGGAGATCAGTCGCCAGCTCAACTCAACGCTCGACCTGGGCGCGCTGCTGCGCCGCATCATTGACGCGGCGCGCGAGCTAACCGACACCGAGGAAGCATCCATCCTGCTCATTGACCCGGCGACCGGCGAGTTGCGGTTCGAGGCTTCCAGCAACCTGTCGCGCGCCGAAATGGAAGCGATCCCTGTGCCCATGCAGGGCAGCCTGGCCGGCTGGGTCGCCACGCACGGCGAGCCGGTACTCGTCCGCGACGCCAGGAGCGACGCGCGCTGGTTCCCGCGCGTGGACAAGACCACACGCTTCAGCACGCGCAACCTGCTCGCCGTGCCCATGAACCTGCACAACCGGCCCATCGGCGTGCTGGAAGCGATCAACAAGCGCGGCGACCAGCCCTGGTCTGGCGACGACCGCGACATCCTGGCCGCGCTCGCTGACCAGGCGGCCATCGCCGTCCAGAACGCGCGCCTGTTCCAGCAGAGCGACTTCATCGCTGAGATGGTGCACGAGCTGCGCACGCCGCTGGCCTCGCTGAGAGCCAGCGCCGCTCTGCTGGCGCGTCCCGCCTTGCCCCCGGACACTTACCAGGAAATCGTGCGCACCCTGCAACTGGAAACCGAGCGGCTAACCGCCCTGACAACTGACTTTCTCGACCTGGCTCGCCTGGAATCCGGGCGCACGCGCCTGGAGATGACGCGCTTCGACGTGCGCGCCCTGCTGGACGAGTGTGTGAGTCTCATCGCCCCCAGAGCGAGTGAGCGTGCCATCAGCCTCACCGTCCGGCCAGGCACGCAGCAGGCGCACGCTGACCGCGACCGGATCAAGCAGGTGCTGCTCAACCTGCTCACCAACGCCATCAAGTACAACGTCGAGGGGGGATCGATCACGGTGGCGCTGGACGTGACGCCAGCTAACCAGGCGGACGCAGCGCAGCCGGGGGAGCAGATCGTGATCAGCGTGACGGACAGCGGCCCTGGCATCAGCGCCGAGGATCAGCCGCACATCTTCGACAAGTTCTACCGGGCGTCCACCGGTGCGGGACAGGTCTCCGGCACTGGACTCGGCCTGTCCATCGCCCGGCACATTGTCGAGGCGCACGGCTGCACTATGTGGTTTGAGAGCACGCCCGGCGCGGGCACCACGTTCTACTTCACCCTGCCCCTGGCTGCTGCCGCACCGTGAAGCCAACCCAGCGCACAGCAGAGAGCAACGGCTGGGATGTCTTCCGGTAGAAGCACTGCTCTGTGCGCCCTGCCCTGCTGCGCCCGTGTACTAGGGCGTCAGCAGCACCTTGAGCGTGCCCGGCTGAGCCGCCCGCACAAACGCATCCTGGGCCTGCGCCAGCGGATAGCGCGCCTCGATCAGCGGCAGCATATCCACCAGCCGACGCTCCAGCAGGCGCAACGCCGCGCCAAATGGCCCGCAGCGGCTGCCCACCACCCTGACCTCATTGACGACCAGCGGAGCCAAGTCAACCGTCGCCGGGCCTGCGTAGGTGCTCTTGAGCACAACGGTGCCCCGCGCGCGCACCAGGCGCAGCGCGTCGCGCAGGCCCTCCGGCGTGCCCGTGCAGTCCACCACAACGTCCGCCTCGCCGTCACGCAGATCATCGCGCCGGACAGGTAGCAGGCCCCATCCGGCGACCATCCGCGCCTGGCGCTCGTGGCGCACGACAACCGCCAGGTCGCAGCCCACCAGCCCCAACACCTGCGCCGCGAGCAGCCCCAGCTTGCCCGCGCCCAGCAGCACCACGCGCTCGCTGGGCCGGATATGCGCGCTGTCAAGCACCTGGCACGCCGCCGCCAGCGGCTCGGCGAAGACCGCTTCCTCGTCGGCGACGTTCTCCGGGACCCGGTGCAGGTTGGCGACGGGCAGCCGAAACAGGTCGGCGAATGCCCCGTCGTAGTCCGCAATGCCCAGCACGCGCCGGTTGTCGCAGTGCGTGGGCACGCCCCGCCTGCACCACTCGCACGCACCGCAGCCCACATTGATCTCGCCCACGACCCGTGCGCCCAGCCATTCGCGCGGCCCGGCGATCACCTCGCCCACAAACTCATGCCCCAGCATGCCGCGAAACCCCTGGTAGCCGCGCACTAGTTCCAGGTCTGTGTTGCAGATTCCACCCATCCGCAGCCGGATGAGCGCCTCGTCCGGCCCGGCGACGGGCGGCTCGCGCTCAATCACCTGGAGCCTGTCCTCGTACACCACCGCCCTGATTGTGTCCGCCATCGTTCCCTCCTCGCCAGCCGCCCTACTCCCAGCCCGTCCAGGTGAAGCGGCGCTCCGCCACGACAGCACCCTGCGGATAGTACAGGCCATCCGCGCCCAGTCGTTCCACCGAGACCTGCCAGGCGAATACATGCGCCTGCCCGTCGGCGGGCAGGTAGCTGGCGGGCAAGTCCAGCGACAGCTGGCGCGTGGCACCGGCGAAGACCGCGCCCGTCGTCTCGTCGCGCACAGTCACCAGGTATGTGTCCTCAGGCTGGAGCATTCCCACCGAGGCCCACACCAGCCGCACCGCGCCCGACACTGTCTCCTCACTGGCGGGCGCGATGGGCAGCGGCGCGCGGTAGGTGGGCGTGGCGGTGGGCGTCTCGCTGCCAGTGAAAGTGGGCGTATAGGTCGGCGTGGGCGTGGGCGCGGGCACGTTGATCTGCTGGCCCGCGCTCAGCACCACCGGGCGCATACAGCAGCAGTTCGGCGACTCCCAGGTGCACGCCCCGCAGTCAATGCCGCTGGGCAGCGGGTTTAGCTCGCAAATCTGGCGCAGCGAGCTGTCGTGGATGATGGCGATGCTGCTCAGCGTATCGCCTTCCTCGACCACATATGCTTCGATCGCAAAGCTCGGCGCGGCATCCAGCGTCACCTTGGGTGGGGCGCTGGTCGCCACCGCTGTCTGCGTCAGGTCGGCTCCCACCTGGGTGGGCGTCGCAGTCGGGCGCGGAATCAGGATCGTGCTGCCCGGCCCCGGCAGAATCGAGCAATCCGCCATGCCATTAAGCTGTTCTATGGCCGTCTTCACGTCGGGGTGCAGGTGCCCGTACTGGTAGGCGATCCCCAGGCAAGTGTCCCCGCTGCGGATTACGTGCTCATAGGGGCCAGGCGTCTCCGTTGGCGAGGGCGTCGCCGAGGGCGGCGGAGGCGGCGGGCTGTTGGTCGCCGTGATCGTCGGCGGCATCGTCCGCGAGGGAGTGATCGTCGGGCCGCCGGGGGTTTGCGTGGGCGCAGCCTGGGCAACCGCTATGCTGGACGGAGACGGCTCACCGGGGGTGAGGCTGGGCGGCGCGCCCTCGTCCTGCCCGCCACAGGCCGCCAGCACCAGGGCGACAATACCGCTCAGGGCAGTGATAAGCCAGACACGATGCGTCATAGATGCCATCCTTCCACAGTTGGCTCATCCCCCCTCAATCGAAGTCCCGTCACCGGCTCTCCCACGTGAAGCGGCGCGGCTCGGTGGCGTACTGCTCACTGACCACCATCCCCTGCTCGTCAATCTCCCCCACCGCAATGCGCCATTCGAAGGTATGGCGATTGCGGTCGCGCGGCTGCCAGCCTCCCGGCAGAATGTAGCTCGTCTCGGCTATCGCCGCCGTGTATTCCTGGCCGGTATCCAGGTCGCGAACGCGCACAAGATACCGCTCCTGTGCGCTCAGAGTCCCGGTGCTGCCCCAGCGCAGCGTCACAAGCTGGTCAGCGGCGAACCGCGCCCCGTCCTCCGGCCCCAACGCGTAAGGCGCGTTGAAAGTCGGCGTCGGTGAGGGCGTGGGCGTCAGCGTGCCGCCGGGAGTCGGGCTGAGCGTCGGCGTGGGCAGCGGCACGGGGACGCGCACACGCTGTCCCTCATAGAGCATCACCACACAGTTCGGCCCACCCGCCGGATCGCCGTAGTCGCATTGCAGGAACGGAATCTCCGGGTTGATCTGCGACAACGTCTCGAGGGAAGTCTCGTAATTGAAGGCAATGCTCAGGATCGTCTCGCCGGACACCACGACATGCCAAGCTTGTCCAGGGCGCAGCGTCGGCTCGATGTTCTCGTACTTAGCCAGCGCATCGGGCGTGCCAAAGACATTGACGCGCAGCGTCGCCACTCCCTCCGGCGCTTCGGCCTCTGGCTCGGTCTCTTCCGCCGTCACCGTCACTTCCTGCCCCGGCGCTGGCGTTGGCGTCGGCCAGGGAATCTCCAGCGTCTGCCCAAGCTGAAGCTCCTGCGGACTCTCCATGCCGTTGATCTCAAGGATCAAGTCCACAATAGCCAGCTCGCGGTGCCCGCAGCGGTAAGCCATGCCCAGGACGGTGTCGCCCTGCTGCGCCGTCTGGTAGCACGGCGTGGTCGTCGGCGTGGGGGTAGCTGTGGGCGGCATGGGCGTCACAGTGGGCAGCGACATCATCGCATCGCGCGTGGGCGTCGGGGTGTACGCCGGCGTCACAGCGCGCGGCGTGGAGGTTGGCGGCGCTGTTGGTGCGGCAATTTCCCCACTGCGCGGCTCTGTGCCGCCCTCTCCCCCGGCAATCCAGCGCGCCACCGTCAGGCCAAGGCCCACGCCCAGCAGCAAGACCGCGACGACCCCCGCCACGACCAGCAGACGCCACATGCGCCCGCTCATGACCCCGGCGTACAGGTCGTCGTCCCCCGCGCCTGGATCGTAACGCAGCGCCGGCTCTCGCCGGGCGGGAGTTTTCGCCTCCGGCACAGGCACCGCCAGAGGCTCGCCCGTCAGCGCCGCGCCGCAGATAGCACAGGTGCGCGCCGAGACGGGCTGAATCGCCCCACAAAGGGGACACTTCTGCGAGGGCGCTGTCACAGGCATGGGCCAGCCGGGTATGCTACCGCCATAGTCGCTCTACTCACTAGGTATCAGGCTCAGGCACGGCATCGCTGCCATGCCTGGCGAGCGCGATTATACCAGGCACAGGGCGCTTAGCCAGCCTGCCCCAAGCGCACTGGGGTTTTCTCGCTTTAGGCGTTTTTTGTGTTACCATTCACCGTTGCAGATGCACCAGTTCGCATACAGAAAGGTCCCCAGACGATGCGCGTGGTCATTAACGAAGCGCAGATCAACCGCAATCGCAAAATCTCCCATCTCTTGTTCTTCATCAGCTTGGGTGGCATGGTTTTCGGGTTCTTCTTCACCTGGACAGCCGATCCAGCGTCGGGGGCGAGCCAGCTAAGCTGCTTCATCTTGCCGATTCTGCTCTTGCTCACCCTGACCTCAGTGCGCATGGCCAACGTGTGGATTCGCGAGCCGCGCCCGGTTGATGTCCTCAGCAACGGTCTGAAGGGCCTGGGGCCGAAGCATACCATCTTCCACCATTTGCTCCCTGCCCCGCACGTTCTGATCGGCCCGGAGGGAGTCTTCACCCTCACCGTCGTCTGGCAAGACAGGGCGTACCGTGTCAAGGGTAAGAAGTGGTACGGTGACGAAGGATTTCTGCGCAAGCTGAACGGCTACCTGCGCCAGGACTTGATCGGCAACCCCTTCAGCGACGCCTCATTGCACGCCCAACAGGTGCAGCGCCTCGTCAACAAGATCGCGCCCGACGCCGAGATTGCTGTGCAGCCGCTCGTCGTGCTCACTCACCCCAGCGCCAGCTTCGAGCAGGAAGACCCGCTCTACCCTGTCCTCTACGCCGACCCGAAGAAGAAGCCGTCGCTGCGCCAATACCTGCGCGAGCAGCAGGGCACCGATGCGGGCACGCTGCGGCCCGAACACCTCGATGCCATTGATCGCATGTACGGCCTGATGACCCGCCAGGAGGTCGCCGAGCTCACCGGCGAGGCGCTCGATCTGGCCGGTGACGACTTTGCTTCTGATCAGGACGCCGAAGGTATCGAGGAAGAGGGCGCACCAGCAGCCCAGGGCGCGCGCGGCACCGTGTTCCTGGCTCAGGTGGGGCAGATGTACTACTTCGGCGCGACAGCCGGCTCCGTCGAAGAAGCCCTCAGCGCGCTGGAAATTGACGGGAAGGGGCCGGTTGAGCTGGTGCACGCTTTCGAGACAGCCGACGCCAGCGCCGTGCGCGATGCGCTCCAGCGCAAATATGAGCGCAAGCGCCAGAAGGAGAACTGGTTCGGGCTGAGCAAGAAAGACGTAGCCTGGATCCAAACGCGGCGCGGCAGCTAAGGGCGGCTGAGGCTCTGCTGGGACGGCCCCCATGAAGCGCCCGCGCACTCATTCCCTCGCCGTGCTGACTGCGCTATTGGCTGCCGCCTTCCTGCTACGCGTCGTCGGGCTTGGCGACGTGCCGCTGCGCGGCGACGAAGCCTTCGCCGTGCGCTATTGGGCGGATGCACCCGCCACCGTCGTGCGCGACCTCGCCCACTGGGAGCCGCACCCGCTGGGGACGTTTCTCAGCTTTTGGGCGTGGAAGTCCACCGCTGGCAGCAGCGAGCTCGCCATGCGTGCCCTGTCCCTGCTGGGCGGCTGGCTGGGCGTGGCTGCGACGGGGGCATTGGCCCGCACCCTGCTGCGCAGCCGCCGTGCCGCGCCGGTTGCGTTGGCCCTGGCTGCGCTGCACCCGTTCCTGATCTGGCACGCCCAGGACGCACGCAACTACGCGCTGTGGTTCGGCGCGAGCGGCCTGGCAATGTGGCTGTTCCTGCGCGCAGCAGCCCGCAACCGGCGGCGTGACTGGGTGCTCTATCTCATCGCCGAGACTGTTGCGCTGTACTTCTTCTTCCTGGAAGCATTCTTGCTCGTGGTGCAGGCGGCCTACCTGGTCGCGCAGCGGCGACCGCGCCGCGTCGTGACGGCGGCGCTGCGAGTATGGCTCGTCCTCGGTATTCTGCTACTGCCCTGGCTCGTCCAGGTCTGGTACCTGGCCCACAGCGGCTACCAGGGCGCTACGTCCGATGCTGACCCTGCCCGCCTGCTGACCTGGTTCGTGCCCATCCTGCTCACCGGGCGCGAGTACCCGTCCCCCTGGGACATTCTCCTGCCGCTGGCCTGGATCGCTGCGCTCGTGCTGCTGTGGCAGCACAGGCCTCAGCGCCGCCAGGGTATCTGGCTGGCCGCCTGGATTGTGCTCCCGGCGTCGCTGCTGCTGGTCGCCGCGACGCGCATGAGCGTCTTCGACCCGCGCTATCTGATCGCCACCGTCCCGGCCTTCATCGTCCTGGCGGCGGGTACGCTCACCGCGCCCCCTTCGAGCTATGGGCTGCCCCGGCCAGCCGCGCGCGCGGCGCTGGCGCTGATCCTGGCCGTGCCTGTGCTGAGCGTCGCTGGGTTAGCCCCCTACTATCGCGGCGAGTCGCCCAAGGCGCCCGACTGGCCGGCGCTGGCCGCCTACCTGGAGCAGCGCGCCGCGCCCGGCGATCTCATCTTGCAGACCGCGCCCGACCCTGCCTTCGGTTACTACTACCCCGGCCCCGCAGACGAGACCAGCCTGGTTCCCGATGCGCCAATCCGCGCGCAGCTTCAGCCGCTGGCCAACTTCTACCGGGGCATCTGGCTTGTGGGTCGCTCGCCGGAGGCGGAGAGCTTCCTGGCCGACGCCATGCAGCAGATCAGCTACGACACGCCCGCCGAGTTTGGCGTGATGCAGTTCCGCCGCTGGACACCGCGCGAAAGCGAGATCGCCGTCCGGCACGACGTGCGCTTCGGCGAGATCGCGCGGCTGGCCGGGCACACGCTGCAAGGCCCCGGCGCGACCACTCCAGCCCTGACCGTCCTGCTCTACTGGGAGCCTCTGGCCCAGTCTGCGGTAGACTATACGGTGTTCGTCCACCTGATCGGCGCGCCAAACCCCGCGACGGGCAGCCCCCTGTGGGATCAGGACGATCACCGCCCGCTGGACGGCTTCGCCAGCACACTGGCCTGGGAGCCGGGGACGCTCTACCGCGACCCGTACCACCTGCTCGGCTCGCCGGAGGTGCGCCTGGCCCCAGGGACGTACACCCTCGAAGTGGGGCTGTACGACCCGCAGTCGGGCGACCGCCTGCCCGTCTACGATGCGGCGGGCGTCCTGCTCGGCGACTCCTTCACCCTGGCGACCGTCCGCTGGCCGCCGTCCTAACAAAACAGGGGGGCGCACGCGGCGCACCCCTGCCCTGGTCGTTCTCCGGCCCGGCGGCACGACTCAGCCGCCAAGCTCCTTCAGACGCGCTTCCCACTTCTCATACAGCTTCTTGTAAAGCTCCTCAGAGACCTCACCGGCCATCAGCTTCGCGTCAAGCTGATCCAGATAGGCGCGTACTTCAGCCGCCGTCTGCGGCACGGCAGGAGTCGCTTGCGCGGGAGCCTGCTGGCCCTGCTGTCCTTGCTGTTGCTGCATCATCTGCTGCATCATCTGCATCATCATCATCTGTTGCTGCTGTTGCAGCGCCGCCGCATCAGGATTCAGCGCCGCGCCGATCTGCTGGCCGACGCCCAGGCCCACGCCCGCCCCGGCCAGCCCGCCGCCCATGCCGGTGTTGCTGGCTGCGGCATCGGCCACCTCCAGGCGGCGAATGCGTTCCCATGTCTCGAAGTCAACGTAGTTGCGCAGTTCTTCCGTGCTGACCTCTTTGGCGGTGAACGGCTTGGCCTCGAACGCCTTGATGCGCATCCCGATGGCGGCAAACTGCTCGTTCAGCCGGGCCAGCGCCGCGCCTTCCAGGTCTGATAGCAGCCGGTTGGCGTCCATGACGCTGGCCGCGCCAGACGACGACAGCAGCGAGGCGACTTCGCCCAGCAGCATAGACTGGATGCGCTCGCGGATGTCGCCCAGCCGGACGATGGGCTTGCCGACGCCGTACTGCTTCATGAAGCGCAGCGGATCGTCAATGCCGATGTCAATCACGCCGTGCGTGATCAGCAGCACAACGCCCACACCCTTGCCCGGCGTTTCCATCACAATGGGCGGGTTGGTTCCCCAGGGCACCTGCGGCAGGTCCTTGAGGTTGACGAAGTACAGCTCCGCCGTGAAGGGGTTGCGGCCTCCAGTCACCAGCCCGATCAAACCGGACAGGATGGGCAGGTTGGCCGTGCTCAGCGTATGCGACCCCGGCCCCAGCGCGTCGAGCACCTGGCCCTGACGCACGAACACCGCCGCCTGGCTCTCCTGCACGATCACCTGCGACCCCATGCGAAAATCGCCTGAGCCACCTTGCGGTTCGCGGTAGCACAGCTCGTCGTCCATGATATTGTCGTGCGACACAACATCAATGATGCGCGGCATCGGTCATCTCTCCTTGCACGCCCCTGTTGCTGGCAACCAGCGTGAGCTACTCAATCCCCTTCAGCACATTCTCGCGCAGACCGTAAGCTTCGTTCGCCTCCACCGTGAGCGCGTCCAGCGTGCGAATCGCCTCTTCGACACCCTCGCCCCGCAGCGCCGCGTCACGCAGCGCGTCCAGCGTCAGGGCGAACTTGTCCTCATAGTCGAGCAACGCCTGGTCAAACGCATAGATCACGCTCAAGTCGTCCTGGCCGATCTTCACCGCGTCGAAGAAACCGGAATACCCCGGCGCGTCGGTCGCTATCCGGTCAATGAACGTCTGGAACTTGGTCTTCGCGCTGCGCGTCTTGCTCATGTAGGCCAGCCCACCGGCATCAAGCAGCACCTTTTCGATCTCGGCCAGCCGGTTAAGCTGCGTTTTGAGGCGCGTCACTACATGCTCGCGGATCAGCCGATCCGCCTGGCGGCGCGCCGTCATCTCCATGTACCCCCGGAACCCAGGGATGCGCGCGATCAAGCCCTCCAGGGACCCACGCTCGCGCACAATCTTCGAGTACAGATCGTCCATGCCCACCTCTCCTCGCCTTGAGATAGCTTCGCTAAGCATACACCAACGCCTGCCCCAAGACAAGCACCTGCGCGCAGTGCTATAATGCGCACGTGCCGCCTCATACCGCAGAAAGGATGCCGCGATGGGAGCCAAAGATCAGGGCGCGGATGCCACCGCCGGACGCTGGCTGGTGATTCCCCGCACGCTGTGTTTCGTCACGCATGGGGATGATGTCCTGCTGCTCAAGCGCGCCGCCCACAAGCGCGTGTACCCCGGCCTGTACAACGGCGTCGGCGGCCACCTGGAGCGCGACGAAGACCCGCTGACCGGCGCGGTGCGCGAGATTCAGGAGGAGACCGGGCTAGACCTGGCCAGCGTGCGTTTCTGCGGCACAATTCACGTGGACGCGGGTGCCAGCAACGGCATCCTCGTCTTCGTCTTCCAGGCCGAGGCCGCCTCGCGCGATCTTGCCTGCACGGACGAGGGAACGCTCGAATGGGTGCCACGCGAGCGGCTCGCTGACCTGCCGCTGGTCGAAGACCTGCCGCTGCTGCTCGATCGGGTGCTCGACGGCGAGCCAGGCACGCCGCCTTTCTTCGCCCACACGAGCTACACTCCCGACGACCAGTTGATCATGCTCTTCGCCCATCCTTCTCTGGGCGGTCGGGCGTGAGCGCCGCCAGCAAAGAAAGGATCACCGCAGAGCCGCAGAGGACACAGAGAAGAGCCAAAGCATTCTTCATCTATCTTCTCTCTTTTCTCTGCGCTCTCCGCGTCTCCGCGATTCAGGAATCTTGTCCCCATCGCGGAACACATTCCCGGCGCGGGCCAATGGCGCAGTGTGGGGAACTGTACTAAGATACAGTGAGGAAAATCGAACGGGCGTTCGGTTCCTCGGTCGTCCCCCTGCTCTGTGTAGTTTCCTGACAATTCTCAGACAAAACTGATGGGACGGCGGCGGCGCGCGCGGTAGGCGGCCTGACGGCAGGCGTCAGAGCAGTAGCGAGCGTCTGAGCGCAGGGCGAGCATGGTACCGCCGCAGTGTGCGCACGTGAGGGCGCGAATGTGGCAGCGGGCCAGGTTGCGGTGGTCTTCGGGGGCTGAGGGTTTCTGGAATGGGCAGGGCATGGGGTCACTCCTGTGGGGCGGTCGTCTGATATATCACGACGAGCCTGCTGCCGCGACAGGCAGCGGCGCGGTGGCGCGCGCGCGGTCGTCGACTGGCGGGAATAAGCGCGGGCGCCGGAGGGGGAGTGCCCCGCCCTGCGTGTGCGTGCGGGGGTCTAGTCCTTAAGGACGACGGCTTCGGGGTCGGGCGGGGCCGTCTGCGCGGCGTCGTGGTTCCACTGTTCGACCACGTAGCGGTGCGCGCTTCAGCGAGCCGCGCCCCACCGTGCGGGCGAAGTAGCGCACTGCCCCAGAACGGGCGAGCCAGTGGTGCCACGCTGGGCGACCATCCGTCCAGACATTGATTTCATGTCGCGCACGAAGGCGGCCAGGGCCACGTCGGGAGGCAGACAGACCAGTAGGTGCACGGGACAGCATGGGCCCAGGCTGCGGGCCAGACGTGCGCGCCGCTGTGCGGCAGATGGTGGCCACCGAGTAGGCGACCAGCGCGCACGCCCAGTCGTGCAACCAGGGACGGCGGTACTTCGGGGTGAAGACCAGGTGGTAGAACAAGAACGTCTGGAAGCCATGTTGGGCTGCCCGTTCTAGAGGCGGCTCCGGCGGTGCTGCACTGCCGCCTTATTGCTGTTATGGAACTGCCCGGCGCGGGCCAGGCGTGGCCGTCAAGATGGAAAAACTACACGACGGAGGTGAGGCGGGGAGTGGGTATGGGGCGGGGCGGTTGCAGGCGGAGCGGCTGCTCTGCCTACAGCCAAGCGCCCGCGCGATAAATGGGGAAGAACGCGGGGCCAGGCGCACGGCGAGCGTCCCTGGGGGGGGGGGTTCTGCGCAGGGTTCCGGAGGTTGGGGGCGCGCAAGGGGGGCGAGCGGTCGGGGGTCTGCCACACTGGGACGCATCGAGCGCCGGCGCCCCGCGAGCGAAGCGACGGGGGGCGCGGCTGCGCGGCAGGGGACGGCGGGCGTCCCCGACGGTTTTGGGGGGCGGAGCGGGCGCCCCCAGGAGCCGCACGGCGCGCCGCCGGCGCGCCGATGCCCTTTCGGCGCGCCAGAAGCCTGCTGGGGGGCCGCCCGCCCGCCCCTGCCGTGCCTACGGCACGGCGACGCGCGGCGACGGGGCGGATAGCCGCGCGCCGCGCGGTTCGAACGCTGGATTGCGGGAGTTGCAGCGCGCGACGGGGCGAATAGCCGCGAGCGCGCGGCACGTGGGGGCGGACGCGCGCTAGCGGGCGGCGTCGGCCAGCGGGTGGTCAGGGGGCAGCCAGACGGCTCCGGTGATTTCGATCGCGCGGCGCTGGTGCAAGTTCCACACGAGGCGGCCTTCGCGTTCAAGCATTCGCAGGTGGTAGTCCACTGTGCTCCTGGCGATGTGGCAGGCGCGCGCGATGTCGTGAATGCTCGGCGTGTTGCCGTCATGGGCAGCTTTGAACTGGCAGATGTAGTCGAAAATGAGGTCGCGCGTGTTGCCGGTGCGGTGTCGCGGCGCAGGTGCAGGATGGTGCATGAGTGCCTCCGGTTATGTTACAGGGCGGATGTTCTCATTGTACACGGTAAGCGGCGCGTCGCGGCGCGCGCGGCGTGTGAGTTGACGGTTCCTGCCTCCGTTATGTTACAGAACAGATGTTCTATTGTACACGGTAACCGGCGGGGTCGCGGGCGACGGCGTGCAGAATGCGGGCTAGCTTGCCGACGGCAGCCTGCATCCGGTACGGTGACTTGACCGAGACATAGTAGCGACGAACGGGGTTGTCCTGGACGCGGGGGCTTATGAGGGTCATCGTCCACATGCGCGTGGCGGTCATTGCGGGGCGGTAACCTTTCTTCACTCGCTCGCGGGTGATGCGGTCTCCGCTCTGGCGTGTTTTCGGGTGCGCGCCGATGGCTGCCTTGAATTCGTCGCGGGAGAACGTATCGGCGCGTCCTTTCGTGGCAACGTGCAGGCTGGCGAGGGCGATCAGATTGCCGGGCAGTTCGCCTTGTTCTGGGATGGCGTAGGGTATCGTTCGCCAGCGGTTGGTGATGTCCTCGTAGGGCGGGCGCTGGACGGCGGCGGTGATGGCCTCGGCGTTCTGTGCGATTTGCGCGGTGAGGGTGAGCGCCTGGTCGTGCAAGTCGGCGATGCTGGCGCGCGTACGCGGGCTGGCGGGCACGTCGTCGGGCAGTGTGGCGGCGAGGCGCTTGAGGGCGGCGCGTGTGGCGGGGTGGCGGTAGGCGTCAAGGGTGGCAAGGTCGTCGCGGGCGGCCAGGGCGCGCACTTCGTCGGGGGTGATGGCGTCGGCGCTGACGGCTCGCAACCATACGGTTTTTGCTTGGGCGAGCGCGGGCCAGAGAGAGTGACCAAGCTGGTCAAGCTGGTTCAGAAGGCGCGTGCGGCTGTGCGTCATGCGGGCGTGGGTGTTGATGAGGGCGCGTAGCGTTGCTACCTCGTCGTTGAGGGTGAGGTCGAGCGGGTAGGCTCCGTGTACATACCGTCCCTGGGCAATCCAGGTGGCAACGAGGGCGAGCGCCTGGGCGTCGGTGCGGTCGCTCTTGCCGCTGCTGATGTGCACGGCGCGAATGTGCTTCGTTGTGGTGGTGGGCACCTGCCAGATGGTGACGTTGCGGTCGCGCAGTGCAATCAAAATGGGCGTCAGGTAGTGCGTGCCGGTCGGCTCTGCCGTGACGATGGCTCCGGCGGGCACGAGTGCCTGTAGGGTGTGGTGCCAGTTTGCGTCATCGAGGCGGATTAGCTCACAGCGCCACTTGTGGGGGGGCAGTGTGGGGTGCGACTGGGCGACGGCGAGCACTGACTTGCCGATGTCTATGCCTACGTGTATCATGGGGGTGCTCCGTGTCTAGGGGGGCGCTCCGCCTTATTCTCGCGCGCTGTGTGCGCCTTCAGTGATGGCAGTAGCGCCCCCTGCGGTCGGTGGAGGTGCCTTATCTTAGTCGCCGTCGTGCGGCCTGATGCCATGGGCACTTGTGCTTGAGTGTACACTGAGAAT
>JAXGOK010000045.1:0-28783 GCA_040767545.1 Aggregatilineaceae bacterium | reverse complement strand
CGTCATCTCGGCTGGGTCTTCGACCAGCGTCACGCGCCCGCCGAAAAAGACCAGGATGCGGTCGCTGTAGGCAACGATCTCGTCCAGCTCGGCGGAAATAAACACAATGGCCGTCCCCTCATTCCGGCGAGTCAGAAGCTGCTCCCAGATGTAGTTGGTGCTCTCCACGTCCAGGCCGCGTGTGGGGTGCTCCAGCAGCAGCAGCCGGAGTCTCTGCGGCAGCAGCGAGAGCGCGAAGCGCTGCTGGTTGCCGCCAGAGAGCGTCTGGACGGGGTTACCGGGCCGCCCCTTGACGTTGAAGCGTCGGACGCGCTCGTCCGTCACTCGCCAGGCGCGCATCCAGTTGACCCAGGGCGCGCGGCTGGGCAGCGTCAGCGCGAAGTGCTGGGTGAGCGTCATGCCCTTAATCAGCCCCTCCTCCATGCGTCCGGCGGGCAGAAAGGCGACCCCCGCCCGCTTGAAGGCGTGATAGGGCGCGCGGGTCATGTCGCGCCCATTGATGCGGATCACGCCGTGCTCTGGCGGGTAGAGGCCAGTGCAGGCGCGGACAAACTTATCCTGCCCGCTGCCGTCCAGCCCGGCCAGGCCAATCACCTCTGAAGCGCACACTTCCAGCGAAAGACGCTCGACCGTCAGCCGTTGGCTGACCACGCGCAGGTCTTGGACGCTGAGCACCGGGGAGCCGCAGATCACCGGCGGGCGCTCCTGGCGCTCGATGATCTTGCCGAACATGAGCGCGACCAGCTCGCTGATGGGGCAGGGGATGGCCTTTTCGCCGACCAGCCGCCCGCGCCGCAGCACAAAGGCATAGTCGCACAGATCGATCACGTCTTCGAGCTTGTGCGAGACCAGGATGATCGCCAGACCCTCGTCGCGGGCCAGCGACTTGAGCACGCTGAACAGGGCGTTCTTCTGCTCGGCGCTGATGCCCGTCGTCGGCTCGTCGAGCACGAGCATCCGCACATTGAGCGAGAGCAGGCGCAGAATCTCAAGCTGCTGGCGCTCGCCGATGGTCAACAGGTCCACGTAGGCGTTGGGGTCGAGGGGGAAGCCGAAACGCTCGGCCAGGGCCAGGAACGCGCGCCGCGCGCCCTCACTGTCCGGGAAGAAGCCGCCCGGTCGCCCGGCGATGAAGTTTTCCAGCACGGTGAACGGCGGGAAGTCGAGCGGGTCCTGGTAGAGCATCCCGATGCCGTGCGTGATGGCATCGGTCGGCGCGCTTAGTGTGACCGGCTGATCGTTAACGAAGATGGCACCGCTGTCCGCTGATTGGTAGCCGGACATGATTTTCATCAGCGTGCTTTTGCCAGCGCCGTTCTCGCCGAGGATGGCGTAGATGCGCCCGCCCTCGAACGTCAGCGAGATGTCCTGGTTGGCTCGCACGCGCCCGAAGGTCTTGGAGATGTGTTGTAATTCAACGCGCATAGGCTCTCAATGCAAGGGTGGCGGGGCGATCAGGGCGAGATCAGAGCAGTATAGTACCACTCTCGTCGGCGTTTGGGATTGGTCATTGGTGACAGATAACCGGTGATTGGCGACAGGTGACTGGTGGCCTGATGCCTTCAACCCATTGCCGATAACCACAAACCAATCACCAATAACCGTTCACCAGCTATGGGCGTTTCACAAGCTAAAACTAAGGGAGAGGGGTGCCTTTCCCCTCTCCCTGCGCACTACACGGTCAATGCTACTTGCTCGCGCCCTGCACGCCAGCAAGAAGCTGTGGCGGCGTTACTTCCTCAGGCGCGGTAGCCTCCTCGGCGTTGGCCGCCTGGAACCAGACTTGCTTCGACGTGGCGACCTCACCTTCGGCCAGGAAGACCGAGCCATCCTGGAAGTTGAGCGGGCCAACCCACAGATGCAGACCGCCCTCTTCGCCCAGAGCGCCCGCCGCCAGCCCGGCGATGAACTCGTCGAGCGTGGCCTTCTCTTCGTCGGTCAGGCCGTCGCCGTACAGATAGCCAACATGGGATGTGTCAGGGTTGTTGATGTCCGTCCAGTCGGGGCCGTTCCAGTCCCAGGCTGCTTCCCAGGTGCCATCTTGCACGGCCTTGATTGTCTCCAGGTACGAGGGGCCCCAGTTGAAGTACGGCACGCCCAGGCAGATCTCAGGGGCTTCTTCGCAGGCACCCTCAAAGTCGTAGGGGATAGCCCAGACAGCCATGCCTTCGGCGGCACGCTGGCCAGCCACGACAATCGCCTCGGTGGTGTCAATGCCGGAGATCAGCACGTCGCGCCCGTTATCAATGAAGGCATTGGAGACCTCGGTCGGGTCGAGTGTGAAGCCAGGGATGTTAAACCAGAAGCCGATCCAGGTCACGGCGAAGTCCAGCGTGTCGGGGTCCATGCCACGATAGGTCTCGTAGCAGTGGCGCGCCCCCAGATAGACCGAGTTGGTCAGGCGGATCGTCTCCGGATCGATCAGCGGGCCGACGTAGCCGATCTTGCCCGTCTGCGTCTTGAGAGCGGCGGCGCAGCCGGCGATCATCTTGCCGTATTCCATCTGGCCCATGAAGTTGCCCAGGTTGTCCGAGGCGATGCCCCACAGAGCGTCGTCACCGGAGATGTTGATGAAGACAACATCCGGGTAAAGCTCCGCGACTACAGTGGTGTCAACCTCGAAGTCCGCCGACGTGGTGAGGATGAGTTCAGCGCCCTGGCTCACCATGTCCTCCACGACCTGGTCAAGCGTCGTTTCCGGGCGGGCTGCCGTGTTCAGGCTCTCCAGGACAATCATCTTGGCACCGGGTAGCTTCTCCTCAACGTACTGCCCGGCGGTGTAGTGTGCCTGGCTCCAGCCCCGGTCATCTTTGGGGCCGACCAGCACCACGCCAAAAATGAACTCGTCCTGCGCGACGACGGACGCGACTCCGCTGGCGACCAGCGCCACCAGAACCGCCAAGACTGCCAGTTTCTTGATCATGCGTGCGCTCCTCCTAGATACCCTGACGAAGATTCCCTGACCTCATAGGAAGCCAGGTACTCTCATTAATTTCAGTTTAATGGAAAACGGCGCAAACGCAACTTTTGGGGAAAGTCGTCATGCCCTTCCGGGCATGAGGGTGATTCTGGTGCACTGTGCCGGGCGAATGCGGGACGGGGGCACCTGTGTTTCTATCAGAAGAGATCCAGGTCAAAGATGTCTGCGATGATGATGCCGGTCAGGAGTCCGGCCCCGTAGTTGTTCCCTCCACCCTTGCCGCGCTTGTAGTCTTCCATGTCGAGCTGCCACAGCCGGGCAAGGATCAGCAGAAAGCCGAAACACAGTGGCAGAAAACAGCATAGCATGACGAAAGTGACCAGTGGGTCTTCCATTGCCAGTTCCTTATCTAGCCCAGCGGGCTGAACAGTCTGGCGCGCGGGACGGGAAGGGCTGTGTCGTAACACCCTTCCGGGCGCGGCGATTCCGGTGCGCCGCGCGCGGCCTACCGGGACATGAAGTCGTCCAGGCCAAGCCAGAAGTGGGTGATCCTGTGCCTGCGGCGCTTGTTGGCGCTGCCTACCAGTCGCCGCCGTCCAGGTCGTCCATGATCTCCCACTCGATCCACTCGTCGTCGGGATTGTCCACCAGACCGAGCGGGCTTTCATAGGGCGCAGCGCCTCGGCTGCGGTAGGTGCGCCCGCGCCGCGAGGCGGGTGCATCGGGACGAGACAGTTGGTAGAGGAACCAGACGACCAGACCGCCAAGCCCCAGCAGGAGGGCTGCTTCGCACATAGGCTTCCCCTTTCGCTACGCGGGCGGCGCATCTGGCGTCAAGGTCACGGCTTGCAGTCCGGCCCCCAGTGTGGTGATAAGTATTGTGCCGTTCATAGCAAGTCCTATAAGAAATTGTAGGCGTTTTACCGGTGACCGCAAGTCGCCTCATTATAGGTGTCTCAGCAAGCCGCTAGACAGAGAAGGCGGCTGCCGGGTTTGCTGCTGGCCCTCGCCGGTGCCTCCTCCCACAGACGGGTCATGATCGTCCTGGACTCTCATGTGGACGCAGGCGATACGTGGGGATTGGGGTACAATCTGGTGCAGAAGCCAGGCCCGATCTAGATCATGCGCAAGGATCACCCGATGAGACACCTCTTCCAGCCGCCCCAGCCGCCCAGCGACTCGCCCGAACCGCCGCACCCGCCCACTGTGCGCCGCGTCGCCGTGCGCATGACGGTCGCCGAGCCGCGCCTCACCTACGTGCTGCTGGGCGTCATCGTGCTCATCTTTCTCTACTTCTTCAGCCTGCCCACCCGCGAGCAGATCGTGTTCCTGACCGACTGGGCCAAGATCAACGGGCCGATCCATCATGGCGAGTATTACCGGCTGTTCACCTCGATGTTCCTGCACCTGAACCTGACGCATATCATCTTCAACGGCTATGCGCTGTTCGTGCTGGGGCGCGATGTGGAGGCGCTGTTCGGCACGCCGCGCTTCGCCATCATTTACCTGCTCGGCGGGCTGTCTGGCTCGTTGGCCAGCTTCATCTTCACCGATGCGCCGTCGGTCGGTGCGTCGGGAGCCATCTTCGCCATCTTCGGCGCGGAGATGGTCTACTTCTACCAGCACCGCGAGCTACACGGCACCGCCGGTCGGCAGCACCTGACTCACCTGGTTATCCTGATGCTGATCAACCTGGGGCTGGGCTTCTTCGCTTCGACGGGGGCGACGAGCTTCCGCATTGACAACGCGGGGCACATTGGCGGGCTGGTGGGGGGTGTTGTGCTGGCCTGGTTTATTGGGCCAGCCTACCGTCTCCAGCGCGATCCCACCGCCGAGAGCGGGTTCAGCGTCGTGGACAAGAACCCGGTCGAGCGGTGGGCGCTGGTGTCGGTCGCTTATGCGGCGGGGTTGGCGGCGCTGATGGTCTACGCGGTGGCGATGTAGCGACGGGAATGCTATCCATCCGCATTTAGCTATGGTATCTGTAGGAGCGCCCAGGCGGTAAGCCCCTCCGAAGCCAGGGTGGAGAAAAGCGCCACATCTGGTGGCCAAAGTCCCCCTCTCTAGCTCGGCTGGAGAGGGGGATTTAGGGGGAGAGGCAGCTTAGCCTAATGCGTACGGGAGCCTCTACCCCCCAGGAACGCCACTGCCCGCGCCACACTGTCCGCCGGGCTAACCTTGATCTGCGCGTCGGCAATCCGCCCCTCCTCGTCAATGATCCAGTGCGAGCGGATCACGCCCATGTACGCCTTGCCATACATGGACTTTTCGCCCCACGCGCCCCACGCCTCCAGCACGGCATGATCGGGGTCGGAGAGCAAGTCGTAGGGCAGGCTCTCGGCCTGCTTCCACTTGCGCAAGTCCCCTGGCTTGTCCGGGCTGAGGCCCAGCACAACGGCCTTGGCGACCTCGATCTTGGGGAACTGGTCGCGGAAGCCGCACGCCTGGGTGGTGCAGCCGGGCGTGCCCGCCTTCGGAAAGGCGAAGAGGACGACCTTCTGGCCGCGAAAATCGCTCAGGCGAACGGTCTGGCCATTCTGATTCTTCAGGGCAAAATCGGGCGCTTTCTCGCCAATAGCGGGCATGGTTGCTCTCTCCCACAAATGCAGACTCATCACCGCCCAGAATCTAGCACACTGCTGCCCGAACACACAGCGACTCCTTCCCCTGCGCCAGCACGGAGCGACAGCACGGCGGGCGAGGGGGAAGGAGCCGGTTTACAGGCCGGGGCCTGGCGTATGGTGCGGGCGCAGCCTAATGCAGCGCGCGCAGAATAGCCAGCACGCGACCCTGAACGCTCACCTGATCGGCGTCCACGTAAATCGGGTCCATCAGCGGGTTGGCGGGCTGCAGGCGAACCTTCTTGCCCTCGTGGAAGTATTTCTTGAGCGTCGTCTCGCCGCGCTCGGTGAGCCACACCGCCACCATGTCCCCGTTGTGGGCGATATTCTGCCGCTTGAGAATGACGATGTCGCCGTCGGCCACCATCGCATCAATCATCGAGTCGCCGGTGACGCGCAGCGCGAACAGGTCTTCGCGGTGCGCCGTGCCGATCATGGACTGCGGCACCTCGATCAGGTCGTCGGTGTCGTAATAGTAGCCGAAGTCCTCGCCGGGGATGGGCACCGGGGCGCTGGCCGCAATCTTGCCCACCAGCGGAATCTGGATCAGACTGGCCGGGTCTGCATAGCCGACATGTAGCTCTTTGGCGGGCGGTTCCTGGTTAGCCAGCCACAGCCCGCGCGAGACTTTAGGCTCGCGCTTGATGTAGCCACGATCCGCCAGCTTGTTGAGGTTGTAGTTGACCACCGAGGTCGAGGCGATGTCCACCGCTTCGCCAATGTCGCGGATGGTCGGCGGGTAACCGTGCTTGGCCAGGAAATTCTCAATGAACTTGAGAATCTTCTTCTGGCGTTCAGAGAGAGTGTGTCGTTCCATAGGAGTCGCTCCGTGCTATTCGCACAATAGTTCGCATTTTGCTCTTCATTATAGGCCGAACCTATGTTCGATGTCAAGTCATTTAGGAAATGGCTTAAGTTGCACCGCAGTACGGGCGGCTCAGAAGCCTGGGCGCGCCCGAAGATCATATGCGTCCGCGCCGCGCGATTACACTGGCGGCCTGACCGCTGTATAATAGCAAGCCGGACGGACCGTTAAGGAGGTGGCGCGCATGAAACGGACGGCGATCCTGACCCTGGCGTTGGGTGCGATGCTGGCGCTGGGAGCGACGCAGCCCGTCCTGGCCCAGGACGGTCATGGGGACGAATCCGGCGGCACGGACGTTGTTGCGGCGCTGCGCGGGGCGGCGGTCTATGCCGAGTTCTGCCAGGCGTGTCACGGGCCGCAGGGCGAAGCGTTGGGGGCGGGCGCAGCATTCGCGGCGATTGACGCGGCGGCGCTGGAAGGGGACGGCGCGCGCCTGGCGATTCTCGAAGGGGCTGGGTCTGCCGAATCCGGCGCGGTAATGCCGTCCTACGGCGAGGTGCTGAGCGGCGCGCAGGTGGACGATCTGCTCGCCTATATCGGCACCTGGACGACCGGCGAGACTCCCCCGCTGCCAGAGCCGAACATCGGGCACGTGCCGGAGCGCGTTGAGGGCTTCGCGGGCGATCCGGCGGCGGGCGCAGCGGTGTATGCCCGGTCTTGCGCTGGGTGTCATGGCGCGCGCGGCGCGGGACGCGACGCGCCGGGCTTCCCCAAGCTGGAAGGCGGACCGGCGCAGATGGTTCGCGTGGCGCGCCAGGGCCACGAAAACCCCGCCATGCCCGCCTTCGGCGTGGAGCAGGGCGGCCCATTGAGTGACGAGCAGCTTGCCAACCTGGAAGCGTACCTGGCTACCTGGACGGAGCAAGAGACTCCCCAGGAGACAGATAGCGGGCGGGGCTATAGCCTGCTGGTCGTGGTGGCAGGTGTGATCGCCATCCTGCTGGTCGGCGTGACCTACATGGCCCGCCTCGTCGTCAAGGAAGAAGCGTAGCAGCAGCGAGGGATGGGCCGTGAGCGCGGGGACGGCGATACTGGTTCGCCCGCTGGCAGAGGCGGATCGCGCCTGGGCGAACCGGCTGGTCGCCGGGCGCTGGGGATCAACGCGGATGGTCACGCGGGGGGTGCTGCACGACATGACCCGGCTGCCGGGGTTGGTCGCCTGGCGCGCGGGCGAGCGCGCCGGCCTGCTGACTTATCATCTGGCCGGGGATTCCTGCGAGATCGTCTCGCTCGACAGCCTGGTTGAGGGCGCGGGCGTGGGGTCGGCGCTGATCGCGGCAGCACAAGAGATAGCGCGTGCAGCGGGGTGCCAGCGACTGTGGCTGGTCACGACCAACGACAACCTGCCCGCACTGCGCTTCTGGCAGAGGCGCGGCTTCCGGCTGGTGGCAGTTCATGCGGGCGCGGTGGACGAAGCGCGCCGCCTCAAGCCGGAGATACCGGCGATGGGACTGGAAGGCATCCCCCTGCGCGACGAGCTGGAACTGGAGCTTGCGCTGTAATAAGCGCCGGAACCGAAAAGCATCACCGCCGAGGCGCAGAGATCGCAGAGGAAAGGTAAGAGACACTCCTGGTTCTTCTCCGCGCCCTCCGCGTCTCTGCGGTTCAGGAATTCTGTCTCACATCTGGGCTGCATCTGCCGGCCCATTGGCAGCGCCGCACCTTCCTGCTATAGTTGGGGTAAGCTTACCAAGCACATTTTCTGCCGGGGGAGCCTGGGTCAGCCAGGCTGAGAGGCGCGTCCGCCATGCGACGCCGACCCTACGAACCTGATCCGGGTAATGCCGGCGGAGGGAGCCACGCGCGACTCAAGGCGCTGTCAAGCCGCTCCCTTCCCGCCGAAGGAGCGGCTTTTTTGATGGGCGAGCACGACCGTTCACAGACGCGGGCGCTGGTCTTCGCCAATGGCGATCTGCACGACGGCCCCGCCGTGCAGCAAGCGCTGCAACAGGGAGCCGGGGCGCTGGTCATTGCGGCGGACGGTGGGGCGCGGCTGGCCCTGGCCTGCGGCCTGACCCCGCACCTGGTCGTCGGCGACATGGACTCCCTGAGCGAGGAGGAATTGGCCGATCTGCGCGCGCGCGGGGTGGCCATCCAGCGCGTGGCGGCGGAGAAGGACGAGACCGACCTGGAGTTGGCACTGCTGGCGGCGGCGGAGCGCGGCGCGACGTGGGTGCGCGTGCTGGGCGCGGCGGGCGGGCGGCTCGACCAGACGCTGGCTAACGTCCTGCTGCTGACGCTCGACGCGCTGGCCGGGCGCGACGTGCGCCTGGTTGCCGGGCGGCAGACGCTGTGGCTGATCGGCCCCGGCGATCACGCCCTGGACGGCGCGCCGGACGACACGATCTCGCTCATCCCGCTGGGCGGCGACGCGCGCGGCGTGCGTACCGAGGGGCTGCGCTACCCCCTGCGCGGCGAGACGCTGCGCTTCGGCCCGGCGCGCGGCGTGAGCAACATCATCGCGGAGGCGGGGGCACGGGTGGCGCTCGACGAGGGAACGCTCGTCGTGGTGCACACACCGGGCAGGGCGTGAGAGAGTGGTCAGTGATCAGTTGTCGGTGATCAGTGATCAGTCTTCAGTACGAGCCTGGCCCCCTGGTTCCGGTTCTCACTGAGAACTGACAACCGATCACTGAAAACTGATCACCAGGAGTGACTCATGGGACACACAACAGCACGCCGACGCAGTGCCAGCGCGCGGCTCATCGTGGACGTGACGCGGGCAGTGACCCTGACCGCCGTCGCCGCCATTGTGCTGGCCTTCTTCGCGTCCGGCGCGCTGCAACTGGCTATCGAAGTGCGCGCCCAGGAGAACCTGTCGCTGCACACGGTCTTTCCGTCGGTGGACGCCGTGCGCAGCGCATGGGACGCGCACCAGGCCCGTCTGCTGGAGGAGCACATCCCTGAAACGCTGTGGGAGACGCTGGTCGGGCTGGCGATGGCGACCGTGCTCGGCGTGACCATCGCCGCGCTGATGGATTTCTCACGGGTGCTGCGCTGGCTGCTCTACCCGTTACTGGTCGTCTCGCAGACGATCCCCATCTTTGCCATCGCCATCCTGCTGATCCTGATCTTCGGCTTCGGCAGCGGCCCCAAGATCACGGTCGTGGTGCTGTTCTGCTTCTTCCCGGTGGCGCTCAACACGTTCAGCGGCTTGCAGTCCGCCGACCCGGAGCTGCTCTCGCTGTTGCGGGCGATGGGCGCGAACGCCCGGCAGGTGTGGATGAAAGCGCGGCTGCCGGCGGCTATGCCGTCGTTCTTCGCCGGGCTGCGCATCGCGGCGACGTACAGCGTCGTGGGGGCCATCTTCGGCGAGTACATCACCGCGCAGCGCGGGCTGGGCGTCTTTCTCAAGCGGTCGTACAGCAGCTTCCGGCTCGACCAGGCGTACCTGGCGATTCTGCTCACGGCGCTGCTCAGTCTGCTGCTGGTGCTGCTGGTCAACCTGGTGGAGCGGCTGGCGCTGCGCTGGTACTACACGTCGCGGCGCACGTCGTGGCGCGGGCCGGGGATTTATTGAGCGGTCAGCTGTCAGCCATCAGCGAGAACGAAGGCGCGAACGTTTCTGTTCTTGCTGACTGCTGAAAGCTGATGGCTGATGGCGACGCTATCGCCCGCCAGAATGGGATGAGTCTTATGATCGTCTACACAGACAGCCTGGACGGCATCACCGCTGAGAAACTGCACGGCTTTTTCGTCGGCTGGCCTCATCCGCCTGCGCCGGAGACGCACCTGACGGTGCTCTCGCGCAGCAGCGCGGTCGTGCTGGCGGTGGATGACCGTGCGGGGCAGGTGGTGGGCTTCATCACGGCGATTAGCGACGGGGTGCTGGCCGCGTCCATTCCCCTGCTCGAAGTGCTGCCTGCTTACCGGGGACAGGGCATCGGCTCGGAGCTGGTGCGGCGCATGTTGGACAAGCTGCGGCGTTTTTACGCGATTGACCTGATGTGTGACGCGGAACTGCAACCTTTCTACGCCCGTTTCGGGATGCGCTCCTACACCGGCATGATCGTGCGGAACTATGACAGGCAATCGGGTGCCAACCCAGGAGTAGAATGAGAAGAGCCTTACGTACGACGGTAGCCCAACGCCCGATCCGTGCTGATGGCTGATCGCTGAAGGCTGTTAGCTGAATTGGAGGAACGCGCATGGATCACCAACTCAACCGCCGGAGCTTCTTGAAGACCGCCGCCGCTGCGGGCAGCTACGCACTGGTGGGGAGCGCGGCGAACCTGCGCGCCTCGGCGCAGACCGCGCCACGCATCCTGCCCGTCCGCCGCGACGAGGTGCCGCCCGCGACCATCGCCTTCGTCAAGACACAAGATCGCGCGGCGGGCGTGGCCCGCGCGCTTGACCTGCTGGGCCTCAACCCCGTCGAGGGCAAGCGGCTGCTGATCAAGCCCAACTACAACACGGCAGACCCCTGTCCCGGCTCGACGCACAACGACACGCTGCGCGCGCTGGTCGCCTGGGCAGGGGCGCACGGTGCGGACGCGATCAGCGTCGGCGACCGCAGCTACGCTGGGGCGCGCGCGGTGATGACCCGCCTGGGCGTCTTCTCCCTGGCCGAGGAGCTTGGGTTCGAGGCGATCCCCTTCAACGACTTGCCGGACACGCCCGATAACTGGGAGTGGGTGCAGCCGCAGGACGGGCACTGGCGGTACGGCTTCCTGATCGCCCGGCCCGCCGTAGACGCTGAGGCGCTGATCACCACAAGCTGCCTGAAAACGCACCAGTACGGCGGGCAGATCACCATGTCGCTCAAGAACTCGGTGGGCCTGCTGCCCAAAGTGGGATGGCTCGGCGACCGGACGGTAGACCTGATGAACGAGCTACACGGCTCGCAGCACATGCGCAAGATGATCGCCGAGATCAATCTGGCTTACACGCCCGATCTGGTCGTCGTGGACGGTATCGAAGCATTCACGCATGGCGGGCCAATGACCGGCACCCGCGCCCTGGCCGAGGTAGTGCTCGCCGGGACGGATCGCGTCGCGCTGGACGCGGTGGGCGTGGCCATCCTGCGCAAGTTCGGCACGACCGATACAGTCAGCCGGGGGCGCATCTTCGACGTAGAGCAGATCGCTCACGCGGCGGCGTTGGGCCTCGGCGTGGGCAGCGCCGAGCAGATCACGCTGCTCACCGACGACCCGGCCAGCGCCGCCTACGCCGCCGAGATCGAGACGATCCTGCACGAGCAGGGGTGAGTGAGAGCGAACCCCGTTCAGCCATCGAGACAGCGAAGCAGTGACCGGGCGCACCCGGCAGAAATATGGAGTGTGGAGAGTGCACAATGAACCGTAGATATGCAGTTGTTACGCTCAGCCTCTTGTGGGCGCTAGCCCTGCTGCTGCCGCCCGCGTTGGCTCAGGACAGCACCCCGACGCCCGATCCGCTCGGCGGAGCGACCGAGTTTGCCCGCGCGGATGAGTGCACCGCCGTTACCTTGATGCTCGACTGGACGCCGAACACCAATCACACCGGCTTCTACGTCGCCCAGGCGCTCGACTACTACGACGAAGCTAACCTGGACGTGACCATCCAAGAGCCGACCGATCTGCTCGTTGAGGCGGTGGTGACCAGCGGTGCGGCGCAGTTCGGCGTCGGCTACCAGGAGTTCTTCACCTACGCCCTGGCCGACGGGATGCCGCTGGTATCGGTGGCGGCGATCATCCAGCACAACACGTCGGGCTTCATCACGCTGGCTGACCACGACCCTGTCGCCCGCCCCGCCGATCTCGTCGGGCTGCGCTACGGTGGCTTCGGCCAGCCCGACCTGGAGACAGCGATCATCAACACGCTGCTGCTCTGCGACGGCGCGGAGCCGGACTCCTTCGAGTACGTGGACGTGGGCTATGTGGATGCCTTCGAGCTGATGGCCCGCGAGCGCATTGACTTCGCCTGGATGTACTACGCCTGGACGGGCATCGAGGGCGAGCTGCGTGGCCTCGACCTGGATACGATCATGCTCATGGATCACTTCGACTGCATCCCCGATTACTACACACCGATCCTGATCACCAGCCAGGCGATGATCGAGAAACAGCCGGACGTGGTCGCTGCCTTCGTCCAGGCGACGGCGCGCGGCTTCGCCTACGCCATCAGCAGCCCGGCGGAGGCGGCGGATATCCTCATCGCGGCAGCGCCGGAAGTGGACGCCGACCTGATCCGGGCCAGCGCCGAATGGCTCGCCCCGCACTACCAGGCCGACGCGCCACGTTGGGGCGAGCAGTCGCGCGAGGTGTGGTGGAGCTTCAGCAACTTCCTGGTGGAGCACGGCATCCTGACCGGGGGCATTGACGCGGACGCGGCCTTCACCAATGCTTTCCTGCCGGGTGAGGTGAGCGAGTGAGCGCACCGGCGGGAACCCCCTGCCTGGAAGTGCGCGGGATCAGCAAGACGTTCACCGACGGCGGGCAGACCGTGCGCGCGCTGGAAGACGTGAGCTTTGCCGCCTGGCCGGGCGAGTTCATCACCATCATCGGGCCGAGCGGCAGCGGCAAGAGCACGCTGTTCAACCTGATCACCGGCCTGACTCAGCCGGACGCGGGCGAGATCGTCCTGGAGTGCGGCCTCGTGCCCGACCGCGCCGGGCGCGTCGGCTACATGCCCCAGCGCGACCTGCTGCTGCCCTGGCGCACTGTGCTCAACAATGTCATCCTCGGCCCGGAGCTGGACGGGCGCTCGCGCCGCGAAGCGCGCCGCCGCGCCCGCGAGCTACTGCCGCTCTTCGGCCTGGATGGGTTCGCCGACGCCTTCCCGGAGACGCTCTCCGGCGGGATGCGCCAGCGGGCGGCCCTGCTGCGCACCTTCCTGACCAATCGCGAGGTGCTGCTGCTCGACGAGCCGTTCGGCGCGCTCGACGCGCTGACCCGCCGCGAGCTACAGCGCTGGCTGCTCGGTGTGTGGGAACGGTTCCGCAAGACGATCCTGTTCATCACGCACGACGTGGAGGAGGCGGTCTACCTGGCCGACCGCGTGCTGGTCTTCAGCGCGCGACCGGGGCGCATCGTCAAAGAGCTACACGTAGACTTGCCGCGCCCGCGCCAGGCGATTTCGCTGCTCTCGGAAGACCTGCGCCGCCTGGAAGCGGAGTTGATGGCCGCGCTGGAAGCAGCCAACGACGGCGCTCGGTAGGGGCGTAGCGCGCTACGCCCCTACAACGCCTCTCCCCCTAAATCCCCCTCTCCATCCGAGCAAGAGAAGGGGACTTTGACCGGTTGGCGAGGCGCAAAAAGGCCCGTGTGCATTCGCTGCACGCGGGCATGTGTCCGGCAATGTCCGGCTGGCTCAATGCAGCAGATAGTCCAGGACGCGGTCGGGCAGGGTGGTGATCGTCTCGCGCTGGAGCCGGTAGGTGATGGCGCGGTTATCCTGGGTTTCTTCGAGAATCAGGCCCGCCTCTTTAAGCTGGGCCAGGTGACGCGACACGGCGGACGCCGACAAGCTGAGCCTCTCAGCGATACGCTTGCCGTTCATCTTGCCCTCGTGCCGCGCGATCAGGCGCAGGATGTCCAGGCGCGAGCCATCGCCCAACGCTTTCAGGACGCCCAGCGCGCGCGCTTTGCTTTCCTCGATCTGCGCCACACGCGAGCCGGTGCGCTCGCTGTCGAAGAGAATGGTCACATTGCCGTAGCCGTAGAACATGAGCACGGGCGTCCCGCCCAGGTAGATGGGGATGAACACGACATCACGCACCGGCTGATCGGGCGGCAAGGTGGGCAGCGGCTCGCTGCGCCCGGTGACGTACTCGCACAGCGCCGTGCCCCCCTGGCGATCCAGCACCGCGCGCTTGTCGTCCAGGCCGTGCTCCCAGTGCGGGCGCAGCAGCGGCGGCTGTGTGTGGAAAAACTCATCCCAGTAACGCTGCCACAGGTCGGCCAGCCGCCGCTGAAAAGCGGGCACGTCGGCCAGGATGCCCTCCAGGGACACCTCGAGGCACATGCAGCTCTGCTCTAGCCGCGTCGCTTCCAGCAGGGCGTTCAGTGTATCCGCATCGCCGCCGGTCGCGGCAATGGCCTCCAGCGGGATGATGCGCCCGATCACGTAGAACACGAAGCGGTCTGGCGTCATGGTGCGCACGTAGCGGATGAAGCCGGGAACATCTCGGTGATCAGGGCAATCTATCGCCAGCTCGAGGAAGAGAAATCCGTCCCAGTACGGCCCATAGATCGCCTCCAACTCTTGCAGCAGTTCGGGCGAGAGCGCCGCGCGCGCCTGGGCGCTCCACTCCGGCTGCAGGTCGGGGGTGAGCAGGGTGCGCAGACTGACCAGCATCTCGAAGACCGGCGAGGTCTCGAAGCGGATCAGGCTGGTGAGTGGGTCGGTTGACTCAATGACTTCGAGTGGCATAGCGAGCACCTTTGCGGACAGGCCAGCGCAGGTCGCTACGTGGCCGTTTGTGAATGATGGTACGGGCGTTGGCAGGGGCTGTCAAGAGGTGCTCGCCCCCACCAAGCCCACGTTTGGCGCTTCAAGCAGCGCACAGATAGCGCTCGGTGATGCGCGCCAGCAGCGCCTGCAAGTCCGCCGCGCGATCCGGCAGGACGATGACATCCTGCGCGCCGAAGCGCCGCGTGCGTTGCAGCGTGCCGGGCGGCATGTCACGGCTGACGACGATAATCAGGCGACCGGCGGCGCGCGTCGCCAGATACGGCAGCAGGGCGATCTGCATCGGACGCCGCTGGTCTACGCCGACGACGATCAGGCCGAAGTCGTAGTAGTCCAGCGCGCGCAGGGCGTCGTCATGATCCTCAACAGTAGTCACGGAAACGGCATCGTCGAGCAACAGGCTAATCGTGTCAATGAGAATGCTGGCCGGGCCGTTGGCATGGTCAATGACCAACACCTGGGCCGGGCAGGAGATAGTTGCGGCGGGAGAGAAGCGGTAGGAGAGCGACGTAAGGGGGGTATGGGCGCGCATCGGTGACTCCATTGCTAAATTGCTTGATTGCACGATTGCGCAATTACATGAATAGTGTATCATGCGCCGTGCCCGCTGTCAAGTACCTCGATTGTTGGTGGTTGGTTATTGGTTGGTGGTAGAGCAAGCTCCACACAGAACCGCCCTCACCAATCACCACAAACCAAAAACCAGAAACCAATCACCAGGAACCATTGATTTCCGCCCACCGCTGATCCACCGCCCGCTCCGCGCCATGTTGAGACCCCGCGCATTTTGGGCTACACTGCGAGCACCGACTGGCAGTGCGCTGTGCGCCGCCGTTTTCGTCCCTGCGAGTGACCGCCCATGACCTCCAACAAGACCTTCTACGAGCCTATCGCTCGCTTCTACGACGCCGAAAACGCCGGGATGACCGAAGACCTGGCGCTCTACAGTGCCGTGCTGGCCGAGTATGGCGGCCCGGTGCTCGATGTCGGCTGCGGGACTGGGCGGGTCATGCTGCACCTGGCCTCGGAAGGCGCGCGCGTTGTGGGTATTGATCGCTCCCCGGCTATGCTGGAGCGCAGCGAGCGCAAGCTCGCCACCCTGCCTCACCTCAAGCGCCTCGTGACGCTCATCGAGGGCGACGTGCTCGACGTCAGCTTGCCCGGCCCGTTCAAGCTGGTCCTGATGACCTACAATGGCTTCCTGCATTTCGCCACGCAGGCCGGGCAGCTTGCCGCGCTGCGCCGTTTCTGCGCGTTGCTCGCCGATGATGGGCTGCTCGTCCTCGACCTGCCCAACGCCGGCGAGTCGTTCGCCGCGCAGGACGATAGCGCGCTCGTATTGGAGCGCACCTTCACCGAGCCGGAAAGCGGTCACCTGGTCATGCAGCAGTCGGTCAGCGCGCTCGACCGTGTTACCCAGCAGCTTCACATCACCTGGATTTACGATGAGCTTCTCGACGATGGGACGGTGCAGCGGACGCTGGCTCCGCTCGTGCTGCGCTATATCCTGCCCGGTGAGATGGACTTGATGCTGGCGGCGGCGGGCCTGCGCCGCGTGGAATACTACGGGGAGTACGAGCAGTCGCCGTTGGTGGACGGCTGCTCGCGCATGATTGTGCTGGCTGAGAAAGCGGAGAAGGCCGGGTCATGACCGCACAGCACAGGCGCGCGCCGCGTGTGACTGCTTTCCCGCTGGCCGCGCTGCTGATCGCCCTTCCTCTCGCCGCGTGCGGGACGGAGTCCGCCCCCGCGCCGACGGAGACGCCGCAGCTGGCGCTGCCGTTGCTGGCTGCCAGCCCGACGACCGATCCGCGCCCACCTGTCATCGAGGGAGCGGCTATTCACAATCCGGTGTACGGCGAAGCGGGCGTCAGCAATCCCACCCAGGCGAGCCTGGCCGCCGAGGGCCAGTTAGCCCAGGACATGCCGACGATCACCCCGCGCCCGACGCAGGCCGAGCTACCGATGGTGATCAGTGCCAACGATGGCCTGGTGCTCCAGGCGACGTACTACAGCGCGCCCGCCCGCCCCGCTCCCGCCGTGCTGCTGCTCCACCAACGGAGCCGTGACCGCACGACCTGGGATGCGCTGGTGCTCAGGCTGCAAGCTGCTGGCTACGCCGTGCTGACGGTTGATCAGCGCGGGCACGGCGAGACCGGCGGCGCTGAAGACTGGTCGCTCGCCCAGGAAGACGCCCGCGACGCGCTGGCCCTGCTCAGCGAGCTACCCGGCGTCGCCCCCGGCCAGATCGTCGTCATCGGGGCGAGCATCGGCGCGAACCTGGGGCTGAGCGCCTGCGCGGGGCTGCCCGGCTGCGCTGCCGCCGTGCTGCTCAGCCCCGGCCTGGACTACCGGGGCATCACCACTGCTGGGGCGATGGCCCAGTTAGGCGCGCGCCCGGTGCTGATCGTCGCCAGCGAGGGAGACGCCAACAATCCCGCCGACAGCATCACCCTGGACAGCATGGCTGCCGGAGATCACCAGTTGATCATCCTGCCGGACGCCGGGCACGGCACCGATATGCTGGGGGCCGTCCCCGACCTGGGCGAGCGCATTGTCACCTGGTTGGTGGCGCATATCCCGCCGCCAGGCCCCGTCCCAGTTTCCTGAGACACGTTTGGAGAGCACCCATGCCTGAATCTTGCCCTCCCGTCCCTGCCGCTGACGCAGTGCTTGAGCCGCCCACGAACGGCGCCATCCAGCGCGGTCAGTGGATGCCGCTGCCCGCTGACGACTCGCTGGCGGCGTATCTTGCCGCCCACCTCTGGGACGGGCCAGAAGCGCCCGCCGGGTGGGAGGCAGCGCGGCTCTCGTCGTCGGCGCACATCTACCGCGAGACGAGCACCGGCTGGGCCGTCGTCGCCAAGTTCTACGCCGCCAAGACAAGTGGAGACGCCGTGCGCCATGCCCAACGCGAGCTTGACGTGACCGAACAGGCGTGCGCCGCCGGGCTGGACGACGGACTCCTGCGTGCCCAACGCGCCCTGGGGCTGTGGCGCGGCGTGCTGCTGCTCGAATACGTAGACGGGCTGACCCTGGAAGACACCATCGCCGTGCGCCGGCACCGGCCCGGCGAGCTGTTGCCCGCCGTTGAGCGGGCGGCGGCGCTGCTAGCTACGCTGCACGCGCACGGCGCGCGCCCCGCCGAGCCGCCTGACTTCATGCCCGCCGTGAAGGGCGCGCACAAGCGCGTCAACCAGCTTGCCCGCTGGGGCGTGCTGCAAGACCACGCAACCATCTGCGCCGGACTGCGCCGCCTGATTGATCACTGGGGAGCCAACCCCCTCATGCGCGCCTCCGGCCCCACCCTGATTCACGGCGACGCGACGACGACCAACTTCGTCTTCCCCTGGGAAGGCGGCTGCGTCGCCATTGACTGGGAGCGCCTGAAGGTGGCCGATCCCGCCGGCGACGTGGGCCGGCTGGCCGCCGAAGCCGCGCACAGCGTCCGCCGCCAGGGTGGAAACGGCGACGAGGCCGAAGCCCTGATCGAGCATCTGCTCGCCGCCTACTGCCGCGCGCGCGGCCTGGACGCGGCCCAGGAGGCGGCGCTGCGCGAGCGCGCCGTCTTCTTCCGCGCGACGAGCACGCTGCGCATCGCGCGCAATGGCTGGCTTTCGCGCCTGGAACGGACAGCCCTGGTCGCCGAGGCGCTGGCGCTGCTGGCCCGCTGCGAGTGAGAGGCTGGTTTGGCCCTGAGGGTAGTCTGCGGTACGATCTCGCCCGCGTTGTGCTGATGAGGTTATGGTCTGGTGCGGCTGTGACGAGGTGCATCTGGCGGCGCGCTGCTACCGCCGCCGCGCTCATTTTGCTTCTTCTGGTGTCTGCGCTGCCCTGGGGCGCTGTGCCGTGCGTCCAGGCGCAAGGCGATCTCGCCGGGCAGGTCGTGGCCCTGGTCAACAGTATGCGCGCGGGCCTGGGCCTTAGCCCCTGGACGGTAGACCCTCTCCTGACATACGCTGCCCAGAGTCACGCCAACTGGATAGTCTCCACCGGCCAGTACGGTCATACCGGCGAGGGCGGCTCCACACCGCAAGATCGCGCCCTGGCAGCCGGTTATGCTGGCTCAGTTGCGGAGAACTACGTCGCCGGCACTGGGCTGACGCCCGCCGGTGCGGTTGACTGGTGGCGCAACAGCGGCATTCACTACGCCACGCTCACTTCGTCGGCGCAGCATGTCGGGGTGGGCGTCGCCCGCAGCGGGGGCACTGTCCTGTACGTGCTCGTCGCCGGGCGACCGTCGCCGCCGCGCCGTCCCGTTGCAGCGGGAAGCACTGTGAAGGAAGAGGATGACGAAGACTGGCCGGTTGTCGTGCCGATCACGCGCGCCGAGCCGAGCGAGAACGGGCGCGTCGTCCACGTGGTGCAGCAGGGCCAAACCGCCTGGGCCATTGCCGCCGTGTATGGGGTAGACCTCGACGAGATGCTGCGCATTAACAACCTCACGCGCCCGGTAGTGCTCAAGCCGGGCGACGAGGTCATCGTCAAGCTGGGCGAAGGCGAATCCCCGCCGCCCACGCCCACTCCGCCTACCGAGTACACCATCCAGGAAGGCCAGACGATCTGGGAAGTCGCCGTGACGCACGGCCTGACCGTTGACCAACTGCTCGGCTTCAATGGGCTGACGCGCGAAGATGTAATCGCGCCGGGCACGGTGCTGCGTCTCGTCCCTGCGGAGCCGGGCGCGCAGTCGCCGCCGCAGCAAGAAGCTACCAGCGCCACTGCCACAGCCGAGCCACCCGCCTCGCCGCTGCCCACCGGTGCTCCCTCTGCGGCAACGCCGACGGTCACGCCGCTGCGCAGCGCAACGCTCCCGCTGATGCCGACGATCACGCCCGCCTACTCGCCCACGCCGTCGCCGGAGCCACCGACCGCGACGCCCCTTGTGCCCACAGATACCCCGTCCGCCACGCCTGCGCCAGCCAGCGCCCAGCCCGCGAACAGCCCCTCGGACGGCGGGGGCATGGACGAGATGCTCATGGTCAGCCTGGGTGTGCTGGGGGCGGTGTGGGTTGTGGTCGGGGGGATCGGGCTGGTGGGCTACGTGACGAAGAAGCGGCGCTAGGCGATAGTTCATCCCCTGGTGTGAAACCTGAAGGGTGTCCGGGCTATCCCAAGTCCGGCAGCTTGAAGACCTCGGCCAGCGCCAGCGCCAGGCCGGGGAACAAGTCGCTGGCGTCCATTGTCTCGTCGGCGCGATATGTCTCGACGACCGACTGCCCCTGGCGGTAGCGGTAGATGGTCTTCTGGCGGGGCAGCACCACCCAAACTTCAGCGGTGCCCGCCGCGAAGTAGTCCCCTACCTTCTGCACCACGTCCTCGAACTGGTCATCGGGCGACATAACTTCGACGGCCAGGGTTGGCGCGCCGGGGTAGGGGCGCTCGAAATCCCAGCCAGCGGGAATGTCGGCCTTGCGGATATAGGAAGCGTCGGTCACGCGGGCGATCCGGACGCTGTCATTCTCCTCAGAGAGCACATAGAGCAGGCTGTCGGTGAAGACAAGCCCGGACTTGTGCTCTTCCACATAGGCATCAAGCGCCCAGGCAATGCGCTTGGCGACCCAGTTGTGCAATCCCCCGACAGGCGTCATTTCGACGACCTCCCCCCTCACCACCTCAACGCGCGCGTCGGAGCCAAGCCGCAGCAGATCGTCAACCGTGAGGGGGCGCGTGATCACAGCCATCGCCGGGACTCCTTCACTCTCATCCTGCTTTGATTATAGCGCGTCTGGGACGGGCGGAGCGCCGATCATAGGTACTCAACGCGGTTGCGCATGTCCTGGGCGGCGTAGATGGCGTGATAGAGGATCAGGCCCTTTACCCAGTCACCAACCCCATGCTTTCGAAACTGTCCCAGAACGATCCCCGCATGGTTCATGCCCGTTGCAGCCAACTGGACATAATCATAGTCGTAGGTGCACAGTACGTAGCCCATTGCCGTGGAGCGCGCTAAATGGTTCTCGTCACTGTCACCCAACAACGCCAGATCGCGCACCGTCACCACCGTGATTCCTCGCTGGCGCAACTGGTCAGCGACGGCAACCGGCATATTCTCGTCAAGGTAGAAGCGGAGCGCCCCGGCTTCCAACGCGCTTCTCCTTGAACTCTTCCGCCTTAGCGATCTGCTCGCGGATGTCGGCGTCTATCTCCGCTTTATGTTCATAGTAGTAGGCCAGGGCAGCGTGAATCTGCGCCAGGGGCAGTCCAAACCACGCTGCAATCTCGCCTGGGGAGTCGGTGTGGAAGAGCATGACCATCGCTACGTCCGATACGCGCACGCCCGTCCCGGCAATGCAGGGTCGCCCGCCGCGCACCTTCGGGTCTGACGAAATGAGGTTGATGCTGAGCATGGTTGCCATGAAGGTCACTCCCGTTCACCGTGTGCTCATAGTATACCGCACATGCGCCGCCCAAAACGCGCGAGGGGCTTGCGGTGATCGGTTCCTCCTTGGGGGAATCTGGAGCGGGGATGTGGCGATCCTAACGCTCAGTGGCCCCATCCTGACAGGTCATTCGTGAACCCGCCGATCATAGGTACTCAACGCGGTTGCGCATATCCTGGGCGGCGTAGACGGCGTAGCAGAGGATCAGCCCCTTCACCCATTCGCCGATCCAGTGCTTCTCGGCGCGACCGAAGATAATGCCTGCGTGTTGCATACCTCCAGATGCCAGCTCAAGATAATCCGCATCGTAGGTACACAGCACATATCCCATCTCAGAAGCACGCCTGAGGTGATTAACGTCCGAGTCGCCCAGCAGCCCCAGGTCGAGCACGGTGACAACCTCGATCCCTTGTCGGCGGAGCTGGTTAGCGACTGCAACCGGCACGTTCTCATCCAAATAGAAACGGAGGCTTGCTTCCAACGCGCTTCTCCTTGAGCTCTCGCCCCCTGGCGATCTGCTCGCGGAGGTCGGCATCTATCTCGGCTTTGTGCTCGTAGTAATACGCCAGGGCAGCGTGCACCTGAGCCAGCGAGAGCGCATAGGCTTCGGCAATCTCAGCGGGTGTCTGATCGTGGAACAGCATCACCGCGACGATATCCAAGACCCGGATGCCCGTCCCGGCAATGCAGGGTCGCCCGCCGCGCACCTTCGGGTCTGACGAAATGAGGTTGATGCTGAGCATGGTTGCCATGAAGATCGCTCCCGTTCACCGTGTGCTTATAGTATACCGCACCTGCGCCGTCCCGAACGGAAGGGGCGGCCCGCCGCACTCGCTGAGCCGCCCCGCAAGTTACGTTCCAGACGCGCGCCGCCTACGCCCGCAGCGTCGCCCCAAGCTGGCGCTCGACCGCCTTGACGATCCGCGCGTGAATCTTGGCTACCTCCGCGTCGTTGAGCGTGCGGTCGGGCGCGCGGTAGGTCAGCGCGTAGGCCAGCGACTTCTTGCCCGCCGGGATGGAACCGCCGCGATAGACATCGAACAGGCGCGCCTCCTCCAGCAGATCGCCACCGGCGCGCATGATCACGTTGTAGACCTCGATGGCGGGCGTCGCGTCGTCCAGCACTATAGCCAGGTCTTGATAGACGGCAGGATGCGCCGGCACGGGGCGAAGCTGGCGGATCAACTCCACGTCGGCCAGCAGCGCGGCCAGGTCTAGCTCAGCGGCGAGCACGGGCCATGTCAAGTCCAGGCCCAGCCCGAATGCCTGGCGCACCAGCGGATGCACCTCGCCAAGCACACCAACCTCGCGACCGTTGAGGTGCAGCAGGGCGGCGCGCCCCGGATGGAACGTGCTATGTGCGACCGGCGTAAAGGTCACCGTGCCGGAGACGCGCAGATCGCGCAGCGCCGCCTCGATGACACCCTTGAGATCGAAGAAGTCCAGCAGGCCGCCGGGCGCGTCACCCTGCCACTGGGCCACTCCGCGCGGCCCGGTGAGGGCGATCCCCAGGCGGCCCAGCTCGTCGGGCAGCGGCTCGTCGGGGCGCGGCAGGTAGACCTGCCCGATCTCGAATAGAAGCTGCCGTTCGGTGTGGCGGGCGTTGGCGGCCACAGTGTCGAGCAGGCTGGCTAGCAGCGTGTGGCGCATCACCGTCTTGTCGGCGGTGATGGGATTGGCCAGCGTCACGTAGGGGATGTCCGGCCAGCTTGACGTCGCGCCCGGCGGGGTGAGCAGCGCCTCGCGCCCCGGCGTGGTCAGGCGATAGGTCACGATCTCGCGCAGCCCGGCCTTGACCAGCGCATCGCGCAGCGCCTCTTCGCGCTCCAGGGAGACGTTGGCCCGCTGAGCGGGCAGCTCGTCGGCGATCAGCGCGTCGGGGACGCGGTCGTAGCCGTAGACGCGGACGATCTCCTCGATCAGATCGGCCCGCCCGGTCAGCCCAGTCCCGATGTCCAAGCGGTGATCGGGCACCACGACGTGCAGCACATCTCCGCGCTCCGTCACCTCGAATTCGAGGGCGCGCAGGATGCGCACGATTTCGTCCTGCGGGATGGCGAAACCGAGATGGCGCGTCACCTCTGGCACGGGCAAGTCTACGGTGACGACCTCGGCGGGCAGCGGGTACTCGTCAATGATGCCCGCTGCAATCGTGCCACCCGCCATCCGGCGCATCAGCTCGATGCAGCGGCGCAGGCCACGCTCGGCCATCGCCGGGTGCACACCGCGACTGAAGCGCAGCCCCGCTTCGCTGCTCATCTTCTGGCTTTGCATGGTGCGGCGGATGTTGATGAAGTTCCACGCCGCCGCCTCCAGCAGCACATTCGTCGTCGCTGGGCGCTGGGCCATCGCCTTGCCGTAGACGGTTTCGCCCTCCTCCGGCGGCTCAATGCCGGTCGCGTCGAGCGGCTCGCCGCCCATCGTCGCCGGGTCCCAGATTTCGCTCTCCAGCCCGCCCATGATGCCGCCGATGCTCAGCGATCCGGCGCTGTCGGCGACCAGGATGTTGAAGTCGTCCAGGACGTGATCAGCACCGTCCAGCGTGACCAGGTGCTCGCCCGGCTCCGGCAGGCGGGTGATGATCACCGGAGCCGCGCCGCCCACACGCCCCTTGAGCGTGTCCCAGTCGAAGGCGTGCAACGGCTGGCCTAGCTCCAGCATGACGTAGTTGGTGGCGTCCACGATGTTGTTGATCGGGCGCATCCCGGCCAGGCGCAGCCGGCGCTGCAACCACTGGGGCGACTCCTTGATCGTCACGTTGCGGATCAGGGCCAGGGTGAAGCGCGGGTTCAGTTCTGGCTCGCGGATGTCAATGGATACCTGCCCGGCGATGGGTGGCCCCTCGGCGACCACGTCCAGGGGGGGCAAGCGCAGCGACGCGCCGGTCAGCGCGGCGACCTCGCGGGCCACGCCAACGATGCTGTAAGCGCGGGCGATGTTGGGCAGCATGTCAATGTCCAGCACGGCGTCGCCGAGCACGTCTTGCAGCGGCGTGCCGGGCGCGATGTGGCCGAACTCCTCCCAGTCGAGCAGCAGAATGCCCTCGTGCGAGTCGGACAGGCCTAGCTCCTTCTCCGAGCAGACCATGCTGCGGTTGGGGACGCCGCGTAGCTCACGCTCTTTGAGGATCATGCGGCTGCCGTCGTCCTTGTGCCCGTCAATGACCTCCGCGCCCTCGTGGGCGAAGGGCGAGAGCAGTGGTGGGTCGAGCGGCCCCTGATCCTTGAAGGGGAACAGGTTAGGCGCGCCGGTGACGCACTGCTCCAGTTCCGCGCCGCCATAGTCCACCAGGGCCAGTACCAGCCGGTCGGCGTTGGGATGGGCGCGCACTTCGCGGATGGCACCGAGCACGATCTTCTCGCGATCCCACACCAGGTGATCGGACGGCGGCAGATGGCTGCCAGGCGGCGGGTCGCCCTGGGGGATGCCGATGTACTCGGTGCTGCCCACCTCCAGCCCGGCCAGGGTCAGGCGCTCGGCCAGCTCCTCGACGGGGAGGGTGATGTCCACGTAGTCCTTGAGCCACGAAATCGGTACTTTCATCTGCGCGTGCGTCTCCTTAGTGAGCGGTCAGCGAACAGCCGCCAGTGATCAGTCTCAAGCCCAATATGCGTCACGACACCGCCGTCGCCAGGATCGGCTCGCCGGCAGTGACGATGACCGTGTGCTCGTACTGCGCCGTCAGGCTGCGGTCTACAGTGCGCAGCGTCCAGCCGTCTCGGTCGGTGAAAATGCGCCCGCTGCCCGCACTGAAGAATGGCTCGATGGTGAAGACCATTCCCTCGTGCATGATCGTGCGATCCTGGCGGTGATAGAAATTGGGCACGCTCGGCTTCTCGTGCAGGCTCCGCCCAACGCCGTGCCCCGGCAATTCGCGGATGATGGCGTAGCCGCCCTTGCGCGCGATGCGCTCGACCATCTTGCCGATCGTGTTCAGCGGACGCCCGGCGCGCACCACACCAATCGCCTCGTCCAACGCGCGCCGCGTGAAGCGGCACAGCCGCTCGGCCTGCGGGCGCGCGGGCGGGACGATCATGGTCGCTGCCGTGTCCGCCCAATACCCCTCTAGCTCCGCTGACACGTCTACGTTGACCAGGTCACCGGCCTGGATGACGCGCTCGCCGGGGATGCCGTGCGCCGCCTCGTCGTTGAGGCTGATGCAGGTGAAGCCGGGGAACTTGTAGGCCAGGATGGGCGCTGACCGCGCTCCCTGCCGCTGCACGAACTCCGCGCCAATAGCGTCAAGCTGGGCGGTGGTCATGCCCGGCTCGACGTGGGCCAGCATATGTTGCAGCGCCTCGCCGCAGATGCGCCCGATGCGCAGCAGATTGCGCAGATCGTCGTCGTTCTCGATAGTCATGATTGTTCCTTTTGAGCGATCAGCTTGCAGCCTTC
Source organism: Aggregatilineaceae bacterium (assembly GCA_040767545.1). GTDB lineage: Bacteria > Chloroflexota > Anaerolineae > Aggregatilineales > Aggregatilineaceae > UBA2029. The sequence goes on along the minus strand of JAXGOK010000045.1, from coordinate 3,208 downwards.
AGCTATCAGCAAGAACGATCTGCGTTGATCGCCGCTTCCGCTCTCGCTGACTGCTGACTGCTGATAGCTGACGGCTACTTCACTATTTCCGCCACCCCCGCCAGCACCCGGCTGGTCAGGACGCGGGCCATCTCCGTCCGGTACTCGCGGCTGCCCCAGTGATCGTCGGGCGGGTCGAGGACCAACGCATCGAGCGCCGCGTCCATGTCGCCGGTCTGGTCGAAGAGGCGCATTGCCTCCGGCTGGGCGAGCGGCCAGGGCGCGACTCCACACAGAGCCAGGCCGGTATGCCGCGCTTTCCCGTCCGACCAGGCGACGGCCACCGTGCCGACGATGGGCGCGTCGGCGGGCGTGCGCGCCACCTTCTGAAAGACAACCGCCGCCCACGCCGGGCCGCGCGACACGCTGACGCGCGTCACCAGCGCGTGCCAGGCAGCGTCGCCGGACGCCAGCCATTCCGCGAGGGACAGCGGCGCATCCGCCCCGGCGACCGCGATCCGCGCATCGAGCGCCAGCAGCAGGGTCAGCGTCACCGACTGCGGATCGCGCTCCACCAGCAGGTCGCCCAGGGTGAAGGTGTTGCGCAGCGTCTCCGGCATGTCTTCTGCGAGCGCCCGCGCCAATCCGCCCAGCAGCGGGTGCGCCTTACTGCGCTCCACGCACGCCTGCCAGACGCGCTGCAGGGTCATCATGCTGCCCAGGCGCAGGGCGTCGCCGTGCTCAGCGGCACGATCCAGCCCCAGACGGCTCAGGTCAACGGCTGCCTCGACATCGGGGCGCGGGTGGCGTTGCAGTGCCGCGCCGCCATAGAGCGGAAAGTGGCCTTTCTGCGCCAGCAGGGTCAGGGCTTCGGCTTTCGTGGCGGGTTTGTGGATGGTCTTCAGGTTAGGCAGCATGGGCTAGACTCCTACAACGGATGCGCTTGTGTTGCATCCTGCTCGTCCCCTGGCAGTCGTCCGGATTCAGCCCAGGGCAGTACTCCTGGCAGTGCCTCACTCGCTTTCGTCCGGCTCATCCGGCGGGATCAGCGACTGAAACTGAGCGGTCAAAGTAGGAATGTCGTGCTGAATGACATCCCAGACTATGGTGAGGCTCACTTCATCATGCTGTGAATCAGGCGATTGCGCATATCGGCCATTTGTTGCCAGGGAATATCTGGATGTGCCGCGCGAAATTCCGCCGATATCCGTCTGGCTGCTTCCCCAACGATGTCTATCCGCCGGATGATAGCATCCTGGCGCAGTGTATCTTGCTCGAACATCGAGCGATCAATGCCAGCCATATACGCCTGAATATGGCGGGCAGCAATGAGCATATCCAGCACATACGTGAGATCACGCAGCACTGTAGACCGTCCTCGCCGACGCCAGAATCGCTCTGCGGCGCAGGTAGTTGGGGTTACGCTCGATGCTCTGGCGATCCACCAGGTCTACCGGGCGACCCAACAGAGCTTCGATTTCCTGCTGCATCTGACTGACCGCTGCCAGCGTGCGCGCGCTACCCGGTGCGAACGTCGCCAGCACGTCAATGTCGCTGTCTGGGCCGAAGTCGTCGCGCAGCACCGACCCGAACAGGGCCAGTTGGCTGATGTTCCAGCGCCGGCAAAACGCGGCGATCTCTTGCATTGGCAGGTTGATCGGCAAGTGATCTTGAGCTCCGCTCATTGTTGCGCTCCACACTATTCCAGGCGACCTGTGCCGCCAGAGACTGCCCGCTAGAACTGCTCCAGGAAGCGCAGGTCGTTCTGCCAGAAGTAGCGGATGTCCTGGATGCCGTGCACGTTCATCGTCATGCGCTCCGGCCCCATGCCGAAGGCGAAGCCGCTCCACTCGCGCGGGTCGTAGCCGCCGTTCTGCAGCACGACCGGGTGCACCATCCCGCAGCCGGCGATCTCGATCCAGCCAGTGTATTTGCACACAGCGCAGCCATCGCCGCCGCACAGGATGCACTCGATGTCCACTTCCTGGCTCGGCTCGGTGAACGGGAAGTACGAGCCGCGAAAGCGCACGCGCTTGTCCGGCCCGAACATGCGCCGGGCGAACTCGGCCAGAGTGCCCTTCAGGTCGGTCAGGCGGATGTTGCGCCCGATAGCCAGCCCCTCGACCTGGTTGAACTGAATCTCGCTGCGCGCCGAGATCTGCTCGTAGCGGTAGCACATGCCCGGCAGGATGACGCGGATCGGCTGGGTGCCGTTCTCGCCGTAGGCGCGCATGGCCCGAATCTGGCCGGGGCTGGTATGCGTGCGCAGGATCACGCCCGGCGTGGTGGTGTAGAAGGTGTCCCACATGTCGCGCGCGGGGTGGTGCGGCGGGATGTTGAGCAGCGTGAAGTTGGTGTCGTCATCCTCCACGTCGCGGCTGCGGAAGACCTGAAAGCCCATCTCCGCCCAGATCGCATATATCTGGCGCAGCGTCTGGGTGGCCGGGTGCAGCCCGCCAACCGGGACGCGGCGGCCCGGCAGCGTCACGTCGAGCGCGCCTTCCTCCAGCGAGCGGGCTAGCTCCGCCTGGCGGATCGCTTCGTCGCGCCCGGCGTAGGCGGCGCTCAGCGCGTCGCGCAGGGCGTTGGCCCGCTGGCCGAACGCCGCGCGCTGCTCTTTGAGCAGCGTGCCGGTCGCACGCAGCAGCAGCGTGACCTCGCCCTTCTTGCCCAGGTAGCGGCGTTGCCACTCGGCCAGCGTCTCGCCGTCGGCCAGCGTCTCTAGCTCGGCCAGCGCCTGCTCGTAGATCGAGTCGAGTTGATCTAGCATATACGTTCCCTCGTCGGATTCCGGCGCGGCGGGGCAGCCCCCGCCCACACGATCGCCTATTGTCTCACAAGCCCGCCACAAACGAAAAATCTCGTCGCCAATCCTCACCGGATCAGGGACGAGACAAAGCCCGTGGTACCACCCTGCTTAGCCGGAGTGCAGCAGACGCGCACCGGCTCGCTCATTGCCCTACGGCACGCTCCCGCGTGCGATAGGCCGCCCCGTTAACGCTGGGCCTGCGGAGCGGACTACTGGGCTGCGCAGGGGCAGCCGTTCACCCGTCGGCTCAGGAGCGAACTTCGGCGCGGGCACACTCACCCCGGCTTGCAGTCACGGGCCGGGACTCCCTGGGAGCGGCTGGCGCGCGTACTTTTCTCCGTCACAGCCTGTGTCTATGGCAGATGATGCCTCACATGGTAACAAACTGGCGCGTGGATGTCAATCGCAATTTGGTTATTT
>JAXGOK010000044.1:0-29442 GCA_040767545.1 Aggregatilineaceae bacterium | reverse complement strand
GGGAAGTACATTCCTGGGTCCACGAACAAGCCATCGGTCGTTCGTAGACCCTACATTCCTGCATCATCGGCCCAACCCGCCTATAATACAGGGTGGTTCAACGCCGCCAGATGGCGGCAGCACGCGCCAGGGTGCGCGAAGTGGGAGCCTGACATGCACACAGACAAGCGAAGATACTTGCTGCGGATGGCAGTGCTAGTGCTCACCGGCCTGGCACTGCTCACGATCAGCGCCCTGCTGCGGGGCGCGCCTGCGCTGGCTCAGGGAGACGAGGCCGCTTCCCCTGCCCCCTTCCCTGGCAACCCGCTGCCCAATGACCGCGACGCCTTTTTTGCCGGTTCAGGAGTCTGCGCGAGCTGTCACAGTCAGCTCACTGACGCAGCAGAGAACGATGTCTCGATTGACCGCTATTGGCGCGCGACGATGATGGCCAACGCCGCCCGCGATCCCTACTGGCAGGCAGCGGCCAGCATCGAGACGGCCAACCTGCCCCAGTACGCCGAAGTGATCGAGGATAAGTGCGCCCTCTGTCACACGCCGCTGGCCCGCTTCAGCGCCTTTCAGGCCGGGGCCAGCACGCGCCTGTTTGAGGGCGGCTTCCTCAGCGCAGAGCACCCGCAGAACGCCCTGGCCCTCGACGGCAACTCGTGCACACTCTGCCACCAGATTGAGGATGTCGCATTCGGCGAGCCGGAGAGCTTCAGCGGGCACTACACCATTGACGCCGAGCTTCCGACAGGTGAACGGCTGATCTACAGCCGCTTCGCCGTCAGCGAGCAGGGGACAGCCATCATGCAGGGCGCTTCCGGTTTCATCCCCACCCAGTCCACGCACACAGCCCAGGCGGAGCTATGCGCCACCTGCCACACGCTCTACACGCCCTACGTGGACGACACGGCTACCTTCGTGGGCGAGTTCCCGGAGCAGACGCCCTACCTCGAATGGCTGAGCAGCGCCTACGCCGACAGCACCCCATGCCAGGGCTGCCACATGCCCCAGGCCGAGGGCGCTGTCGTGACCAGCATCACCGGCGGCGAGCCGCGCGAGCCGTTCTTCAAGCACACCTTCGTCGGCGGCAACACCTACCTGATGGACATCTTCTTGGCGCACGGCGCAGAGATGGCGACCACCGCTGGCAGCGAGCACTTCGCCTTCACGCGCGAGCAGACGCTCGCCCAGCTTCAAGAGCGCGCCGCCGCCGTCAGCCTGGAGGGTGTTGGCTTCGCGGACTCCACGCTGGCCTTCAACATCGCGGTGGAGAACCGCGCCGGGCACAAGCTCCCGACCGGCTTCCCGTCGCGGCGGGCCTGGCTGCACATCACCGTGCGCGACTCTGCCAGAGCCGTGATCTTCGAGTCCGGCGGGTATACGGCAGACGGGCGCATCATCGGCGATGACCACGACGACGATGCAACCCGCTACGAGCCGCACCGCACCGTGATCCTCTCGCCGGACGATGTGCAGATTTACCAGTCCATCATGGGCGACGTGAACGGCGAAGTGACCCGCACGCTGCTGCGCGGGGCCGGCTACCTGAAGGACAACCGGCTGCTGCCAGCGGGCTTCGACAAGGACGCCGCGCACCCAGACGTGCGCCCCGGCGATGTGGCGCTGGCGGATGCCAACTTCGTCGGTGGCAGCGACCGGGTGATGGTCTCGTTGAATACGGGCAGCGCCGAAGGGCCGTTCGAAATAAGCGTCGAGCTGCTCTACCAGGCCCTCAGCTATCGCTGGATCGAGAAGCTGCGCGACTCCGACACGGCGGAAAGCGCGCGCTTCCTGGGCTACCACGAGACGGTGCCCAACACGCCCGTCGTCATGGCTAGCGTTACGGAAACGGTAGCGCCATAACGCGACCCCCATCGCCCGGAAGATTGAGCGGCTGCCCGTCTGGACTGCCAGGGACAGCCGCTTGCTTTTGTGCAGATTGCTAGTGTAAACCCCGCCCCCCGCGCTACAATTACCGACTCGTGTCTTGTCATCCACCGCCTGCATCTCTAGCAACGTGCGTCACCGTCATGTGCTCACCCGCTCAGCCAGCCTATCAGAGGAGGTGGACCCGCTGATGAGCATCAGTCAACTCGCCAAGCAGATCAAAGAATCGCCTACACTCAAGCTGAACGAAGAGGCGCTGCTGATGAAGGAGCGCGGCGAGCCGGTGATCAATATGAGCGCCGGCCAGCCGACTAATAAAGCGCCGATCACTGCCATCCTGGGCACTGCGGCCAAGCTCAAGACAGCGGAGATGAAGTACACCCCCGTAGACGGGACGAGGTCGCTGAAGAAAGCGATCATCCGCTACACCGAGGAGAACTATGACCGGCTGCCCGCGCCGGAGAACGTGATCGTCTCAACCGGGGCGAAACAGTCCATCTTCAACGCGCTGTTCACGATCCTCAACCCGCAAGATGAGGTGGTGATCCTCGCGCCTTACTGGGTGAGCTACCCTGAGATGGTCAAGATGTGCTATGGCGTCCCGGTGATCGTCACGCCGGAGGATGGCACGTTTCACCCGCGCTTCGAGGAGATCGAGCAGGTGGTCGGCTCCTACACGAAGGCGATCATCGTCAACAGCCCGAATAACCCGTCGGGGATGATGTACAGCGAGAGTCTCATCGCCGACATTGTCGCTTTCTGCGAGCGGCGCGGTATCTACCTGATCATGGACGACATTTATCACAAGCTGGTTTTCGACGGACGCCAGCACGTGCCCGGCTACCGTTACACCGACCGCGACATTGATGACTCTCACATTATCCTGATCAACGGCGTGTCCAAGCTCTACGGCATGACCGGCACGCGCATTGGCTGGGCCATCGCCAACCGCAAGCTCGTGGAGGTGATGACCAACGTCCAGAGCCAGATCACGTCGTCGCCGCCCACGATCTCGCAGGCCGCCGCTGAAGGCGCGCTGACCGGGATGCAGAGCATTGTCGAGCACCTGCGCCTGACCATCCAGAACAACCGCGACGTGATCCTGGACGAGATGCGCTCCTTTACCGATGTGCACGTCCCCAGGCCGGATGGCACGTTCTACTGCATGGCTGACCTCCGCGCCTATACCCAGGACTCGGTCGAGCTGGCTAACTTTCTGCTGAGGAAGGCGCTCGTCGTGACAGTGCCGGGCAGGGAGTTCGGCATGGAAGGCTACCTGCGCCTGACCTACTCCGGCGCGGCCAAAGAGATTATCGAGGCTGTCGAGCGCATGAAGTGGGCGCTGGACCCCAACTCGCCCAACGAGATCTACATTGGCGACCGCAAGATAGTCCGGGACTGGATGTAGAGGACGGACGATGATTAACAACCTGCTCAACATCAAGACTCCTGCACAAGACCAGGCACACGCGCTGAAAGCCGAGTTCGGCCTGCTCAATCACGGCCTGACCAACCTGCGCCAAAGCTACTGGAACCTGCCCTCCGAGGCTCTGTATGAGGAGATAGTCTTTCGTGGCGAAGCGAAGATCGCCGCGCAAGGCCCGATCGTCGTCGCATCCGGCAAGCACACCGCGCGCGCCGCGCAGGACAAGTACATTGTGCGCGAGCCGTCCTCCGAGGATCATGTCTGGTGGGGCGAGTACAACCGCCCGCTGGGTGCCGAGAAGTTCGAGGAGACATTCAGCCGGCTGCAAGGCTATCTGCAGGGCCGCGATGTCTTCGTGCAGGACTGCTACGTTGGCGCGCATCCCGACTACCAATTGCCCATCCGCATCATCACCGAATATGCATGGCACGCCCTGTTCGCGCGCAACATGTTCATCCTGCCGGAGACCCGCGAGGAGTACCGCCTGCACGTGCCGGAGTTCACAGTGCTGGCCATACCGTCGTTCAAGGCGTTCGAGCCAATTGACGCAACGCGCACCAGCACGGTGATCGCCATCAACTTCGACCAGCGCATGGCTATCATCGCCGACTCCGCCTATGGCGGCGAGATCAAGAAGTCCATCTTCACGGTGATGAACTACCTGCTGCCGCTCGAAGGTCTGATGACCATGCACTGCTCGGCGAACAAGGGCAACGCGGGAACCAACGACGTGGCGCTGTTCTTCGGGCTGTCGGGCACGGGCAAGACCACCCTCTCTGCCGACCCCTCGCGCGGGCTGATCGGCGACGACGAGCACGCCTGGGGCGATGATGGCGTCTTCAACTTCGAGAACGGCTGCTACGCCAAAGTGATCCTGCTCTCGCAGTCGGCTGAGCCGCAAATCTACGGGGCGGTGCACCGCTTCGGTGCGATTCTGGAGAACGTGGTCTACGACCCGGTGACGCGCAAGATTGACCTTGACGACGATGAGATCACCGAGAACACGCGCGCCTCGTACCCGCTTACGTACATCGGCAACGCTGTCACTTCGAAGCGTGGCGGGCACCCCAAGAACATCATCTTCCTGACGTGCGACGCCCAGGGCGTGCTGCCGCCCATTGCCCGCCTGACGACCGACCAGGCGCTATACCACTTCATCTCCGGCTACACGTCAAAGATCGCCGGCACCGAGGTCGGGCTGGGCGAAGAGCCGGAGATCACGTTCAGCGCGTGCTTCGGCGCGCCGTTCATGGTTCACCACCCCACAGTCTACGCCGGGCTGCTCAAGCGCAAGATCGAGCGCTACGGCGTGCACTGCTGGCTGATCAACACAGGTTGGACGGGCGGCCCCTATGGTGTGGGCAAGCGCATCAGCATTCGCCATACGCGCGCTCTGCTCGATGCGGCGCTTAGCGGCGCGCTGCTGGACGTGGAGTACTACACTGACCCGATCTTCGGGTTCGAGGTGCCCAAGACCTGCCCCGGCGTGCCGGACACGGTGCTCTATCCCGCCGAATCGTGGCCCAGCCGCGACGAATACTGGAAGAAGTACCGCCAGTTGGCCGCGCGCTATATTGACAACTTCAAGAAGTTCGCCCCGGACTGCCCGCCAGAGGTGTGCGCCGCCGGGCCGCGCCTGACCTGAGCGGGCCACGAGCGACCGGTCACCTTCAGGAGATTTGACATTCAAGGCAGGTGATATGCGCGAATGTCGTGCAGGGGCGGGTGTGCAAACCCGCCCCTTGTATCATAGAAAGTAGGGTATGGTAAGCAGAAAAGCCGAGCGCAGGGAGGCTGGGAGTGAGGTCAACAAGACACATTCTTCTTGCTTCCCGCGCTGTTGTTAGCTGATCACCGCCAACCAACGACCAACAACCAGCGACCCCCTCAGGACTCGCCAGCCAGCGGCAGGCGGACTGTCACCGTTGTGCCACGCTCCGGCTCGCTCTCAATGTGAAGCGTGCCACCAGAAGCGAGCGCAAGCTGCCGCGCCAGAGTCAGGCCCAACCCAACGCCCTGGTGCTCGTAGAGGCGACGCTCAAATTGAAGATAGGCCCCGCTGTCGCGAATCTGCTCGGCGGACATCCCACGCCCCTTGTCGCTGATGCGCAGCACGTACTCGCCTTCTGCCACCTCGCTGTATACCCGAATAGGCGTGCCCGCCACCGAGAACTTGGCCGCGTTGTCCACCAGCTCGATGACGATCTTATCCAGCGCACCGCGCGTCACGCGCACGGGCACATCGTCTAGCGACAGGTGGAGGTCGAGTTCACGGTTGCGCTCTGCCGCCTGCTCGCGCGCAGCGCGCTCGATCACCTGGCCCGGCACGGCTTCCAACGCACCAGCAAGCGGGATGCCTGCCTCGCGCTCGCGCTGCCCCAGCTCAAGCTGCGCGTAGAGCAGGAAGTTTCGGAGCTGCCGCTGCAAACGCAAGCCGGACTTCAGAATGGCGTCGGCCATCGCCGAGACCTGCGCCGGCTGGAGCATGGCGCTATCCAGCATGATCATCTCGGCATAGCCTAGCAGGCTGGTCAGCGGGGTGCGCAGCTCGTGGGGCAGCGCCAGCGCAATCGAATCGCGCAGGTACTCGATGCGCTGCTCGTACTGGTCACGCATCATCTCGCGCTTTTGCAGGCGCGCCTGAATAGCCTGTAGCAGCTCCTCGCGCGTGAACGGCTTGGTGAGGTAGTCATCCGCACCCAACTGCATCCCCTGGCGCACCTGGACATAGTCAGCCCTGGCGGTCAGGAAGATGAAGGGTAGCTGGCGGGTAGCCGGGTCGTCCTGAAGGGCTTGCAGCACACCGTACCCGTCCAGGCCGGGCATCATGATGTCGGAGATGATCAGGTCTGGCAAATGCGCGCGGGCCAACTGGACACCCGTGTTGCCTTCCGGCGCGCCAATGACCTCGAAGTCCTCGAACTGAAGCAACGAAACAATCTCCTCCAGCAGAGGAACCTCGTCTTCGATCACCAGAATACTGACCATCTTCCTGCTATCCCTCTCGGTTTCCCGGCTTCCTTACAGCACTCACTCTCACCGAAGGCACGCCTAACAGCACATTGACAGTCCACACAGGCCAGCGAATCACGCACACGCTCGCCCCATCTACGGGAGATTCCCCCCAGGAATGCGATGTTATATCGTTCTTATGATTCGCGCCAGCTTGAGGAAACAGAAGACGCAGGCAGAGGCTGTCAGCGAAGAGCCTCACCCCCAGCCCGGCTGTGCTCGGCCTGCCCACATGCGGCGATCTATCGCAGAGGCTCTCCCGTGCCCGGTGGTGTTATACTGGAGCCGAGCGCATACGGGAGGGTGAGCACGCAAACTATGAGACGCATCTACGGCGGGGTTGGACTGTTCTCGGCGACCGCCCTGCTCTTTCAGGTCACGCTGACGCGGCTGTTCTCAATCGCCCAGTTCTACCACTTCGCCTTCCTGGTGGTCAGCCTGGCGCTGCTGGGGTTCGGAGCCAGCGGCTCGCTGCTGGCCGCCTGGCCGCGCCTACGCGGGCCGGGCTGGCGTCCAGTCTGGGCGCTGGCCTTCGGCCCGGCGCTGATCGGCGCCTACCTGGTGCTCAACCGCTGGGCGTTCGACTCCTACGCCATCGCCTGGGATCGGGCGCAGGTGTGGCGGCTGCTGGCGAACCTACTATGCCTGGCCGTGCCCTTCACCCTGGCCGGGGCGTTGATCGGCGCGCTGCTGGCCGATCCTGCTCTCTCCGCTGGGCGAGTCTACGGCGCGAACATGATCGGATCGGCGGCAGGTGCAGCATTGGCTCCGTTGTTGCTGGCCTGGGTCGGCGACGAGCGCATCCTGCTGTTAGCCAGCGCGCTGGCCGCCTTCTCCGGGATGATTCTGGTTCCTGCTCGCGCACGCCGCCCACAGATTGCCCAGGCGCTCGGCCTGTTGATCGCCGGGGCGAGTCTGGCCCTGCTCATCGCTCCTCCGGGAATGCTGGCCATCGAGCCGTCGCCCTACAAGGCGCTGAGCCACTTCCGCCGCAATCCCGAAGCGACCCTGGACGTACCGCGTCACAACGCCTACTCGCGGCTGGACATCGTGCGCAGCCCGACCATCCATTCCGCGCCCGGCCTGAGCATGACCTACCTCAGCGCCCCGCCGCCGCAGATCGGCCTGCTGCTCGACGGTGATAACCTGCTGCCGGTCTTGCAGGCCGGGGCCGCACCGGACGCCTTCGCCGAGGCGACGCCCGCCTCGGTCGCGCTGCGCCTGCGCGACGAGCCGGACGCCCTCGTGCTCGGCGCGGGCGGCGGCATGGACGCCTGGATCGCCCTGCACAACGGGGCGCGTTCGGTCGTCGCCGTCGAAGCGAACGGGCTGGTCGTGGCGGCGCTACGCGGTGAGCTACGGGCGTGGGCCAGTCTGGCCGACGATCCGCGCGTGACGCTGGTGCATCAGGAGCCGCGCGCCTTCGCCCGGCAGAGCACGGATCGCTTCGACGTGGTGCAGATCGCGCTGACCGACGCCTACCGGCCCGTCACGTCGGGCGCATTCACCCTCACCGAGAACTACGCGCTCACCGTCGAAGCGTTCTCCGCCTACCTGGACTTGCTGGAGCGCGATGGGCTGCTGCTGCTGACGCGCTGGCTGCAAAACCCGCCCAGCGAAGAGGTGCGCACCCTGGGCCTGATCCTGGCGGCGCTCGACCCGCTGGCGGACGACCCCGCGCAGCACATCGTCGCCTTTCGCTCGTTCCAGACGATGACCTTCGTGGTCAAGCGGACGCCGTTCACGGCGGAGGAGATCGCGCAGGTGCTAGCCGAGACTGAGCGGCTGAAGTACGACATGGTGCTCGCGCCGGGCCTGCCGCCGGAGACGATCAACCGCTACGCGCGGCTGCCGGAGCCGGTCTACCATATTACCCTCACCCGTCTGCTGGAAGCTGACGACCGCGCGACCTTCTACGCGGCCTACGAGTTCGACGTGCGCCCGCCCACCGATGACCGCCCCTTCTTCTTCCACTTCTTCAAGTGGCGGCAGACGCCGGAGATTCTGGACAACCTGGGGCGCACCTGGCAGCCGTTCGGCGGCAGCGGGTACTTTGTGCTGGTGGCGCTGCTGGGCTTCGCGGTGCTGGCGGCGGGGCTGTTCGTCGTGCTGCCGGTCGCGCTGGCGAAGCGGTTTCGCCGGGCGCTGCGCGCCGTGCCCGGACAGGTACGCGCCCGCACCCTGATCTACTTCGCCAGCCTGGGGCTGGCCTTCCTGTTCATTGAGGTGGCGACAATCCAGCAGTTCGTGCTCATCCTCGGCCAGCCGACACTGGCTATCGCCACCGTGCTGGCGACATTGCTGCTGGCGTCGGGAATCGGCAGCACCCTGTCCGACCGGCTGCCCTGGGGCCGGGCGCTGGCCGCGCTGGTCGTCGTGGCCGTGCTGTGGCCCTGGCTAGTACGGGGCGTCTTCGGGGGAGTGCTGGGGCTGCCGCTGGGCGCGCGCTGGGCGCTGAGCGTGCTGGCCCTGGCCCCGCTGGGCTTCCTGATGGGCATCCCCTTCGCGCGCGGGCTGGAGGCGATCCGGCCCGCCCCCGACCTGGCACCCTGGGCCTGGGCGATCAACGGCGGCGCGTCGGTGATCAGCGCCGTGCTCGCCGCGCTGCTGGCGCTGTCGCTGGGGTTCACGCCCGTGCTGTGGGCGGGTGCGGCGTTGTACGGCGCAGCGTGGCTGGCCCGCCCTACTCTGTCTCGCGGGTGAAGGGCACAAAGGACACGTCAAGCACGCGCTCCATCGAGATATCCTCGCCGTGCCGCTCCACCAGCCACAAGCTCTGGTAGCCGCCCGGCGGCCCGATGGGGATGACCATGCGCCCTCCGTCGGGGCTAAGCTGGGCAGCCAGCGGCGCGGGCAGGTGATCCGGCGCAGCGGTGACAATGATCGCGTCGAAGGGGGCGAACTCCCACCAACCGTAATAGCCGTCGGCGCGCGTGGCGTGAATGTCACCATAGCCCAGCTCATCGAAGATGCGCCGGGCCGTCCCCGCCAGCTCCGGGATGATCTCAATGGTATACACCTGGTCGGTAAGCTGGCGCAGGATCGCCGCCTGGTAGCCCGATCCCGTGCCGATCTCAAGCACACGATCCCCCGCTTCCAGTTTGAGCATGGCCGTCATCATCGCCACGAGCGACGGCTGCGAGATCGTCTGCCCGTAGCCGATGGGCAGCGGGTGATCGTCGTAGGCCATGTCGAGATAACCGGTCGGCACGAAGGCATGGCGCGGCACAGCCAGCATCGCCGCGATCACGGCCTTGTCGGAGACCATCGGCACGACACGCTGCTCAACCAACCGCTGCCGGGCAGCGCGCGTGGCGTCTGTGTCGGCAAGCTGGCGATCCAGGACAGCGGGCGTGGGGGCCAGTTCCAGCGGGCGGAAGGTTGGCGTGGGCGTGCCAGCCAGCGAGATGATCTCGCTCGGCGACGGGGTGAGGAACGTCTCGACGGGCGTCTCGGCGGCTTCGCGAACCTGACCCTCTTCCCCACCGCACCCGGCCAGACTCAGCGCCCCGGCCCCAAGAACAGCCAGCGCCAGCAGCCAGCGAATCCGCCCCAAGGATCGGCGCTTGATCACGGCTTTGTCTCCTCACTACGCGCCCGGCCCTCTGGCTCAAGCACGGCGGTCGAGAAACCCCCCGGCGAAGCGCAGCAGGCGGTACACATCGGCGAAATTGGCCGCCAGGCCGTCCAACTTGAGCGCACCGCTGGCGTTCTGAGTGAAGATCACGGCATACTCGGAAGGGTCAGCGTTGAAGAACGCCAGGGCCTCTTGGTAGCGTGCGCCGAGGGCCGGGGTCGCGCTGGAAACAGAGAGACGGATAGGAGTGGTCATGACGCTGGGACCTCTGGATTGGAGTTGATCTCAGGCGGCTACATCTTAAGTATACCAGCCCCGCCTCGATCGCGGGCAGGCGACCAGCAGAAGCAGGTGGTAGTGTATCCTTGTCGGTTGAGACTCGTCACACAGGAATGGCCCCCATCCCCGGCCCTTCCCCCACGAGGGGGGGAAGGGAGAAAAGCGGCGGGCCTGCTCCCCTTCCCTCCGCGCAGCGCGGAGGGAAGGGGCTGGGGGATGGGGGGTCACACGGCAGCCAGTCCCCACGCCATTTCAACCGAATTCGATACACTACCGAAGCAGGTTCGTTGATTCCCCAAATGGCGCGGACGTGCTACAATGTGTGCAACATGCAGAATAGGAGGTGCCAAGCCGTATAGAGACACGCCTGTTATTCACGTTACCCTGCTGCAATCTACAGAGTTAAGCACCAACGAAGGAGAGATAGTGATGAAGAAGTTCGCTGCTTTAGTGCTGGTCCTCGCACTCGTTGTTGCCTTTGCACCTGCCGCCTCGCACAGCCAGGCGCAGGAGAAGGTGCAGCTCGTCATCGAGAGCTGGCGCAACGACGACACAGTTCTGTGGGAAGATGTGATCATCCCCGCCTTCAACGCCCACTATCCGGATATCGAGGTCACGTTCGTTGCGCCGCCCCCCGCCGAATACAACGCGGCGCTGAATGCTAAGCTGGAAGGCGGCACAGCGGGCGACCTGATCACCTGCCGGCCATTCGACCTGTCGCTCGACCTGTTCAACAAGGGCTACCTGCTCTCGCTGAATGACCTGCCCGGCATGGAGCACTTCGGCTCCGTGGCCCGCAGCGCGTGGATCACCGATGACGGCTCGGACGTGTTCTGCGTCCCCATGGCCTCGGTCATTCACGGCTTCATGTACAACGTGGACATCTTCGAGGAGCTGGGGCTGGAAGTGCCGGAGACGGAAGCCGAGTTCTTCGATGTGCTGCAGACGATCAAGGACGCTGGCTATATCCCGCTGGCGATGGGCACGCACGACCTGTGGGAAGCGGCTACGATGGGCTATCAGAACATTGGCCCGACCTACTGGAAGGGCGAGGAAGGCCGTCTGGGCCTGATCAATGGCACCGTCGGCTACAACGAAGATGGCTTCCTGGAGGCCTTCAAGGCCCTGAACCGTTGGGCGCCTTTCCTGCCCGATGGCTACCAGGCGACGACCTATTCTGACTCGCAGAACCTGTTCACCGTGTTGGAAGAGGCGGCCATCTACCCCACCGGCTCGTGGGAAATCGGCGTCTTCGGGCTGATGAACCCCGACCTGAACATGTCGGCCTTCAAGCCGCCCGTGGTCAACGAAGGGGACACCTGCTACATCAGCGATCATGTGGACATCGCCATGGGCGCGAACGCAGCCAGCCCGCACAAGGAAGAGGCGCTCAAATTCCTGGAATGGATGACCACCCAGGAGTTCGCCCAGATCTACTCGGACGCCCTGCCTGGCTTCTTCTCGCTGTCAGATCACGAGCTGTCGCTCGAGAATCCGGTCGCCCAGGAGTTCATTAGCTGGCGCGGTCAGTGCGAAACGACGATCCGTTCGTCGTACCAGATTCTCTCGCGCGGCGAGCCGAACAACGAGAATGACCTGTGGCTGTACACCGCCCAGATGCTCAACGGCACGCTCTCCCCTGAGGAGGCTGCCAACAAGGTGCAGGAAGGGTTGGCAAGCTGGTATCCGCCGCAGATGAACAGGTAAGACCAAGTGTTTCGCTGGAGGTGCCGATGCACTGTATCGGCACCTCTCTTTTCGTGTGTTGGCCGGTCATAGTGCCTTATTACGTTTTGTCGTGAGAAAGAGTCCCCGATGAACCTAGCCATGCGCTTGCGTAACGGGCGGCGATTTCCCGTCCACATCCTGGTATTTCTTGCCCCGGCTGTCATCATCTACACTATGTTCATGACCTACCCCCTGATAGACTCGCTGCGCCTGAGCCTGTACACCAGCGATCAGTGGGGGCACGAGTCCTTCGTCGGCCTGGACAACTACCACAAGCTGATGACCGACCCCTTGTGGGAGCCACGACTCAAGGGGGCCATCCTCAACAACATCGAGTTCTTCGCCATTCACATGTTCGTGCAGAACCCGATCGGCTTGCTGCTGGCCGCCCTGCTGAGTTCGCCCTTCATTCGTGGCCGGGCGGTCTACCGGACGCTCATCTTCACGCCCACCGTCCTGTCCGTCGTACTGATTGGGTTCATCTGGAGCATCATCCTCAGCCCGCTGTGGGGCATTTCCGGGGACTTTCTCACTTCGATCGGCCTGGAGCAGTACGCCAAGAAACCCTGGCTGGGCCTGGAATCGACTGCCCTGCCCACGCTGTCGCTGATCTCGGTGTGGCAGTGGGTCGGCATCCCGATGATGCTCTTCCTGGCCGCGCTGATCGCCATCCCCGATGAGCTAGTTGAGGCCGCGCGCGTGGACGGGGCGACTGCCTGGGGTGTCTTCTGGCGGATCAAGTTCCCGCTCATCCTGCCGACGGTGGGCATCGTCGGCGTGCTGACTTTCGTGGGCAACTTCAACGCCTTCGACCTCATTTACACCACGCAGAAAGTCAACGCCGGCCCCAACTTCTCGACTGACATCCTGGGCACCTTCTTCTACCGCACGTTCTTCGGGCAGCAGCTTCAACCGGGCAACCCCACCATGGGGGCGACTATCGCCGGCGTCATGTTCCTGATCATCCTGGCGGGCGTGCTGCTTTATATGTTCGGCTGGCAGCGCCGCGTGGCCCAGGTGGAGCTTTAGGAGCGGATCACTATGTCGTCTCTTTCATCGTTCAGCCACCGTTTGCGACCCGCTCACGCGCTGCAGCTCCTGGGGGCGCACGCCATCCTGCTCGCCTATACCGCGCTGGCGCTATTCCCCATCGTGCTCGTCCTGATGAACTCCTTCAAGACGCGCCGGGCCATCTTCAAGACGCCCTATGCCCTGCCCAACTCGGAGACCTGGAGCACTATCGGCTACGAGACCGTCTTCAAGCGGGCCAACTTCCCTGACTACTTCCTCAACAGCCTGATTGTCACGGTGAGCGCGCTGATCCTGATTCTGCTCGCCGGGACGATGGCCGCCTGGGCGCTGGCCGAGTACCGCTTCCCTGGCAACAGCATCATGGGCCTCTATCTGGCAATGGGCATTATGATCCCCATCCGCCTGGGCACGGTGAGCATCCTGCGCCTGGTGGTGAACATCGGCCTGATAGACACTCTGTGGGCGCTGATCCTGGTGTATACAGCGTCCGGGTTGCCGCTGGCGATCTTCGTGCTGACGAACTTCATGAAACAGGTGCCCCGCGACCTGAAAGACGCGGCGCGGGTGGACGGGGCCAGCGAATACCGCATTTACACGATGATCCTGCCGCTGGTACGCCCGGCCATCGGCACGGTGGCCGTCTTCAACATGATCCCGATCTGGAATGACCTGTGGTTCCCGCTGATCCTGGCCCCGTCCGAGCGCGTCAAGACGGTCACGCTGGGCGCGCAGACCTTCCTGGGCCAGTACGTCAGCGACTGGAACGCCGTGCTGTCGTCGCTGACTCTGTCGGCGATACCGGTGGTGATTCTGTATATCATCTTCTCGCGCCAGCTTATTCGCGGCCTGACGGCAGGGGCCGTCAAGTGATGGGCCGCTGACAGCGGGCGCTGCCTGTTTGTGGATTGCCTGCCGCCAAGAGAGGGCCAATGATGCTACGAGTAGGAATCGTCGGGGCCGGTTTCATGGGCGCATACCATGCTGCTGGCTGGTCCAGGACTCCGGTAGAACTGGTCGGGTTCCATTCGCTGGAGCAGGGCCAGATCGATCAGCTTATCGCCCAGTACGGCGGGCGGACGTTCGCCACGCTGGACGCGCTGCTTGACGCGGTAGACGTGGTGGATATCTGCACGCCCACGCACCTGCATTACGAGATGGTGCTGCAAGCCGCCGCCAAAGGCAAGCACATCGTCTGCGAGAAGCCGCTGGCACGCACCGCCGAGCAAGGCGAGGCACTGGTCGCGGCGTGTCGCCAGGCAGGGGTCACGCTGCTGGTGGCGCACGTCGTGCGCTTCTTCCCGGAGTACGCGCAGGCGAAAGCCATCGTCGAGCGCGGTGAGATTGGCCGCGTCGGTGTGGTGCGCCTCAAGCGTGTCAGCTTCCAGCCGAGCCGGGCCGCAGACAACTGGTTCGTGGATGTCGCCAAGTCCGGCGGGATGATGCTCGACCTGATGATCCACGACCTGGACTACGCGCGCTGGGTCGCCGGGGAGGTTGAGAGCGTCTTCGCCAAGAGCGTGCGCAGCGCCCATCCTGGCGCGCCCGGCGACTACGCGCTGGCGATCTTGCGCCACACCAACGGGGCACTCTCCAGCGTCGAGGGCGGCTGGGCCTACCCGCCGCCGATGTTCCGCACCAGCCTGGAGATCGCCGGGGACGGCGGGCTGATCGAGCACCCGGCGGGCAGCTCGACCGCGCTCAGCGTCCACCTGATGGCCCACGAGGAGGGCGGCACGCCGGACATCGCCGTGCCGCGCAGCCCCCTGCTGGAAGACCCCTACGTGCTGGAGATCAAGCACTTCTACGACGTGCTGGCACACGGGGCGACGCCACGCGTCACCGCCGAAGACGGACTCGCCGCGCTCAAGCTCGCCCTGGCCGCCATCGAATCCGCCCAAACGGGCCAGCCGGTCACTCTGTAGGAGGTATCCCGATGCGCTGCGCAATCATGAGTTTCGCCCATGTCCACGCTGAGGGTTACCTCCGCAACCTGCGCGCCAACCCCGCTGTTGAGCTCATCGGCTTCGCCGACGAGGACGCCGACCGGGGCAAGCACTTCGCCGGGCAGACCGGCGCGCGCTGGTTCCCCACCTATGAGGCGCTGATCGCCGAGAAGCCGGACGGCGTGATCATCTGCTCGGAGAACACCCATCACCGCGCGCTGGCCGAGAGGGCCGCCGCCGCCGGTATTCACGTCCTGTCCGAGAAGCCGCTGGCGACGACCCCCGAAGATGCCCAGGCAATGGTGCAGGCGTGCGAGCGGGCGGGCGTCACGCTGATGACCGCCTTTCCCATGCGCTTCAGCGCGCCGACCATCGAAGCCAAGAAGGTGCTGGACAGCGGGGCGCTGGGCACCGTGTACGGCTGCAACACAACCAACCAGGGACAGCTTCCCCGCCTGCACTCCGCCTACCCGCGCGACTGGTTCGCCGACAAGGCACTGGCTGGCGGCGGCGCAGCGACCGATCACGTTGTGCACGTGGCCGACCTGCTGCGCTGGTACTTTCAGAGCGAAGTTACCGAGGTCTACGCCGAGCTAAACCACATCTTCTACCAGGAGCCGGGCGTCAACGTCGAGACGGGCGGCCTGGTGATGCTGACCTTCGCCAACGGCGCGTTCGCCAGCATTGACTGTAGCTGGAGCAAGCCGCCCCACTACCCCACCTGGGGCGGCCTGACGATGGAGCTGGTCGGCGAGGGCGGCCTGGTCATCGTAGACCCCTTCCGCCAGGTAATGTCGGTCTACGCGCAGGGCGCGGCCCGTCCAGCCTGGTCGTACTGGGGATCGAATTCCAACCAGGCGATGATGGATGAGTTCGTTGCTGCGGTGCAGGAGCGGCGCGCACCCGCCGTCACGGGGCACGATGGGCTGAAGGCTGCCGAGATCGTCGCGGCGGTCTATCGCTCGGCGGCCACTCACCAACCGGTGACGCTGCCGCTCTCCTGAGCGAATGCGATCTCTGCGGGGCGGGCCATGCACCCGCCCCGTCTGTCTCCTCCCCGATGACTTCCCGCTCGGTGCTGGCCTTGTCATCGAATTTTCTTGAGGAGGAATTTAATAATCCCTGAAATTAATTAATTGCACTGCGCGCCAACTGCCTGTATAATGAAGCCAGGATACAGTGCCCGACGCGTTCGCCCTGCTGCCTGCTGTATTCCAGCGCTTGCCCGCACCGCGTAGAGAAAGGAATGCGAACGACACACAGACTGAGACCATCCGCCCGTGATCGAATGGTTCGTACCCAAACCTTAAGAGAAGTCTTAGGAGGTCCCCCGTGAAAGTCCGCACGATCTTGATGCTTCTACTTATTGTCACCCTCGCGCTCCCAACGACATCGCTCCTGGCCCAGGATCAGGTGGAGCTGCGCATCCTGTGGTACAACGACGGAGTCGAAGGCGACGTTCTGCGCGAGCTGCTGGATCGCTTCGAAGCCGAGAATCCCGGAATCAAAGTGGCGATTGACGTGGTGGCCTATGCCGACCTGCACAACATCCTGCGCGCGCAGGTTGAGGCCGGTGGCGCCAACGCCCCTGACATGGCCCGTGTTACCGACACGGCAGCCTTCCGCGATTTCTATCTCGACCTGACCCCGTACCTGGCCGACCCGGAGTACTGGACCACCAACTTCGCCGCGCCCGTGCTCAACTCCTTCCGCAAGGGCGAGGACGACCAGGGCATCTACGGCTTCCCCACTCAGTTCACCGTGACCGGCCCGTTCATCAACCGCACGCTGTTCGAGCAGGCGGGCGTGGACGTGCCCAGCGATGTCCTGGAAAAGCCGACCTGGGCGGACTGGGAAGCGGCAGCAGTGGAAGTGGCCGAAGTGACCGGCGTGCCCTACGCCATCGCCATTGACCGCTCCGGGCACCGCGTGTGGGGGCCGGCGCTGAGCAACGGCGCGACCTTCCTCAACCCGGACGGCTCCTTCACCGTAGACAGCCCCGGCTTCCGCAAGACCGCCGAGATGATCATCGGCTGGCACGAGCGCAACATCACCCCGCTGGGCGTGTGGGTAGAGAGCGGCGGCGAGTACGCCTCGGCTCGCCCGGAGTTCGTCAACGGTCAGTTGGTCATGTACATGAGCGGTAGCTGGCAGATCGCCGGTTTCTCGACCGACATCGGCACAGCCTTCGACTGGGACGCCGTCCCGAATCCCTGGGGCGAGGGTGGCAGCACGGGCATCCCCGGCGGCGCGGTGATGGCCGGGCTGAACACGACCGCCCACCCCGAAGAAGTGGCGAAAGTCATGGAATATCTCGCCTCTGAGGATATTCTGGGCGAGTTCACGGCCAAGACGCTGTTCATCCCCGGTCACATTGGGCTGGCGACGAAGGGCGTTGAGTACGTGACCGACGACCCGAATGTTGAGCAGGCGCTGAACGTGTTCCTGGCTGAGGTGCCCAAGCTGTCCGAAGAAGCCTACGGCCTGCAATACAGCCCGATCGGCTTCCCGCTGAACGTGAACATCCGCGACCGCCTGAGCCAGGTGATCGTCGGCGAGCTGACACTTGACGAGGCCATCGTCAAGATTCAGGAAACGGTTGACCAGGCATACGCCGAAGTCTACGGCAGCCAGTAGCGCCGTCCGTCCGTGAGCTAGTCTCCCAGGTCGCCATGCGCGCCGCAGGCTGGACGCAGGCGGCCTGGGAGTTTTCGCTTGTGAGCGGAGCCAGCCATGATCCTGATCCGCCGTACTATTCCCCCGCGCGCCCGGCAGGCGTGCAGCGACGCCCTGGTCAAGCCCTTCGAGCTGCTGATGAGCGCGCTCGACCTGCTCTTGATGCCCCTGCAGCGTTTGCTGGGGATGCGGCGCATGGCCTACTTCTTCGTCGCCCCGAACATGCTCATCTTCGGCGTATTCATCCTGCTGCCCATGCTGCTGAACTTCTACTTCGGGTTCACCAAAGGGCAGTCCATCCTGCTGACCAAGCGCGAGTTCGTCGGCACGGAGAATCTCGAGACTCTCCTGGCCTGCGAGGACTATGGCAACCCGAACACGTGCAGTGAGGACCTGTTCTGGCGCGGGGTGCGCAACACCGGCACCTACGTCATCGCGCAGGTGAGCACGATGGTGCTGCTGGCGCTGGTCACGGCGCTGGCGCTCAACCAGAAGGTGGTGCTGCGCGGGTTCTTTCGCAGTGTGTTCTTCTACCCTGTGCTGCTCTCGCCGGTGGTCGTCGCCCTCATCTGGAAATGGTTCCTGCGCTACGATAACGGCCTGCTCAACTTCCTGCTGGAAAGCCTGGGCCATGAGCGCGTCCAATTCCTGGCCGACGCGAACTGGGCGCGCCTGTGGATGATCGTGGTTAGCGACTGGGCGCAGATGGGCTTCTACACGCTGATCCTGCTCGCCGGGCTGCAAGCCATCCCCGCCTCGCTCTACGAGGCGGCGGAGATTGACGGAGCGAACGCCTGGAAGCGCTTCCGCTTCGTGACGCTGCCGCTGCTGATGCCGACCATGACCGTCGTGCTGGTGCTGGCCTTCATCCGCGCCGTGCAGGTCTTCGACCAGGTCTTCGTGCTGACCGGAGGCGGCCCCGGCACCGCGACGCTCTACATCGTGCAGTATATTTTCCGCCAGGCGTTCGTCGTCAGCCCGCGCCAATACGGTATGGGCGCGGCGGCTTCGCTGCTGCTGGCGCTCGTCCTGCTGGTTCTGACGCTGGCACAGCTTTACTTCGCCCGGCGCAGTGAGGCAACCTAAGACGATGGCGCACCGGAGAGAACTCGCATGAGCCAGACAGCAGACGACACGCGCCCAGTTGCCGGGCTGCGCGGGGCAGCGGCGTTTCTGGCGCGGCGGCGGGGAGGGCGGCGCTTCGACCTCACCGATGCGCTGACCTACCTGTACCTGCTCGCTGGCGTGGTGGTCATGTTCGGGCCGGTGCTGTGGCTGGTCATGTCGTCGTTCAAGGACGAATCGCTGCTCTTTGACCGCACGCCGACCTTCCTGCCCTACCGCCAGGCGTCGGCGCGCGTGGAGGGGTACGACCAGCCGTTGCCGCTCTATGACGTGACCTTCAACGAGGTGACCATCGCTGGCGCGCGCATCACTCTCGCCGACCGGCGCGCTACGAACGGCGTCGTGCATGGCCTGGATCGCGTCCTGCTGACGCCGGAAATGGAAGAAGCCCTGACCGCGCTGGATACATCCGGCGCTGATCCGGCCAGTTGGCCTGCGCCCGCCGAACCCATTCCGTTGGAAGGCGACGACGGCACCGTGTGGGAAGTAGCCCGCGCCCAGGCGGAGCTCTCGGTGATGGCCCAGTTGCTCGCGCGCGCGGGGCTGGAGGGCGCGCTCAGCGGAGAGGAGCGCCGCACGCTCCTTGCGCCGACTGACGACGCCTTCGCCCGGCTCGTGGACGAGACCGGCGCGGCGACCGCTGCCACGCTGTTACTGCCTGAGAACGCCGCGCTGCTGGAGCGGCTGCTGCTAGGGCATGTGCTGGGCGACCGCTATCTGCTCGTCAATCTGTACCGGAGCCTGGGCGAGCCAGTCCCCACACTGGCTGGCTCAAGCTGGACGCTGGAGATGGTTCCCGGCGAGACGCGCCGCCTGGCCCAGATCGGCAGCCCGCAGGGGGCCAGTTACACCATGGTTGACCCGCAGAATCCGGCGGCGGGCGAGCTAAACGTCCTGGCTTACATCACGCCCGCCGGGCCGAGCACCCAGCTCACGCCGATCCGCGAGGTGTACTTCAACCTGGCCAACTACACGGGGGCAACCAAAGCCTTCGCCTTCTGGACGTACCTGCGTAACAGCGTTGTGGTGACCATCGCGGCGACGATCATCACGCTGATCATCAACAGCATGGCCGCCTTCGCGCTGAGCAAGTACGAGTTCCGGGGACGCGATGCCGTGTTCTTGATCATCATCAGCACGCTGATGGTGCCCATCTCGGTGATCATGATCCCCGCTTTCCTGGTCATCTCGAAAGTGGGCTGGGTGAACAACCTGTGGGGGCTGATCATCCCCGGCGCAGCGACGCCAACCGGTGTATTCCTGCTGCGCCAGTACATGCTGACCATCCCCGACGAGCTGCTCGACTCGGCGCGCATTGACGGGGCGAGCGAGTGGCGCATCTACTGGCAGATCATTCTGCCGCTGGCCCGTCCCGCCCTGGCAGTGCTGGCTATTTTCTCGATCATGTGGCGCTGGAACGACTTCCTGTGGCCGCTGATCGTGGTCAGCCGCAACGAGCTATTCACGCTACAGGTGGGGTTGAATGCCTTCCAGGGGGCGCTGGACGTGCAGTGGCACTACATCCTGGCGATGACCGTGCTGACGCTGCTGCCGATCACGGTGGTATTCGCCTTCTTGCAGCGCTTCATCACCAGCGGCATCGCCACGACGGGCATGAAGGGCTGAGCATTTCAGTAAGCCAGGAAAGCTTTGCGAAATCTGGTGGTTAACCCCCCCAGCCTCGCCGAGCGGGGGTGAGGTAAAGCGGGGCACGGCAACTCGCTGCTCCAATTCCTTACCTGAGCTTACTGCTGCCCGCCGGGACTTTACAGAATTTGCGACAGGAACAGCTTCGTCCGCTCGTGCTGCGGGTTGGTGAAGAAGTGCTCCGGCGTGCCCATCTCGATAATCCGCCCCTCGTCGAAGAGCACGATGCGGTTGGCCACTTCGCGGGCGAAGCCCATCTCGTGAGTGACGACGAGCATGGTCATGCCGCTCTGGGCCAACTGCTTCATCACGTCGAGCACTTCCTTGATCATCTCCGGGTCGAGCGCCGAGGTCGGCTCATCGAAGAGCATGATCTTGGGCTGCATGGCCAGCGCCCGCGCAATCGCCACGCGCTGCTGCTGCCCGCCGGAAAGCTGGCCGGGGTACTTGCGCGCCTGCTCCGGGATGCCCACCCGCTCTAGAAGCTGGAGCGCCATCTCTTCGGCAGTGTGCCGGGGCTGGCGGCGCACATAGCGCGGAGCCAGCGCCACATTGTCCAGCACGGTCAGGTGCGGGAAAAGGTTGAACTGCTGGAAGACCATGCCGATCTCGCTGCGGATGGCGGCGATGTTGTGCACGTCCTGGCTAAGCTCGATCCCATCCACGATGATCCGGCCTTCCTGGTGCTCCTCCAGGCGGTTGATGCAGCGGATGAACGTGGACTTGCCCGAACCGGACGGGCCGATGATCACGACCACTTCCTGGGGCATCACGTCCAGGTCAACGTCCTTGAGGACGTGATAATCGCCGAACCACTTATTGACACCGTGGCAGCTAATGATCGGTTCTGGAGAATTCGCTTCGGCCATGAGCCTTCCTCAATGTCGCAGGCGGACTGGCTGACCCGCCCCCGGCAGGCAGCGCAAGCACACCTTGAGGCATTCCCTGGACAGCCACCATGAGTGAGAAGAATAGTAACAGGTCTCCCCGGAGTCGCAAGAAAAGCCGCGTCACCGGGGAGACAGTCAGGGACAGGTGAGCGCAAACCTGCTAGCGCCAGCGGGGCCGCCCCGCGTCCGGAGCGCGGGCCGCCCACGCGAAAGCGGTCACGTCCGGTAGTGGCCGTTGATCGTCACGTAGTCGTGGCTCAGGTCGCACGTCCAAACGTGCGTGCGGGCAGCGCCCAACCCCAGATCGAGGCGCACACCCCACTCCGCTGCCTGCATCAGGGCGATGGCGGCGCGCTCGTCGTAGGCGGTAGGCTGGCCGCCCTCGACAAGCTGCATCACCGGCCTCCCCTGTGCATTGAGCAGCCACAGGCTCAGACGCGCCGGGTCGAGCGCAACTCCCGCGTATCCCGCCGCCGCCAGAATACGCCCCCAGTTGGCGTCTGCGCCGTAGAAAGCCGTCTTGACCAGCGGCGAGACAGCGATCTGATGGGCAATCTGGCGCGCGCTGGCCTCGTCCACCGCGCCGGTGATCTCGAGGGTGACGAACTTGGTCGCCCCTTCGCCGTCGCGGACAATGGCCTGGGCCAACGCCACGCACACTTCTGTCAGCGCCGCCTGGAACTCAGCCGCATCGTCCACCGCCACACCCGCCGCGCCATTAGCCAGCAACAGGGCCGTGTCGTTGGTGCTCATGTCGCCGTCTACCACGATGCAGTTGAAGCTCTCCTCCACCGCGACGCGCAGGTAACGATCCAGGTCGGCGGCGGGGATGCTGGCGTCGGTAGCGATCAGGGCGAGCATGGTCGCCATGTGCGGGGCGATCATGCCCGCGCCTTTGGCGATGCCGGTGATCACCGCGCCAGACGACAGACGCGCGGAGGCCAGCTTGGGCCGCGTGTCGGTGGTCATGATCGCGGCGGCGGCGTCCGCCCACCCATCCGGACGCAGCGCGGGAACCAGACCGGCGATCCCCTGCTCCATCGCCACCATGTCCAGCGGCAGCCCGATCACGCCCGTCGAGAGGGTGAGCACCTCGTCCGGCACGCAGCCAAGCAGCGCCGCCGTGCGCTCCGCCGAAGTCTGCGCGTCGTGCAGGCCCGGCTCGCCGGTGCAAGCGTTGGCGCTGCCGGTGTTCGCCAGCACAGCGCGCACGCGCGCCCCATGCCCCGCCAGGATCGCCTGGTCGCGCAACACGGGCGCGGCCTTGACCAGGTTAGCGGTGAAAACGCCAGCGGCGGTACACGGGGCGTCGCTGACCAGCAGGGCAATGTCTTTGCGCTCGTCGCGCTTCAGCCCGCAGTGCAGTCCGGCGAGGCGAAAACCTTGCGGCATGTGCTCTGTCATCGTTTTCCCTTCACTCCAACTCATAGACCAGCGCGATCTCGTCGCAGCGATCCTGGAACGGACACGGCGCGCAGTCGCGCCAGACCTTGACCGGGAAGTTGGTCACGGCGTCGCGCTCGAAGCCCAGCCGCTCGAACAGCCCGG
Organism: Aggregatilineaceae bacterium; assembly: GCA_040767545.1. Taxonomy (GTDB): domain Bacteria; phylum Chloroflexota; class Anaerolineae; order Aggregatilineales; family Aggregatilineaceae; genus UBA2029. Next base: position 6,684 of record JAXGOK010000044.1, on the reverse strand, counting down.
CGGCACGGGTCAGCGTCAGCACGCGCTTCAGCCCGCGCGCCCGCGCCATCGCCACTGCCTCTGTGACCAACTGGCTGCCGATGCCGTTGTTGCGATGGTCGGGGCACACCGCCAGCGAGCGTACCTCGGCCAGCGAGCCGTTGTAGCAGACCAGCGACACACAGCCGATCACCTGGCCGCCCTGCTCGGCCACCAGCCAACGATCAAGATGGTGGCGAATCTGGCTGGCGGAGCGCGGCAGCATCAGCCCGGCGGCGACATCTTGCGCGAACAGCGCCAGGATCGCCTCTACCTCGTGGGCGTGAGGGTGGCGGACGATCATCAGTCGGCAACCTCGTGCAGGATCGTGCCGAGCACTTCGGCGAGCTGGTCAATGTGCGCTTCTTCGACGATGAGCGGCGGCAGCAGGCGCAGCACCCGCGTCCCGGCGTTGATCATGAGGACGCCATGCGCGTAGCCTGCCTTGATCAGCGGTGCGACCTCGATATCCATTTCCACGCCTACCATCAGGCCCAGGCCGCGCACTTCGCGGACGTGGGGCGAGTGCAGGTCGCGCAGCCGCTCGACCAGCCGCGCGCCGAGCGCCATCACGCGGGCCAGGAACGCCGGATCGCTGACCCGGCGCAGCACAACCTGCGCCGCCCGGCAGACGACCGGCCCTCCGGCGAAGGTGCTGCCGTGATCGCCGGGCGCGAGCGCCTGGGCGACGCGGTCGGTGAGCAGCGTCGCGCCGATGGGCAGTCCGCCGCCCAGGGCCTTGGCCAGCGTCATCATGTCCGGCTGCACGCCGAAATGCTCGTACGCCCACAGCTTGCCGGTGCGCCCCACCCCACACTGAATCTCGTCGAAGACCAGCAGCGCGCCGTGCCTGTCGCACAGCGCGCGCAACGTCCCCAGGAACTCCGGCATGGCGGCGTGAATGCCGCCCTCGCCCTGCACCGGCTCGACGAAGACGGCGCACGTCTGCGGGCCGATCAGCTTTTCGGCGGCAGCGCTGTCATTGAAAGGGGCGAAGGTCACGCCGGGCATCAGCGGGCGGAAGGGAGCCTGGTACTTCTCGCGCGCGGTGAGCGCCAATGCGCCCGCCGTCCGCCCGTGAAAGCCGCCGGTGAAGGCGACCAGATCGGTCTTGCCGGGGCCGAAGGTTTCGCGGGCGCTCTTGCGCGCGAACTTGATCGCCGCTTCAATCGCCTCGGTGCCGGAGTTGCAGAAATACACCTTGTCGGCGAACGAGTGCTGGCAGAGCATCTCGGCCAGGTCAGCGTGGGGAGCGGAGTGGTAGAGGTTGCAGACGTGGCCGAGTTGGGCAATCTGCTCGCTGACGGCGGCGACAAGCTCCGCGTCGCCGTGACCGAGCGCGTTGACGCTGATGCCCGACGCGAAGTCGAGGTAGGTCTTGCCCTCGCTGTCGGTGAGAGTCGCGCCCTGCCCGCGCTCCAGCACGAACGGCGCGCGCGCGTAGGTGTTGAGTACGTACTGTGCGGTCTTTTCCAGGATGGAGCCAGACATGAGTCCTCGCCTTCTTTACGCTGCTGCTGATCAGGCCACAAATACGGTGCCGGTTCCCGCCGCCAGCCCCGCCAGATCGGTGATCACGGCCTGGCGCACGCCTGCCCCCACTGCCGCCAGCGCCGCGTTGACTTTGGGGATCATCCCGCCGGTGATCACGCCGCGCGCGATCAGGTCGCGCGTCTCGGCCACAGACAGGCGCGGGGCCACGTCATTACCGGCGCGCACGCCAGGCACGTTAGTGACGAAGGCGGCCCGCGCCGCGTTGAGCGCCGCCGCAATTGCTCCGGCGGCGTGATCGGCGTTGACGTTGTAAGCGCCATCCGCGCCGAGCGCAATCGGTGAGACGACCGGCACGACGCCCGCCGCGCACAGGTCGCGCAGCACATCGGCGCGCACGGCGACAATACGGCCCACACGCCCCAATTGCGCCGCCCAAGGCTCAACGCGCAGCAGGCCGCGATCCACGCCGCTGAGGCCCAGCGCGTCTACGCCGGCGGCCAGCAGCGCGCGCACGATCTGCTTGTTGACCTGCCCGGACAGCACCATCTCGGCCACGTCGAGCGCGGCCTGGTCGGTCACGCGCTGCCCGTCCACGTACACCGGTTGCAGGCCGAACGCCTGCCCCACTGCGCTGATGGCGCGCCCGCCGCCATGCACCAGCACGCACGGTCGCGCCGCACTCAGCCGCGCGACCGCCGCCGCCAGCGCGCCCATGAAACCGGGCTGATCGAGATCGTTGCCGCCCACTTTGATGACCAGCGGCGCGAGAATTTCGCCCCTAGAGTCCATGTGTGGCGCTCCTTCAGTGACTAACCGGCAGCAGCCCGGTAGTTTCGGGCAGACCGAACATCAAGTTGAGGTTCTGCACAGCCTGCGACGCCGCCCCCTTCAGCAGGTTGTCAATCACCGAGACGACGATCAGCAGGTTGTCGCCCACAGGAGTCAGCGAGAGCGCGGCGCGTGGCGTGCGCACGACGTGAGCCAGCGTCGCCAGCTCTCCAGGCGGCAGCAGGTCAATCAACGGCTCTCCGGCGTAGCAGGCAGCGAAGGCTTTCTGCGCAGCAGCCATGTCCGTCACCGGCGCGTAGACCGTCGCCAGGATGCCCCGGTCAGTGGGCAGCAGGTGCGGCGAGAAGATCACCGGCCCCAGCGCCGGGTCTTCGCCCGCCAATACCTGCTCAATCTCGGCCAGATGGCGGTGCGTCCGTCCAATGTTGTACGGCGAGAAGTTGCCGTGCACTTCAGCGAAGAGGATATGTTGCTTGGGCGTGCGCCCTGCCCCGGAAGTGCCCGACTTGGCGTCCACGATCAGCGGCGCACCAGGGACGAGGACATGGGCGCGGGCCAGCGGCACCAGGGTCAGCAGCACCGCTGTGGCGTAACAGCCGGGGTTGGCGATGCTCTGCGCGCCGCGCAGCCGCTCGCGCCCCAGCTCCGGCAGGCCGTAGGGCACGGGCAGCAAGTCCGGCGCGGGATGGGCCACCCCGTACCACTGCGCGTAAACCGCCGGATCGTCCAGGCGCAGGTCGGCGGAGAGGTCTACGACGCGCACGCCGCGCGCCAATGCCTGGGCAGCAATCAGCGCGGAGCGCGTGTGCGGCAGGCAGAGCAGTACTACGTCCGCCGCCTCAAGCGGCGCGGCGGCGGCAGAGACAAGCGGCAGGTCAGGCGCTTGCGGCCAGCTTTGGCGCAAGCTCTGCCCGGCGGACGCTTCCGAAGTCGCAAACGCGACCGTCACCTCCGGATGACCGGCCAGCAGCCGCACCAGTTCCAGACCGGTGTACCCGGTCGCTCCGTAGACTCCAACACGAACCGTCATAGTCCCCTCACTGGCTGTGCCCATTCAACAAAAAACCGCTCTCAGGTCCGAGAGCGGTTGGTTTCTGGCGGGCGCTGCGCGCTGATGCTGCCCTAAACTCCGCTAAGCCGGACCCGTAGCGACGGGAGCCGGACGAGGACGGGGGCAACGAGGCGCGAGGCTGAGCAGCATGATGCAATCACTCACTGAGAAACGCGCAAGCACGAGCGCCCATCATGATAGCACAGGCGAGGGGTTCGTACAAGGGTAAGCGATGGTCGAAACGTACAAACGACGGGTATCAGCCGCACAAGCGCGCAAGCTGCACACAGTCCTGCAGCACAGCGGCGGCGGTGACTTCTATGCCCGCGCCCGGCCCCATCAGAGTCAGGGGATGCTCGTTGTAACGGCGCGTTGAGAACAACACCTGGTTCTGCGTGCCGCGCAACTGGGCCGCTTGCTGCTCACCGACCATGCGCAGCGCCACCACACTTCCGCGCGGGCTGATCTCCGCCAGGTAGCGCGGCACTCCAGTCAGCGCACCCATGCGAGCGGTGAAATCGGAGTCCAGGCGCGGAAGCTGGGCCATGAACTCATCCACGCTCAGCGAGGCCATCTCGGCGGGATAGAGCGGCTCGACCTGAATCTGCTCAAGCTCCACCGGCCACCCGGCCAGCCGGCTGAGAATGAGCGCCTTGCGCGCCACGTCCATACCGCTCAGGTCGTCGCGCGGGTCTGGCTCGGTGTAGCCCTTCGACCTGGCCGTGCTCACCGCCAGCGAGAACGGCTCGCCGTCTTCCAGGCGGCTGCACAGGTAGCCGAGCGTGCCGCTCAGCGCGCCCTCAATGCGGGTGATCTCGTCACCGGTGTCCACCAGGTAACGCAGCGTGTTGATGACGGGCAGCCCCGCGCCGACGGTCGCCTCGAAGCAGACACGCGATGACGCGAAGAACTCCTGCGCGCCCTCCCAGGGACCAGCCAGCGGGCGCTTGTTGGCCAGGGCCACGCTGTAACCGAGCGCCAATGCCCGGTGCAGCGCCGTCTCCATGCCATCTGCCGCCGTCGTATCCACGACGATGGCCCGCTCCAGCCCAGCGCGCGCTGCCCATTCGACCAGGTCTAGCGCCGCCAGCCCAGGCTGTGCGCCTGTTGCCTCGACGAGCGAGCGTCCAGCGGCCTTGAGGTCTGCGGCGGCGTGCAGAGTCGCCGGAGGCAGCCCGTCCACGTCACACAGGGCACTGCGGCTGTCGGCCAGCGCAACCGGGGACAGCGCCACGCCGTAGCGGTGGGCTAGCACGTTATGGGTTTGCGCAAGCTGCGCCAAGAAGGTGCGCCCCACGTTGCCCACGCCCGCAATGATTAAGGGAATTCGCCGGGGTTCCGTCACGTCTTTGTCTCCTGGGCTGCGTGCCGCGCTGTATGCCTGCGATGGACGCTCAACCCTAGCATGGCCTCCCTGGTTCGTCAATCGAGAGGCTGGGGCAAACTGGCCGACAAGGCGGGCGCGGCCTATCTCAGCGGACGGCACCGATATTGAAGGGATTCTCTCGTGCTGCGTTGCACACGTCCTGATTTGCACTATACTCTGCTCGCATTGGCTGCACCCAGGAGACAGGCTTTCCCTATGACCCGTGAGGAAATCATCCGCCTGACAGCGCTCTCGTCGTGCGCTGGCTGAGCGTCCAAGCTGGCCCCGGAGGCCCTGGCGCACGTGCTGCGCCCCATGCAAGACCTGTTTCGTGCGGCGGACTACCCTGACCTGCTGGTGGGCCTGGGCGCGCCGGACGATGCTGCCGTGTACCGGCTCGACGAGGCGCGCGCGCTGATCGTCACGACCGACTTCTTCACACCGATCGTGGATGACCCGTACCAGTACGGCGCGATTGCCGCAGCCAATGCCCTCAGCGATGTCTACGCGATGGGCGGGGGTCCGCTGCTGGCGCTGAACATCGCCGCGCTGCCGCCTGACCTGCCCCCGGCGATGATCACCCAGATCATGATCGGCATGGCTGAGAAGGTGCGCGAGGCGGGCGCAGTCATCGCCGGCGGGCACACCATCCAGGACAAGGAGCCGAAGGTCGGCCTGGCGGTGGTCGGACTGGCTTCCCCCGACCGCCTGCTGACTAAAGGCGGCGCACGGCCCGGTGACCGGCTGATCCTGACCAAGCCGCTGGGCACCGGCTGCATTACCACTGCTGCCAAGTCTGACCGGGCCAGGCCGGATGACATCGCGGACGCAGCGGCGTGGATGATGCGCCTCAACAGCGACGCGGCGGGGATCGCTGTTGGGGTGGGCGCGCGCTCGGCGACCGATATCACCGGCTTCGGCCTGCTGGGTCACGCCACCGAGCTAGCCGAGGCGAGCAGCGTCACCCTGTACCTGGACGCGGCGCAGATACCACTGCTGCCTGGCGCGGAGCAGTACGCGACGGCGTGGATCTTCCCCGGAGGGTCGGCGGCCAACCGGCAAGCGTATCAGCGCGGCGTGCGCGTTGTGGGCGATCTGCCGGAGCACAAGCTGATGCTGCTCTTTGACGCGCAGACCAGCGGTGGCCTGCTGATCGCTCTGCCCCCAGATCAGCGCGAGGCGTTCGCCGAGCAGATGGAAGCCCGCCAAGCGCCCTGGTGGGAGGTGGGACAGGTTGGGCCGCGCGAGGACGTTCCGCTCATCGTCCACGCGTGAGGCGGTTTCAAGACGAAGATTGTTGGTGAAGGGTGAGTGGTGAAATGGCTGCGGCCTGGTCGCCGTGACCGGCAGATATGGGCGATGGAAGGGAAGAAACTTGCGCGACTCAGCCTTGACGGGGGAAGCGGGCTATGCTATCATCTGCGCACGTTCGGCATTGGGGGCGTAGTGTAGCGGTTAACATGCCGGCCTGTCAAGCCGGAGATCGCGGGTTCGAATCCCGTCGCTCCCGCTCGTGTATATGAATGGGTCAACCGGAACTTCGGTTGGCCCGTTTAGTTTATGGCCCAGAACAATGTGGTAGTCTGAGCGAAGCGTCATAGCGACCACTTCGTCATCCTTCACGTAAACGCGCTTGACGATCAGCTTCACCAGCTTGTGCTGCGCTTCGGGGTCATCCCCGCAGGCTTCCCAGTGCTCCGAGAAGTTCTCCAGCAAGTCCGCCGCCCGCTCCAGGTCGTCGTCGGGGATAGGCGTCAGGCTCTCAAGCTCCTGCTGTAACTTAAGCCGCTTCTCCAGATACTCCGCCTGATCCATGACCAGCCCGTGGTCCCAGCGAAAGTCCATCCGCTCAATCGTGGCGTTGATTTCCGCCAACCGCTCCTCGATGCTTTGCTCGCCGAGTAATTCACCCATAGCGGCAGTAATGCGTTTGCGCCAGTTTTCGGGTGGCTTCAGTTGCATCAGG
>JAXGOK010000043.1:0-30403 GCA_040767545.1 Aggregatilineaceae bacterium | reverse complement strand
TGGAGAGGGGGACTTAGGGGGAGAGGCGTATACAAACCAGCACGACTTGCTGCGCCCGGCAGTGAACGTATACGCTGCTACAGCGACGCAGCAATCGAGCCGCCGTCCACCGGAATCATCGCCCCGTGCAGGTACCCCGCCGCCGGGGAGCACAGAAACACGGCGACGTTGGCGAACTCCTCCGGCTCGCCAATGCGACGCAGTGGGTTGCTGGCCGACTGGCGGGCGTATGCCTCGTCAAGCGAGATACCCTCCTCGCGCGAGCGGTTCTCCAGAAGCTGCGTCACACGCTCCGTGCGCGTGTAGCCGGGCAAGATACTGTTGACGCGGATGCCCTGCGGCCCTAGCTCGTTCGCCAGCGACTTGGTCAGCCCGACTACGCCCATGCGCACGCTGTTGGAGAGAATCAGGTTGGCGACCGGCTGCTTGACCGTCACCGAGGTGATAGTCAGGATCGCCGCCCGGCTGCTTTTGCGCAGATGCGGCAGCGCCGCCCGGATCAGGTTCACCGCGCTCATGAAGTTGAGCCGGAAGGCCAGCTCATAATCCTCCGGCTGGGCAGTGGCGAACGTCCCCGGCGGAGGCCCGCCCGCGTTGGTCACCAGAATGTCCAGGCCCCCCAGCCGCTCGGCGGCGCGGGCGACAAGGCCGTAGACGGTGTCCGGATCAGATACATCGCCGGGCATCCCCACCACCCGCCGCCCCGTCTCAACGAACATCCGCTCCGCGACCGCCGCCAGCCGGTCGGCATCGCGCCCGTTGATGGCGACATCCGCCCCTTCCAGGCAGAAGCGCCGCGCAACCGCCGCCCCCAGGCCGGCACTGCTCGCCGCCACAAAGACTCTTGCATTCTCCAGTCCCAGGTTCATGCGTCTATTCCCCTTCCACGTCGCACTCAAGGATCAGCCGGTCGCACCCGTCGCCGTAATAGTCGGTCTCGGTGCGCACGGCACGAAAGCCCAGTCTCTCGTACAGGCGAATGGCCGCAACGTTCCCCGGCTCCGACGTGACCAGCATCCGCCGCACCTTCGCCGCGCGTAGCTCGGCAACTCCGCGCTCCATCAGCATCCGCCCGATGCCCTGCCGCCGGTAGTGTGCCAGCACCGCCGTGTTCAGAATCCAGCCGACCTGCCCGCCCTGGCCGATGGCCGCGCACAGGTGCCCGACGACCTTGCCTGTACGCAGGTCTTCGGCGACCCACACCAGCGCCGGGTTGAGGTCATGCAGTTGGCGGAAGAAATAGGTGGAATAGGCCCCGCTGCCATACACCGCCTGCTCCACGTCGGTGCACTGCGCCAGGTCGCGCGGCGTGAAGCGCCGCACCGTGATCCCGTATGTACCGTCCAAAGTGACACGCCCCTCTCATGACCAGGCCGCCGGACTGACTCCAGCCGCGCCCCCCTCAATCCAGCTCGACGCGCAGCTCCAAACGCCCCACGCCGATCACGTCGCCCGACGAGAGAACCACCGGCTCGCGCACCGGCTCACCGTTCAGGCGCGTGCCATTGCTGCTATCCCGGTCTTCCAGCCACCACTGGCCGTCGCGGTGCGTGACCAGCGCATGTTCCTGGCTGCAAAACGTGTCATCAAGCACGATGGTATTGGTCGGCGCGCGGCCCAGGGCAGTCAGCGGCAGCAGGGCGAAGCTTGTCCCCACGCACGTGGCGAAACCCGGCTCCGCGCCCACCACGACCAGCCGGCCTCGCCGGCGGCTTGGCTCGCCCGCCGCCACAGTCGCCGCGCGGAAGTCACGCCAGAGCATGAGAAATACTGCCCCCAGGAAGGCCAGCAGCAAGCCACCAGCCACGAGGCGCAGCGCCAGCAGCACGGCGTCCACGCTCACCGCTCCCCAGCGAAGGCGTCGCCGTCGTCTGTGGGGCGCATGTAAATCTGCGTGTCGCCGCCGGGGGTGCCGTGCGCATCAGTTGTGCCCTCATCCACCACGTAGACCAGCTTGACGCCCGCCAGCGAGAGAACATCCCCGGAGCGCAGCACGCACTCCGAGATGCGCGCATCGTTGACGAAAGTCCCACCCCGGCTGGCCAGGTCGTACAGCACGAACTCGCCGAAGCGGTGGCGAAGCTGGCAGTGATGGCGGCTCACGCGCCGGTCATCGAGCACAATGGTGTTGTCGCGCCGCCGCCCGATGTTGATCACCGAGCGGTCAAGCAGCACGTAGCGGTCGCCGTCCACGACCAGGTAGGCCGGAGGCAGCGGCGGCGCGTCGGGCGGCGTATCTGCCGGGCGCAGATCACGCTCCAGCAACAGGCGCGTTGTCTGGCGTGTGGCGTCTACGTGATTGGCCTGCACGGAAACCGTATGGACGGCGATGGTTGCATCGGAGACGAACACAACTTCCGGAGAGGTTTCCAGCCGCAGCCCGCTCTCACGGGCCAGCGCCACAATGTCCCCTGCCAGGGAAGCTCCCAGGTCGGCGTGCGCGCCCAGCAATGACTCGTGATCGTCAGGGTGCAGCCGCACGACGTAGCGGTTCGGCGCGGCCAGCGCGCCACTGGAGTCGAGCGCCGCTCCGTCCTCCATCGCGCGCGCCAGGCGCAACGCAACCTCGCGCGGCATCAGTCGCCCGGCGAACAGCCGCGCAAAGCCGCCTTCGACCAACGCCTGCACGCGCTCCTCGAACTGGGAGAACCGGTTCCTGTCCATGCCGGGGATTATACCAGGCAATCGGCGTTCGGAGAACGTGCGTCGGGCAAGCGTTGGGGGGCGGGCTCGCGCCTGCCCCCCATACCTGGTTGCTCGATAATGCTCACTCGCCGCCTAACGATCCTCTGGCCGGTGGTTGAGGATGAAGTCGAGCGGGTCAACGTAATTGGCCCGTACCTCCGTCCGGTTCATCTTGGGCCAGTGCCAGGGCTGCGTCTCCAGCACCGTAGTCTTGCTTAGATCGAAGTGCAGGTGATAGGCGAAGATGCCATCGGCGTTGCCCACTTTGCTGATCTGCTGGCCGCGCACGACGCGGTCGCCCACCTGCACGCGCACATCTTCGATATGAGCATAGCGCCCGTAGAGCACTTGCCCGGTGGAAATCAGCGGATCGTGGCGGATGATGATCACATTACCCCAGCCAGGCACCCGGTCAGCGAACGTCACGACGCCGGACGCCACCGCATAGACCGGCGAATGGGCGTCAGCATCCCAGTACGGTTCGTTCATGTTGAGGTCAGTGCCGGTGTGATACGCCTGGTTCACCGTGCCCACCCGGTAGAGCCGGTCGAAGCCGGTCGCGTCGAACCAGTTGCCTGGCCAGACCTTGTCGCCGCTGCGCTCTGCCGCCGTGCCCACCGGGCTGTCATAGCCATCGGCCAGGTACTTCTCCGTCGGCGTGATGCCCACGATCTGCCGCCAACGCAGGGCGTCGAAGGTAATCTCCTTATCGTCCTCGCCGGTCAAGTCGTTGAGGAAGACGACGCCCGCCGTCGCGTTGTTGGCGTCGAACTGGAACACGCCCAGCGGCACCCACACGTTGTAGTGATCGGCCTGGCGCACAGGCACCACCAGCTCGCTGGACGCGCCTATGGCACCGTGCAGCTTGTAGCGCGCGACCTCGGTTGTCGCATGGCGTGCCGGGACGAACGCCGCCACCTCGTACCACCCGCTGGCTACAAGCTGGGGATCCCAGCGCGCCCAGACCAGGCTGCTTGTCTTGGCGGTCGTCTTGTACTTGGCCGTCCAGCCCCAGGTGTTCTTGAACGTCTTGAGCAGCTTGCTCAGATCGCCATTGCCATACGCTCCGTCGCGGTATTGCGGCTTGTCGGGCGTCACCACGATCTCGATGCCGTAGCGCCCCTTCGCCGCTGGCGGCTCCGGCTCGGTGCCACCCTCGCCGGGCACCATCGGCTGGTTGATGACCGGGAACTCGATCGGGCCAATGGTACCGAAGCGCCACCAGCTCATGCCGGGTGCCTTGTGGCGCTTGATCACATAGTCCCGTCCGGCGACGATGTCGTCGCGCGTGGCCTTGCCGGGCATCACCGGAAAGAGTGGCAGCCCGTAGCTCTTCCAGGTGCTATAGGCCTCATCCAGCACCTCGGCATAGGGACGCTGGAACGAGTTCCAGTACACCTGGAGGTGCACGCTGTTAACAAAGGGACGCCATTCGTCGGGGAAGATGGACGGCTTGTGGCGCGGGCGCGGGTCAATGGCCATGCCAATGTGGAAGCGCCCCCCCACCCCACGCCGGATGCGCGTCATGAACGGGCGAATAGGGTCTTTGCCCACCGTCCAGAAGCCGGAGTACGGCTCGACATCCAGCACCATCGAGCGCACGCCGGGCCGGTTGCATACCTCGATGATCCGATCCGCCTCCTCGTTGATCTCCTTCCCCGTGACAACGGCCCAGGCATGGAACTCCAGCCCATACGAGTCCAGGACGCGCACCCACTTGTCCACACTGGCTGCGCCGTCTATGGCCAGGTTGCGGTCGGTGTCGAACTTGCCCTGCCAGTAGGGGCCGTCGCTCGTCTTGACCCACACCTGCGTGATCGCCGGTGCCCATTTCTTGATCGTCCGGCACAGCCCCTCAATCGACTCTTCGGCGATGGAGTCGCCCTTCCAATGCCAGATGCCAACCTTGCCGTCATACGGGGTCGCCATGCCTCACGCTCCTTCGGATCGCCACTCGACTAGTCCTGAAGGCATGGTAGTATGTTTTGCCGAAATTGACAACACAGGCAGGTGAGTGGTGCGCGAACAAGTTGTTGGGCAATTGCCAGAATCGCCATCAGGGCATTTACCTCACCCCCTGGCCTCGCTACGCTCGGCCTGTCCCCCTCTCCACACGCAGAGAGGGGGAAGCGAGGCGCATCAGCACTGAGCGGGGGTGAGGTAAACCAGTGGGCAGCGCAGCCGCCCGGCAGGGTATAATGAGCGGCAGACTGTCCAGCCACCGCGACGCAAGGGAACAGATCATGGCCCGCCTGTGCACTCTGCTTCTGACGCTCGCCACTGCCGCCGCCTTGAGCGCTGGTTACGTGTCCGCCGGGCCAGTGCCACGCCGGGATCAACGCCTGCGCTACGGCGAGACGCAGCAGGGCTACCTGACCAGCGCTGCCCTGGCCCGAGGCGTGGCAGTTCACCGGGCGCGCTGGCGACCTGGTGCTCATTGACATGCGTCCCGGCGAAGGCAGCGACCTGGATACCATGCTCACCCTGCTCGATCCGGCGGGCGGCACCGTCGCCAGCGACGACGACAGCGGCGAAGGCACCAACGCGCGCATCGGGCCGCTGCTGCTGCGCGCCAGCGGTGAGTACACCGTGCTGGCCGACCGCTACAAAGGTGGCGGGTCGTACCTGCTCTCGCTGCGCGACCTCAATACCGCTCCGGAGCTGGCTCCCGGCAAGCCGGTCACTGGCACCGTCCGCGCCGATCATCCTAACGATCACTTCCTGATCGGCGGGCTGGCTCGCCAGCAGGAAACCATGCTGCGCCTCAGCATCCGCGACGACGACCCCACAGGTGACCCCTTCCTGACCGTCTACGGGCCGGACGGGCCGCTCGCCAGCACGGAGTCCGCCGCCGAGACCGCCGCGCTTGACCCGATCGTGATCGAGGGGGACAGTCCCTATGTGGTGATTGTGAGCTGGAATGGGAAGACGCCCGGCGGATCGTATGAGTTACTGCTCGACCGCTCCCAGGTGACGCTCATGACGCCGGGCCAGCCTGCCGCCGGTCTGCTGACCGCCGACGAGGGCGGCCAGCGCCATTACTTCTACGCCGAGGCGGACAGCACCGCCACGCTGACGCTGACCACAGAAGACGCCATCGCCCCGGCGCTGAGCGTCGCCACGCTGGACGGCACAACCGCCCTCTTTACCAGCGAGGGCGCGGCGACGCGCTCCCTCAGCGTGACGCTGGCTGTCCCCACGACGGGCGTCTACCTGGTGCAAGTGCGCGACAGCGCGGGTCTGGGCGAGACGGGGGCCTACACCCTGACGCTGGAGCAGCCAGGGGAACAGCCCGTCAGCGAAGGCTAGAACAGCCCCCAGTCGCTCAGCACGCCCTCTTCGGCCATCGAGGGGTCCCAAATGTCCATGCCGACCTCGATAGTCGTGGGCACGCCGAGCGCCTCCTGTGCCTTGCGCCGCGAGGCTTCGAGCAGTTGCGGCGCGTAGGGGCAGAACGGCGTGGTCAGGATCATCACAATATGCAGCTTGTCATCCTCAACGATGATCTCGCGAACCAGCCCCAGCTCAACCACGTTGAGGCCGATCTCTGGGTCGTAAATCTCGCGCAACGCCTCGCGCACCAGATGTTCCTTCTGCGCGCGCGCCACGCTGCCGGGGTCTAGCGGTTGGTCAGCCATGAACCGTACTCCTTCGCAGAAGCGCAAGTGTCGAACTGAGCAGAGTATAAAGCAGCCGCTGCGCCGCCGACAAACCCGCCCTCATCAAGCTTTTATCAGATATTCATCTTGCTTATTGGCTTCCTCCCACTTACCTGTTATAATCGCGCTAGAACTGTTGCAAAACGTTCTCAATTGAGAGAGACTTGGCGGTTGGGCAGCCGGGACTGGGAATTGCCGCAGTTAGTGAGGAGATACCGCATACCGATGGGCGCTGCGCTGGAAATTCGCAATCTGCACGTCAATGTCGAAGACCAACCGATTCTGAAGGGCGTCAACCTGATCGTCCGCCAGGGAGAGGTTCACGCGCTGATGGGGCCGAATGGCTCCGGCAAGAGCACCCTGTCCAACGCGATCATGGGCCATCCCGCCTACGAAGTCACCGCCGGGCAGATCATCTTCGGTGGCGTGGACATCCTGGACATGGAGCCGGACGAGCGCAGTCGGCTGGGCCTGTTCATGGCCTTCCAGTATCCCATCGCCATCCCCGGCGTCACCGTCGCCAACTTCCTGCGCAACGCGCTCAACGCGCGGCGGCGTGCGGCGAACCCGGAGGACAAGGGCATCCCGATCCCGGCCTTCCGCAAGCTGATGATCGAGAAGATGGACATGCTGCGCATGGATCACGAGTTCGCCGGGCGCTACCTCAACGACGGCTTCTCCGGTGGCGAGAAGAAGCGCGCCGAGGTTCTGCAAATGGCCGTGCTGGAGCCACAGATCGCCATCATGGACGAGACCGACTCCGGCCTGGACATTGACGCGCTGCGCGTCGTGTCAGAGGGCGTCAACACCCTCTACAGCTCGAACCTGGGCGTGCTGGTCATCACGCACTACCAGCGCATCCTCAACTACATCAAGCCGCAGTTCGTGCACATCATGATGGACGGGCAGATCGTGGAGAGCGGCGGGCCGGACCTGGCGCTACACCTCGAAGAGCACGGCTACGACTGGCTGCGCGAGAAGCAGAACGGCAACGGCAAATAGCGGTCAGCCATCAGTGCTCAGCCGTCAGCAGGCAGAGAAGCGCGAAGAGCGAAGGTTCCCGCTGCGCGCAGAAATACAGCGCCTTTGTTCTTGCTTCTCGCTGACGGCTGAAAGCTGAGCGCTGACCGCTTTAACCAACGGAGCAACCATCATGGGTGATGCAGAGCAGGTTCAGGGCATCCGCGAAGCCTACGATGAGCAGTACGGCTTCCGCGATCCCGATACCTACGTCTTCAAGGCGCGCAAGGGCCTCAGCGCTGAGATCGTCGGCCAGATCAGTGAGATGAAGGGCGAGCCGGAATGGATGCGCGCCCAGCGCCTCAAGGCGTTGGAGATTTACCAGAGCAAGCCCGTGCCCACCTGGGGGCCAGACCTGTCCGGCTTCAGCGAAGACGACATTTACTTCTTCGTCAAGCCCGCCGAGCAGGAAGCGCGCTCGTGGGACGACGTGCCGGCGGACATCAAGCGCACCTTCGACCGTCTGGGCATCCCCGAAGCCGAGCAGAAGTTCCTGGCCGGCGCTGGCGCTCAGTACGACTCGGAGATGGTCTACCACCAGGTGCGCAAGGAGCTAGAGGCGCAGGGCGTCATCTTCAAGAGCATTGAGAGCGGGCTGAGAGATCACGAGGACCTGTTCCGCCAGTATTTCGGCACGGTCATCCCCGCCTACGACAACAAGTACGCGGCGCTGAACGCGGCGGTGTGGTCGGGCGGCTCGTTCATCTACGTCCCGCCGGGTGTGCGCATCGAGATGCCGCTGCAAGCGTACTTCCGCTTGAACACGGCGAGCATCGGCCAGTTTGAGCGCACGATGATCATCGTAGACGAAGGCGCGTTCCTGCACTACGTCGAGGGCTGCACCGCGCCCACCTACTCCACCGACAGCCTGCACAGCGGCGTGATCGAGATCGTCGTCAAGCGCGGCGCGCGCTCGCGCTACACCACCATCCAGAACTGGTCGGACAACGTCTACAACCTGGTGACGCAGCGCGCGCTGGTGCACGGCGACGCCTCGCACGAGTGGGTAGACGCCAACCTGGGCAGCAAGATCACCATGAAATACCCGTCGGTCTACCTGCTGGAGCCGGGCGCGCACGGCGAGATTCTGTCCATCGCCTTCGCCGGACGCAACCAGATTCAGGACGCGGGCGGCAAGGCCATCCACATCGCGCCCAACACGACCAGCCAGATCATCAGCAAGTCCATTTGCAAGGATGGCGGGCGCAGCAGCTATCGCGGCCTGCTCAAGGTCTATCCCGACGCGGCACACGCCAAGAGCACCGTCGTCTGCGACGCGCTGCTGCTGGACGATCACAGCGAGTCGGACACGTACCCGTACATCGAGATCGAGAATCCGAGCGTCACCGTCGGCCACGAAGCGACCGTCAGCAAGATTGGCGACGACCAGCTTTTCTACCTGATGAGTCGCGGCCTGACTGAAGACGAGTCCAATGCGATGGTTGTCAACGGCTTCCTGGAGCCGCTGACCAAAGAGCTGCCGATGGAATATAGCATCGAGATGAACCGCCTGATCCAGCTCCAGATGGAAGGCTCGATCGGCTAGAGGGTGGCGCTCTGCTCCGCCCCTACTGACAACCGATAACCGACAACTGAACACCAATAACCAATAACCAACCACCACCCTGAGAGAGGAACGCCTGTGGCAACCCGTCGTCGTGTTGCACGTGAATTCCAAGCGCCGCCGCTCACCCGCGCCGATGTCGAGGCGCTGAGCGCGCGTTACAGCGAGCCGGTCTGGCTGCGCGAGGCCCGGCTGGCCGCCTGGGACATCTATGAGGCGCTGCCCATGCCCACCACCAACGACGAAGCCTGGCGGCGCACCGATTACCGGCACATCAACTGGGACAGCGCGGGCGTCCTGCGCTCGCCGGACGGCGGGCGCGTTGAGGACATCCCCGCCGACAGCCGCCGTCCCCTGCTTGGCGACGAACAGGGCGGGATGCTCGCCTTTGTGGACGACAAGCCGGTTTACCATGAGGTGAGCGAGACGCTGACCCGCCAGGGTGTCATCTTCACCGACCTGCGCAGCGCCGCCCGCGAGCACGCCGACCTGGTGCGCCAGCACTTGATGACGCACGCCGTCACGCCGCAGCACGGCAAGTTCGCGGCGCTGAACGCGGCGCTGTGGACGCACGGCGTCTTTCTCTACGTGCCGCGCGGCCAGGTGGTGACGCTGCCCGCGCACAGTATCTTCTACGCCAGCCGCCCCGCCGCCACGCTTGGCCACCTGCTGGTCGTGCTGGAAGAGGGCGCGTCCATTGATTACCTGCACGAGAATCTCTCGGCGGCCATGCCCGATGACGCCAGCTTCATCGGCGCGACGGAGCTAATCGTCGGGGATGGGGCGACACTGCGCTTCGTCAACCTGCAGGACTGGGGCCACAGCATGTTCGAGTTCAGCACGCAGCGCGCCCGCGTCGCCAACGACGGGCAGCTTGACTGGATCACCGGGCAGATGGGCGGCAAGCTGGTCAAGGCGTTCATGGAGATTGACCTGGACGGGCGCGGCTCCTGGGGCCGCATGAGCGCGCTCTACTTCCCGGACGGCAAGCAGTTCATGGACCTGGACACTCAGCAGAACCACAACGCGCCGCACACCACGTCCGACCTGCTGTTCAAGGGCGTGCTGAAGGACCAGTCGCGGGCGGTGTGGCAGGGCATGATCAAGGCGCTGCCCGGCGCGCAGAAGACCGATGGCTTCCAGGCCAACCGCACCATGATCATGAGCGACGACGCTCGCGCGGACAGCATTCCCGGCCTGGAGATTCAAGCCGACGACGTGCGCTGCACGCACGCTTCGGCCACCGGGCAGATCGGAGAGGAAGTGCTGTTCTACCTGATGTCGCGCGGGCTGCCGCGCAAGGAAGCCGAAAAGCTGGTTGTGGATGGCTTCTTCGTGGCCGTGCTGGATCGCATCCCCTTCGAGAACGTGCGCGAGCGGATGATGGCTTACGTCGAGCGCAAGCTGCTCGGCGAGGTCTAGCCGGGACTGCGGGGGAGAGAGGCAAGCGGTGAACCGGGTCGGACGTGGCCCGGTTTGTCGTGTATACTTCCGTGCTTTATATTACTTGTTTTCCGGGTAGACAGCACTGCCCGGCTCGCGGCGAAGACCTATAATCTGTGAGATTCGGGGGCAAGGCATGACCGACCACCGCGCTACCATTGAACGCATGACCGCCGAGCTGGCTGCAGCGGGCGCACAGGCGGTCGTCCTGTTCGGCAGCTTCGCGCGCGGGCAGGCGTCCGCGCACTCGGACATTGATTTGCTCGCACTGGGCAGCGGCGAGAAACGTTACGAATGGCGCGACGGGCGTCTGGTGGACGTGGCCTGGGTCCCGGTCGAGGCCGCGCGCCAGCAGTTCACGGATCCGGGAGCCGTCGGAGCGGCCATCCGTGGCTGGCGGGAAGCACAGATCCAGTATGATCCCGCAGGTATTGCGGGCGATCTGCAGCGCGACGCGATCGCCTGGACCTGGGATCGGCTCGGTCTGCACGCGGCGGATGCTTGGGTCGCTCGTGAGATCGCCGGACTGGCCGAGGAAGTGTTCAAGCTGGTGACTGCGTTGGAGCAGCGTCGAGCGCTGACCGCCGCCGTACAGCGCAATGTACTCGTGCTGCACCTGGCGGGGATCGTCGCGGTGCATCACAGGCTGCTTTACGGTTCCGAAAACCGGCTGTGGGACATGGTCGCGGAGGCGCTTGGCCCCGCCTGGGCAGACGCACAGGGCTGTACAATGGGGCTGAGCGCGCCGCCTTTCGAGGAAACGTGCCGCGCCGCGCTCACGCTGTATCGGCTGGCGGCGGATGACGCTCAGCATACCTATGATGACCAACAGCGCGCAATCATCGCCCATGCCTGCGCGTTGGCCGAACGTGCATAAGGGAAGATTGATGACTCAGCAGACCGTATCTCCTCTGGACATTCAGGCCATCCGCGCGGACTTCCCGATCCTCGACCAGGAAGTGCACCCCGGCAAGCGGCTCGTCTTCCTGGACTCGGCGGCCAGCAGCCAGAAGCCGCGCCAGGTCATTGACGCCATGAGCCGCTATTACGAGACCGGCCACGCCAACGTGCACCGGGGCATTCACGTGCTCAGCGAGCGCGCCACCGAATCCTACGAAGGCGCGCGCGACAAGGTGCGCACCTTCATCAACGCCGCCTCGCGCCGTGAGATCATCTTCACGCGCAACACGACCGAGAGCATCAACCTGGTCGCCTACACCTGGGGCCGCGCCAACCTGCGCCCCGGCGATGTGGTGGTGCTCAGCGAAATGGAGCACCACAGCAACCTGGTGCCCTGGCACATTCTCGCCGAGCAGACCGGCGTCCGCCTGTGCTACATCCCCATCACGGATGATGGCCTGCTCGACCTGGACGCTTACCGCGCCTTCCTGCGCGATGAGCCGGTCAAGCTGGTCAGCGTCATGCATGTCAGCAATGTGCTGGGCACGGTCAACCCGGTCAGGGAGATGATCGCCGAGGCGCACGCCGTTGGCGCGCTTTTCCTGGTGGACGGCGCGCAGAGCGTCCCGCACCTGGCCGTAGATGTGCAGGCGCTCGACGCGGACTTCCTGGCCTTCTCCGCGCACAAGATGGCCGGGCCGACCGGCATCGGCGTGCTCTATGGCAAGCGCGCCCTGCTCGAAGCGATGCCCCCCTTCCTGGGCGGCGGCGAGATGATCCGCCGGGTTACGCTGGAGGGCAGCACGTGGAACGAGCTTCCGCACAAGTTCGAGGCGGGCACGCCCGCCATTGCCGAAGCCAGCGGCCTGGGCGCGGCGGTGGACTACTTGAGCGCGCTGGGCATGGACAACATCCTCGCCCACGAGAAGATCGTCGCCGACTACGCGCTGGACAGGCTGAGCGAAGTCCCCGGCCTGACGCTGTACGGCCCCGATGCCTCGCTGCGCAACGGCGTAGTCGCCTTCACCCTGCGGAACATTCACGCCCACGACGTGGCCCAACTGCTCGACTCCGAGGGCGTTGCCGTGCGCGCCGGGCATCACTGCGCCATGCCCCTGCACAAGCGCCTCGGCGTGGCTGCCACAGCCCGCGCCAGCTTCTACGTGTACAATACGTGCGACGATGTGGACGCCCTGGTCGAAGCGATCTACAATGCGCGCAGAGTGTTCGGGCTGGGAGGCTGATTCGCCGCTTGCCCGGCGCTCTCGCCTGGTTCATGCCAACCGCCCCAACCCTGTGAGGAAGCTTGATGGACCTCTACATGGAGAATATCATTGATCACGGGCAGCACCCCCGCAACTTCGGGGAGCCGCTCGACCCCGCCGACATCGAGTACGAGGACGACAACCCCTTCTGCGGCGATCACCTGCACCTGACCCTCCAGCTTGACGACCAGGATCGCGTCAAGGCCGTTTCCTGGCAGGGTGAAGGCTGCACGATCAGCCAGGCGTCGGCGTCCATGCTCGGCGAGGAGATCATCGGCAAGTCGCTGAACGAGCTGCGCAGCCTTGAGCGCCAAGATGTGCTCGACTTGCTCGGCATCCCCCTCAGCCCGACACGGCTCAAATGCGCCCTGCTGTCGCTCAAAGTGCTCAAGGCGGGCGTCTACACCCGTTTGGGCTGGTCTGTCGAAAACGACGAATAGAGCAGGCCCCGCTGATGCCCTCTGCTGAACCTCTCCTCACCGCCGACCTGCGGGCCGCCCTCGATCGCGCCAACACGGAAGCAGCGCGCCGCCACAACGTCTATGTGGACGTGGAGCACCTGCTGCTCGGCCTGCTGCATCAGGCGGACAGCCCAGCGTGCGATCTGCTGCGCGCGCGCGGCGCAGACACGGGCGCACTCTATGCTCGTATCGCCCAGTCAGTCGGCGTGGAGCGCGAGACGCCCGTCGCGCTCAAGGGCTACAGCCGGGGCGCTAAGGATGCGCTCGAACGCGCCGCGCAGGAAGCGTATCGGCTTGGGCAGGCGGTGCTGGATTCGCGGCACTTGCTGCTGGCTCTGCTGCACGAAGAGAATGGTGCGGTGGCCGAGACGCTAGGCAGCCTGCCGCTGCGCCCGGATGACGTGCGCGACGATCTGCGCCGGCAGCCGCCGGGCCGCCCGGTTGCGGCGGCTCCGGCCTCCGCAGCGCCCACAGATGCCGAGCCGGAGATTGTGGTCATCCCCACCCGGCGCAGCAAGCGCAAGCGGGAGCAGACCGCGCCGCGCCGCAGCAACCGGCCCTGGCTGATCGGCGGGCTGGTGCTGCTGGTTGCCTATCTCCTCTTCGCCCTGCCCGGCAGATCGCTGTTCACCTTCGCCTTCGTGCTGATCGGCTGGGTCTTCTCAGTGACGCTGCACGAGTTCGCCCATGCCCTGGTCGCCTACTGGGGTGGCGACTACACCGTCAGAGACAAGGGCTACCTGTCGTTCAACCCGCTCAAGTACACGCACCCGATGCTGAGCATTGGCCTGCCGCTGCTCTTCCTGGCCATGGGCGGCATCGGTCTGCCCGGCGGCGCGGTGTACATCGAGCGGCACCGCTTGCGCAACAAGTGGTGGAGCGCGGCAGTTTCGGCGGCGGGGCCGCTGGCGAACCTGCTGTTGGCTCTGCTGCTGGCGCTGCCATTCATCGTCGGGCTGGTGGACACGACTCTGATCGAGTTCACCATCTGGCTGGGGCGCAGCCCGGAGTCTGGATCGATCTGGGAGAATGCGTCGCTGTGGTCTGCCGTGTCCTTCCTGATCATGCTGCAAGTGACGGCGGTGTGCTTCAATCTGCTGCCCGTCCCGCCGCTGGACGGCTTTGGCGTCATCGAGCCGCTGCTCGATTCGCGCACGCGCTGGCAGCTTCTGCAGATCGGCTCGTATGGCCTGTTCCTGATCTTCCTGGCACTGTGGTTCATCCCGCCGGTCGCCGATGCGTTTTGGGCGATGATCTTCGACATCACCCGCGCGCTCCAGATTCCCGACGAGCTGGTGCGCGAGGGCTTCCGCAGCTTCATGTTCTGGCGCAGCCCGCCGTAGGCCGCGCTATCCAGAGAGGGGGGATTCCAGTGCCACGCTTCATCACCGTCGCTATGAGTGCCGAGATTCCGCCCGGCGCGCGCGAAGTCTTCGAGGTTGAGGGCCTCTACATCGCCGTGTTCAACGTGGGCGGCACCTACTACGCCATCGAGGATCGCTGCACGCACGACGACGGCCCGCTGGCCGAGGGCGACCTCGACGGCTTCACCATCACCTGCCCCCGGCATGGCGCGCAGTTCGACCTCCGCGACGGGCGCGTGCTGGCCATGCCAGCAGTGATCCCGGTGCCCTGGTTCCCCGTGCGCGTGGAGGGGAACGTCATCCAGATCGGTCTGGAAGACTGAGCGCGGCGGACTCGATGATCGCCGGGCGTCCGGCCCGTCCTATCACCCGTAAAGGAGCGAGCGCCGATGGCTCATCCCCCTGCCCCTTCTCGTCCGTACTGGTTCGTCCTTGCCCTGGCCGCCGCCGCTCTGATCCTGGCGGCGATCAGCCTGGGCGTCGCCGTTCAGTCAGCAGATTCCGAAGCGACTCCCCTCGTCGTCCCCACCGCCACCCCCGTGCCCACCGGGGCCATGTGGTCGCTGGGCACCGGCGGCTGGGAAGGCGAGCCGTACCACGAGTGGGTCGCCGTCTACCCCACGTCCACGCTGTGGAACATCCTCGGCGCGCCCTCGCTGCGCCTGTTCGACCACGCGCCCAACGAGCCGGGCCAGGATCGCAGCTTCGAGATCGGCTTCTATAAGTACGGCCCCACCCTCTACACGGCCAACCACATCGTCGAATTCTGGATCGGGAATGGTGAGAGCGGCGGCACGCTGTCCGTCATCGGCAACGACGGCACCGGAGGCCAGCTTGAGGTGCGCAATCCCACCGACACCGACCACATCAGCTTGGATTACCGCCAGGCTGACCGCCCGCGCATCAGCGTGGACAAGAATCCGCTCGCTTTCGCCGCCGACGGCGGGCTGGTATCGGAGAGTCCGCACACGTTCGCGCGCGGCTTCGACGTGCCGCCGCAGAGCGGTCACGTCGGGCAGGTGCACGACGGCTGGCAGGACGGAGCCGTGACCGTCGCCACGCGCGCCGCCAACAGCGAGTCGCTGGTGCTGATCACGCCGATCAGCGAACCGCGCGGGCGTTGGTGGGTGGATGCCATCTCCGCCGGCGACTCGTTCACCGTGCGCAGCACCGCCCCGGACGAAGATATGGCGTTCAACTGGCTGGTGATCAACTAAAGGGGACTGCCATGCCCACTCTCTTCCGCTACGACCCGGCGCTGCTGGCCCGCTTCCCGGCCATTCGCGGCGGGGTGATCTTCGCCCGGCACCTGCACAACGGCCCCACGCCGCCCGCGCTCGCCGCCGCCTTTGCCGCCGAGCAGCGCGCAGTCCTGGCCCGCCTGGGCGATACCCCGCTCAGCGACGTGCCTAGCCTGGCCGCCTGGCGGCGGGCGTTCAGCGCCTTCGGCGTCAAGCCAACCCAGTACCGCAGCGCCGCCGAAGCCCTGCTGCGCCGCCTGACCAAGCAGGGCGACATCCCCTCGCTCAACCTGCTGGTTGACCTGGGAAACCTGGTCAGCATCCGCTACGCGCTGCCGGTGGCCGTGTTCGACCGCCGCGCCACGACCGGCGCGGTGACCGTGCGCTTCGCCACAGGCGACGAGCGCTTCACCGACCTGGGAACAGACGAGAGCGCGCACCCCGACCCCGGTGAAGTGATCTTCGTGGACGAGGCGGGGCTGGTCAGCGCGCGGCGCTGGTGCTGGCGGCAGAGCGCCCAGAGCGCCGCCCGCGAAGACACAGCCGAGGCGTTGATCACCGTCGAGGGGCACCACGCGAGCGCCGAGGCTGACGTGCGCGCCGCGCTGGAAGACCTGCGCGCTCTGCTTGGCGAGTACGTGCCCGGCGCAGCTTTGCACACCGCCCTGCTCTCGCCCGCAACTCCGGCCCTGCACATTCCGGCAGACTGACTCCGCCTCAATCGCGTGGTGAGCTGTACACCTCGGCGGCCAGGCGGTCAAGCTCCTCGGCGCTCAGGAAGCCGTCCGCCGCGCCGGTCGCGCCGATCTTGTACGAGGCGAAGACCATCGCCCGGCGGATAGCCAGATACGGATCGCCGCTCGTGCTGTAGACGTGCACGAAGCTAGAGAACAGCGCGTCCCCCGCGCCGATGGTATTGACGACCGGGCGCGTGTACACGGCGGGCACGCGCTCCAGGAACCCATCGGCGCGCACAGCCAACAGCGCCCCCTGCATCCCGCGACCGATCACCACGACGGGCGCATCGTAGCGATCCCACAACTGGCGCACCCAGTCTTCCGGCGCACACGGCAGCTTCTCGTCGCTCATGAACAGCACCGACGCGGTGCTCATCCAGTCGGCATTGTAGGCGTCGTCCGGGTCGGCGATGGTGTGCACGTCGGTGGCAATGGGCACGCCGCGCGCCTGCATCGCGGCGAGCATGGGCCGCGCGAAGTTGATGTTGCACAGCACGGCCAGCGTCACGTCGCGCGCCGCCGCCTCGAACAGCGACTCCGGGTAAGTCCGCTCCTGCAAGTCCTTCAGGTCCACGTGGATCATGCGCCGCCCGTCCGCATCGTAGAGGATCACCGAGCGGGCCGTGCGCTCGATCTCCTGCACGACGAACGCGCCCGACAGCCCGTCGGCGCGAAGCTGCCCCAACACCAGCGCCGCTCCCAGGTCACGCCCGATAACAGAGAGGAAGCGCACCGGATTGCCCAGCGACGCCAGCGCCTTCGCCACGTTGTAGCCCACGCCCGATACACTCGCATCCACGCCAAAGAAAGGATAGCGCACCGGCGCATAGGCGACAGGGAAGCCATCCACGCGCAGCGTCGTCTCGATGTTGGTCAGTCCGGCGACGAGCACAGCCTCCATTCCCAGCCATCCTCCCTGATACAAAGCGGGCCAGGAGAATGTCCCGGCCCGCCTGATAGCACAAGAGTCCGCCGCGCGGATCAGTAGCGGAAGATGGCCGCCACCAGGTCACCGCCCGGCATCTGCGCCGGGTCTACCACGTAGACCGCGCCGCCGCTGGCGACCGTCTGGGCCGCGGCCAGGTCAATCAGATCGTGATCACCGGGCTGCTCAGAGGGATGAACGTGCACCTTGTGACTGTGCGCGCGGTAGACGCCCCATTTCTGCACACCACGCGGGGCGAACAGGGTCGCTATGCGTCCCTCGTGCGCCGCCTGGACAATATCTTTCAGCGTGTGCGAAGCGCGCGGGTCGTCGCGCCCATCCATCTCGTAGTAGAGCGCGACCTGCTCGCTCTGGGCCTTGGCAAAGAACGGCATGACGACCGCCCAGGCGCGCTGGTGCAGCTCCTTGGCGCTGAGCGTGTCCGGGTTGCCGGTCACGCCCTGCGCAACCAGATGCGGATACGTGTTCGCCTCCCGGTAGATCGGCAGCAGATAGTCCACCCCCGCCAACACCAGGGGAACATGCTTGTCGGCGATCAGATCGCGCAGCCCGCGATCCACGATCTGGAAATAGCGCAGCAGGTCGAGCTTGGCTGTCATCTCAGGGCCTCCGTGCCCATAGAAGACCGCCACACCTGCACTGCCGGCTGCGCGCGCGCGAACCTGGCGCTCCGGCTGATCATAATGCAGCGCCTCAGCCATGCTGGTCGGGACACCGGGTAGCTCGATCTCGGCGACGCTATCGCGCGTTCCCTCCAACAGGCGCACCTGATCCCGGCTGAGCGCCAGCACCAGAAAGCGCCCATCGCCACTGAACAGAGGCAGCAGCGGCTTGACGTGAAACCGGCGCTTGGCTAATGCTCTCTCCTCAAACGAGATGGGCAGACGGTAGTAACTGAAGTGGTCGGGCGCTGCAAAGACGGCCAGCCCATCGTTCTGCTGCCGCCACAAGTCGGCATCGTCCAGCATCGCCGCCGCCGGTGCCAGCAGGCGCTCGGCATCGGGCACGCGCACCTGCAACTCGGCCAACTGCTCCTCAGCCTGGCGAAGTAAGTTTCTGAACCGGATCGTGTTCTGCTGCACCTCCGTCCCCGCCCGTACAGTGGGCATGTAAAGAGAGACGCACCATTCATCTTCCACATCGATCAGGTCAATCAGATTACTTCGGGTCAACGAGTCCATATACCGGCTCCTTTCCTTATCTAAAGGATAATGGAGTCTATGGGCCAACGCCAACGTTTCAGGAGAATTTCAGTTTTGGGGCAGAGCATCACCGCAGGACTGCCAAGGCCGCAGCGAAGAGACCGGCAATGGCACCCCAGCAGAAGACTGGCTGATCAGAAGGTCTGCACGAGCGTGCGGATGCTCAGGACGATGATGAGCAGCCCCACTGCCACCATGAGCTTGCGCGGAGACAGCTTGCGGCAGATAGCAGCAGCCAGAGGTGCCGCGATCACACCACCAGCAATCAGCCCCGCGATGATGCCCAGGTTGGTCAGGCGGATGGTCAGCAGGAAGACCACTGACTCCGAGACAGTGACGAAGAACTCGGCCAGGTTCACCGAGCCGATGGATATGCGCGGATTGTGCCCATTCGCCACCAGCGTCGTGGTCACGATCGGACCCCACCCGCCGCCACCGATCGCGTCGAAGAAGCCGCCGATGATGCCCAGCGGAACCACGCGCTTGAGTGGGTTGGCTGGCCCCTGCCGGTGCAGCGCCTTCCAGAGAATCCGCAGGCCCATGAGCATCAGATAGATGGAGATGAACGGCTTGATCTTGTCGCCGGGAAGCTCACTCAGCACGTAGGCACCCAGCACCCCACCGATCACACCGGGGACAACCAGGCGACGGAACAGCGCGCGATCCACGTTACCGAGCTTGAGATGAGACAGTCCCGACACAAGCGTGGTGAAGACTTCGGCCATGTGCACGCTGGCACTGGCCACAGCCGGCCCCACACCCGTGCTGAGCAGAAACGTAGTCGAGCTTACGCCGTAGGCCATGCCCAAAGCCCCGTCAATAATCTGGGCGGTGAAGCCTACCAGCACATACAGGATGAAGTCTTCCGGCATAGAGGCATTTCCCGGTGACTCTGGCAGCGGGCACTCAGAGTGTCTCTGCCTGGCGTGGAGCCAACTTGCAGGATTGTATCAGCAGCCGGTACCTTGTCAAATGGCCCATGCCGCCCCTTTTGTCCTTTCACCCACTTCTGTGGCACAATAAGAGAAACCTCAAGTCGCGCAGTCAGTGAGTCCCGTCCGCACGTGTAAAGAACGGAAGGTTTGCCGTGCCTGCACAAGAGAAACTTACCCCAACCGAACAGAACTTCGCCTATTTAGTCGGACTGGGCATCGCCATCACCATTGTGGCGCTGCTGCTCATCGCCCTGGGCACCATAGACAACGCCGACATCACCACCAGTCTGCTGATCATCGGCATCGCCCTGATCGTGCTCGGCGTCGGCGGCTGGCTGATCATGGTGCGCCCCTGGGAACGCTTCGATGACCTGAAGACGGCCCACTACACGGGCCACGAGGCGCACGCCGAGCCACCTGCTGCGCCTGCCGCCGAGGTGAA
Source organism: Aggregatilineaceae bacterium (assembly GCA_040767545.1). Taxonomy (GTDB): domain Bacteria; phylum Chloroflexota; class Anaerolineae; order Aggregatilineales; family Aggregatilineaceae; genus UBA2029. The sequence continues at coordinate 10,539 of JAXGOK010000043.1, read as the reverse complement.
GGCCGCGCCTGCCACCGAAGCAAAAGCTGCGCCCGCCGAGAAAGCTGCTCCTCCCGCCAAGCCGAAGGCTGCCCCTGCCAAGAAAGCCGCGCCGGACGACCTGACGCTGATCGAGGGCATCGGCCCCAAATCCGCCGCCGCCCTCAATGAGGCCGGGATCACCACCTTCGCCCAGGTTGCGGCCATGACCGCCGAGCAGCTTGAGCAGGCTGTCAAAGGGCGCGGTGTCCGGCTGGTGGGCAGCACTGCAAACTGGCCGAAGCAGGCTGAGCTGGCCGCTGCTGGCGATTTCACCGCGCTCGCTGAGCTACAGGCGAAGCTCAAGGGCGGGGCCTAGCCAGACGCAGAGCCGGTCTCGCGCCACGTCCCAGCACACAGAAACGGCGCGAGTGCACGCTCGCGCCGTGTAGCCTTCCCTGCGCAACAGCGCCGCCCTGCGCCGTCATTCCTGCGGGGCGAACTCCTGCTGATATTGCGCCGCAACCCAGTCGTAGCTCGTCTGCAGCGGCGGCTCCAGCGCCTGCCAGAACGCGCTCAGCGGCGGCCCGGTCACCACCGAGAGCGGCAGGTGCGTCGTGTTCGGGTAGGCGCAGCGGTAGATGACGATCTGCTCGATCTCATCCACCTCCCAGCAGTGCTTGTCCGCGAATTCGAAGATTGGGTCAAGGTTCGCCACATCGCGGCGGCCCCCCTCACCCCACCACTCGATGCGCCGCGCCGGGTCTAGCGGCGGGATGCGGTCGCCGTCCACCATCGTGCTGTCCACGATGATCGCTGGCTTGCCGCGCTCCAGGTCGCGCACCGCTTCCAAAATGTACTCATCCGATAACTCATCGGGGACGATCAACGGATAGCCGTAGTGGAACTGCGTGGGACTGCGCCGGTCGGCCAGGAAATTGACCACCGTGTTCGCGCCCCACACCAGCACGGTGTCGTGCGGATCGGTGCGCTCCGTCACGTAAGTGACGACCTCTTGCTGGCGGGCTGGCCCAGCAATCTCCGTCTGGACAAGGAAGATGCGCACCAGAGTCGCCACCACCGGCACGCCGAGCAGCAGCACCGCCAGGTAGACGCGCAGCCACGACCACGCCTTGCGCCGGCGGCCTGCTGACTGGACGATGCGCTGCGTCACCACCGGCAAGCTCATCGTCGTCAGCAAGGTCATGGCCGGGATCATCGTGACGTAGTAGTGCGCGTAGCCGCGGTTGGTGATGTTGGACAGGATCATGTCCACGAAGAACGTCAGCACGATCCACACGCGCAGCGTCGTATTGGTCGCCGCCTGCCGCCCGTAGTAGGGCCGCGTGTGCAGGCTGCGCCACGCGGCGCGCATCCCCAGCACCAGGAACGGCAGCAACGGCACGATCACCAGCGGGGCCAGGCTGGCCGTCCACGTCGTGATCACCGTGCGCCCGATCCACACCGAGCCGTCGCTCACCCAGTCGTGGAAGGTGCCCGCCGCCACAAACGAGGCATTGATAGCATCATCGAGAATCCCGTTGAGCAGCAGGTACAGCGCCACCAGCCCCAGGCTGCTCAGCCCGCCCAGAATGGTCACGCCCAGCCAGTGCCAGCGCCGCCGCGTGCCCAGCACCGGGTGCCGGCTGATCAGGATGGCCGGGACGAAAGCCAGCGCCACGCCGACTGTCGTCTGCTTGATCAGGAAGGCGCTGCCCGCCGCAAAGCCAATGGCAAACCCCCAGCGCGAGCTAGGCGTGCGCAAGAACTGGTAGCCCGCCGCAAAGACCAGCATTTGCGGCAGCAGCGCATAGGGCTCGGTGAAGTTGATGTCCGAGACGAGCGCCGGATGGCGCGTGAGCAGCACCAGGATCAGCGGGCCGGCCCACGTCTCGCCTCGCTCGCCGTACAACTGGCGCAGCAGCCAGAACATGGTCATGCCCGTCAGGAAGAGGGTGATGTTCTCCGCCAGCCACAGCGCCCAGCGGTTGCTGCCAAAGATGAAGAAGGCCAGCGCGTTGATGAAGTAGATGCCGGGCGGCTTGTTGTCCCAGGCATCTAGATAGGGCAAGCCGCCATCGCGGATGATCTTGCCCGTGTAGGCGAAGATACCGCTGTCACGCCGCTGTTCGGTGAGGAACGGTGCGAACTGCAGCGACACGAGGACGATCAGGAGCAGCAGAAGACTCGCCGGCAGCACCCACGACATCCTGACGAAGGCGAAACGGCTGCCCCTCGCGCGAGGATGGCCCATCGGATAGCTCATGCGTGAGAACGCATCTCCTTCACATGCCGCCTATCGCCATTATAAGCCCGCTGCGCGGCCTGATCAACTCACCAGGGAGCGGTGCGTGCAAAACCTGTCAGGAAATGGGACGCTGCTCTGCCACGCCCTGGCTAGCTAGCCTCATCCCCCGCCTCGCTACGCTCGGCTTGCCCCCTCTCCACGACGTGGAGAGGGGGCAGCGAGGCGCGTTAGCACCGAGCGGGGGTGAGGCTATTCGGCAGCGTCAAGCGAGCCGCATTGTATCAGAACGCCTGGTCTATTTCAACAGGTCGGCGACTGCCTCGCGCTCTTCCAGCAACTCCTCCACCGATGCCCGCAGCTTGCGGCGTGCGTAGTCGCTCAGCGCCAGCCCCCCAATCACCGCCACCGATCCGTCAGCACTGGTGCGCAGCGGGAACGAGCAGACCAGCCCCTCCGCGACGCCGTAGGCGTTGCCGCTGGAGAAGACCGCCCCACTGAAGCAGTCGCCTGCGGGCGTGGGCCGCAGCACGCTCTGGATGTGGTTGATGGCTGCGTTGGCGGCGCTGGCCGCGCTGCTTTTACCGCGCGCGCTGATGACCTCCGTGCCGCGCTGCTGCACAGCAACCAGAAACGCGCCCTCAAGCCAGGCCCGGTCGGGAATCACGTCCAGCACCGGCTGCCCGTTGATCAGCGCGTGCTCGAAGTCAGGGTACATCGTCGGGCTGTGATTACCCCACACGGCCAGGTTGGTCACTGCGCTCACAGGCACGCCCGCTTTCCTGGCCATCTGCATACGGGCGCGATTCTGATCCAGGCGTGTCATGGCCATCCAGCGGTCGGCGGGCACGTCGGGCGCGTTGCGCAGCGCGACCAGGGCGTTGGTGTTGCACGGGTTAGCCACGACCAGCACGCGAATATCGCTGGCCGCCCGCTCGTTGATCGCCCGCCCCTGGCCGGCGAAGATCGGCGCGTTGTCGCGGATCACGTCGGCGCGCTCCATGTCCTTGGTGCGCGGCCTGCCGCCGACCAGAAGCGCCCATTTCGCCCCGTCAAAGGCCACATTTGGGTCGTCCGTCGCCACTACACCACGCAGCAGCGGGAAGGCGCAGTCGTCCAGCTCCATGATCACGCCATGCAGCGCGTCCTGCGCCTGGGGAACTTCGAGCAGTTGCAGGATCACCGGCTGGTCGGGGCCGAACGTCTCGCCACTGGCCAGGCGAAAGAGCAGGCTGTAACCGATCTGACCGGCTGCGCCGGTCACTGCCACACGAATCGGCTTCTTCACTTTTGCACTCCTTCAAGATGAATAATTAGGCTGGGTTGGGGAGTCCTTACAGAATTATTTTAGCGCCAAAGCATCACTGCCGACAACACCGGTGCAATCCGGGTAGTGCATCGAATTCGGTTGAAATGGAGTGGGTACTGGCTGCCGTGTGCCCCCCATCCCCGTGCGACGAGTTTCAACTGACAAGGATACACTCCCCTCCGGCAGCGACCGTCTCGCTTCCGGGCACTTTGTGGTATACTCCCGCACGGCAACCGAGAGACTGCACCCCAAAAAGCCCACGATGCCTGACCGTTTCGTTGATCTTACGCAAGGCGTCGCCATGATCGTGACCGATCTGCACGGCGACGGTGACGCCTTCGAGCGCTATGTGGCGCACTTCCGCCAGCTATACGCTTCGGGCGCTGCCCAGCGCCTGATCCTGCTCGGCGACCTGGTTCATTCCTACGGCGGGTCGCGCGACGACCGCAGCCTGGACATCCTGCGTGGGGTCATGGCGCTGCGCGCCGAGCTAGGGCCGGACGCGGTGATCATGCTGCTGGGCAACCACGAGATGCCGCACATCTACGGCGTCTCGCTGGTGAAGGGCGAGATCGAGTTCACGCCGCGCTTCGAGCGCGCCTTGGGCGCTGACCGCGACACAGTGCTTGACTTCCTGGGCAGCCTGCCCTTCTACGTGCGCACCGCCGCCGGCGTCATGCTCAGTCACGCGGGAGCGGCCAGCGAAGCGATCCCGCATGTCGAGATGCTGCGCTCCTTCGATCATAGTGCGCTGCTGGCCCAGGCCGACATGGTCCTGGCCCAGGCTGACGACCTGACCCCCTATTACCAGCATTACGAGCAGGTGCACGGTGTGCCCTACGCCGACGACGCCCGCTACTACCTGGCCGTGAGCGGCCCGGCGGACCCGCGCTACCCGCACTTGCTGCGCGCCTCGCTGATCGCGGAGCAGAGCAAGCCCTTCGCGGTCTTGTGGGACACCCTGTTCACCCAAAATGAGCTGGGCCTGACCGAGTACGGCTACGTGCAGGTCGTCCAGCAATTCCTGGAGGCGTTCTCGGTGGGCGCGCCGATCCCCCAGCGCGTGATCGTCAGCGGGCACATCGTCACGCCGCTCGGCGGGTATATGCTGGTCAACCGCTACCATCTGCGCCTGTCCAGCGCCACCCACGCCCGCCCGCGCGAAGCCGGGAACTACCTGCTGCTCGACTGCGCCAGCCCCGTCCGCGCCGCCAACGAGCTATTGCCCGCGCTGGGCACTATCTTCGCCGATCACCTCGAAGCCTTCGCCCGATGACTCAGCCACCCACTCCCGCACCCACCCGCGTGCTGTGCATCCGTCACGGCGAGACCGACTGGAACGCCGCCGGGCGCTGGCAGGGCAACGCTCCCGTCCCGCTCAACGATGTAGGGCGCGCGCAGTCCGCCGCGCTGGGCCGCTACATAGCCGATAATAGGGCGCGCCTCGCCGCACTCTACAGCAGCGACCTGCCGCGCGCCTGGCAGACCGCCCAGGCCATCGCCGAGGCGCTCGGCCTCCCCATCCAGCCGGAGCCGCGCCTGCGCGAGGTTGATCTGGGTGATTGGCAGGGCCTCACCCGCAACGAGGTGCTGGCCTGGGACGCCGACCGCTACGCCGTCTACCGGGCCGACTGGCGCAACATCCCCGCGCCCAACGGAGAATCGCGCGCCGCGCTCAGAAGGCGTGCCCGCGCCGCCTTCGACGACATCACCGCCCGCCACGCCGGGCAGACGGTCGCCCTGGTCACGCACGGCGGGACGCTGGGGATGCTCCTCGAAAGTCTTTTCGGCCACCTGGAGCGCCCTTCGCTGACCAACACCTCGATCACCCTCGTCGAGCGCACCCACCCCGGCGACGCCTGGACGCTGGCTCGTGCTGCCTGGTCACCGCACCTGGACGAGGCCCCTCTCGGCGAGACCTGGTAACCTCCTCATTCCAGGTAGTTTCTGTCATTACCGTCACTTTTATTGGCGTTACACGACCATTGAGCTATGATCTTGACCATTACCTGAACACCTCATACCGGGGTGGATGTCCTCTTGAGGAGAGAAGCCGATGAGAGCCAACGCCGTCATCAGCCTGGCCGTGCTTCTGGCACTGGTCATGATCCCGCTCACTGCGCTTGCTCAGGACGAGATCAAGTATGAGACTTACACCTCCGAAGATGGCCTGTTGAGCGTCGCCTATCCCGAAGGCTGGGCGAGCGGGTTTGACACTGAGATGTCCTTCCCCAACGCCTATTTTGCCAACTCCGAAGAGACGCTCGAAAAGCTCATGAGCGCCGAGGATACTACGCCGGACTCCGGCGAAGTGGGCATCCTGGTAGCCGTCCTGCCGACCGCGTTTCTAGCCCTGACTGGCACAGAGCTGCCCGCCGACGCCTCGCCCACCGACCTGGCCCAGGCCGTGGTGACCTCCTTCCTCGTCCCGGAAGACCCGGATGCTGAAGAGCAGCCGGAAATCGGCGAGGCAGAAGAGGTCATGCTGAGCGAAGAAGAGGAGTGGGTTGGCGGCCTGGTGCCCGTCACCCAGCCCGATCTGGAAGGTGCCTTCGTCGTCGCCAAGCTCCAGGAAGACCTGCTCCTGGTGACCTATCTGGCTACCGTCCCCGACGAATACAGCGACGAGCTGGGCGAGCTTCTGCTGGCCGTGGCCGGCTCGGTCAGCTACGAGGGCACTGCCGACGATGTCCTGGCGGGAATGATGGGGCTTGGAGCAGAGACAGCGCCGGGCGACGCTGCGGCCCTCGACGGGGCGGCGCTGGTCGCTGAGCGCTGCTCGGTCTGCCACACGACCGACCGTATTGATGCTGCCAGCAAGGACGAGGCCGGGTGGACGACCACCGTTGACCGCATGATCGCCAAGGGCGCACAGCTTGACAGCGCCGAGCGTGAAGCGGTCATCGCCTATCTGTCCAGCAGGTAGGGCACGCCGGACAGGGCAATCGCATCACAATCCGCTGCGCGTCAGCATGTCCGTAGGGGCGTATGGCCATACGCCCCTACGGACCTCACCCCCGCTCGGCGCTGACGCGCCTCACCGCCCCCTCTCCGACGCGGAGAGGGGGCTGGTCGGGCGTAGCGAGGCCGGGAGTGAGGTCAACGGGAGGCCATCTTCTTGCTTCCTGCGGCGCTGTCCGCCCTCAACAGTTTGGTCATTCGCGGCGCTTTCGCTACACTTGTCGCCGTTCAGATTCCGGGGCAGACCGGCATAGTCCCCGCGCACGCCGTGCCTATGGCCGGCGTGCGCACCATACATCACGCGTTGAGGAAAGTAGGAGGCTATGAGCGACAATTACCGGAGTGACTACGGGCTGGAGCATCAGGGCTTCACCAACCTGGAGCACGAATACTGGAACCTGACCACTCCCGCGCTCTATGAGCAGGCTATCCGCCACCGCGAAGGTGCGATCGCACACGAGGGGCCGCTCCTTGTGCGCACCGGCGATCACACCGGGCGCTCGCCTAACGACAAGTTCATCGTGCGCGAGCCGGGCAGCGAGCGCGACATCTGGTGGGGGCCAGCTAACCAGGAGTGCAGCGAGCAGGCTTTCGACGCTCTGCACCAGCGCATTGTGGCCTACTTTGAGAACCGCGACATCTTTGTGCAGGACGTGTACGCAGGGACCGACCCCGCTTACCGCCTGCCCATTCGCATCATCACCGAGATGGCCTGGCACAGCCTGTTCGCCCGCAATATGTTCGTGCGCATCCTCGACCCGGAGCAGCTCCGCCACCACGTCCCGCAGTTCACCGTGATCAGCGCTCCTGGCATTACGGCCATTCCCGGCGTGCACTGCACATCATCCGGCGCCTTCATCCTGCTCAGCTTCGCCCGGCGCATGGTGCTCATCGGCGGGACGCGCTACGCCGGGGAGATCAAGAAGGCCATCTTCACGATCATGAACTACCTGCTGCCCAAGCAGGGTGTGATGGCGATGCATTGCTCGGCTAACTACGGCAGGGATCGTGACGACGTAGCCCTGTTCTTCGGGCTGAGCGGCACCGGCAAAACGGCGCTCTCCAATGACCCGACGCGCACGCTGATCGGCGATGACGAGCACGGTTGGAACGAGGCGGGCATCTTCAACTTCGAGGGCGGATGCTATGCGAAGGTGATCCGCCTCTCGCGACATGGCGAGCCGCTGATCTGGGAAGCCACGCGCCGCTTCGGAACGATCCTGGAGAACGTGAGCATGGACGCCGGTCGCCGCCGCGTAGACCTGGACGACGCCACCTTCACCGAAAACACGCGCGCCTCCTACCCCATCACTCACGTCGCCAACGCCGACTACACTGGCATGGCCGGGCACCCCCGGCACATTGTCTATCTGACGGCAGATGCTTTCGGCATCATGCCGCCCATCGCCCGCCTGACTCCGGCCCAGGCCCAGGCTTACTTCCTGGCCGGTTACACGGCCAGAGTCGCCGGAACCGAGCGCGGCGTCACCGAGCCGCAGGCGACGTTCAGCGCGTGCTTTGGCGCGCCGTTCATGCCCCTGCATCCCACCGTTTACGCCGACTTGCTGGCCGAGAGAATCCGCCAGCACAACGTCAAGCTGTGGCTGATTAACACCGGCTGGACTGGCGGCCCGGCTGGCGTGGGTCACCGCATCGAGCTGGCGCATACGCGCGCCATCATCAGCGCGGCGCTCAACGGCGACCTGGACACAGTGGAGTCGATCAGCGACCCGGTGTTCGGCTTCGCCATCCCCAAGCACGTGCCTGGCGTGCCGCCCGCTGTGCTTTTCCCGCGCCAGACCTGGCAAGACCCGGACGCCTACGACGCCTGCGCCCGCGATCTGGCTGCGCGCTTCCGCAAGCACATGGCCCAGTTCGAGGGCGCGCTCAGCCCCGAAGTCAAGGCGGCTGTGCCGCGCAACGGATGATCGGGCAGGTGGTAGGGGCGCTGCTCTGCTGCGCCCTGGTTAGCCGTACCCCCAGCTTCACTGCGTTTGGCTTGCCTCCTCCCTCTTGGCGACTATGCGTTACCCACGAATACCCCCCATCCCCCAGCCCCTTCCCCCGCGCTGCGCGGAGGGAAGGGGAGCAGGTCCTTCGCTTTTCTCCCTTCCCCCACAAGGGGGAAAGGGCCGGGGATGGGGGGGGAACAGGCACAGCCAATGATGTGGGTAATGCATAGCCACGTGGTGGAGAGGGAGCCGGGGGTGAGGCTGCACGCCTCCACCGAGCTTCCGTTGAAGCACCAACAGCATCCGGCACAAAAAAAACGGGCTGCCCGTCCTGGGGCAACCCGCCGCTGGCGCTGCGCGCGCCTCTACCAGATTTTCCAGGTGTTCTCCACCAGGTAGATGACCGTTCCGTTGGGCAGCGTCAGGTATTGGCGAGCGTATTTGAGGTCGCCGGAGCGTTGGTGCAGCATCGTATAGCCCTGCTCCAGACTGGTCGCCCAGCCCAACTCGGCGCGAACCTGGGGGTTATCTACCCACACACGGCCAAAGCCGCGATCGGGCTTGTACATGCCCGGCGGGGGCGTCTCCTCGTAGAAGATCGGCTCGCCGTTCCACGTGTCGCGGTAGCGGTTGACCAGCCCCGTCTCGCGGTAGAGCACGTAAATGTCGCTCGTGTCCGCCCGCCAGATCATCGCCCCGCGCTCGAATTCCTGGTAGGCGGCCTGCACCGTCGCGGCGGCTTCCAGCGGGCAGGTCAGCGCCTGGCCGCGCGTATCGAAGAAGTACACATAGGGGCAGATCACATCCGCAACCACTGTCTCCTGCACCTGGTCGCCGGCAGCATCGCTCGCGAAAAGCATGAAGGTCGCCGCGTCCACATAGGCGGAAGGCACAACAACCGTCCACTGTCCCTGTGCAGCCGGGTCGGGCGCGAACTGCGCCAGCCGTCCGCCCGGCTCGACAAGCCAGATGCCTACCTCTGCTGCGTTGCGCACATCCCAACTGACGGTTACCAGCCCACCGCGCGGGATGGTCTCCGGCGTGACGACAAACAGCGCTACTTCCACCGGCGCGGGGCTGCGGCCCTGGGACGATCCGGGCGAAGTACCGCCCTGCGCTGGAGGAGACAAAGGCGCAGCGGGCGCGCTCGCACCCTGCACCACCGGCAGGGGCGGCAGCGCATAAGCCGCCAGCGTATTGCCATCGCGGATGTCCACCACACGCAGCCGCAGCCGCACCGACTGCCCACCTACGGTGGGCTGCGGGGCGAGCACACCTTCGCCGCGCGAAGGAATCCACAGGTTCGGGCGCGGTAGCTCAACCGAGACCACGCTGCCGCTCTCCATTACCTGCTCGAAAACGAGGTGCATGTGCAGTTGGCGACCGCTTACCTCCCACGTCACCGGCACGCGCGCAGCTCCGGAAGCCAGCGCCGCCGCGTCAAGCTCGGTCACGCCGCTGTGAAACAGGTCAATGTTCAACGGCACGGCAGGGTCGGGCGGCGCGTAGGGGATGATCACGATGCGCTGGTCGAGCGTCTGCCCGGCGGCGTCAACAATCACCAGGCTGATCATGGGCGGGCTGAAGGTCAGCGCGTGTTGGATCGTGAAGTCATAGCCGCCCGTACCCGGCAACGGCTCAGCGTCCGGGGGCAGCAGCGGCTCCCAGCGGTTGACACGATAGGCGTAGAGCATCAGCCGTTGATCGGCCTGGACGCCAACCGTCTGCCAGGTGAGCCGGGCGGGTGTCTCGCCCGCTTCGGCATCGGCCAGTGTGATTTCCTCCACGTCCACCGCAAAGCTAATGATCGTCGGCGGGAGGACAGGCGCGCCCTGCCCCCATTCAGAGAGAGCCGGTGATGCTGCCCAGGCGGTTCCACTCACCAAAGCCAGCGAGGCCGCCATCACGACAAGCACACGAATCAAACATCGCCTCATCGCTCACGCTCCTTGCACTGGCACAAGCTGCGCTCTGTCTGCCCTCAGTATACTCGATTCGGTGCACTGCGCAGCCGGAACGCAGGGAAAGCGTCTGATGCGTATAGAATCTGTCAGGCAAGAGAAGCGTTGCCGTGCCACGTCTTACTGACCTCACCCCCTGGCCTTGCTACGCTC
>JAXGOK010000042.1:0-31283 GCA_040767545.1 Aggregatilineaceae bacterium | reverse complement strand
AATGGCCTTCTCTCTGGCGTTAGGTGCCTCAACTTCCCCTTCAATTGCGGTGCGCAATCCCTGGTAACTTACAATTACATCAGGCATCTGGCGCGTTTTCTGCACACCGGTGTACAGGATGCTCTCAGGGGCGACGACTGCTCCACGCTCCTGCAACAATTGGGCCAGAAGTACATTGAACACTTCTTGTCGTTGGCTTGGTCGCATGATCTCAGGCTGCTTTCAGTCTAATCCGTGCTGAGGACATATTAACATGACCCAAAAATACGCGACAGTTTGACCTTGATTGCCAGTGCGCGGCTTCCGCTCGCAATCTCGCCCCCCCGATCATTGCCCCGGCGCGCCCGCCTGCGGTATGCTGGGACGGCATCGCACCGCCAGCAGTTACCGGCCAAGGCCGGGGAGGAGCCGCCCGATGGATCCCAACGCGCTGATCGCCATGCTCGTCGGCTTGATCGTGCTCATCCTGCTGCTAGCCGGGCTGTAAGCATATCCTGGCGCATGAATGAGAGGGACTCTTTGAGAGTGTTCGCCGCAGACGGTGCCGCTCCGAGCCGGGCGCGGATTGTGTCTGCCCTGGCGGGAGCGGCGCTCATGGTGGGCGTCTACGCCTGGCAGGTGGAGACGCGCTGGCTGCGCATCACCCGCCTGACGGTGCGCGTGCCAGGGCTGCCGCCCGCTTTTGAGGGCTATCGCATCGTCCACCTGTCCGACCTGCACCTGGGCGTGCGCCTGAACCATACCCGCCTGCCGGTGATCGCCGCCGCCGTTCAGCGCGAGCGCCCCGACCTGATCGCCCTCACTGGCGACTTCGTCACCGGCGGGCGCAACGGCCTGGCCGAAGGCGAGGCGCTGCTGGGCGCGCTGCGCGCTCCCGACGGTGCCTGGGCCGTGCTCGGCAACCACGATCACTCTGTGGGGCCGGATCGCGTGGCGGCCCTGCTACGCGGGGCGGGGATCGGGCTGCTGCGCAATGCGTCACATACGCTGCGGCGTGGCGGCGATGCGCTGGTGCTCGCCGGGATAGACGATGTCGTGCGCGGCGCGCCGGATTTGCGCGCGGCCCTGGACGGCGCTCCGCCCGACCAACCGGCTATCCTGCTCGCCCACGCGCCGGACTTCGCCCCGCGCGCTGCCGCCGATCCGCGCGTCGCGCTGCAACTTTCCGGGCACTCGCACGGCGGGCAGGTGCGCCTGCCCGGCAGACGCCCGCTCATCCTGCCGCGCGGCGGCAAGGCGTATCCGGCGGGACTGTATACCATCGGCGGCTTGCAGCTTTTCGTCACGACGGGGACGGGCACCGGCTGGCTCGTCGTCCGCCTCAACTGCCGCCCGGAGTTCGCCGTGATCACTTTGGCAGCAGGCCCCACGCCGCGCCGAGCATGAGCAAGACGTTGCCAGTGATGAGCCTCACCCCCAGCCTCGCTGCGCTCGGCTTGCCCCCTCTCCACGACGTGGAGAGGGGGCGGCGAGGCGCGTCAGCGCCGAGCGGGGGTGAGGCTAACCAGAGCAGCGCTCCTACAGCCTGGCAGTTGGATGCATATTCACTACCAAAGATCACCTGGGCGATGGACAGAATCCCCCGTATACTTGGGAACATCTGCCGGGCATGTCCGGTGCATCGTGTGGCTATTGCTTCTGAGGATGGTACAGTAAACGATGTCTCTCGTGCGCACTTCACCGATTCTGCCGCCCGACCAGCGGCCTGCCTGGGACACGATCCTGCCCATGCCTGCTTCGCGCGTCTCGACGCGCAAGCCGATCATCGTCGGGCACAGGGGCGCTGCCGGCCTGGCTCCCGAAAACACGCTCGAAGCGTTCCAGGTCGCGGTAGACCTGGAAATAGACGGCATCGAGTTTGACGTGCAGCGCAGCAAAGATGGCACCGTCGTCGTCTTTCACGACGAAGACCTGGAGCGCCTGACCAATGGAACGGGCAAGCTGTGGGACAAGACGCTGGCCGAGCTAAAGGCGCTCGATTTCGTGATCCAGCACGACGATTATCCGGGCGTGCGCATCCCCACCCTGCGCGAGACGTTCGAGTTCCTGCGCGCCACCGATCAGCTCGTGATGATCGAGCTAAAGGAGCCTTGGCGCTACCCCGGCATTGAGGAGCAGACCGTCGCCCTGATCCACGAGTTCGACCTGGTGGAGCGGGTGCAGGTGCGCGCCTTCTACCACGAAGCACTGCACACCATTCACCGTCTGGCCCCGGAGATTCCTCTGTCCGAGCTATGGCTGGATCGCCTGCCGGAAGACGACGAGGTGATCTACAAGACGGTCAACTCCCATCACATTCTCTTCACGGCGGAGAACGTCGCCCGGCTGCACCGGCGCGGCGTGCAGGTGACGGCCTGGACGGTCAACGAGCTAGCCGATGCGCGACGGCTGATCGAGATCGGCCTGGACGGGCTGACGACCAACTTCCCGGATCGCCTGCTGACTCTGTCTGCGTGAGCGAGCGCGCGCGGCCCTGGGGCCGCGCGCCTGTTTTGGGGGCGCAAGACTCGTGCACTATCTGATTGACGGGCACAACCTGATCGGCAAGATGCCGGAGATTGGCCTGGACCATCCCGCCAAGGAATTGCGGTTAATCGAACGGCTGATGCAATTCTGTTCCCGTCGCCAGCGCGATAGCTGTGCGATTGTCTTTGATCGCGGTTTGCCTGGCGGCAGAAAACCCCGCCTGGGCAACAGCCAGGTCAAAGTCAGCTTCGCCCACAGCGCGACCAATGCCGACCGCCTGATTATGGCCCGCATTCGCAAAGCGCCCGATCCCGGCGCGGTGACGGTGGTCAGCGACGACCGGGAGGTGAGAGACGCCGCGCTCCAACACCGGATGCGCGTCATCAGTGCGACGGACTTCGCGCGCCTGCTGAGCGCCCCCGCACCCTCCGCCGCAGACGAGAAAGACCCCAACCCGACCCTGTCGCCGCAGGAAAAGGCGTATTGGCTGGCTGAGTTCGGCGTCGAAGATGACGAGTAAGGCCGGGTGCCACTGTGGACGCGGCTTTTCTCACAGTCCTCTCATATTTCATTCACGAGAATCTCAGATGCGTGGTTTATGATAGTCTCTGAAGCGTCTCTTCCTGATCGGATGCAGTGGCTCATGTACTGGGATAGAAGTGGCTTGACGGAAGAGCAAGAGACGCTTTGGCCTAGCATGCACGGAGATGCGCGTCGCCGGTAGCGTTGTTAGGCCCACAACCAGGGTCGTTTGTGGCGCCCCCCCCTCGCCACAAACGATCCTATCATTTGGGGTGGTGGTCTGTCCGGCGGGCAGACTGTTGACCAGATGCGAGCCGGGCGCAGCGAGGCCAGCGGGCGAGCCAATTAGCCGCAGCAGTTGCACGGCGGAGACGGGGCGTCCTCGTCGTCAGCGGTGACCAGCTCGAAGCTGCGCGGCATCTTGGCGATGAACGGGCAGCTTGCGCTGTGCCCGCAGGTGATGCAGGTCGGGCCGCTGCTCGCCTCGCGCAGTCTGCCCCGGCGCACCCAGTGATCGATCATCCCCTCCAACATGCCGGGCGAGATGTCCAATTCGCGGGCAAGCTGGTTGAGCGTGCGCGGCGCGCGCGCCTCTTCGAACGACTGCAAAACCTGGCGCAGAGTCGTGGTCACGAGTGTCATCCTATCCCCAGCAGCAAACCGCCCTGGTAAACAAGGGTGGCAACCAGCCAGGCTATGAGCAGGGTATAGGCCATCTGGTAGAGCATCCAGCGCCCGCCGAACTCGTGGCGCATGGCGGCGACCGTCGCCATGCACGGCACGTAGAGCAGCACGAAGACGTTGAAGGCTACCGCCGCCAGCTTGCCCCGCTCCACCGATCCGGCAGCGCGGGCAAACGAGACAGTCAGCACCCTCTGGAGCGCGGTCGCTTCCTCGGCATCCTCGCCACGATCCAGCCAATCCCCCAGGCCGATGCTCACGCCGGGCAGCAGATTGGCCGTGCGCGGGACGATGTTCGCCGTCTCCTGGACGGTGAGGATCGCCGCTTCGCCGAACGAGCGCGCGATCTCGTGCAGGTCGTCCACAAAGCCGGACGCGTGCGCTGCGTCCTCCGCGCTTGCGCCTTCTTCCGTCTCCTCCACGTAAATCTGGCTCATCGTGCTGACGACGGCTTCCTTAGCCACGAGGCCACTGATCAGCGACCCGGCGGCCTGCCAACTGCCGAATCCGGCGGGCGCGAAAACCGGCGCGAGCGCGCGGCTGACCGACCCGAACAGGCTGTCGCCGGTGGGCACGTTGTTGAACGTCCCCTCGCCGCGCACGGGCAGCGCCAGCAGGAACCAGATGACGATCGAGGCGGCCAGGATGATCGTCGCTGCGTTGCGCACGAAGGCAGCGGTACGCTCGCGCACCTGGCGCAGGACGTTGTGCATGTTGGGCACGCGGTAGGGGGGCAGCTCCAGCACAAACGGCTGGGGCGGCTTGTGGCGGTAGACAGTGCGCTTCATGGCGAAGCCGGTCAGCAGCGCGATGGCAATCCCCAGCAGGTACAGCCCGAAGATCAGGTTGCCGGACTTAGCGCCGAAGAACGCCGCGCCAAACACGACGTACACCGGCAGGCGCGCCCCACAGCTCATGAACGTGGTGATGAAGGCGGTCAGCTTGCGGTCGTCCTCGTCTTCGAGGGTGCGCGTGGCGTAGATGGCTGGCACCGTGCAGCCGAAGCCGACGATCAGCGGCAGGAAGCTCTTGCCGTGCAGCCCGATGCTGCGCATGACGCGGTCCATGACGAACGCCGAGCGCGCCATGTAGCCGGAATCCTCCAGCATGGCTACAGCCATGTAGAGGAAGAACAGCACCGGCACGAAGACGAGCACCCCGCCCACACCGGCAATCGCCCCGTCCACGATCAACGCTGCCAGCCACGTATCGCCCAGGCGAACGGCGTCCAGCACGGCGAGCGCCCAGCGCGTGAGCGGCCCACCGACCAGCGCATCAATCCAGTCCAGGAAGGGCGCGCTGACGTAGGCCGTGAACTGGAAGACTATCCACATCAGCAGCAGGAAGATGGGCACGCCCCAGATGGGGTGGGTGATGACACGGTCAGCCCGGTCGGAGCGCGTCTCACTGCCGCTGTCAGGCCGCGTCACCACCCCGCGCAGCAGCCCGGCGATCATGTGGTAGCGGCGGTCGGTGATCAGCGTCTCGGCGTCTTCGCCGGTCTGAGCGGCAATGCGGGCCATCGCCGCGCCCACCGCCTCGATCAGCGCGTCATACCCCGCCCCTAGCAGGCGCGCGCGCAAATCCTCGTCGTTTTCGAGCAGCTTGATCGCCAGCCAGCGTGGGCGGAACTGGCGGCTGAGGATCGGGTCGGTCTCGATCTGCGCTTGCAGCGCGGCGATCTCGCCCTCCAACGGCTGGCCGTAATCTACCGGCGCGGGCAGCAGGCAGGGCTTTGCGCCACTCTGGGCGCTGATGGCCTCTTTGAGCGCGTCGAGGCCCTCCTCCCGGCTGCCCACCGTCTCGACGACGGGCAGACCATTCAGCCGCGCGGAGAGCGCCGCCGCGTCAATCATGATGCCGCGCTGCTGAGCGGTGTCGGCCATGTTGAGCGCCAGCACGACCGGCACGCCCAGCTCCAAGACCTGTACGGCCAGGTACAGGTTGCGCTCCAGGTTGGCCGAGTCAGCTACGGCGACGATGGTGCTGGGGTGCTCGTTGGCGATGAAGTCGCGGGCGATGATCTCTTCGCTGGAATAGGCGTTGAGGCTGTAGGTGCCGGGCAGGTCTACGACCGTGAAGGTGCGCTCGCCGATGTGCGCGATACCGGCCATCTTCTCGACGGTCTTGCCGGGCCAGTTGCCCACATGCTGGCGCTCGCCAGTCAGCGCGTTGAAGAGGGTGCTCTTGCCGACGTTGGGGTTGCCAGCCAGGGCGATGGTCTTGGGGATTGGCATCAGCGCTCAGTCCTCACCCTGCGGCGTGGAGTCACGCGGGCTGACGCGAATACGGCGGGCCATGCCGCGCCCGATAGCCAGCCGCGAGTCTTCGCGCACGGCGAGGATCAGCGGCCCGGCGAAGCAGTTCTGCACCACGCGCACGCTCAAGCCCACGACCAGGCCGAGGTCGGCCAGCCGCTTGCGCAGGCGGCGGCCTTCTTCAATGTGAACCAGCTCAACGGTCTGGCCGGGGGAGACCATGCTCAACGGCAGGGTAGCATCAGCGTCGTGGTGGCGGTGGCGGTGGCGGTGGCGGTGAAAGGCAGAGGACATGAGATATCTCTAAGGCTCACGGCGTGTGCGAGAACGAATCGCAATTGCGAACCATTCTCATTTATTCTCGGCCAGATGTCAAGTGACCAATGACACCTGGCACTGTACTCTATGTGAAACGTCACTCTGGGCGGGCTGGCGCTGCCCCAAAGAGACTTCCGAAGCCCTAATGCACTGTAAGAAATAACCCAGGAACCTTGCTGCTCGATGGCGCAGGCGGCTGGTGACGTTCTTGTAGGGGAGGGTTTCGAAACCCTCCCCTACACACGGGGCGCAGCAGAGCGACGCTCCTACGACGGGCGCAACGCCCAGACACGCTCCCGTAGGCGCGCATCGCCATGCGCCGCACGGATTCGCAAGGAACCGGCTCACCCCCGCCAGCGACCATTGTAGCGCGTTGGGCACGAGTCCGGTAAAGTCAACGCCGGTCTGGGGCCAGCGCGCCCCCGCAGGAACCCGCCAGGACTCAGCATGAGCGCCACCCTCAGCGACACCGCTCCCCTTGATACGACCGCGCAGGTCACCACCGGCGGCGCACCGCCAGAGAGTATGGCGCGCGCGACCGGCGTGATCGCGCTGGGCAACGTCGCCAGCCGCATACTGGGGCTGGCCCGCGAGACTGTGCTCTCCACGCTGTTCGGCGCGGGCGCGGCAGTGGATGCCTTCAACCTGGCGATCATCGTCCCGCGCAGCCTGTACGACCTGCTCATCGGCGGGCATGTCAACTCGGCGTTGGTGCCCGTGCTCAGCGAGTACGCCGCCGGAGACGACGACCGGCGCGACTTGTGGGCGCTGGTCAGCGCGCTGCTGGGCATTGTCGTCGTCACCCTGAGCGTGCTCGTCCTGGCGCTGGAGCTGCTCGCACCGCAGGTGATCAGCGTCGTCGCCAGCAGTGATGCCTCACCGGAAGTAATCGCTCAGGCAACCGATCTGCTGCGCGTCACCGCCCCGGCGCTGATGTTCCTCAGCCTCTTCGCCGTGCTGTCCGGGCTGCTCTACGCGCTGCGTCGCTTCACCTGGCCCGCCTTCGCCTCGACCGTCTTCAACGGCACGATTCTGCTGGTGACGGTGCTGCTTTACCGCCAACTGGGGATCACGGCGGCGGCAACCGGCTGGCTGGTCGGCGCGGCGGTGCAGCTTGGGCTGCAAGCGCCCGGTCTGCGCGACGCCCGTCTGCGCGTGCGCGTGCGCGGAGCGTTGGGGCACCCCGGCGTGCGGCGCATCGGCCTGCTCTACCTGCCGGTGATGGCCTCGCTGGCGCTGGATGTGCTGGTCAATCGCCCGTTCTCCTACAACCTGGCGTCGAGCACCGGCGAGGGCAGCATCTCCTACATGGCCTGGGCGACGACGCTGATCCAGTTCCCGCAGGGGCTGGTCGCGCTGGCCATCTCGGTCGCCATCCTGCCCACGCTCTCGCGCCAGGCCGTTGACCATGCCGACGTGGGGCTGCGCCAGTTCAAGACGACGCTGGGCCAGGGGTTGCGCCTGGCGATTGTGCTGATCATCCCGGCGACGGTGGGGCTGTTCGTGCTGGCCGAGCCGGTCGTCGCGCTGATCTTCCAGCACGGCAAGTTCGACGTGGTGGACACGGCGCACACAACGCTGGCCCTGCGCCTGTACCTGTTGGGGCTGCCCTTCGCTGCCGTAGACCTGCTGCTGGTCTTCGCCTTCTACGCGCGGCAGAACACGCTCACTCCGGCCCTCGTCGGGCTGATCAGCCTGGTCGCGTACATGGTCGTGGCGCTTGGCCTGCTGCCCTGGTACTCGTTCTTCGCGCTGATGATCGCTGACTCGGTCAAGCACCTGATCCACACAGGAGTATCGGCTTACCTGTTGGGGCGGGACATGGGCGGCTACGGCGGGCAGCGCCTACCGGCGACCATCGGGCGGGCGGCACTGGCCGCAGCGGGCATGGGCGCGCTGACCTGGGCGGCGCTGGCCCTGCTGAGCGCCGGACTGCCGGATAACGTGTTGGGGCGGGCCGTCCTGGTGGCGGTCGCAGGCGGGATCGGCGTGGCGGCTTTCGGCGCGTTCGCTTCGCGGCTGCGCCTGGACGAATGGCGCTGGCTGGGCGACCTTCTGCGCCGGCGGCTGCGCGGGTAGCTGCGGTGTCCCCTGGTGTGCATTGGGAGTAGGGAATCACCCCTGAGACGCAGAGAGCGCAGTGTGCGCAGCCTCACCCCCGGCCTCCTTCTGACTCTGTTGATGTGCTGCACCAGCGGCATGAGCAGCCCTGCGGCGATGTATGGGAACCGCGAAGTCATCTCGTGGCGGTGAAAACTTAAGAATTCATGAATAAACTGTAAACGAGGCTACGATGTGTTACTCTAGAATAAGCGGGGTTTCCAAATCAGACTGAGTCGGATGCGCTGGCAGGTCAAAGGGAGCGGCTGGCGCACTCAGCCCGCTTCAACACACCGCATGGCACACACTGACGCAACCACACGCGACGATCTCCGCTGCCAGCTTGAGGCTCTACAGGCCCGCATCCGCACGCTGGAGCACGACGCTGCCCACTATACCCAGCTTCAGCAGGCGTTAGAGGAGAGCGAGCAGCGCTACGCCGCTCTATTCGACCAAGCCTTTGATGCCATCATCCTGGAAGACGAGCGCGCGCGCATCCTCGACGCCAACCCCGCCGCCTGCCGCATGTTGGGCTATTCCCGCGATGAGCTATGCACGATGAGCATGGCGCAGTTGCAGGCGGAGCAGAACGGCACCAGTCTCCCGGACCCCATTCACCGCCAGGCACTGGAAGGGCAGCGCGACGGCGCTCGCCTGCCGCTCACGCTGGCCCGCCGCGATGGCACGACTTTCCCCGCCGACGTGACCATCACGCCGCTCGATTTGCGGGGAGGGCCGGTCTTCCTGGCTATCCTGCGCGACATGAGCGAGCGCCAGCAGTCGGCGCAGGCGTTGGTCGAAGAGCACAATCTGCTGCGCACGCTGATTGACCTGCTGCCCGATTACATCTACCTCAAAGACCGCGATGGGCGCTACCAGGCGGTCAACAGAGCCATGACGAGGTTCCTGGGCCTCTCTTCGGACGCTGACATCCTGGGCAAAAGGCCCGCAGACCTTTTTGCGCCGGATCAGGCCGCCGCGCTCAGCATCGCAGACTGCGCGGTGCTGGAATCCAGACAGTCGCTTCTTCAGACCGAGCAGGAGATTAAAGACGCGCAGGGGAATGCTCACACCCTGCGGATAAACAAAGTGCTTCTGCGCGATAGCCAGGGCACGATCGTTGGTCTGGTCGGCATCGCCCACGACATCACCGAGCAAAAGGCTACCGAAGAGGCGTTGAAGCACTACGCCGCGCGGCTCAATGTCCTGCATCTCCTCGATCAGGGGGTGCTGTCCGGGCAGTCCGCTGAGGAGATCGCCGCCAGCGCCCTGGCCGGCTTTTGCCGGTTAGTCCCGTGCCACAGCGCGGGGCTGGCCCTGTTCGACGCCGAGAAGGACGACGCGCTGATCGTGATCGCCAGCGACTACGGCGAGACCATCGCCAACGCCGGCGAGCACGTTGCGCGGGAGCAGTTCGGCATGCCGGAGAACGTCCGCGCCCTGCGCCAGGCGATCATCCCCGATCTCGCCAAGTCGAGCGCGCCCAGCGCGCTCCAGGCGCGGCTGGCCCAGCAGGGCGTGCGCGCCTACCTGAGCGCGCCGCTGGTGGTCGAGGGCCACTTGCTGGGTGAGCTGGCCCTGGGCGCGCAGGAGCCGGGGGCGTTTGGCGTGGCGCACCGCGTCATCGCCACCCAGTTGGCCGACCAGATCACCATCGCCATGTCGCACGCCCGGCTCAGCACCCAGGTTCAGCGCCACAACGAGGAGCTTCAGCAGCGCGTCGCCGAGCGCACGCAGGAGCTAGATCGCACGCGCAGCCGTGTCGAGGCCATCCTCAATAACAGCAGCGACGCTATTATTCTCAGCCGCGCCGACGGCAGCATCTCGCAGACCAACCTCACCTTCGACCAGTTATTTGGCTACCTGCCCGATGAGCTATTCCACCAGCCCCTGACGGCGGTCGCCCACCCGGCCTCGGCGGTGCGCTTCGCGGAGGCCATCGAGCAGGTAGCCCATCAAGGGACGGTGCAGCGGCTGGAGATTCTGGCCCAGCGCAAGAATGGCGCTACCTTCGATGCGGAGGTGGCGCTGTCACTGATGCCGGCGGGGACTGGACGGCGCAGCGGCATCGTCTGCCACCTGCGCGACATCACCGAGCGCAAGCGCGCCGAGGAGGAACTGCGCAGGGCGCTGGAAAAAGAGCGCGAGCTGAGCGAGCTAAAGACGCGCTTCGTGTCTATGGCCTCGCACGAGTTCCGCACGCCATTGACGGCGATTCTCTCGTCCACCGAGATTCTGGAGCGCTACCTCGACCGTTTGCAGCCCGCCCAGCGAGAGAAGCACTTCCGGCATATTGAGGTCGCCTCTCGGCACATGACTCAACTGCTGGACGAGGTGCTCTTGCTGGGGCGGGTCGAGGCCGAGCAGCTTCGGTTCATGCCTGCTCCCCTTGACCTGGTCGCGCTGGCTACAGAAATGCTCGAACAAGTCCAACTGAGCGCCCCGCCGGAGATAGTGTTCAATGTCGCGCTTGACGACACGTGCGGGCACAAGCTGCTCGACGAACAGCTCATGCGCCACATTCTGGCCAACCTGCTGTCAAATGCCGTCAAATACTCGCCGAAGGGGGGCATGGTGCACTGTTCCATCGCCTGCGCCGCCGAGGACATCACCATCCGTGTGCAGGATGAGGGCATTGGCATCCCCGAAAAAGACCAGGAACGCCTGTATGAGCCGTTCCACCGCGCCAGCAACGTGGATACCATCCAGGGAACCGGCCTGGGGCTGGTGATCACCAAGCGCGC
Organism: Aggregatilineaceae bacterium; assembly: GCA_040767545.1. Lineage (GTDB taxonomy): Bacteria > Chloroflexota > Anaerolineae > Aggregatilineales > Aggregatilineaceae > UBA2029. Next base: position 20,194 of record JAXGOK010000042.1, on the reverse strand, counting down.
GGTAGACCTGCATGGCGGCACCATCGTCTGCGACAGCACGATTGGCATGGGGACAACTTTCACGGTTAGAATCCCATCACGGTAGGAGGCAAAGCCGAGCCATTGGGAATTGCGAACTGCGAATTGCGGATTGCGAAATTCAAAATCAACCATCCGAAATCCGTCTGGCGGCAAACCTGGAGCCATTCCGAAATTCGCAATCCGAAATCCGAAATCCATTAAGCCTGGAGAGCACGTTAGTGACCAAAATTCTGGTGATCGAAGACGATGAAACGGTGCGCGAGAATATCCTGGAGATTCTGGGATATGAGGGGTTCGAGATCATCGGCGCAGCCAATGGCCGCGATGGTGTGGCGGCTGCCCGTGAATTCCGGCCCGACGTGATCGTGTGCGACATCGCCATGCCGGAGATGGACGGCTATTCCGTGCTGCTGGAGGTGCGCCAGATTGCGGAGATCGCAGCGGTGCCGTTCATCTTCCTGACCGCGCGCTCCGACCGGGCTTTCATGCGGCACGGCATGGAACTGGGCGCAGATGACTACCTGACCAAGCCGTTCTCGGCGGCGGAGCTGCTCGCCGCGATCATGGCGCGCATCGAGCGCCGCGACCTGACCGCACGCAACATCTCCGGCGAAGTCGAAGAGGCCAAGCGCCAACTGGTGCAGATGGTCGCCCACGAGCTACGCACGCCGCTCGTGTCTATTGAGATGGCCCTCGACATCATCTCGCGCCAGCTTGGCCAGCTTCCCCCTAACCAGGTTCAGGAATTGCTCGATTACATCGGGCGCGGCAGCAACCGGCTGCATCACGTCGTGGACCAGATGGTATTCTTCACCCGGTTGGAAGCCGAGCTGCTCACGCCCGCCAGCGTGCGCGAGCACGGCATGGCCGTGCACCTGTCCGAGCTGCTCATGGCCGCAGTCAACCTGGCCCGCCGCTTCGCCGCGCCTGGCCCAGGCGTGAGCGTGCGCACGCAGGAGAGCGACAAGGACGCTTTTGTGTGGGGCGACCCCAACGCGCTCAAGCACGCGCTGGCCGAGATCATCGCCAATGCGCTCAACTTCTCGCCCCAGGATACCGAGATCGTCCTGTCGCAGTGGGTGGCCGACGACCTCACCGTGATCGCCATCGTGGATCAGGGGCCGGGCATCGCGCCGCAGCAGCTTGCCAACGCCCTGCGCGAGTTCCACCAGATAGATCGCAGGCACCAGGAGCAGCAGGGCATGGGCATGGGGCTGCCGCTGGCCCGCCGCCTGATCGAGGTGCACGGCGGCACACTGGAGATTCAGTCAGTGGTGGGGCGCGGCACGCAGGTGACGGTGCAGCTTCCGCTCGTCAGGGACTCGTGAGCGGCGCACAACCCGCGCGGGGCGCTAACAGATGCGCGGCAGAATCTCGCCCAACGGCAGGTCTACCACGCGCCGCCCGCCGATGCCCGTGCGGGCGACGACCATGCCAGGATGATCCGCCACGACCTCGCCGATCAGCGCCGCGTCCGCGCCGAGGGGGTGGCGGCGCATGGCCTCCAGCACGGCGTCAGCGTGCTCGCGCGGGACGACGGCGACCAGCTTCCCCTCGTTAGCCACGTAAAGCGGGTCAATGCCCAGCATCTCGCAGGCGGCCATCACCGCCGGGCGCACGGGGATCGCCGTCTCCTCGATGGCGAAGCCAACCCGCGACTGCCCGGCTAGCTCGTTGATCACGGCAGCCAGCCCGCCGCGCGTGGCGTCGCGCAGGCAGTGAATGTCGCTCGTCACGGCCAACATATCCGCGACCAGCGTGTGCAGCGCGGCGCTGTCGCTGACCAGCGCCGTCTCGAAGCTCAGCCCCTCGCGCACCGACATGATCGCCATGCCGTGATCGCCAATCGTGCCGCTGAGTAGGATCGCGTCGCCGGGGCGGGCGCGGTCGGCGGCGATGTGCACGCCGGGCGGCACCAGGCCTAGCCCTGCCGTGTTGATGAAGACGCCGTCGCCCTTGCCCTTGTTGACCACTTTGGTATCGCCTGTCACCAACTGCACGCCCGCCGCCCGGCAAGCCTGGGCCATTGACGTGGCGATGCGCCCCAGGTCGTCCATCGGCAGCCCCTCTTCGAGGATGAAGCCCGCCGAGAGGAAGAGCGGCTGCGCCCCGCTCATCGCCAGGTCGTTGATCGTGCCGTGCACGGCCAGGCTGCCGATGTCGCCGCCAGGGAAGAACAGCGGGCTGATCACATACGAGTCGGTGGTGAAGGCCAGCCGCGCCCCGTTGATGTCCACGACGGCCTGATCGTTGAGCGCGGCCAGCGCCGGATTGTCGAACAGGGGCACGAAGAGGTGCTGGATCAGGTCGGCGGAGAGTCGCCCGCCGCTGCCATGCCCCAGCACGATCTGCGGGTAGTCGCGCAGTGGCAGCGGGCAAACAAAGCCGGAGAAAGTGGGTTGGTCGGTCAAGAGGTGTTCCAGTTGGTAGTCGGACGTTATTCAGGTGAAACCGCGTAGATTGTAGCGTCTGGGAGGGGCGAATACCAAAGTTGATATGGAAGACCCCTCTCTGCTGCTGCCAGTCTGCCGGTTGATACGGTTGAACTTCCCTACGCTCATTGACTTGGATGTAAATACCGTGCTAAGATTCTGGCGATGTCGCAGGTCTGCGCGATCATAGTGCGACTTCCTTTATTTGCCAGTTTTCTCGTCGGCCCCGGGAAGAAATGCCACCCATTGCAGGATTATTCATGCCGACAGCCCTACGAATTGGCCCGTATCGCTTCTATTTCTACTCGGCGGCAGCGCGAAGTTCTGGCTCGATCCAGAAGTAATCCTCGCTGAGAATTACGGCTATAATCGAAAAGAATTACGTGAGATTGAACGCCTGGTAAAGCAGCACGTGGAGCAGTTGCGCGATGAGTGGGACGCTTTCTGCGGCGGTAACCCTGTCTAGAGTGGTCAACGTCTCTGTGACCGAGGACACGCTATCGGTTGATCTGGAAGATGGGCGCACCATCGCTGTGCCTATCACGTGGTACCCTCGCCTGGCCTATGGAACGCCGCAGGAGCGGGCCAACTTCCAGATCAGCAGCGCGGGCTATGGCGTTCATTGGCCCGATCTGGATGAGGATATTGGCGTTGAGGGCTTGTTGCGAGGGAAAAAGTCAACCGAAAGCCCCGCATCCTTCGAGCGGTGGCTACAAAGACGCCAGCGCGGATGACGCGGATAAGGAACGCTCGCCCGCCGGATCGCTGAGGATCGGCGGGCGGAAGATCAGCGGGCGCGGCGATCAGGCCAATTTGCGCAGGTCCATCTCGACCGGCAGCGACTGAGGCAACTGCACGGAGCCAAAGCGTGATGACAGGTTCAGCACTGTCAGCCCGACAATCTCGCCAGTATCCGGGTCTACGCGCAGCAGCACATCGTCGCCCACTTCCTGCGAAATCGCCGGGCGCGGCTCGCCAATAGACAGATACAGCACATCCCCTTCCGCGTCATAGAACAACTGCGTCATTTTGTCCATATCACGTCTCCAGACTTGATCTTGTCCGTCGCGTAGATCGTGGAAATGAAATGTCGCTCAGTCCGTTTGACCACAACCACGATCCACTTGCCGCCCAACACACGATCCCTGAACTGATAATACAACACAACCCGGTTATCGCTCACACTTTGGCGCACTTCATCCGGCATACGTAGCACTTCACCAACCTGGTCAATGAACCCAGAGACCTCGGGATGCTTGGCGAGGATGGCTGTACGCACCGTGCCGGTCAGCACTACTGCGCTGCCGAATACATCTGTATAGACTTGTTCGCCCGTCCCACTCACGATCCTGACCTGTCACAGTTGAACTACGCCGCCGTCGTGATTACCTGGACCTTCACCCCAAACCGCGCCAGGAACGCCGACAGCACGGACCACGACAGCGGAAAGCCGGGCGAATCGCCCGCTCCCAGATAGGCCAGCACGTCCATGATGGTCTCTTCGTTGGGAATGTCCTCGTCGCTTTCCGCGACCATCACCAGCGCGTCCTCAGCCCAGCGTACCAGTTCCGTTTCGGTCATGCGGTGATTGAGGTGCGCCAGAATTTTCTCGACCACTACCTCCTGGGTAATCACGCGCCACCTCCCTCTAATCAAGCCATTTCGCCCCGCCGCCCGGCCCGCTCACTCGACCGGCTGCGCCTGGGCCAGCGCCGCGCCGCGTTCCAGCGCCGCTCTGTTGATCGCGAGCAGGTGCGCCTTGCGCGCGCCGAGCTTGTCTTGCAGCACGGCCAGCACCGCCTCGACGCGCACAATCGGCTGGCGGGCCAGCAGCGCGCCGAAGAGAATCATGTTGGCCACGCGCACCTGGCCCATCTCCGTCGCCGCTTCCGTCGCCGGGATGAGCACGACCTCCAGGTCGGTGCGCGCCGGCGGCGTGACCATCAGCGACTGGTTGACGACCAGCAGCCCGCCCGGCTTGACCAGCGGCTCGTACTTCTCCAGCGACGGATTGTTGAAGACGATGGCGATGCTGGGATGCATACACACCGGCGAGCCAATCGGCTCGTCGCTGACGACGACCGTGCAGTTGGCCGTGCCGCCGCGCATCTCCGGCCCATAGGATGGAATCCACGTCACGTGCCTGCCCTCTTCCAGCGCGGTGTAGGCCAGCAGTTGCCCGGCGAAGAGCACGCCCTGCCCGCCGAACCCGGCGAAGATGATCTCCTCGTGCATGGTCAGCGCTCCTTCATCAGCGCGTCAACGCCGTCAGCGACTTTGGTATCGCCCAGCGGGTAGTAGGGCACCATCACGTCCTCGATCCACTGCATGGCCTCCGGTGCGGAGAGGCCCCAGTTAGTCGGGCAGGCCGACAGCAGCTCGACCATGGCGAAGCCCAGCCCGGCAAGCTGCACCTTGAAGGCCGTGCGGATCGCTTTCTTGGCCTTGTTGATCTCCTTGACGTTGTGCAGCGAGCGCCGCGAGACATAGGCCGCGCCGGGCAGCGATCCCACCAGCTCGGCCATGCGCATCGGGAAGCCGGTTAGCTCCACGTCGCGCCCGCCGGGTGACGACTTGGTGTACTGGCCGGGCAGCGTGGTGGGAGCCATCTGCCCGCCGGTCATGCCGTAGATGGCGTTGTTGATGAAGATGGTGGTGATGTTCTCGCCGCGCGAGGCCACGTGGATGATCTCGGCGGTGCCGATGGCGGCCAGGTCACCGTCGCCCTGGTAGGTGAAGACGACCGCGCCGGGATTCACGCGCTTGATGCCGGTCGCCATAGCTGGGGCGCGCCCGTGCGCGGCCTCGCAGCCGTCGGTGTTGAAGTACTTGTAGGCGAACACGGCGCAGCCCACCGGCGAGATGCCGATCGTGCGCTCGCGGATGCCCAGCTCATCGAGCACTTCGGCCACCAGGCGATGGGCGACGCCGTGCGTGCAGCCGGGGCAATAGTGCGTCGGGACATCGCGCAGCGACTCAGGCCGCGCGTAGACAACCTGTTCTCCGATCACTGTTTCGGCGGCAACCATGTGTCTCTCTCCCTAGCTCAGGCTGCCGGGCAGCTTGGCATAAAGCCCTTCGATGGCCTGGTAAATCTCCTCCGGCACGGGCACCACTCCGCCCGTCCGCCCGTAGAAGTCCACCGGCACCTGCCCGCCCGCCGCCAGCCTAACGTCATCGAGCATCTGCCCGGCGTTCATCTCCACCACCAGGAAGGCGTCCACGCGGTCGGCCAGGCGCGAGAGGCGTCGCTCCGGGAACGGCCACAGACTAATCGGGCGGAACAGCCCGACCCTCATCCCTTCGCGGCGGGCCTGCTTGACGGCGGTCTGGGCGATGCGCCCCGCCGTGCCATAGGCGGCAACCACCAGCCGCGCGTCCTCGACCATCTGCTCGGTGTAACGCTGCTCGTGCTCCCGAATGGCGCTCAGCTTGGCCTGCAGGCGGTTGTTCACCTCTTCCAGGGCGGGCGCGTTCAGTTCCAGCGAAGTGATGATGCGCGGCTCGCGGCCCTGCGCGCCGGTCAGCGCCCAGTCGGGGCGCTCGGAGCGCAGCGGGCGCATGGGCGGCAGCTCCGCTGGCTCCATCATCTGCCCCAGCAGACCGTCGGCCACCACAAAGACCAGGTGACGGTACTTGTCGGCCAGGTCAAAGGCGAGCACCATCAGGTCAATCGCCTCCTGGACAGAGGCGGGGGCCAGCACGATAGGGTGGTAGTCGCCGTGCCCCGCCGAGCGCGTCACCTGGAAGTAGTCCGACTGCGACGGCTGGATATTGCCCAGGCCCGGCCCGCCACGCATGACATCCACGACCACCGCCGGCACCTCAGACCCGGCGATGTACGAGAAGCCCTCCTGCATCAGGCTGATGCCGGGGCTGGAAGACGAGGTCATGGCACGCGCACCGGCGCAGGCCGCGCCATAGACCATGTTGATCGAGGCTAGCTCGCTCTCGGCCTGGATGAAGGCGCGCCCCAGTTCTGGCATACGCTGGGCCATGTGCTCCAATAACTCTGTTTGGGGCGTGATCGGATAGCCAAAATAAGCCTCGACTCCGGCGCGGATCGCGGCCTCGGCCAAAGCAACATTCCCTTTAAGCAATTCAATAGCCATAAGTGTATTGCTCCTGCCTGTCAGACAGACGCTTCGGCGCGGACGGCCCGCGCTGGCACCTGCCGGTAGACGGTGATGCACACGTCAGGGCAGGCGACGGCGCACAGCGCGCAGCCGGTGCACTTGCCCTCCGGGTCTACCAGCGTGGCCGGGTAGTAGCCCTTAGCGGTGGGCCGATCGGTGGAGATGACGATCACACCCTGGGGGCAGGCGAGAGTGCACAGCGTGCAGCCCTTGCAGTTGTGCTCGTTGATTTCGATGCGTCCTTTTGCCATAAATGCTCGCTCCTCAGTCTCCTTTGGCGTTTGTGGCCCTGTTCGCGGAATGTGGGAACGCTGCCCCGGCGCGTGCCAATTGACCTCATCCCCAGCCTCGCTGCGCTCGGCTTGCCCCCTCTCCATGATGGAGAGAGGGCGCAAGGCGCGTTAGCGCCGCGCGGGGGTGAGGTTCCGTAGGGGTGTGTCGCGATACGCTCCTACCGCCCCCTGCCGAGCAAAGCGTTCCTGTAGGGGCGGGTTTCGAAACCCGCCCCTACGTGCCGGGCATGGCATCTGCGTTCACCTGGTAATCTGCGCCAACACACCCCGACGAGGGCGTGGCAGAGCAGCGCCCCCGCCCCTAGGCTTCGGAAGTCTGCTCTCCGTACCCGCCCCTATCTCCTCACACCTTCTCGGACTCGCCCGGCGGCTCGTCGTTGCCGGCCCAGGGCACTTCTTTGACGAACAGGCGCGACACGTGGTAGAGCCGCTCGGCAGCCTCGGCTAGCTCCGCGCGGAACTTGGGATGCGCGATCTCGACCAGCGCCCTGGCTCGCTCGCGGACGGTGCGCCCGTACAGGTCGGCCACGCCGTATTCGGTCGCCACGTAGTGCACGTCGTTGCGCGTGGTGACCACACCCGCCCCCGGCTCCAGCGTGGACACGATGCGGCTGATCGTCTCGTCTTTGGCCGTGCTGAGCATGGCGATGATCGGCATCCCGCCATTGCTGCGCGCCGCCCCACGCACGAAATCCACCTGGCCGCCCACACCGGAGTACAGGTACGTGCCCATGCTGTCGGCGCACACCTGCCCGGTGAGGTCTACTTGCAGGGCGGAGTTGATGGAGACCATGCGGTCGTTCTTGGCGATGATGAACGGGTCGTTGATGTACTCGGTCGGGTGTAGCTCGACGATCGGGTTGTCGTCCACGAAGTCGTAGAGGCGCTGCGTGCCCATCAGGAAGCCAGCGATGATCTTGCCGGGGTGCAGCGTCTTGCGCTCGTTGGTGATCACGCCCGCCGCCACCAGGTCTACCACGCCGTCCGAGAACAACTCGGTGTGGACGCCCAGGTGCTGGTGGTTATAGAGCTTGCGCAGCACCGCGTCGGGGATGCCGCCGATGCCCATTTGCAGCGTTGCGCCGTCGGGGATGATCGCCGCCAGGTGGTTGGCAATGGATTCCTGCTCCGGCGAGGAGATCGCCATCTGCACTTCGGGCAGGGGGTAGTCCACCTCGACCACGTAATCAATCTTGCCAACGTGGATGAAGCTGTCGCCCAGGGTGCGGGGCATGTGCGGGTTGACCTCGGCGATGACGAGCTTGGCGCTCTCGGCGGCGGTCTTGGTCACGCCGACCTCGGTGCCATACGAGCAGTAGCCGTAGCGGTCGGGCGGCGACACCTGGATCAGGGCCACGTCAATGGGTAGCCGCCCGGTCTTGAACAGCCGGGGAATCTCCGACAGGAAGACGGGCGTGAAGTCCGCGCGCCCAGCGTTCACCGCTTCGCGGATGCTGGGACTGATGAACAGCGAGTTGACGCGCAGATGGGGGGCAAACTCCGGCGTGACATAGTCAGCCTTGACGATGATCAACACCTGGAGCAAGGTCAGGTCGCTCAGTTCGAGCGCGCGCTGGCTCAGCGCTTCCAGCAACCGCTGTGGCACCGAGGCGTTGCCGGTGACAAAGATGCGGTAGCCGGAGCGCAAGGCATGGAGCGCTTCTTCGGCGCTCACTTTCTTCGGTTCGTACTGGCTTAGCCAATCCATAGGTGGGCGCCTCCGTCAGGGGGCCGGGGCGGGCGCAGCCTTCGGCTGCACGTCTTTGATCGCTTCACTCAGACGGCGGACGCCCTCGATAATCGCGTCCTCCGGCATACACGAGAAGTTAAGGCGTGCGGTCGGCGGCGGGTTGGGCGTGGTGAAGAAGGCGTCGCCGGGCACAAAAGCCACGTCGCGGCGCACAGCCTCTTCGAACAGCGTCCACACGTTCGCGCCGGACGGCAGGTGCATCCACAGGAACAGCCCGCCCTCCGGCTGCGTCCAGCGCACTTCGGGCGGCATGTAGCGGTCGAGCGCGGCCAGCATTGTGTCGCGGCGCTGGCGGTAGACCTGGCGCAGCTTGCGCACGTGCTCGTCAATGAAGCCGTCTTTGGCGACTTCGTAGATGACCATCTGGGTAAAGGTGCTGGTGTGCAGGTCAGCGCCCTGCTTAAGCTGCACCAGCTTGTTGATGACCGGCGGCGCGGCGACGATCCAGGCCGTGCGCAGGCCGGGGGCCAGCGTTTTGGAGAAGGTCGAGACGTAGATGACATTGCCCGTGTAGCAGGGGCCGTTGTTGCCGGACTGCTCGGCGTCCGCCACGACCAGCGGCTTGAGGTGCTCCCCCTCGAAGCGAAGCTGCCCGTAAGGATCGTCTTCGACGAGGGGCACGCCCTGCTGGTGAGCCAGGGCGATCAACTGCTCGCGCCGCTCGGCGCTGATCGTCACGCCGGTGGGGTTCTGGAAATTGGGCAGGATGTACATGAACTTCGGCCCGTGCCGCAGTGCCGCCGGAAGCTGATCCACGCAGATGCCGTGTTCGTCGGTGGGCACGCCCACGTACTCCGCCTGGTAGGTGGCGAAGGCTTGCAGCGCCCCCAGGTAAGTGGGCTGCTCGACCAGCACATGATCGCCGGGGTTGATCAGCAGCGCGCCAATCAGGGAGAGCGCCTGCTGCGAGCCGGACACGATCAGGACGTTATCCACTTCAACACAAATACCATAGCGCGACAGCCGCTCGGCAATCATCTCGCGCAGGGGCAGGTAACCTTCGGTGGGGCTGTATTGCAGAGCGTAGTGGGCCTGCGTCGCCAGCACGCGCTGGCAGGCTTCTTGAAACCGGTCAACCGGGAAATACTCGGCGGCGGGAAGCCCGCCCGCGAACGAGATGATTTCCGGGCGCTGCGTCAGCTTGAGCAGCTCGCGGATGAGCGAGCTGGTCATGCGCTGGGTGCGCAGCGCAAAACGCGATTCCCATAAGGTTTCCATGTAATTTTATCCTTACTCTCCTTTTAATCTATTAAGCTGCCAAGGGGGGCCAATCGCGCACGCGCCCCCCTCATTCTCACTATAGGCCCGTGTGGGTCAGGTGCCAAGTGGCGTCTGCCATGCCCGCGAATGCGATGTGTCACTTGGCAGCGCCACCGGCAGAGACGCGCAGGGGGCGGCGGACGCCCCTGTGATGGTCAGGGATCGGTCGTCAGTGGTCAGTTGTCGGTGATCAGTTGTCTGTAGAGGCGGGTTTGATGCACTTTAGGAAACAACCCAGGATACCTTGCCGCTCGGTGGCGCAGGTGGCTGGTGGCGTGCCCTCGTAGAGGCGGGGTTAGAAACCCGCCCCAAACGCAGGCGCTCCGCAGCCAGACTTCCGAAGTTTTGGAAACTTCGGAAGTCTCTTTCCGCGCCATGCCAGCCGATCAAAATCCCCCTCTCTAGCTCGGCTGGAGAAGGGGATCGAGGGGGTGAGGCGTATGCGGGGCGTATGCGATACGCCCTGCGGGTGTTTCCTGGGAGGGTTAGAGGCCCGCGCCGCCTAGCCTATTCTCTCCACGTCCCACACGCCGGTGCGCAGGAAGTGGTCAATGGAGCGCGCCGCTTTGCGCCGTGCCCCATCGCCAGGATGACAGTCGCCGCGCCAACGGCGATGTCCCCACCAGCGAACACGCCGCGCTTGGAGGTGCGCATCGTCTCCATGTTGGTCTTGACCGTGCCATGCCGCGCGTCCACTTCCAGCCCGGCGGTCGTCTTGGGCACGAGCGGGTTGGGGCCGTTGCCGATGGCGACGACGACCGTATCTACGTCAATGGTGAACTGCGAGCCTTCGACCGGCACCGGGCGGCGGCGACCGGAAGCATCCGGCTCGCCTAGCTCCATGCGGATGCACTCCACCTGGCAGACGCGCCCGCTCTCGTCGCCGATGTAGCGCACCGGGTTGTGCAGCAGCTTGAAGATGATGCCCTCGTCCCTGGCATGGTGAACTTCCTCGACGCGGGCGGGCATCTCCGCCTCGGAGCGGCGGTAGATCAGGTAGACTTCCTTTGCCCCCAGGCGGGTCGCCGTGCGCGCCACGTCCATCGCCACGTTGCCGCCGCCGATCACGGCCACCCGCTCGCTGACGGCGATGGGCGTGTCGCAGCAGGGGAACTCGTAGGCGCGCATCAGGTTGCAGCGCGTCAGGTACTCGTTGGCCGAATACACGCCGCACAGGTTCTCGCCGGGCAGGTTCATGAACCAGGGCAGCCCCGCCCCGTGCCCAGGAAGACAGCGTCGTGCCGCTCGAAGCTCGTCCACCGTCTCGATCTGGCCGATGATGTAGTTGTACTCGATCTGCACGCCCATGCGCTTGACGACTTCCACCTCGGCGTTGACGATGGACTTGGGCAGGCGAAACTCCGGGATGCCGTACATCAGCACGCCGCCGGGCGCGTGAAGCGCCTCGTAGATGGTCACGTTGTGACCCAGGCGGCGCAGGTCAATGGCGGCGGTCAGCCCGGCGGGGCCGCTGCCCACCACGCCGACGCTCTTGCCGGTGGGCGCGCCGATGGGCGGCGGCTCGACTAGCCCCTGCTCGCGCTCCCAGTCGGCGACGAAACGCTCCAGGCGGCCAACAGCCAGCGACTCGCCCTTCTTGCCCAGCACGCACAGCGCCTCGCACTGCGACTCCTGCGGGCAGACGCGCCCGCAGATGGCCGGGAGCATATTCGTCTCCTTGACCTTGCGCACAGCGCCCTCAAAGTCGCCCTGGGCGATGAGCGCGACGAAGCCGGGGATGTCAATCCCGACCGGGCAGCCCTCAACACAGGCGGGCTTCTTGCAGGCCAGGCAGCGATTCGCCTCCAGAATGGCGGTCATGGCGGGCAGCCCGTAAGGGACTTCGCGGAAGTTGGCGCGGCGTGCGTCAGGAGCCTGCTCTGGCATCTGCTGGCGCGGAATCTGCATACGCTCTTTCGGCTTGAGCGAGCGCAGCCGCTCGATCTCGTGGGAATCCAATTGGTCGCTCATTATCAGCCCTTCTGCCGGCCTCATGAGGGGTTGGTCTGGGCCAAAGTCTCCGCCCGGCAGCGTTCTTGCATACGCTGGTAGGCGATCCGTTCCTGTTCTTTGTAGAACGACTGGCGCTTGATCAGCTCGTCGAAATCCACCTGGTGCCCGTCGAAATCCGGCCCGTCCACGCAGGCGAACTTCATCTCGCTGCCCACCGTCACCCGGCAGCCGCCGCACATGCCCGTGCCGTCCACCATGATCGGGTTGAGGCTGACCATCGTGGGGATGCCGTGCTCTTTGGTTAGCAGGCTGACATACTTCATCATCGGCACCGGGCCGACGGCGAAGACGTAATCGGGCTTGCCACGCTTGGCAATGAAGTCGGACAGGGCGTGGGTGACGAACCCCTTCAGGCCATACGAGCCGTCGTCGGTGCACACGATCACCTCGTCCGAGGTGCGGCGCATCTCTTCTTCCATGATCAGCAGCGATTGGGTGCGCGCGCCGAGGATGCTGATCACCGTGTTGCCAGCCGCTTTGAGCGCCTGGGCGATGGGATGCGCCGGCGCGACGCCGATCCCGCCGCCGATGACCACCGCCGTGCCCCAGCGGGCGACATGCGTGGCCGCACCCAGCGGGCCGACCACGTCGCGCAGGCAGTCGCCGGGCTTGAGCGTCGCCATCTGCGCGGTGCTCTTGCCCACCACCTGGACGACGAGGGTGATCGTGCCGCGCACAGGGTCAGCGTCGGCGATGGTGAGCGGGATGCGCTCGCCCTGCTCGTCAATGCGCACGATCACGAACTGCCCGGCTTTGCGCCGCTGAGCGATCTTGGGGGCGACGATCACGTAGCGATTGACGCTCTCAGCGATCACCGTGTTTTCAAGAATCTCATTCACCTGTTTTGCTCCGTGCTCCGCCTGTGCGCGAACGAACCCAGGCTGGTAGGGGCGTCTCCGGCGGCGCGGCCCCCACCATCATACTACGGAGTTGCGCCGGGCGGGGCTAGTTCAAAAAGAACCCTTCTGCGACGAGTAACATCACCACGATAGCCGAATTCACTGGCGCGCGCGGGGGGACTGGCCGCCACCGATCAAAAAACCTGCCGGGGACGACAGGTTGTGGGGTGAGCTGGGGAGGCTGGATTCGAACCAGCGAATGGCGGCTCCAAAGGCCGCTGCCTTAGGCCCCTTGGCTACTCCCCACTGCCGCGCCATTATAGCACAGCCGCGCGCCGCCGGACAAGACCGCGCTGCGTGGGGCGAAATGCCCGAACCGCTGAGACGCAGAGGACGCAGAGAAGAGCTAACACCATCTTTTCTCTGCGCTTTCTGCGTCTCAGCGGTGATCTGTTGCCCCAAATGAGATACACCCTGCGTGGGGCGTGCGCAAATCCTGCCAGGCGGTAGAGGCACGGCTCTGCTGCGCCTCTGTGTCTACACTTCTGGCCCGCCTGCAGGCGGCTCGCGCAGAGCGGCCAGCCGCCGCGCCTCGTCGAGCGGGTTCCCGGCACGATCCACCGCCCACAGCGCCCCGTCAAGGCTGCGCGTGCGGACGCGCCCCGGCGCGTAGGGGTTGTTGAGCAGTTGCGGCGCGTCGAGCAGGCCCCTGGCCACCGCCCGCGCCAGCACGTCCGGGTTCACCAGCGGGTCATCATCGCCGTCAGTTCCCAAAGCGCGAATGGCGTCTACCAGCCGGCCAGTCTCGGCGATCAGCTCGTCGCGCCGCCGCAACACCGCCGGATCGCGGGTCATGTCGGGGTTGCCGCGCAGCGCCGTCTCGATCACATCCTGGGCCATCACCGCGCTCTCGATCACTTCACCGGCGCTGGCCGCGTGATTGGCCTCGCTGTAGCCCACCACGTGGACGATGTGCGGGCGCAGCGCCATCTGCAGCATGATGCTCTGCGCCAGGTGTGCGCGCGCCCGGCGCAAGTCCACCGGATAGCTGAGCAGGCCGGTGCGCGTCTGCCGCCAGATGCGGAAGTCATCCGCCGCGAAACGCTCGCTGAGCGCGACAATCGCCAGGGCGCGGGCCAAGTCCATCGCATTGGAAAGCTGCGGCGGGCTTTGGAACATGTAGGTGAGAATGTAGTCGCGCACGCCGCAGTGCCGGGCGTTGTAGGCGTAGAGGTACGCCGAGGCGCACACCACCGCGTCCGGCGCGTCGCGCATCCCCCAGTGATAGGACTCGTTGCCCTCCACCGGGACGTCGCGCGCGCCGTGCCAGGCCATCAACGCCTGGTGCTCGGCGATGGACTGGGCCAGCGGCGACGGCCCGCGCCCATCCATCGCGTTGAACCAGAACAGCGACGTGGCGCACCAGGCGTTGTCAATTGTGCGCACCAGCAGATCGGCGTAGCGCAGGTGATCGGCGGTGCCGGAATACGAGCGCAGCAGCGGGTAGTTGCCCCGCCGGCTGGCTGCGTAGAGGCGGCGCAGATCGTCTTCCGTGCGGAAGGGCACACCGCCCGCGCCCTTGCTGCGCAAGTCCTGGCGATTGGGGTGGAAGAAATGCTCCTGCGCGTCCTGGTCGGCGCCCAGCGAGATCACGTCCAGCGCGCCCGCTTCGGCGATCTGGGCGATGCCCTCCACAGTCGGCTCGATGGTGGGCGCGGGAATGCCGAAATGGTGGCGCAGGATCGGGTACGGCGCTTTCCAGCGGATACGCTCAATGGCCCGCTGAGGGAAAGCGTCCGGGCCGTGCTCCTCAACGGGCTGCCCTTCCAGCGCCCGCCAGACGTGGTGCGGCGGCTCCTCGCCGGAGAACACAGCGTCGAAGTAGCCCATCTCACGGGCGATAGCGGCAACCGGTGGCGTCCCGCCGAAAAAGATGCGCTTGCGGCCCAGCACGCCCGCCGCTTCCAGCATCCCGCGCAGGTCGGCCAGCAGCGTCCGCGCGTTGTCGGGCGTCAGCCGGTAGCTGACGCCGATCACGTCCGGGTCGAAGGCGACGATGGCGTCCATGAACGCTTCCAGCCCCGTCGCCGGGCCGGTGAAGGTCGTCTCGTAGCCCGCTTCTTCGGCGGCGGCCAGGAAGCGCGTGACTCCGGCCACGTGCACGCAGTCACCCAGACTGCCCGCCAGCACTTTGCCCATTTTGCTGTGCATACGTCCCTCCTGTTCTGCGATGATGTGCTACGGCAATCGAACGGTGTGGGGAGTGAACACTCCTGAGGGGGCCTGCTCAGAGCGTGCATGGAAGCCCCCTCACCCCTGCACCCCTCTCCCTCAACGGGGCGAGGGGAAACCCTGTGCCTTGCGCCCCTTCTCCCCCTGGAGGGAGAAGGGGTTGGGGGATGAGGGGGCAAGAACGGCCTGCCAAACACACTCTCAGGGCTGCCCGTATGGATCGCTGGGAGGGAGTGGCTCCGGGTCGGGGCTGCCCGTCTCCACCAGCCGCGTGATTTCCTGCAGCGACAACCCGACCAGCCCCATGCGCTCCAGCGTGCGCCCGCGATGGCGGTAATCCACGCCGTCAATGACGCAGGCGATCTGGATCATGGACTCCATGCCCCACACGTCCACGCCGAAGCGCTTGCCCAGCTCGGAGATCGGCACCAGGCTGTAGGGCACATCCTCGAAGATGTAGCGGTGGCGCAGCGTGCGCGGCGCGGTAATGCCCCGGTAGCCGGGGTTGGCGTGGATGGCCTGGTGCAGGTTATCACCGTAGGCCGAGTAAGCGCGCGCCAACCATTCATGTGCAGACTGGGCGCGGATGCCCAGGGCAGTGGCCACCGTCACCCGCTCGCGGTCCAGCCGTTCTAGAAACTGGGAGGTGGAAGGCGTGACGCCGTCAATGTAGAACTCGAACTGCCCGCCCGTTGACTCGATCCACCCGGCGTTGAGCAGGGTGAGGGCCGGGTGAAACACAGCGCCCATGTTGTTCAGGCTGGTGTAGAGCACATTCGGCGCGGCGATGAACTGGGGGTAGACCTCCTGCAACACGTCGAGCACTTCGCCTGTGCGCGTGGAGGGCAGCGCCGCCAGAGGGACGGTGTTCTTGCGGCGGAAGATTTGCGCCTGGGCCGGGCCGTTGCTGCGGCTGGCGAACAGGAACGTCTCCGCCTCGGCAATGATCACATCGGCGGTGCAGTTATTCTCGCGCAGCACATTGCGAAACTCCAGCGCCCCGCCGGTGCGACCAGGGTTGAGGACAACAATCTGCCCGTCGCGCAAATGCGGCGCGCAGGCGATGGCAATGTCGCGGTGAGCCGAAGCGGGAACAACGACCATAACCAACCTGGCACCAGTCAGGGCGAAGGCCATGTCGCTGGTCACGTAGGCAACTGGGCCAAATTCCTGCTCCCCGTCTTCCAGCGTCACCTCAATGCCGCCGCGCGCGGCGATGTCCGCGACATGCTCGTAGCTGCGGTTGTACAGCCGCACGGTGTAGCCGCGCACGGCCAGCTCGGCGGCCATTGCTTTGCCGCCATGTCCTGCCCCAATTACCGCGATCTGAAGCTCGTAGTCAAGCATGGGGTTCTCCTCTCTGATCTTCTGGGGCGGGCACGCCCATCACGTAGTCGCCGCGATTGGAATAGAATGGGCGGCCTGGGTGCTCGTGATGGTTGCGCGATGCCTGGGGAAAACGCGCAAGAGGCCAGAAGGCCCTGGGTGTGGCTAGAGCCAAAGAGAGTGTACAGTGTGCAGGTAGTATAGCGAAGCCAGGATCGAAAATAAAGTCTTGGCTCGACTTTGTACAAAAGAGGTAGGCTCGATTGAATATTCACGGAGGCTTATAAGAGACGGCCAAGTCTTTTCAACCATCTGGGGCAAACACGGCATCAGAAAAGTCTGAACGGCCAGAAGCATCCATCAGCAAACGCAGAACTGGCTACAGATTCAGCAAAGTCGAGCAGAGTGGATGCACCCTCAAAAACAGCCAGATGCCTCGGTTACCCGAAGCACCTGGCTTTCGTCGTTACGCCTTGTTGAACTAGAGAAACTAGTTGCCTCCAGACCGCATTCCAGATGAGTTCAATTGCCGCTGATCAATTCCTGGAATTCTTCCTCAGTTGTTTTCTGGGGCGTTCCCAATGTGCTGGTGCCGCCCAGCGCAGAGGTTGCACTGCTGATTTTCCAGTTGTCTCCATAGCGAAGCAGTGTGAAGCCCACGTAATAATAATCCCCTTCGAACAGAAACAGGACTACCCGTTCGGTGAGTTCGTCGGCCCCGTAGATTTGGGCTTGCTTGCTCCAATTATCCAGATTGCGTTCAGTGTACGCGATCTCAGGATCAGGAACACCGGTCTTCATGACCTGTAACTGGGCGAGCCTTTCAGGATTCACCTCTTTCATGAACCTGTCAGTTCCTTCTGTGTCAATGGGAACAGGCTGACCGTCAAGCATTCCTTTTTCGGTGGACAGCAAACCGTAAACCAGATTTTTCACTTGACTGAGAATTTTCCATGAAAACTGCGCTCTGTTTATCTCCGCGTAGAACGGATAGTCGGACGGTGCCGGGGATTGAATCATCAGGATCCGTACCCGGTCAGTATAAAGATCGAAACTGAATTTCTCGCTCATCTCATTGATTGCGGAGGCCTGCATGATCTTGGGAACGTCACCTTGAGCCACCGCTTGCATGAAGAAGGCAATGGCTTCTTCCGGGGTTTTGAATGACACATCACTGGTCTGCTCTTGAGCCGCTGCGATAGGGCCTATCCCGAAAAGACCTGCTGCCAGGAATGCCAGACATACTACAGGGAGAAGCGCTCGTTTTCTATGCATGGTTTGACCCTCCGAGGGGCATCAACCTAACAAGATTATAAGCTCAACTTCGTACAAGGCAATGGACGCATTGTGAGTTGCGGAAGCTTCCAGAATCGGCCCAGACTTTTCAGAGCGTGTTTGTTAAGTCGTTCCCCCCACCCCTAACCCCTCCCCCACGCTACGCGGAGGGAGGGGAACATTCCGGCAGCTCTGCTCCCCTTCCCTCATTTTGGGGGAAGGGGCCGGGGGATGGGGGCTTTTACAAACACGCTCTCAAACATCAGGGCGAAAAAGAATGACGTGCGAAAAGTCCTAGCAGCCGAAAAGTCCCTTCCGCAAACACAACATGGCGCAAGAATCAGATTGTACAAAGTCGGACTCAGGCCCGGCAGCGCCGCCAGATTCCAGGCTCCCACCGCGCGTCGCCTGTGTTATAATGCGCCCGCTGAGCCGTCCCACCACTGAGGTCGAGGTATGTCCACCAAGCCGCTGTCGTTCCAAGACGTGATCATGAAGCTGCACCAGTTCTGGATGGATCAGGGCTGTGTGCTGTGGCAGCCGCACAACGTCCAGGTCGGCGCGGGCACCGGCAACCCGGCCACGCTGCTGGCCGTGCTGGGGCCGGAACCCTGGCGCGTCGGCTATGTCGAGCCGAGCGTCCGCCCCGACGACGGGCGTTACGGCGAGAACCCCAACCGGATGCAGTACTACTACCAGTACCAGGTCATCCTCAAGCCGGACCCCGGCAACCCGCAGGAGCTATTCCTGGCCAGCCTGGAGGCGCTGGGCATTGACCCGCGCCAGCACGACATCCGCTTCGTCGAGGACAACTGGGAGTCCCCGGCGCTGGGCGCGTGGGGCCTGGGCTGGGAAGTGTGGCTCGACGGCCAGGAGATCACCCAGTTCACCTACTTCCAGCAGGCGGGCGGGATCAACCTGGAGCCGGTCAGCGTCGAGATCACCTACGGGCTAGAGCGCATTGTGCTGGCCCTGCAGGGCAAGAACGCCGTGTGGGACATTGACTGGAACGAGGCGATCACCTACGGCAATGTGCGCCTCCAGCCGGAGATCGAGCACTGCCGCTACTACTTCGAGATCGCCGACGTGGACGGGCTGAAGCAGGTCTATGACATCTACGAGCGCGAGTACCAGCGCGCGCTGGCCGCTGGCGCGGTGACGCCCGCCTACGATTACGTGCTCAAGTGCAGCCATCTGTTCAACGTGCTCGACACGCGCGGAGCCATCGGCGTCACCGAGCGCGCCGCCTACTTCCGCCGTATGCGCGACATGACGCGCAGCATCGCCCGCGCCTACAGCGAGCAGCGCCAATCGCTTGAGTACCCCCTGCTGGACAAGGCGCGCGTCTGGGCCGCGCCCGCGCTTGCCGTCGCCCAGCCAGCGACCGGCCCCGCACCAAGCGCCCCCGCCGACGTGCTGCTGGAGATCGGCACCGAGGAATTGCCCGCCAGCGACCTGAGCGAGGCCCTGGATCAGCTTGGGGCGCGCGCTCCGGCGCTGTTCGAGTCGCTACGTCTGGATCATGGCGGAATCACTGTGCTGGGCACGCCACGCCGCCTGGTGATCCACGCGCGGAACGTGGCCCCGCGCCAGCGCGACGCTGAAGCGTGGGTCAAGGGGCCGCCCGCTGCCCGCGCCTTCGACGCGAACGGCCAGCCGACCCAGGCGGCGGCAGGCTTCGCGCGCGGCAAGGGTGTGCCCGTCGAAGCCCTGGAAGTGCGCGAGATGGACGGCGGGCAGTACGTCGTCGCCCTGGTGCGCGAGGCGGGCCGCCCGGCGATTGACGTGCTGGCCGAGGCGCTGCCGGGACTGATCGCGGCGCTCAAGTTCGGCAAGGCGATGCGCTGGAACGAGAGCGGCATCGCCTTCTCGCGCCCGCTGCGCTGGATCGTGGCCCTGTTCGGCGGGCGGGTCATCCCCTTCGCCTACGCCGGAGTAGCCAGCGGCAACATTACGCGCGGCATTCGCCCGCTGCGCTCGCCGGAGATCGCGCTGAGCGATGCGGCGTCGTACTTCGCGGCATTGGACGCGCAGGGCGTGATCCTCGACGTGTCCGCGCGGCGTGAGGCGATCCAGGCGGCAGTGGCGGCGCTGGCGGCGCAGGTCGGCGGGACGATCCCCGACGATCCGGCACTGCTCGACGAGGTGACCAACCTGGTTGAGCGCCCGACGGCGCTGCGCGGTGCATTCGACGCCAAATATCTGGCGCTGCCGCGCGAGGTGCTGGTTGGCGTCATGCGCAAGCACCAGCGCTACTTCCCGGTCGAAGATGCGCAGGGCCGCCTGCTGCCCTACTTCATCGCCGTGCGCAACGGCGACAGCGCGCACCTGGACATGGTGGTTGACGGCAATGAGCACGTGCTGCGCGCCCGCTTCGCCGACGCCGACTACTTCTACAGCGCCGACATCCAGAAGCCGCTGGACGACTACCTGCCCCGGCTGGGCACGCTGACCTTCCAGGAGCGGCTGGGGTCTATGCTCGACAAGAGCGAGCGCCTGATCGCGCTCGTCCCGCCGCTGGGCGCGCTGATCGGCGTCGGCGGCGATGACTTGGCGGCGGCGCGGCGCGCGGCGGCCCGTGGCCAGGCTGTCCTGGCGACGCCGATGGTGGGTGAGA